>NZ_JBYMUW010000004.1:0-658325 GCF_057814995.1 Caballeronia sp. SL1002 | reverse complement strand
TGTTCTTCCAGGTTTAAACGGTATAAACAGTATATACAGTTAATGTTCTCTGGGACACTTTTTGACCTGAGAGCGCGCCGATCACGTGGCCGGTTTGAAGCGCGCGTGGCAATCTGCTGGTTTGCGCCCGGCGTGCCGCTCGCTGACGAAAAGCCGGCCGCCTGGCCTGCAAACGCCGGCGAATCGGGCTAATCTGACCGGCATCGCTCTTTCTCAGGACAGGACTGCAATGACACAACCGCTGAAAATTGATTTCATTTCCGATATCGCCTGCCCGTGGTGCGCGATCGGACTTTCCTCGCTCCAGCGCGCGCTCACGCGTTTGGGCGACAAGGTCGATGCGCATATCGTCGTGCATCCGTTCGAGTTGAATCCGGACATGGGGCCGGGCGGCGAGTCCATCGTCGATTATCTCGGCGCGAAATATGGCCGCACGCCGGCGCAGATTGCCGAAACGCAAGAGACTATCCGCGAGCGCGGCGCGGCGGTCGGATTTACTTTCGGCCCGCGAACGCGCGTCTACAACACGTTCGACGCGCATCGCCTGATGCACTGGGCCGGGATCGAAGGAAAGCAGGTGCCGCTCAAACTGGCGCTGCTCGACGCATATCACGGTAAAGGCCGGGACACCAGCGACCACGCGGTGCTCGTCGAAGCGGCGCAATCGGTCGGACTCGACGCGGCGCGGGCCGAAGAAGTGCTGCGCAACGGCGACTACGCCGAAGAAGTTCGCGCCGAAGAGCGCGAATATCAGGCGATGGGCATCCAGTCGGTGCCGTCGATCATCTTCAATCAGCAATATCTCGTGACCGGCGGACAACCCGTCGAAGCGTTCGAACAGATGATCCAGCAAGTTCTGTCCGAAGCTTAAATCCGGACGCCAAGCCCGGAAAAACCCGAACGCCCGCGTCACCAGAAATAAAAGATCGACGCGCGGCGCGGCATTTCTTCTCCTCTCCCCGGACGCACATTCGCGCACAGCGGATAGCCAGTTGACGCAAACGTCAACTCAACGTCGCCGCGATGTTGCAAGTTGGCGACAAATCTCGAAAAGTGGCTTCGACTTAATTTGACGGAAATATCATTGCGCCCAGGCTAAAAAGCGCTCGTTAAACTGCGGTCAACATCAGGGCCAGCGGTAAAGCCTGACAATTAAACAAGGGGAGCACCTCAGTGAAAAAAACCATTAGCGCCATCGGCGGCGCACTGATCGCCCTCGCGGCACAATCCGCTTTCGCGCAAAACTCGGTCACGCTGTACGGCATCGTCGATACGAGCGTTCGTTACCTGACCAACGCCAACGCAAACAACGACAGCCAGGTATCGATGGGCGTCGGCCCGATCACCGGCAGCCGTTGGGGCCTGAAGGGTTCCGAAGATCTGGGCGGCGGACTGTCCACCGTGTTCCGGCTCGAAAACGGTTTCAACCTGAATAACGGCACGCTGGCAAGCACGAACACGCTGTTCAACCGGATGGCCTATGTCGGGATTTCGAGCAACCAGTACGGCACGTTGACGGCTGGCCGTCAGAACACGCCGCTGTTCGACATGCTGGGCAATGTCTACGATCCGCTGACCGTCGGTAATTTCGATCAGGACGGCTGGTTGCCGGGCGCGCTCGGCTACGGCCTGCGTTCGAACAACTCGGTCAAGTACAACGGCCAGTTCGGCGGCCTGAACGTGGAAGCGATGTACAGCTTCGGCGGCGTCGCCGGCAGCACGGGCGCGAGCAACATGTACGGCCTGACTGCGTCGTACACGTTCGGCGGCCTGGCGTTCGACGCAGGCTTCCAGCAAAACAGCGACGCGAACAACAACAAGTTCAACGTCGTCAACTTGAGCGCCGTCTACTCGTTCAGCACGGTCAAGGCTTTCGCCGGCTGGCTGCACGCGCAGGACAACACCGGCATGGTCGATATCTTCATGGCTGCAACCGGCTCGCCGGCAGCGGGCTTTGCTGCGCCGGTGACGAACACGAACCGGATCGACGATGGCTTCTACGTCGGTTCGACGTGGCAGATCACGCCGCCGCTGCTGTTGACCGCCGCCGCTTACTACGATCACTCGCGTAACGCGCTGAACGCTGACGGCGTCACGCTCGGACGCGGCACGCGCTACTCGGGCGTCCTGCTCGCCGAGTACTCGCTGTCGAAGCGCACGGAAGTGTATGGCACGGTCGACTTCATCCGTGGCACGGGCGCCGCGACTGCGGACTTCCCGGGCCGCAACAACCAGACCGGTGTTGCGGTCGGTATCCGCAATATTTTCTGATGTCGATTGCCCGGCTCGTCCGGGCATGGTGGCTGTAAAAGCGGCGCGCACGTTTCAGTGCGCGCCGTTTTTTTTGCCTTTTTTCACTGCTTGACAGACCTTATTTGGCGACGGAATTTTCGATTGTGCATTGCACAATAGCGTTTACGCTGAGTTCCCGATCACGGCGCACCGTCGTGTCGCGCTTAACGTGTTTTCATGCCGAGGTCGATCATGCAACGTTCGAAAGCGTTTCCAGGCGTCATCCTCATTGCCGGCGTGTGCGCCGCCGTCGCCGTCGATGCAGAGGAGTTCGCGCAACCCCGCGCCGGTGGGATGCAGAGCGTGGCGATGCATGAAGAAAGCGCCGCGTTGACGTCGAACGCGTCGCGTGACGACAGTTCGTGCGGCGACGCAGGCAAAAGGGTTCAGCAGGATATTCGCGGTTCGATCGACGGTGGGCGATGCGGGGAGGCGGCGTCCGAGTCGTCGCACTGACCGCGCGGTCCTGCGCGTTCTTCTCTCACTCGCATTCCCGCCGCCTCTGAATCCACGCGCCGACGACGCGCGTATAGCTATTCAAGGCCGCCATTTCAACGGTGTCATCCGGTAGCCGATGTCGCGAAATTCGCATCTGTCAGGCTTATCGGAGAGAAGTCATGGAAAAGTTAGCGCGCAAAGCCGTTTTGATATTCGCCGTCGTCGTCCCGGCACTCGTCGCCAACAACGCGTTTGCGCAAGCAGGCGGTAACGGGCAGGGCGGCACCGGCGGCGGCAATGCGCACGGCGCGGCGACGGCCGGAATGACTTATCGCGGCGATCCGATCGACAGTCCGCTGGACAAAATGGCGAAAAAGTCCAGCGATAACATGACGATGCCCGACAACGGCATGCATCCGATGCCACCGGACAACGGCGCGAACCCGCCGAAGACCGTTCAGTAAGCGCGACGCCCGAAGTCCCGAAACTACATCGCCGCCTGCGCTTACGCCTGCGCCGCGAACGCACGGAAATTCGCGGGCGTCGCGAACGCCAGGTATCGCGCCTGCATTTCATCGGTCAGCACTTCGATCATCGTCGCGCCTTCGATCCAGAACTCGATCACGTCGAAGAAATTCTGGCCACGGGTGCCGACTACGCGATCCACCAGTTCGCGAAACGCCCCGCGACGAACAACTGCCGTCCGTAACTGGCACGGTCGCGCCGGCGCCTTTCACACGCGGGCTCCGGTCAGTTAACGTTCCGCTTCGAACCTTACGCGTTTATCCGCGCTTCCTTTCGTAATGGTAAAATAGATCGGATAACGAACTATTAAAGTCGAGCCGCATGACGTGAAAAGGCACGCCTGTACGAGTTGCCATGGAGACCAGCGAGACGGTGTACATAGAGCGCGACTGCCCGCGTTTCGCCGACCTCGATCAGACGAAACACGCGGACAAACAGGAAGAAGAATAAATGACCAAACCTCGTGTTTGCCTGAACATGATCGTGAAGGACGAAGCACACGTTATCGAACGTTGTCTGAGTTCGGCTGTCGACATCATTGACTGCTGGGTGATCGTCGACACGGGGTCGACCGATGGGACGCAGCGCATCATCCAGAAGTACTTCGACGGCAAGGGAATCCCCGGTGTTCTCTATGAACGCCCGTGGATAAGCTTCGGCCACAACCGTACCGAGGCGCTCAGGGCAGCAGAGCAATATCGCCGAACGATTGGCACTGAAGTGAAGATGTTCGGCGGCGTTGTTGAAACCACGCCCGTGCACGGCAGCCGCTTCGATTACTTGCTGTTCCTCGACGCCGATGAGACGCTGCACGTGCCGTCGGATTTCGCATGGCCAGATCAGCTCGGCGATGCCTGCCAGTTTCATGTCCGTTTCAACGAAACGTGTGAGTTCGTCAGAAACGCGTTCGTGCGTGCCGACTCAGGTTTTTACTGGGCCGGCGTGCTGCACGAGTATCTGACGCGCGACACGCCGACCACGTGGCAAACTCTGCCGCTTTTGCTTAAATCGAGCCTTGACGGTGGGCGTAGCCAGGATCCGAAGACTTATCTGAAGGACGTCGAGATCCTGCGGCGCGCGCTGGAAACAGAGCCGAACAACACCCGCAACGTCTTCTATCTGGCCCAATCGTTCCGGGAAGCCGGTCTGTTGCAAGAGGCTCTCGACACCTACCATAGGCGCGTGGCGCTCGAGGAATGGGGCGAAGAAGTGTGGTACGCCAAGCTCCAGATCGCCATGCTGAATGAACGTCTTAACGCAGATGCAGCGATCGTTCATCTGGCATATCTGGAGGCTTACGCTTATCGGCCAGCGCGCGCAGAGCCGCTTGTCGAACTCGCGCGGTATTTGCGTCTGAAAGGGCAGCACACGCTGGGCGCCCTCTACGCGCAACGTGCCACCGAGATCCCGTATCCCGCGGACATATTGTTTATCGATGCTGCGATCTACGCCTGGCGGGCGCTCGATGAACTCAGCGTCAGCGGCTTCAACGCGGGTCCGACGTTTCGGCACGCGGCCATGCGCGCGTCCGAGCGGTTGATCCAGGAAGGTCGTTATCCGGAGGTGGAACACGATCGAATCCTGCAAAACCATGCACTTATCGTGCGAACAATCGACACAGCGGATTTTCGTCCGCGATAAGCTTGGTCAACGCAGCGATTCCGGATACCTGACGCGGGGCCGACAGCATGACAACCGCCATCACGCTCGTCCTTTTCGACATGGAAGGCGTTCTCTCTCACTACGACCGCGCGGCACGGGTCGCCCATTTGTCGGCGGTTTCGGGGCAAAGCGCCGACGCCGTGCGTCACGCAATCTGGGGTTCCGGACTCGAAGCGCGCGCGGACGCGGGCGAGATCGGCGACGACGAATACCTCAGCGCACTCGGCGATCTATTGAATTGCCGCATCGGCCGCGACGACTGGCTGACCTCCCGCCGCGCGTCGATCACGCCAAACGCCGACACGCTCGCGCTCGCCGCCCGCGTGGCCGAGCGGCGGCGGATCGCGGTGCTCACCAACAATTGCGGCCTGATGATCGACAACATGGCCTATCTGAATCCCGCCGTGGCCCGGCTTTTCGGCGTGCAAATCTACGCGTGCGCGTGGTTCGGGGCGGCGAAACCGGCGGCGCAGGCGTATCTCGGCTGCATCGAACGGATCGGGCGCGCGCGGACGAAACGCTCTTTATCGACGATACGGAAGCGAATGTCGCGGGCGCGATCGACGCCGGATTGCACGCGTATCGTTTCACTGGCGCGGAAGCGCTGGCGGAAGAACTCGCGCGTCGCGCGCTGATATAGCAGCCGCCAACCATCACACGGAATTCGCGATGTGCTCGCGCAGCCATTGATGCGCCGGGTCGCGATGAGAACGCTCGTGCCAGAGCATCGCCATCTCGAAGCCGGGCACATCGACCGGCGACTCGACCACGCGCAACGCCGCGCTATCACGCACCAGCCGCGCGGGCAACATCGCGACGAGATCGGTGCTCGTCAGCACCGACACCATGAACAGGAAGTGCGGAACGGACAGCACGACGCGGCGCGTGAGGCCGGCGTGCGCGAGCGCTTCATCGGTGATGCCGAAAAACCCGCCGCCCTCCGGCGACATGATGACGTGATCGAGCGCGCAGAATTGCGCGAGCGTTGGCCGGCGTTTCAAGCGCGGATGCCCCGCGCGGCCGGCGAGCACGTAGCGCTCCTTGAAAAGCAGGCGGCGGCGCAAGCCAGGCGGCGCGCCCTCGCTGGTATGGAACGCGAGATCTATTTCGCCTTGTTCCGCCTGCTTCGCGATGCGCGCGGGCGTCGATTCGAGCACGGCGAGCCGCGCGCCGGGCGCCGCCGTGCGCAAGCTGCTCAAGGCGGGCAGAAGGATGGTCGATTCGCTGTAGTCGGATGCGGCCACGTGCCACGTATGGCTGGATTCGGCGGGATCGAAGGGACTGGCGGGCGAAACGGCGCGGTCGAGCGATTCGAGCGCCTGTCGCAACGGCTCGCGCAACGCTTCGGCTCGCGCGGTCGGCCGCATGCCGCGCGGACCAGGGAGCAGCAGCGGGTCGTCGAAGATATCGCGCAGCTTCGAAAGATGCACGCTCACCGATGGTTGCGAAAAGTTCAGGCGTTCCGCCGCGCGCGTCACGTTGTGTTCCGACAGCAAAACATCGAGCGTCACCAGCAGGTTGAGGTCCAGTCGCCGCAGATTATTCATCGTAATACCTGCCATATTGGATATTCATTTCCAATATACCGGAGCGCGGCCTAATCTGGTCTCATCTGCTAACGGAGTCCAGTCATGAATGTCCTGATCGTCTATGCCCATCCCGAACCGAAGTCGCTTAACGGCGCGCTCAGGGACTTTGCCGTCAAGCGCCTCGAAGATGCGGGCCATGTCGTGCAGGTTTCGGATTTGTACGCGATGAAGTGGAAGGCGCCGCTCGATGCCGGCGACACGCTGGAGCGCCAGTCCGAAGCCCGCTTCGATCCCGCGCGCGACTCGCGCCATGCGTTCGACAACGATCTGCAAAGCCCCGACATCGCGCTCGAACAGGAGAAACTGCGCTGGGCGGATACGGTGATTCTGCAATTTCCGTTGTGGTGGTTTTCGATGCCCGCGATTCTCAAGGGCTGGGTGGAGCGCGTGTATGCGAACGGTTTCGCGTATGGCGTCGGCGAACATTCGGACGCGCGTTGGGGCGAGCGCTACGGGGAGGGCGCGATGACAGGCAAGCGCGCGATGCTGATCGTCACGACGGGCGGCTGGGAGTCGCACTACGCCGCGCGGGGCATCAATGGTCCGATGGACGACATTCTGTTCCCCATCCAGCACGGCATTCTGTATTACCCGGGGTTCGACGTGTTGCCGCCGGTCGTGATTCATCGGACAAGCCGGATCGACGAAGCGCGGTTTTCAACCATTCGCGATACGCTCGGCCAGCGTCTGGACGATCTCGCTAAAACCCAGCCGATTGCTTTCCGACCGCAAAACGCGGGCGCTTACGAGATTCCGGCGCTCACGCTGCGCGCCGATATCGCGCCAGAACTGTCCGGCTTTGCAGCGCACATCGCGTAAAAAACGCCGCGCGACGCAGCAGCAAAAGACTAAGCGACGGTCGATTCGTGCGCGCGGCGCAGTCGCTCGCGGCTGTTGCTGAGGTGCATCCGCATGGCGGCGCGCGCATCGTCGGCGTCCTGGCGCACGATTGCCTGATACACCAGCCGATGCTCGTTCAGCACGCTGCGCAGCCGTTCGATCTGATCGAGTTCGGCAATGGCCGCCTGGCCGAGCCGCGTCCGTGGACTGATTCCGCGGCCCATCTGGCTCAGGACGTCGAAAAAGTACCGGTTGCCGCTCGCCTGCGCAATCTGCATGTGAAATTCGACATCGTGCGCGAGCACGTCCGTGCTGCCGCGCGCCAGTTCCGCTTCGAAATGGTCGAGCGTCGCCTCGATGCGCTTCAGATGCTGGTCGGAGCGGCGCGTGGCGGCGAGCGCGGCGGCGGCGGCTTCCAGGTCGATCCGAAACTCGATCACCGCCATGACGTCGAGCATGTTCGAGAGGTCGGCGGTCGGCAGGTGCATGTCCTCCGCCTTCTCCGGCGCGAGGATGAACGTGCCGATGCCGTGCCGCGTCTCGACGATCCGCGCGGCCTGCAGGCGTGAAATCGCCTCGCGGACGACCGAGCGGCTGACCGACAATTGCTTCATCAGCGCGACTTCGGTGGGAATTCGGTCGCCGGGCCGGAGCAGGCCGCGCTGGATATCGCCGGAGAGCGTAACGACGACTTTGTCAGTAAGAGCGCTCATCGGAATTATGTTTTGCCACGGTAAAAAGGGTGGTCGGACGTGTGACCGTCGCGCATTCGGCTTGGGTCGAAGGTCGTCCGACAAGCCCATGTTAGTGAATGCGCCTGCTTAGTCAAGAACGTCCGCGCGCGACGCCCATAAAAAAAGCGGTCAATCGAATTGACCGCTTTTCCTGAATGTCGAACGTCAGCGGAAAAAATCAGCCGCGAACGATCTCGCCATCGCGACGCCGCCACAAATCGAGCGGATTGTTATCGAGCAGCGCCTCGGGCAGAAGTTCGGCCGGGAAGTCCTGATAGCAGACCGGGCGCAGGAAACGCTCGATCGACGTCGTGCCGACCGACGTCACGCGGCTGTCCGCCGTCGCCGGGAACGGACCGCCGTGAACCATCGCGTGCGACACCTCGACGCCGGTCGGGAAGCCGTTCACCAGAATCCGGCCGGCCTTGCGTTCGAGGATCGGCACGAGCTTCTTCGCCGTGCCGACGTCGTCGCGATCCATCTGAAGCGTCGCCGTGAGTTGCCCGACGAAATGCTCCGCGACGACCGCAAGTTCGTTCGCGTCCTTGCAGCGGATCACGGTCGATGCCGGGCCGAACACTTCGTCTTCCAGTTCGGCCTTGGCGAGGAACGTCGCGGCGTCGGTGACGAAGAGCGCCGCGCACGCCTGCGTCGGACCCGTTGCCGCCTGGCCGTGCGCGACCGGCTCGACGCCCTCGGTCGCCGCGAGCGTTTGCTCGCCTTGCTGATACGCCGAGTGAATGCCCGAGGTGAGCATCGTCTGCGCCGGTTTTGCGCTGAGCGCGGCGGCGGAAGTTTCGATGAACGCCTTCAGTTCCGGACCGTCGATACCGATCGCGAGACCCGGGTTCGTGCAAAACTGGCCCGCGCCGAGCACGAGCGAATCGACGAAACCGCGCGCGATCGACTCGCCGCGTGCCGCCAGCGCAGCGGGCAACAGGAACACCGGGTTGATGCTGCTCATTTCCGCGTAGACCGGAATCGGTTCTGGGCGGCGCGCGGCGACCTGCATCAGCGACGTTCCGCCCGCGCGCGATCCGGTGAAACCGACCGCCTTGATGGCCGGATGCGACACGAGCGCTTCACCCACCACGCGCCCCGCGCCGACGATCAGCGAAAACACGCCTTCCGGCAGATCCATGTCGCGAGCGGCTTGCTGGATCACGCGTCCGACCATTTCCGACGTGCCGAGATGCGCGCTATGCGCCTTGACGACGACCGGGCAACCGGCCGCGAGCGCCGCGGCGGTATCGCCGCCGGCAACCGAAAACGCCAGCGGAAAGTTGCTTGCGCCAAACACGGCGACCGGGCCGAGCGCGATCTTCTGCATGCGCAGGTCGGAGCGGGGCAGGGGCTTGCGCTCCGGCAGCGGCGAATCGAGCGTGGCGTCGAGCCACTGGCCCGCGCGCACGACTTGCGCGAACAGCTTGAGCTGGCCGGTCGTTCTGCCGCGCTCGCCTTCGAGACGCGCTTTCGGCAAGCCGGATTCTTCGCTGGCGCGCTGGATCAGCGCGTCGCCCAGCGCCAGAATGCCATCGGCGATACGTTCCAGGAATTCCGCGCGGACCGACAACGGAAGACGGCGATACGGGTCGAATGCTTTTTGGGCGAGTTCGCAGGCCGCCGCGACGTTCGCGGTCGTGCCGCTGCCGAACACCGGAGCGCCGATATCTTCGCCCGTGGACGGGTTGAAGGCGCGCAACGGCTTGTCGCCGCCACGGACGGCCGAGCGGCCGATCAACATTTCGCCGGTGATGTGCATGGAGTCTCCGAGGGTTGAATTGATATCAGTCATCGTATAACATCGACGAAACGTTATCAAGTCACTCGGCCTTTTGTTGTAGGGCATTTCAGGGTGATTCGGGTTTACTCCCCTGTTGTATGTCGTCAGTTTAACGCGTACTCTTCATTAAGACGTCCGACAACATGTTGGCTTTCAAGGACGCGGCATTCCACCCTAGATTGCTTATCTTCCGGAGACGACATGACATCATCAGCGCCGTATCAACCTCTTCCCAACGCGTTTCGGCAGGCTGTCCGCAACGGCGACCGGATGATCGGTTGCTGGGCTTCCCTCGCAAGTCCGATCACAACCGAGTTGCTGGGCGTGTGCGGCTTCGACTGGATGTTGCTGGACGCCGAGCACGCGCCGAACGACGTCCTCACGCTGATTCCGCAATTGATGGCGCTGAAGGACAGTCCCACCGCGCCGATGGTGCGGCCGCCCGCGAACGAAAGCGTGGTCATCAAGCGTCTGCTCGACGCGGGTTTTTTCAACTTCCTGATTCCCTTCGTCGATAGCGCCGACGATGCGCAGCGCGCCGTCGCGGCCACGCGTTATCCGCCGCTTGGCATTCGCGGCGTGTCGGTCGGCACGCGCGCGAACCGCTACGGCACGGTGCCGGATTATCTCAAGGTGGCGAACGATAATATCTGCGTGGTGGTGCAGATCGAAAGCCGCGCCGCCGTCGATGCAATCGACGAAATCACGGCCGTGGATGGCGTGGACGCCGTGTTCGTCGGACCGTCCGATCTCGCGGCGAATTTCGGCCATATGGGCGATGCGAGTCATCCGGAAGTGCAGGAAGCGATCGCGCATATTTTTGCGCGCGTGAAGGCGGGGGGCAAGCCGAGCGGCATTCTTGCGCCGGTCCAGCAAGACGCCGAGCGTTATCTGGAAATGGGTAGCACACTGGTCGCGGTGTGCGCCGACATGGGCCTTCTGCGAAACGCCGCGCAAGGCGTGCGGAAACATTTCATTCAAGGCCAGGCGGCCTGACGCGCTGGCCGGACACCCTGAACACTGAATTCTCTCGGAGCAAGAACATGCAAAAAGCAGGCTTTATCGGACTCGGCATCATGGGCAAGCCCATGGCCGCGAATCTTCGCAAGAACGGTGTCGAACTCGCCGCCTTCACCCGAAGCGGCGTGCCCGCCGAGCTGACGGAAGCCGGTGTCGTCGCGTGCGACAGTCCCGCTGCGGTCGCCACCGCGGCCGATGTCATTTTTATCATGGTGCCGGATACGCCCGACGTCGAACGTGTGCTGTTCGGCGAGAACGGCGTAGCGGAAAGCTTGCGCGCGGGCCAGGTAGTCGTGGACATGAGCTCCATCTCGCCGATGGCGACGCGCGACTTCGCGGCGCGCGTTCGCGAACGCGGCGCGGAATATCTCGATGCGCCGGTGTCGGGCGGCGAGGTCGGCGCGAAAGCCGGATCGCTGACGATCATGGTGGGTGGATCGCAGGCGACCTTCGACGCCGTCAAGCCGCTGTTCGACATGATGGGCAAGAACATTTCGCTGATCGGCGAAGTCGGCGCGGGACAGGTCTGCAAGGTGGCGAATCAGGTGATCGTCGCGGCGACCATCGAAGCGGTCGGCGAGGCGCTGTTGCTGGCGTCGAAGGCGGGCGTCGATGCCGAAAAAGTACGCACGGCGCTGATGGGCGGCTTCGCGTCGTCGCGGATTTTGGAAGTGCACGGCGAGCGCATGACGAAGCGCACGTTCAACCCGGGGTTCCGGATCGAATTGCATCAGAAGGATTTGAATCTGGCGCTGACGACGGCGCAGGCGCTCGGCGTTTCGCTGCCCAACACGGCGACGTGTCAGGCGCTGTTCAACGCCTGCGCGGCGCACGGCGGCGCCGCGTGGGATCACTCGGGGATGGTGCGCGCGCTCGAAATCCTGGCGAATCACGAGATCGGCCAGACGCCGAAGTGAGTTGGCGTTGAACGTGGTTGAGGACAGGCCCGCTTGCGGGCCTGTCTGCGTTTACGGTCTTGGACGATTTTAGTTGTCCGATGTCTTAATTCAATGCGGCAAGTACGCTCCCAAATGCGTGATTCGTCGGTTCCGCCTTATGCTTAAAGGCCAAGGCTCGACAGGGTAAACGCTTCGTTGAAAAAATTCCGGTCAGAAAGTACAGTGTCGTCAGACAACGTAACTCATTCGAACGGCCTTTTCACTAGTCAGGCACCAGACCATGTCCACGAACACGATTCAACCGAACGCCACGCCGACCCTCACCGAACTGCGCGTCGTGCCCGTCGCCGGACGCGACAGCATGCTGATGAACCTGAGCGGCGCGCACGGACCGTTCTTCACACGCAACGTCGTGATCCTGCGCGACAGCGCGGGCAATATGGGCGTCGGCGAAGTGCCGGGCGGCGAGGCGATCCGCAAGACTATCGACGACGCGCGTTCGCTCGTCGTCGGGCAATCCATCGGCAATTTGCAGGCCGTGCTCAACCGGGCGCGCACGCAGTTCGCCGATCGCGACGCGGGCGGCCGCGGCCTGCAAACGTTCGACCTGCGGACCACGATCCACGCCGTGACGGCGCTCGAAGCCGCGTTGCTCGATTTGCTCGGCCAGCATCTCGGCGTACCGGTCGCGGCGCTGCTCGGCGAAGGCCAGCAACGCGACGAAGTCGAGATGCTCGGCTATCTGTTCTATATCGGCGATCGCAACAAAACCGACCTGCCGTATGCCGACGGCGCGGACGGGCGCGACGATTGGGAACGCCTGCGCACCGAAGAGGCGATGACGCCGGAAGCTGTCGTGCGGCTTGCGGAGGCCGCGCAGGCGCGCTACGGTTTCAACGATTTCAAGCTCAAGGGCGGCGTGCTCACGGGCGACGCGGAAATCGAAGCGGTCACGGCGCTCGCCGAGCGCTTTCCGAACGCCCGCGTGACGCTCGATCCGAACGGCGCGTGGTCGCTCGCCGAAGCGGTCCGGCTGTGCCGCGATCAGCACGACGTGCTCGCCTACGCGGAAGACCCGTGCGGCGCGGAGAACGGTTACTCGGGCCGAGAAGTCATGGCCGAGTTCCGGCGCGCGACCGGTTTGCCGACGGCGACCAACATGATCGCGACGGACTGGCGTCAACTGGGACACGCCATTCAGTTGCAGTCGGTGGATATTCCGCTCGCCGATCCGCACTTCTGGACCATGCAGGGTTCCGTGCGCGTCGCGCAGATGTGTCACGAATGGGGCCTCACGTGGGGCTCGCATTCGAACAATCACTTCGACATTTCGCTCGCGATGTTCACGCAGGTCGCCGCTGCCGCGCCGGGCAAGATCACGGCCATCGACACGCACTGGATCTGGCAGGATGGTCAGCATCTGACGCGCAATCCGCTGCAGATTACCGGCGGCAAGGTCAAGGTGCCGCAGCAGGCGGGGCTGGGCGTCGAACTGGATATGGACGCGCTGGACAAGGCGCACGCGCTCTATCAGCAGCACGGCCTCGGCGCGCGCGACGACGGCGTGGCGATGCAATACCTGATCCCCAACTGGACCTTCGATAACAAGCGTCCGTGTCTGGTTCGCTGATCGCTTCGTTTAAGAACAAACGCGCGCATCCATAACGGCAAGCCTATGGTGCGTTAAATAAATTCTAATTATCGCGAAGGCATCCGCAACCTTAAGCTTGGCGCGACGCCGTATTCCGTTCCGGACGGCGCATACAAACGCCACGACCGTTCGCGCGCACTGGCAGCGATGCCTGCAAATCGCGCAATGGATCAAGGGAGACGATGCCGGTCGTGGCGCGCATCGGCCAACCATGACCACTACGCTTGTCTATTCGCACGCCGCTTGCATGGAGCATCGTCCGGGGCCGGGGCATCCTGAATCGCCCGAGCGGTTGGTCGCCGTGTTGCGGGCGTTGCGAGCGGAGGAGTTTTCCTCGCTGGAATGGCGCGACGCGCCGTCGGGTACGCTCGACCAGCTCTATCTGATTCACGACCGCGATTTCGTCGATGAGGTCGCGGATCTCGCGCCGAAGCAAGGCTACATGCCGCTCGACGCGGGCGATACCGTGATGTCGGCGGGATCGTGGGAAGCGGTGATGCGTTGCGTCGGCGCGGCGTGCGCGGGCGTCGATGCGGTGATGAGCGCTGAGGCGCGCAACGTGTTCTGCGCCACGCGGCCATGCGGCCACCACGCCGAGCCGAATCGCGCGATGGGCTTTTGCATCTTCAATCAGGCCGCGATCGCCGCGGCTTACGCGTATGAAGTCCACAAGCTGGAACGCGTCGCCGTGGTCGATTTCGATGTCCATCACGGCAACGGCACGCAGGCCGCGTTTTTCGCGCGGCCCGAATTGTTCTACGCATCGAGCCATCAGTCGCCGTTGTATCCCGGAACCGGCGCGCAGTCCGAGACCGGCGTGAGCCACAACATCGTGAACGTTCCGTTGCCGCGCGGCTGCGATTCGGCGCTTTTCCGCGCGCGCATCGAGAACGGCATGTTGCCGGCGCTGCGCGAGTTCAACCCGCAACTCATCGTGATTTCAGCGGGTTTCGACGCGCATCGGCTTGATCCCCTCGCGGGCCTGAACCTCGAAGACGACGACTTTCACTGGATCACGCGCGAACTGATGCAAATCGCCGATGAAACCTGCGATGGACGCATCGTCTCCATCCTCGAAGGCGGCTACAGTCTGGACGGACTGGCGACTGGATCGGCGGCTCATTTGCGGGCGCTGATGAGCGCGGGGTGAGGCATTGCGGCGCTGATTAACGGCCGCCTTCCTCATCGCCGAGATTCGCCTTGATGGCGCGCAAAAGCGCCGCGAGTTGCTGTTGCTCCGTCGCACTCAGACCCGCGACCGCCTTCTTCGACAGACGCCTGGCCTGCTGCCGCAACGCTTGCTGCACGCTCGCGCCGCTCGCGGTGAGCGACAGTCGCACGCTGCGCCGGTCGGTTTCGTCGGCTTCGGCGTCGAGCAGGCCACGCTCGCGCAAACCCTTGATCAGCCGCGCGAGTTGCGCCTTGTCGCGCCCGCTGTATTGCGCCAGATCGCTCTGGGTCGCGCCTGGATGCGCCGCGAAATAGCCGAGCACCTTGCCGTCCATGTGCGTGATGTCATGCGGCCCGTCACGCAGAAAGCGATACTGCAGCGAGCGGTATTCGTGCATGACCGAATGCACCAATTCGAGGATGTCGTCCGGCTGATCTTTCATGGCAGGCAGTGGCGTTTCGGGAAATATGACAGTATCAAGCATCCGGCGCTGAAAGTCATGTCGAGAGGACGATCCGGCACGAAATATCAGGTAGTTGACAATGTCATTCTATTCGCCTAATCTCGATGATAATGTCAAACATTCGGGATGAACAGATGAATATGCAAACGCAATCGCAAACGCAAAAAACCGGCAGCCGTGTCCAGCGCGTGCGCCACGAACTCAAGCGCCGCGATCTCCAAGTGGTCCGGGTCGAAAACGTCACGCCGAATTTTCGTAGCGTAACTTTCGCGGGCGAATCGCTGAACGATTTCAGGAGCGATTCCTTCGACGATCACGTCAAGCTGTTCCTGCAATCCGCCGATGGCGAGCAGGTCATGCGCGATTACACGCCGCGCCGGTACGACGCAGCGGCGCGCGAATTAACGATCGAATTTTCGCTGCACGGCGATGGCTTTGCGGCGCAATGGGCCGCTCATGCTCAACCGGGCCAGCACGCGACAATAGGCGGCCCGCGCGGCTCGTTCATCGTGCCGACGGACTTTGACTGGCACTTGCTTATCGGCGATGAAACGGCGCTGCCGGCCATTACGCGTCGCCTGGAAGAGTTACCTTCCGGCACGCTCGCGATGGCGTTGATTCAAGTGGACGACGCCGCCGACCGTCGCGTGTTCAAGAGCCAATCGACGTTCAATGTGACGTGGGCAAGCGGCGCGGATGAACTGCTCGCGGCCGTGCGCGAACTGCACTTGCCTTCAGGCGACGGCTACGCGTGGTGCGCCGCCGAGGCCAGCGTGGCCGCGAACGTGCGACGCATTCTGGTCGAAGAGAAGGGCCACGACCGACACGCGATTCGTGCAGCGTCGTACTGGAAACGCGGCGCGAGCGCGCATCATGAGAATCTCGACGACTAATCCGTCAGATGCACTTGAGGCATATGAGGCAGGTTGATTCCTGCCTCGTAGAATCCGAGCAGCAGCAAAGCGCCGCACAGTAGAAGCAAAAGCGGATTGATGCGTGTATTGAGCAACACCGCCATCGATGCAAGCGCGATGGCTTTCGCAGCAATTCCGCCGTCGATCGTTCCGAGCAAGACCCAGCCCGCCGCGAGAATCATCCCTGCCGCGACCGGACGGAGTCCGCGTTCGAGCGCGAGTTGCCACGCGGCGCCTTCATAGCGTGCCCATATGTGCGTGATCGCGTAGATCAGGAAGCCGGTCGGCGCGAGCAGCGCAAGCGTCGCCACGACCGCGCCCCAGAAGCCCGCGATCTGCCAGCCGATCAACGTGGCGAGCAACGATCCGGGGCCGGGCGCCATGCGCGAAATCGCGAAATCGACGGCGAATTGAGAATGCGTCAGCCATCCATGGACGTCCACGACTTGCCGCTGGATATCGGCGATGATCGCCTGTCCGCCGCCGATGGTCACGAGCGACAATGGCGCAAAGACGGCGGCGATTTGCCAGAGAATACGTGTTGGCATCGCGTCAGGCCTTGCGCAGTTTGAGATATTCGTAGAGCACGCTAAGGCCGCCGGCGATCAACACGACCCACACCAACGGCAGGCGCAACACGCCGATAGCGACGAACGTGCCGCACATGAAGAGCAGCGGCAACACCGCGCGCCGGACGCGGCGCGCGGTCGTCACGCCCATCGACAACGACAGGCCGGTCGCCGCGGCGGCCGCACCGGCAAGCAGGACATGGACGTCCGGATATCGAAGCAGATGGATCAACGCGGTGCCCAGCACGATAATAAAAATAGCGGGCGGAACGATGATGCCCGCGACAGCGACGAGCGCCCCGCGCCAGCCGAGCAAACGATGGCCGATCCAGATCGCCATGTTCTTGACGTTGATGCCCGGCAGCGCTTGTGAAAGCGCAAGGCCGTTAAGGAAGTCGTCTTCGCTGATCCACTTGCGGTCCTGGACGAATTCGCGCAGCAGCCAGCCGCTCAGGCCACCGCCGAAACTCGTCAATCCGATCCGGCTGAAAATGAGAAACAGTGCAAGCGGCGAGGGCTTGTCGGGTGCGTCTGCGGTGCTGTTGGACATTTGAGTTATCGGGCAAGTTGCTGTCCGGTAGCTTAACGGAAACGCGTCATGCGCTGTTAGCGGCTTGCCGGACTACGCAATGCGATCGGATAAAATGCCGCCCACCCAAGGCCGCTTTTGCGGCCAGTTCACGACCCAACGGAGTGCTTTCAGTGATTCAGCCAAGCAACGTATTCAAGGACAATCTCGCCCAGCTTCCCGCCATCGAAGGGATCGAGCGGATAGAACTGCGCGATGGACGCGACGCCGTTGTCGCATCGATTGAAAATCAGCCGGGCAAGCAAGGCTCGGTCGCGGTGTATCACTATCTTCGCCAAGCATTCGGCGCGCTAGATCGCGACGCGGCCGAGCATGGCCTCAAGGTGTTCGCCGAGCACACCGCCGACGCGCGTAACCGACCGGGCGCGCACCCGAACGTGGACCGCTTGCTGGCGATCGCGGCGGGCGCGGAGGCGTTGCGTATCGACGTCGTAACCAAAGCCGCATAGCAATCCTCTGACGATCCTGCGCCGCGTTCCAGATTGTCACCCGCGCACTTTGCGATGGTTACGTGACACAGTGTGTTCCAGCTTACCGCGCGTCACCATCGGTTGCTTCAAGAACGCTTCGTGGCATGCCTCTTGCCTTTGAATCGCCCCGAGGCGTGGCGTCGTGGCTGGACCCGGCGGCCCGCTTCGAACCGTCAGGCGACCAACGTGCGACCGGAGAAGCCAGATGCTGTCTGAAGAAGCGTTGCAGGACTGGCGCAGCAACGCGCTGCAACTGGAAGGGGCGATCGGGCAAGCGATTATCGGGCAGCAGGAGGTCACGCGGCTGATTACAGTCGCGCTATTCGCGCGCGGCCACGTGCTGCTCGAAGGCGATGTCGGCGTCGGCAAGACCACGCTGCTGCGCGCGTTCGCACGGGCTATCGGCGGGGAGTTCGAGCGGGTCGAAGGCACCATCGACCTGATGCCGGGCGATCTGATCTATCACACCTACGTCGATGCCGACGGCGCGCCGCGTATCGATCCCGGTCCGCTTCTGCGTCACGGCGAACGCCTGACAACCTTCTTCTTCAACGAGATCAACCGCGCCCGTCCGCAAGTGCAATCGCTGTTGTTGCGGGCGATGGCCGAGCGTTCCGTGTCCGCGTTCAACCGCGACTATCATTTTCCGCACATGACCGTGTTCGCGGATCGCAACAAGGTCGAGAAGGAAGAGACCTTCGAGCTTGCATCGGCTGCGCGCGATCGCTTCATGTTCGAACTGAACATGCCGACGCCCGATGCTCTTGCCATCCGCAGCCGCCTCGTCTTCGATCCGCATTTTCACGACGTCGATTCGGTTCTCGAAGACGTGCCGGCGGGCATGTTCGAATGGCGCGAACTCAATTCGGTGGCGGCATCGATCCAGCGCAGCGTGCACGCCAGCGAGACCATCGAAAAGTATGTGCTGCAACTCTGGGAAGCGACTGAACGGCCCGCGCAATTCGGTATCCGGCTCGACGATGTCGATATCGAGCGCCTCGTGCTCGCGGGCGCAAGTCCGCGCGGCATGAGCGCGCTGGTGCGGGCAGCGCGCGTGGTCGCGTGGCTCGCGGGCCGCACGCATCTGATTCCCGAGGACATTCACGTTGTGCTGCCGGCCGCGCTCGGCCATCGCGTGTTCTTCACGCCGATCTACGAACTGCGTCGCGCGGAACTGGCCGACGCGCTCGTCGAGGCGATCACGCTGCGCGTCGCCGCGCCCTGACGCGACCGCGCGATGAGTCCCGGCCACGAGTTCCATTACCGGATGCCGATGCAGGTGCACGGCTACCGTCCCGGCTCGCATCACGGTTCGAGCATCGGCGGCGGACAGGCGTTCGCCGCCCACGCGCGTCTCTTCGATCATCCTGATCCCCGTCGTCTCGACCTGCGCGCGAGCCTGCGCCACGTCGGTCACGAGTGGCTCGTGCGGCTCGCGCGGCAACGCACGGCGGTCACCGTGCATGCGGTGGTGGACGTGTCGGCGTCGATGACATTCGGCTCGGTCCGCTCCAAGCTCGACATTGCCGGTGACTTCGTCGATTCGCTCGGACGCAGCGCGTTTCGCGTGGGCGATCCGGTCGGCATGCTCGCGTTCGATACCGCGTTGCGCGACGACCTGATGATGCCGCCGCGCCATCATCGCGGCGCGGGCGCTGCAATGCACGCGCTATTGCGCGAAGGCGACAGGCTGACGGCGCGGCGTGAAGGCAAGAACAACGGCAACGGCGCGGCGGGATTGCGGCGCGCGGCAGAACGGCTTGCGGGACGCGAAGGGCTGGTGTTCGTCGTATCGGATTTTCACTGGCCGCTCGACACCTTGCGCGCGACGTTCGAACTGTTTGCGCCTGCGCTGATCGTGCCGATCGTCGTGTGGGATGTGGCCGAACTCGAAGCGCCTTCGAAAAACGCGCTGCTGATGGTGCGCGACGCGGAATCGCACGAGCGGCGCGCGTTATGGATGCGTCCGGCGCTGCGCGCTCAATGGCGCGACGCGGTGGCGGACCGGCGCGCGCAGATCGAAACGTTGTGCCGCGCGCACGGCGTTCGTCCGTTTTATCTGAGCGGCGCGTTCGATCCGGAAGCGCTCTCGCGATACTTCCTGGAGTTCGTCGGATGACGCCCCGGCAACGTGTCCTCATCGCGTGGTCGATTGGCTGCGTTCTGCTCGCGGCATCGGGCGTGGCTGATGCGCAGCCGGGCGTCGTGGCGACCGTCGTCGAGCCGCGCGGTTTCGGCTATGTGCTCGGCGATGTGATGACGCAACGCATCGAACTGCGCGCGAACGGCCATCCATTCGATCCCGCCGCGCTGCCGCCGATCGAACGTACCGGCGCGTGGCTGACGCGGCGCGCGGCGTCGGTGGAAACGGACAGCGGCGGCGCACGCTGGCTGGTGCTGGAATATCAGGTCATCAACGCGCCGCAGACGCTGACCGCGATCGCGCTGCCGGAACTGACGCTCGCGAGCCGTAATAGCGGCGAGGCCTCGCTCGTAGTCGTCGCGTGGCCGCTGAGCGTCGCACCGTTGACGCCGAAGCGCGCGTTCGCAGAAGGCGCGTTGCGCGACGTGCAGCCGGACCGCCAACCCGCGCCGCTCGGCATCGCGCCGTTGCGCCGCGGCTTGAGCATGGCGCTCGCGGCGCTTGCACTCGTGGCTTGCGCGTGGCTCGCGTGGTGGCTGTGGCGCAATCATCGCGATGCCGACGCGTTGCCGTTCGCGCGAGCCTGCCGCGCGCTGGAACGCATCGATCCGGCGAAGGTCGATCACGATCCCGACGCCTGGCGGCACGTGCATCGCGCGCTCAACGACACAGCCGGCCAGGCGCTGCACGCGGGAACACTCGGCGCGCTGTTCATCCGCGCGCCGTATCTCGCGCCGCTGCGGGAGCGGCTCGAACGCTTCTACGCGCACTCGGGCGAGCGCTTTTTCGCGCTTAAACCGACGCAGGAAGTGTATCGGCTGCTCGATCTGTGCCGCGTGCTGCGCCGCGCGGAAAGGCGTGATCGACGATGACCCTGCCCTTCGCGTTTTCTTCCCCCTCGATGCTGACCTTGCTGCCGCTCGCGCTGTTGCCGCTCCTGCCCGGACGCCGCGACACGCTGACGTTTTCGCACGTCGCGTGGCTGCCGCGCGACCGGCTCGGCGCTGCGGCCAGCGTCGCGCTGCGCGTGCTCGCCGTGGCGACGATGCTCCTGATTGTGATCGGACTCGCCGATCCGCATCGCGCAGAACGGGCAGTGACACGGGTCGCGCGCGGCGCGGAGATCATGGTGCTGATGGACCGGAGTTCAAGCATGGACGCCTCCGTGCCGCCGCGCAGCGTGATCGCGGCGGGCGCGATGGCGGGCGGCGTGCCGAAGAACGAAGCGGCGCGCGACGTGCTCACGCGCTTCATCGACAAGCGCAATAACGACCGCCTCGGCTTCATGATGTTCGGTGCGAGCCCGTTGCTCGTCGTGCCGCTTACACGCGACAAGCAGGCGATCACGAGCGCGATCGCGAGCACAGGCATTGGCCGTGGCATGCCGGATACGCGGCTCGATCGCGGCCTGCTCGCGGCCATCGGGCAGTTCGAGCGGCGCGACTACAACGGCAATCGCGTGATCGTGCTGGTGTCCGACGGCGGCGCACGGCTCGACGCGCCGATGCGCGCGCGGATCGCGGCGGGCCTCGCGCGCGAGCGCATCACCGTGTACTTCATCTATTTGCGCAGCAGCGCGAACAGCACGGACCTGACGGCGATCACGCCAGCGGATGAATCGTCGGAGGAAGTGGAACTGCATCGCTATTTTCAGTCGCTGAAGACGCCGTATCGGCTGTATCAGACCGACGATCCCGATGCGATGACCGCTGCGATGGCGGAGATCGACGCGCAGCAGAATTTCCCGGTGTCGTATCCCGAGCGCGTCCCGGCGACGAGCCGCAGCACGCTATGTTTCGCCGTCGCGCTTGCCGGATGCGCTTTGCTGCTCGTGCTGCGCGCCGGTGTGATGCGGAGCTGGACATGAGACGGCGCACCGTCCACGCGGCTTTTGCATCGCTCGCGCTCTGCTGCGCGGCGTGGGCCGCCTATCAGGGCTGGTCGCTCGTGACGGCCGCGCGGAGCAACGCCGCCGTGCTCCAGGCGATGACCACGAAGCCCGGCACGATGGCCGGGCAGACGACTCAGTCCGCGCGCGTGCAACTGGCGCGGGCCGTCGCGTTATCGAAGGCGGGCGAGCGCGACGCGGCGGCGAAGCTGTACAACGGCTTGATCGACCGCGCGAATCTCGATGAACTCGGGCGCACCGCGATGTTCGATCTCGCGAACATGTATCTGCGTGAGGCGCTCGCGGCGGGCGCGGGTAATCCGGCGGCGTCGGCGCCGCTTATCGAGCTGGCGAAGAATCGTTATCGCGACGTGCTGCGCGCGAAGCCCGACGACTGGGACGCGCGCTATAACCTCGAACGCGCGCTCTGGCTGCAACCGGAAAGCGCGCAAGCCTTCGACGACGGCCGCGAGCCGGCGGAATTCAGTCGTCCCGTCAAAGTGCCGGGCGTGGTGCTCGGAGACTTGCCGTGACGCGTGACGGAAGGGCGAGCGCGGGCGGGCGGCGCGGCTTCGCGTACCGGCAGTGGGCGCTCGCCGCCGCGCTTTTCATGCTGGCCGCCGCGATATGGATGCCGGGCATTCGCCTCACGCGCGACCGCTTCGACTACGTCGTCACCTTCGACATCACGCAAAGCATGAATGTCGAGGACGTGACGCTTGACGGCGTACGCACGAGCCGGCTCGCGTATGCGCGCGCGGCGATGCGCGACGCGCTGCGGCGCATGCCGTGCGGATCGCGGATCGGCTGGAGCGTGTTCACGGACGGGCGCGCGCTGTTGCTGCTGGAGCCGCTCGAAGTGTGCGGCCACTACGACGCGCTGGTGAGTTCGCTCGACGGGATCGACGGCGGGATGCGCTGGGCGAACGCGAGCCGTATCGCTAACGGTGGTCTGTATTCGGCGATCCGCCAGACGAAGCAGTTGGGTGGCCGCGTCGCGATGGTGTTCGTCACCGACGGGCAAGAAGCGCCACCGCGTCCGCTCTCCGATACCTCGATGCCCGGCATCACGGCGGGCGAGGTGCGCGGCTGGCTGATCGGCGTTGGCGGCGATCAGCCCGAGCCGATTCCGAAGACGGACAGCGAGGGACATCCAGCCGGATTCTGGCTCGCGAGCGAAGTCGTGCAGGCGAGTGCGATGTCGTCGGCGCAACACGGCGCAGTGAGTCACGAGGAATTGTCGCAGTTGCGCGACGTGTATCTGCACACGTTGTCCGGCCAGACCGGGCTCGACTATCGAACGCTTTCGAAGCCCGCCGCGCTCGGCGATGCGCTGCTCGATCCGCGCTTCGCGCAGCGCGTGCCGGTGAGTGTCGATCTGCGCTGGTGCGCGGCGCTCGCCGCTTTAATGATGCTCGCGGTGGTGTTCGCGCCCGATCTGCGCGCGGCGCGCAAGTGACGCGCAAGTGACGCGCAAGTAACGCGCAAGTAACGCGCAAGTAACGCGCAAGTAACGCGCGGCGCGGCGCGTTCAGCTCTTGACGCTGCTCGCCGGCATCCATCCTTGCGCGACTGCCGCTTCTGCGATCTGCTTTGCGATCGAGTCGCCGAGCCGCTTCGCATCCGCCGATACCCCGGCGCGCTTCGCATCCGACGCACCGTGCAATCCGCCGCCCAGCGCCGCCGATGTCGCCACGTGTCCCACGGCCGCGCCGACGCCCGCTGTTTCCGCGACGCCGGGCATCTTGCCGCTGTCGGCGGTGGCGTCGAAACGCTGCGCCACTTGCGGCGTGCCGCCCGCCGGTTTGTAAAGCACCTGCACCGACGACCCGACTTCGCTCTTACCCGCGCCCAGTCCGATGAGCGTGCGGCGACGCCGGCTGCCCGCGTCGATCGTATCGATCTTGCCGGTCACCATCAGCACGTTCTGGTTCGCGGGCGGCGGCGTCGCGGCATCGGCCAGCGTCGCGCGCAGACCCATCGCCTGCAATTGCTGCACGATTTCGGTTGCCACTTCCTCGCGAACTTCGGCGGCGTCGGCGGATTGCTGGTCGGCGGCGGACGTGCCCGTCAAGCGCGTCTTCATCTTCTGCATCGTGCCGGTATCGAGCTGGACTTCGTTTGCCGCGCTGTCGAATGCGTACACGTAGATCACGTCCGGCCGCGCCTGTGCTTGCGCCTGCGGGGCCGAATATTCGCCGGAGATCGTGGCCGCGTCGGCGCAACCGGGAAGCAACATTGAAGCACCGAACATTGCGGTTGCGGCCATGCGGCGCAGCGTCTTGCCGCTGTTATAACGAACACCATTCTTGAAACCGAACGAAGCAAACATGTCTACCCTTTACCGACACAACCCGTGTCGCCAGCATCATTAAACGTATCGTCGGATGATTCTCGATACACCTTGGCTGGGGCCGTTTCGTTCGTGCTCCAGCAACAGAAGCGAGTATGAGCGAGCGGTTTCGCGGGCGCCATTCAACAATTATTTCGCGGTATGTCATGGGTTCGACGGCATAAAAGCGCTCAAAACCGGGATATAAAAAAAGGGCGCGATTTAGACGAAAAGTCCTCGATTGGATAGCTCCCTTTTAAACCGTGGGCCGGCGGCGTATATCAAAAATTTCTATGGCCGTGTCAGAAAATTTATTCGTGTTGGTTTTGAATCACGGCATTGAATGAGCGCGCCGATTATTTTCGAAGGCTCCGTTCGAGTATCGGTATATCTATCTATTGATTACGGGTTTGTTGTGAAAATGCTTTAACCCTGTATGAATTTTGAAATGCGTCTGGAAAGTAAAACCTGCTCTGCTACACTCGCCCCCAACGGTAATTTCGATAATAACTACAGAAACAATTACGGGGAAAAACCGCGCACCGGAGGAATACATGCGGCATTTCGATTACCGTCTCGCGAGCGTCACATCGCTTGGCTTTACCGTCGTTCGCTTCCAGGCTTTCAAGCTTAGGCCGCTACCGGTATTCGTTGCTTTATCCATGGGCATTCACGCCGCCAGCGTGAACGCAGCCCCGCCTTTGCCGCAGAACGGCCAGTTCGTCGGCGGGGCGGGCACCATCAAGTCCAATGGCGCAAACCTCGACATCACGCAGTCGAGTTCACGCGGCATCATCGACTGGAACAGCTTTTCCATCGGCGCGGGGCGTACCGTGTCGATTAATAACGGCTCTGGGGCGACGCTGAATCGCGTTACAGGGAAAACCATCTCCACCATCAACGGGAATCTGAAGTCGACGGGCAGCGTCTACCTGATCAATCCGCAAGGCGTGGTCGTCGGCGCGAGCGGCGTGATTACGACGGGCGGGCGTTTTGTCGCGTCGTCGCTCGACGTGGACAACGACACGTTCATGCAGGATTTCGGCTTCCTGACGTTCAGCGGCCCGTCCACGAGCGCGGTCATCAATCTCGGCAAGATCAGCTCGACCGGCGGCGACGTGTTCCTCGTCGGCGGCAAGGACGTCGTCAATGCCGGCACCATTTCGGCGCCGAATGGCACGGCCGAACTCGCGAGCGGCAGCCAGGTGCTGCTGGTCGATTATTCGGGCGGACGCCAGTTGACCGTGCAACTCGGCAGCGGCGGCAAAGTGCTGAACGCGGGCACCGTGCGGGCCGCGCAGATCGGCCTGCAGACCGTGGACGGCAACGTCTACGCGCTCGCCGGCAAGAACAGCGCACTGCGCGCGACCGGCACCGACACGCGCGACGGCCACGTGTGGCTCGTGGCGAACGGCGGCACGGCCGATGTGCGCGGCGCGGCGATCGCGGCGACGAATGCGGACGGCAACGGCGGCACGGTCGAAATGACCGGCAGTACGCTGAAGGTGGACGGCGCGAAGGTAAGCGCCGCCGAGTGGGACCTCACCGCGCCGGCGTTCACCATCGATCGCGCAACTGCGAACACGCTCGCGAGCAATCTGTCGAGCGGCACGTCGGTCGCAGTGAACGCGACCGGCGCAAATGGCGCGACAGGCGATATCGGCGTGCAGTCGGACATACGCTGGAAGGGCGCTTCGTCGCTCGCGCTGAACGCCTACCATTCGGTCGCGCTCGCGCAGCGCACGACGCTCGCCAACACGGGCACGGGCAACCTGACGCTGCGCGCCGACGCGAACGCGCTCGACAACGGCGGCAGCGTGACGAACAACGGTGCGATCGACTGGTGCGCGAGCACGGGCATCGTATCGGCGCTGTACGACATGAGCGGCACCTACAAGCCGGGCACGATCCGCTCGAATACGAAGTGGAGCGCGGCGCCGTTCAGCGGGCTCGTCACGCAGGTGACCGGCTACCAGCTTGTCAATACGGTCGCGGACCTGAACGCCGTCAACAAGAACCTCGGCGGCACCTATGCGCTCGGCACGACCATCGATCTCGGCGGCACGCTGAACAACGTGCCCGCGATCGGCAGCGCGGCGCATCCGTTCACCGGCCAGTTCGACGGCATGGGGCATCTGCTCAGCAGCCTGAATACCGACACCGGGCTTTTTTCGGTGATCGGCAAGACGGGCGTCGTGCGGAACTTCGATCTCGTGGGCAGCACGGCGACTTCGTCGAGCGGTCCGGTCGGGTTGCTCGCGGCCGAGAACGATGGCCGCGTTGTCCTGGTGGGCACGACGGGCCGGGTCGTCATGACGGCGGATCCGGGCACGTCGATCGGCGGTCTCGTCGGCGTGAATCGCGGCTCGATCGAACGTTCGTGGAGCGGCGCGGCAACGTCCGGTCAGGGCGAGATGGGCGGACTGGTCGGCGAAAACGACGGCAGCATCGTGCAGTCGTACTCGCTCGGCTACCTGAGTGGCGGCACGCATAGCCAGGTCGGCGGACTCGCCGGTGTGAATCGCGGCACGATCGCGCAGTCGTATTCCTCCAACACGGTGAACGGCGCGAACGTGCTCGGCGGGCTTGCCGGCACGAACAGCGGCGCCATCTCGCAATCGTTCACGAAGGCCACCCTGGTGCCGACGGGCACGACGGCGAAGGTTCCGGGCGCTATTGCAGGCACGAATACCGGCACCATTGCAGCGGATGTCTACTGGAACGCCGATACTTCCGGCGCACTCGCGGGAGTGGGCAGCGGCAAAGCGGCGCCCGTTTCGAGCCGGATGACGACCGTGCAGATGGCGAGTCCGGCAAACTACGGCCCGAGCTGGGACTTCACGGCGAAAGGCGCGTGGGCGTTCCCGTCGGACGCGAGCGTGCCGGTGCTTCGCTGGCTTAACGGGTCGTAGTTAACGGGTCGTGAGTTAATCGGTCGTGAGTTAATAGGCCGTGGGTCAACGGTTCGAACGTCACGATGTACGCGGGGCCGCAAATCGGATTTGCGGCCCTTTTTTTGTCCACTCGATGCAACCTTCCGGCCGCGGCCGATTTCCCGCGGATCGCTTTGCCCGTGGGATGCCGCGTCGACACATCCCCGCTCGCGCACGAACCCAACAACTTGCCGCGACGAAGCACGCTGACATCGTCCGCGTAAGGGTGCGCGCGAAGATCACGCATCGACGCCTATCGACGAAATGTGATCGGTCCACAAAACGAAGCGGCGACCCGATCGGTCGCCGCGCGTTTTGCCGCACGCTTTACCTCGCGTTCTACTTGTTCAGCAACATGCCGAGGGGCGCGAGTGGGCCGATCGGGTACAGGTCGAACGTCAGGATATTCGCGACGCCTAGCGGCAATGCCTTGAGAAGCCGGTCAGCCTCTTCGACCGAATCCACGCTCATCAGAAAGATCACGCCCACCGCGTTCTCGCGCAGCCAGAACTGCTCCATCTTGCCGTCGAGGTAAAGCTGCAACGTGGCGGGGACTTCCGCGGGCATGTACTGCGCCATCTGCTCGGGGGTCATCGGGGCGACCGTACCAACTGCCATGACTTTCATGATATTCATCCTTGATAAGGTTTGAGTTTTGCGGCTTAAGCGGTAGCGTTCAGGCGATCTGCATGAGCGAGGGCAAATTCGCCGACGGTCATCGAACGTTGTCCGGTCAGCGTCTCGATGTTGTTATCGGCGCCTGACATGTGGCCGTTCTGGTAGTCGGCCATCGCGCCTCGCAAGTGCTCGACGATGTAGGACGGAACGCCCATTTGCTCGATCGATGCACAGTATTCGTCGATGGGGAGATCCTGAAAGACGATCTTGCGGCCGAGCGCTTGCGACAGTTCCGCCGCCATCTGCTCGTGATTCATCTCGACCGGGCCGGACAGCGCAATGGTCTTGCCAATGTGATCGCCGGGGTTTTTCAGCAGCGCCGCGATGGCGCGGCCTTGATCGCTCGCGGCAATCGGCGAGTGACGACCCTGGCCGACAGGCATCCGCAGAATGCCTTGCTGCAAGTACGGCAATTGCCACGGATAGAGAAGCCATTCGAGGAAGTAAGTCGGCCGCAGATGGATCACGTCGAGCCCGGACCAGTTGAAGACTTCCTCGGCGATGAAGGTGTCGCGGCACGAGTCGCTGGTCGAATCGCGGTTCGCCGAACGCTGCGACAGGTTGATGACCGTCTTGACGCTCGCTTCCTTGGCCGCCTGCACGAAGTTCACGGTGGCGTGGATCAAACCAGGCTGGACGGGCCAGACGAAGTAGGCTGCATCGACGCCTTCCATCGCGGCGCGAATGGTATCGATCGCAAGCAAATCGCCGACGACAATCTCCGCGCCGAGCTTTTCGAGCGCCGCCGAACGTTCGTCGATACGGCGGACCATCGCGCGCACTTCCAGTCCGAGTTGAAGCGATTCCTTGACGGCTGCGCGACCCGTGTCGCCCGTTGCGCCGGTGATGAGTACTTTGCGGTTCATGTCATTCTCCATGTCGGCGCTAGCCGAACGTTGATCGTGCAGTTAGATCTGAGGATTGGCTTGGGTGTCGGAACTTGCGTCGCGGCGCTTGAGTTTCTTTGGCGCTGCGCTTCCGGTGAGTGAAGAATGAGGCTTGGCGAGAGGACGCGGTAGCCGTTGGTTTTCGCTATGATCTATGCTGGTTCAGCATTGATGGTCCAGCCCGCAAGCGTCCACGCGAGAGGAGCTCTTAGACGTGAAAGACATCCTGACGCTCAGGCTTTATTCGCGCGTGGCGCGCCTGGGAAGTTTTTCGGCAGCGGCGCGCGAGGTGGGACTTGCTCAGTCGCAGGTCTCGCGGATGGTCGCGGATCTCGAGGCGGGGCTGGGGGCGAAGCTGCTCTCACGCACGACGCGCGCCGTGGTCGTGACGGAAGCGGGCGCCGAGTTTCTCGCGCAAATCGAGCCGATTCTGGCCGCGCTCGAAGATGCGGGAAACAGTGTTCGCGAGAGCGGCGAACTCAGCGGCATTCTGCGCGTTGGAATGCCGACCACGATGGGTATCGGCATCGTGATCCCGCGTCTTTCGCCCTTCACCGAGCGACACCCCAATTTGCAGGTCGAACTGCTGCTCGATGACCGATGGCAGGACATGGTGCGCGAAGCCGTGGATGTCGGCATCCGCGTGGGGTCGCTTCCCGACGCGTCGGGGACCTCGAAGCGGATCGGCACGATGCAGCGCGTGATCGTCGCGGCGCCGGCTTACTTGAATCGCGCCGGAACGCCGTCCTGCCCTTCCGATCTCGCGCAACATCGCATCGTGGGCGGACCCTCGACCGCGCAGGCGACGTCGTGGCAGTTCGAACGTGACGGCGAACACGAAACGATCGAACTGCCGCCCAATGTCATCGCGAATACGCTGTCGGGCGCGGTGGCTTGCGCGGCCGGTGGTCTCGGCATTACTTCGTCCACGAGCTGGGCGTGTCGGCACGAGCTTGAAAGCGGTGCGCTCGTGCGCGTTTTAGCGGACTGGAGCATGGCCGAGCTTCCGGTGAACGCGTATTTTCCGATGGGCCGCTCGACCCGAAAGGTGGCAAGGGCTTTTATCGAATTTATCTCGGAGGAGCTTAAGGGCCTCTAGCGAACGCTTGAGCACTGCACGCTTATCGCCAGAGTTTTTCCCAGCTAAGGTTAGCGAAGCACGGCCCTTGCGTTGCCTCGCTGAACTTGATGTCGTTATGCTCGGCGTTCCATTCCATCACGCGTACCTTGTCGTCGCGATCGACGGAGAGGTCCCAGCCGATACATCGCGCAAACGGCACCTTGCGATGGAGATCGACCACGGTGTCGATACATTGCCGGAACGCAGGCACCTTGGCTCCGCCGAACGGAATGTTCGAATCGGGATGCGCCTGAACGGGAAGCCAGTCGGGCGAGTAACCGTATTCGGCAAGCGCGCCATCGGCGATACCGACGGGAATGCGGATATGACTGCGAGACTGCACGTGGGTATCGCCGGCGCGTCCCAGCCGGAGATAAGACCCGCGCGCCGTGATCGAACCCGAACACTCGACGACCGTGGTGATGCGTATCGTCGCCACCGAGTCGGGCGCAAAGCGATCGAGCAGTTCATGCTGCACGATATAACTCTGGAATACGCCGTTTCCCAGCAAGCCGATCGTATTCAGATCGAAGGTCTGCGTGTCGAAAAAGTAAATGCCCTTGCCTTGCAAGGAATTATCGATCTTGAATACGACTTCCCGCGCGGCGCTAAAGAGGTAGTCACGCACCGCCTCTTGCGCGAGCGGCTGTCCGTCGTGAGTGATGAAGAGTCCGTTGACGAAGTAGGCAAGGTCTGGAAACGCGGAACTGTTGAACGTGACGTTCGTCATCGCCTTCAGATTCGAGAGCTTGCCGTACAGGCCCTTCATGCGTGGCACGACCACCGCGCCGTAGTAGTTATCCGGGATCCATCCGTCCTTGAAGGTCCGCGCGACCGCCGCATAAACCTTGAGCCACGGCGCGTAGCGCGAATGGCCCAGAACATCGCGCGCGTAAGCGTCCGCGAGCTTGAGATCGTGCGCCGACGTCTTGCCCATCCGGCTTTCGATATGGTTAAGAACCGTTGCTGCCTGCGCTGCGTGCTGCGCGTGGAAACGTTGTGCGAGCACTGCCCTGACGACGCGTTTTGCGCCGGACTCTACCTTGCCGATCATTTGTGGTCTCCGTCTTTCTAAGTATCCGCATTGCTTTCCGCGACGCGATTCCGGGGAATTTATGACGATTCCGTTCAGGGTGATAGAGCGGCAATGCTTTGTTACTTCGCCCTGCAAATGGCTTACAGGCCATGACGGATCGATGCGCGCGGCAACTGCGTGGTGTCGAGACGCGAGAGGTGCTGGTTAAACGCGGCCTGTCCGGCTCGGGCGAAGAGAACGTTGTTCGTTATTCGTTGAGGAATAGCGGCGCGAAGCATGACCTGGTTCGACGAACGCGAGAAAACTGCAACGTTCGCCATGCCGAAAACGCCTTACGGATCGCTGTGAAAAAATAGGGGCGGACTGCTCGGATCGCGCGTATTCCCTACCGGCTCAGAACAGGTTTGACGCGCCCTAACTGTCTGGATAATCTTCGCGTTCCGAGGTGTGCAGGACGCGTGATGATCGACCCTAAAAAAGTATCGGCGCTGGATAGTACGGCGCTCGAAATTCCTATTCCGCCACGGGATTTCGGTGCAACGCGTCGCCTGCTGATCATCGTGCTCGCGGCGTCGATCGTGACGCCGCTATTTTTTATTGCCGCTTACGGCACGATCGGCTATCAGCGCCGCCTGTCCGATTCGTCTGAGGTAATCGACCGTCTCGCGCGCGTGACCGAAGAACAGGCGACCAAGGTGCTCGATCTGAATCGGGAAATGTCGTCGCGGATTACCGGCGTCTTGGGCTTCGACGGCGATGAAAGTATTCGCGGACGTCAGGAGGACATTCACCGGACGCTAAACGAAATGGCCGAACGGCTGCCGCAGATCGCCGCCATTTCCATTTTCGGCCGCGACGGCGAGCTCTTGGTGAGCAGCCGCTTCTATCCGGCGCCGGGCGTTTCGATCGGTGGCCGCAGCGACTTCGTAGCCGCCCGGGAACACGGCGCGGACACCGCTATCTCGTTGCCGCTGCGTGGCGCGGTGACGGGTGCCGACGTATTTAACACGACCACCACGCGTCGCGCCGCCGACGGGCAATTTCTCGGCGTGATCGGCATCTCTTTGCGGCGCGAGTATTTCTTCTCCTTCTACAAGGAACTGGCCGCGACGGACGATGCGCTCACGTTGGGGCTTTATCGTCGTGACGGCGGGATTCTGATCAGATATCCGCCTCCGCGCGTACAGCCCGCGCCGGTGAGAAACCTGCCGCTGGCTCACGCAATTGGCGGACGAACGCCTTCTGGGCGCATCCGGATCGACTCGACGCTCGATGGCGTCGACAAGTTGCTGGCGTACCGCCAGGTCGGCGAGTATCCGCTTTACGTGACCGCCGGATATGCGGTGTCCGCCATTACGAACCGATGGCTCCAGCAGTACGGACTGGTCGCGCTGGCGACCCTTGTTCCCTGTTTCGGCATCTGGTTCCTCGTGGTGTTTTCGCTGCGCAGGCTGGAAGAGGAGCAGTCGGCGTGGGAAAGCTGGCGCGCCGAAGTCGGCATGCGTCTGACCGCCGAGGCGACGAGCCGCCAGATGCGGCGCATGGGTGCGCTCGGCAATCTCGTCGCGAACGTGGCCCACGACTTCAACAATCTGCTGATGGTGGTGAAGGCGAACATGGAACTCGCTCGCCGCAAAGGGTTTAACAACCTGGAGCGGGAAGTGACCGCCGTCGAGCGTGCGTCGGCGGGCGCGGAAGGGCTCGCTCGCCGGCTTCTGAGCGTCGCTCGGAAGCAGCCGCTGCGGCTGCAGGCAACCCAGTTGAAGCCGTGGCTCGACGACGTCGGATCGCTTCTTCGCACTTCGATCGGCGAACACGTCGCGCTGCAAATGTATGTATCGGAAACCGTGTGGCCCGCCTACGTGGATGCGACCGAACTGGAGTCCGCGATCATCAATATCGCGGTCAATGCGAAGGACGCCATGCCCGAAGGCGGCGAATTCGTTATTCGCTGCGAAAACGTTTGGCTCGCCAAGGCATCGGGTGGACTGACGCCGGGCGAGTATGTGCTGATCGCGTGTTCGGACAGCGGGACGGGCATGCCGGAATCGGTCGTGCAGCGCGCGTTCGAGCCGCTCTTCACCACCAAGGCCGCGAACGCGGGAACGGGGCTGGGTCTCGCGCAGGTCTTCGCGATGTGCGAACAGGCGGGCGGTACGTCCCGCATCGATAGCGTGTTGGGAAAAGGCACGACCATCCGCCTCTATCTTCCCAAGTGGCAAGGGCAGGCGACGCAGACGCCGCCGCCTTCGGTCCAGCCCCCTTCGGTCCAGGCGGCGCCCGCGACCGGCGCCGGGAGCCAGGGTTCGGTGCTGCTGGTCGAAGATAACGAGGAAGTCGCGGCCGGACTCGCCGCCGTGCTGGAAGTTTTCGGCTGGACTGCGCGCCACGAGCTGACCGGCGACGCCGCGCTCGCGCTGCTCGACGCAGGACATCGGTTCGACCTGATCCTGTCGGATATCCAGATGCCCGGGACGAATAACGGCATCGACGTGGCCGAGAAGGTTCGTCACTTCTGGCCGCTTCAGGAAATCGCGCTGATGACGGGTTATGCCGATGAATTCGAGCGCGCGAAGCATGTCGGCGTGACGATTCTGTCCAAGCCCTTCAATATCGACGACCTTCAGGAACTGCTGCAACGGGTCCACGTCGCGACGCGGACGGCGGGGCCGGGGCCCGAGCTTCGCCTAAGCTAGCGGCTGCGGGTTTCTCGCATGAGCGCCTGCAGTTCTTCGATATCGAATGGTTTCGCGAGGATGGTGACGCCCACGACGTTCGCGCGTTCGAGTTCGCCCGCGTAGCCGGTCATCAGCGCGATTTTCTGCTTCGGCCATCGGGCTCGCACGCGTTCGGCCAGGTCGATCCCGCTCAGGGCGCCGGGCATCTGGATATCGGACAGGATGAGGTCGAAGCTGCTTTCCGACTCCAGTACGGCGAGCGCGCGATCGGCGGTGAGTTCGTGCTGGACCTGGCAGCCGAGCATTTCCAGCACGGCGGCGATTCCCGCGGCCACGTCTTCGTTATCTTCCACCAGCAGCACCGACGCCACGCCGTCGCTCGCGGGCTCGTCCGCCACGGCAGGCTCGTGCACGGATGTATCGATGGGCCGTGCGGCATGACGCGGGAAGTACAGGCGTATCGTCGCGCCCGATCCCTTGATGCTATGCGCGCTCGCCGTGCCGCCCGCCTGTTCGCATGCGCTGAGCACCTGCGCGAGACCGAGACCGGTGCCCGCGCCTTCCGCCTTGGTCGTGAAGAGCGGCTCGAACACGCGCTCCTGCACCTCGGGCGACATGCCTTCGCCGTTATCGGAAAACGACAGCATCACGTACTCTCCGGGATCGAGTCCGTGCTGACGATCCGGCAAGAAAACGCGTTGCGCGCGTATGGAAAATTCGCCGCCCTGCGGCATGGCGTCCTTCGCATTGACCGCGATATTGAGCGCGGCCGATTCGAGTTCGAGAGGATCGACGAGCACGCTTCCGACGTCCGGTTCGACGTCCACCGCGACAGAAATATTATCGCCGACAGCCGTCTTCAAGATGCCGGCGACCGCCTTGATCCACGTCGTCACGTCCACGAGTTCGCGCTTGAGCGGTTGCTTTCGCGCGACGCTCAGCAATCGGCGCGCCAGACCTTGTGCGCCGCTCGCCGCCCGCTGGACCGCTTTCACCTCGTTCTCCAGGCCGTTATAGCTTTTCCGGCGCGCGAGTTCCATGTTCGACGTGACGACCATCAGCAGGTTGTTGAAGTCGTGCGCCACGTTTGCAACGAGGTTTCCGAGCGCGCCCATCCGGCGCAATTGCCGGCTGGATGCTTCGGCCGTGAGGCGCATCGACATTTCCGATTGCCAGCGTTCGCACGCCAGTTCTTCCGCCGACAGACGGCGCAGCGAATAGAGCAGGACGAAGCAGACGGAGAGCGTCGGCAAGGCGATGATCGCGGCGAGCGCCAGCAGGTTGTTCCGCCATCCGCGATAGATACCGTCGATCCCGACGCCCGCCGTCACGTACAGCGGATAACCGGACACGCGCCGGTATGAGAGCAGCCGTCTGACGCCGTCGACCGTCGAGGTGTAGGGAAGGTGGCCCGCGCGCCGGTTCACGGCGATGGCGGCGTCCACGGTTTTGTTCGACGCCGTGACGACATCGGGCCGCGTGTCCGGAAACCGGACGAGAATGCCACCGTCGGGCTTGAAGAGGCCGATCACTTGTGACGCGTCGGTATCGGCGAGTTCGCGATAGAAGTCCGAAAAATACGGACGCCTTAGCGCGATCGACACGACGCCCATGAACTTTCCGGTTGGCGAGACACGGGCGACATTGGTCGTGAAGACATCGGACAGCACGCCACCGCGCGCGGGAAGCGAAATGTAGGCTGCGGGGCGAAGGCGTCGGGCGGCCTGAAAGTCGTCGCGTTCGGGCACCGACGTGGTGGGCGCGGGGAAAAAGCGGCTGCTTGCGAGGAGGTCGCCCTGGATGCCGAAAACGGAGATCGCGGACACTTGGGCGAACGACGCCGCGATAGCGTCGAGCCGTCCGTGGATTTGCGCCTGATGGGATTTGATCTGAGCGTCGTCGCTATCGTCGAGAAATTCGATCGCGCGTTCGGATAGCTCGTGGTTCAGATCGAGCACCTTCACCGCGTGTTCCTCGGCGACTCTTGCCAGCCTGTCGACGTGATCGCCCGCGTCGGTGAGCCTTCGCTGCAGGTCGTAGTAGCCGTAGGAGATGAGGCACAGAAGCGGAACCAACAGAGACACGGCGACCAGCACACGAAGGACCCGGCGAATTTCGGCGAAATTGGGTGTCGGCGCTTGAGGGGGCGTCGGCAAGGTGTCCCTCATATCGCCTCCTTGAGGCTTGGCTGGTGGGTCTATCGTAGCGCGGAGTCTGGTTTTGCTGGCGCTGTTTGCTTTTGTTTGCCTGTGCTTCCTCGGAACTTGCTTTCGTGTAGGTCTATTAGCACGCCGCTATGCGCGGCAGCAGTCACTTTCTTTGCTGCTGCAAAGAAAGTAACCAAAGAAAGCAGCTTATCCACCTAAGTGTCCACCACGAATAACCTAGCGGATAGGCGCGCAAGCTGATTCGGCCATCGCACCACACAACAGAGTGGAGCCGCTCATCCACCCCGGCAGGCACAAAGTGCCTGCCGGAACGGCATAACCGAACAAACCAAACCGACCGCTGGTTGTTGAAGCGCCCGTCGTCCGAGCGCAGCGAGGATGGACCTGACAGATGCTGTGCCAATACCAGCGAATGCGAGTTGCCATAGTCAGCCTGCGCGCCTATCCGCGCGGTTATTCGAGGTGGACACTTAGCCGGATAAGCTGCTTTCTTTGGTTACTTTCTTTGCAGCAGCAAAAGTGACTGCTGCCGCGCATAGCGGCGTGCTAATGGACCTACACGAAAGCAAGTTCCCAGAAAGCGCGGGCGCATCAGACGGTGCAACCCCGACCACCCTCAAGCCGCCCCACGGCGCCGAATCCCGTGCTGCTTGCCTTGATTACTCTCTGTGCAGCTAGCCAAAGAAGGTGACTGCTGCCGCGCCCAGCGGCGTGCAAATAGACCCACGCGAAAGCAAGTTCCCAAAAAGCGCACGCGGACAAAAGCAAAAGGGCGCCAGCAAAACCAAACCCTAACCCCGTGTCCGCTTTATAATCCAGCATGAATTCTCTACGCTCCCACGCAGTAAACCGCCCCACGGCGCCCATGGCCAATTCCCGGATCCCCCGCGCGACAGCGTGCCACCTCCGATGAAAATTCCCAAACGCCTTGCACCGCTTCTCGACGAAGGTCTCATCGACGAAGTCGTCGGCCAGCTAATGAGCGGCAAGGAAGCGACCGTCTACGTCGTGCGCAGCGGCACCTCGACGCGCTGCGCCAAGGTCTACAAGGACGCGAAGCAACGCAGCTTCCGCCAGGCTTCGTCGTATCGCGACGGCCGCAAAGTGAAGAACAGCCGGCAAGCGCGCGCGATGGAAAAAGGCTCGCGATACGGCCGCCAGATGCAAGAAGAGCTTTGGCAAAACGCCGAGGTGGACGCGCTGTTCCGCCTCGCCAACGCGGGCGTGCGCGTGCCGCAACCCTATATTTGCACCGACGGCGTGTTGCTGATGGAACTGGTGACGGACGAAGCGGGCGATGTCGCGCCGCGCCTCAACGACGTCGATATGACCGAGACGCGCGCGCTCGAACTGCACGCGTTCCTGCTCAATCAGGTCGTCCGCATGCTGTGCGCGGGCGTGATCCACGGTGACCTGTCCGAATACAATATCCTGCTCGCGGCGGATGGTCCCGTGATCATCGATCTCCCGCAAGCGGTCGATGCCGCCGGCAACAACGAAGCCGCCGCGATGCTCAAGCGCGACGTGGACAACCTCGCTGCCTATTTCGGACGCTTCGCGCCGCAGATCCTGGACGCCGATTACGGAACGGAAATCTGGCGGCTGTTCGAAGCGGGCGCGCTGCATATCGACGCCGAGTTGACGGGCCGTATCGAACTCGACACGCGGCCGGTCGATCTCGATAGCGTGCTGCAGGAACTCGAAGACACGCGCCTCGAAGAAGACGCGCGCGCGCGTCGTCAGCAGGAACTCGGTGCGGGCTGAACGCCGCCGAATTCAGCGACTTTTCCCCTCGGCGGCCAGTAAGTATCTTTTCGCCTCGGCAAATCCGATATAGCGCAGCAGGAATCGCATGAATGGCTCCGAAAAGATCCCGTTGTGACCGTTGATCACCTGCGGATCCACCGACACCACGAGGAACGGCTGCCACGGTGCCAGCGGTTGCGGCATCTGCTCCATTTCGAGATCCGATAGCCGCATGTCCTTCGCAAAATCGAACGATGCGAGCGCGGCGGCCTGCGGGTTGAAGTCTTCCGCCACGTTCAGTGTCTCCTGACGGGTCCCGGTCGCCGGCTTCTCGTCGTCCCAGCGCCACCATTCGAACGTGCCGGGCGTCTCGCCCGCGCATTGCGAATCGGGATCTTCGTGCATCTCGGTCGCGATCAGCTTATGCGGCGACATCGGCATCAGACGATGCGTCAAGCCCGTTCCATCGAAGTCGTATACGCCCAGCGCTTCGCGCTCGGCGGCACGCTCGCGGTCGTCGTCGATACTTGCCGCGCTCGTGAAGAATTCACCCGCGATCCGCCCCGGTTTGAACAACGTATTGCGCGGCTGGTCGTTCCTGGCTGAGAACGTGACGAGCAGCGGTATCTGCGCAGAGCCGTACGTGACGCCGCGCGACAAGACGTTGATACGCTCGTAGGCCGCCGCCTCGACGGCGGGATTCACCAGCACGACGAGGTCGCCGAAACCTTGCAGCGGGGGAGCATTCGCGTCGCCGCCGACAGGCGTTTCGGTGTCTTTGGGCGCGGCGATTCGCGCACGCAGAAAGCCGCTTTTGTCGGGGCTCGCTCGCTCCAGTTCCTTCTCGAAGTATCGTGAGGTCGCCGCGAGCAGCACAGCGCCGCCGAAGCTGTGGCCGATCGAAACCAGTCCGAAAAACGGTTTCGGATCGGCGCTCGGAGTCTGTGTCGCGGTGTGGTCGTTGTAGAGCCGCTGCAGCCGGTCCATGAACTCCTGCAGGTCGCCTTCGCCCACGCGTTTCGCGGCGGATTTGCGTCCCCAGAACGTGGTGTAGTCGATCAACCCGGGCAGCGAGCGTCCGCGCCATCCAACATAAATACCGACGATCTTGACCGGCTGCAACGGCGCGTTGCCATGCAAGGTCTCGCGCGCCGTCTGGTACATCTTCTGTTGCAGTTCGTCGTGGAGGCGATGCAGCACTTGCTTGAACGCCTCGGCGTTGTCGTCGTAGCACGCTGCCGAATGATGCCAGCCGTGGATGAACAAAACGACCAGCGTATCACCCTCGGCGGTCTCCTTCTTCACGCTTGCCAGCGCGGCGTCGGCCTGCTCGGGATGCCAGAACCATCCCCGGTCGTCCGCTTCGATGTACTGCAGCGTGTATTCGTCGCCGGGCTTCTGCACCTGAGCGGTGCGATAAGGCGCGTTGTAGAGGCTGCACGAAGCCAGCACGGTGAGCGCAATGGCGAGACTTGCTCGTCCGAGGATGAGTCCTGCACGCATTGATTTATCTCCGTTACCGGTCAGCGATGGACGTGAAAACCCGTCGCGTGGGGATTGATCCGGTGCGCGCGCAGGGCAAGCGCATCGCCGTCGTTCGAACGCCCGGCGGCTCGCATGACGGTCGCCGCGCGTTCCAGCAAGTGTGCGTCCACCGCGCCCGAATCGAGCGCGCGTTCCATCGGCGCGATGGCTTCCTCGAAGCGGCCCGCGCGGTACAACGCCCACGCCCAGGCAGCCAGCGTCGCGTGATTTTCGCGCAATGCGAGGTCTTCCGCGGCCCATCGGATGGCTTCGTTGCCGTCGAGCCGCACGTCGGCGTGGAAGTCCGCGAGGTGGTGCAAATAGTGGATCTCGCCTCGCGCGACCGACTGAAGGTAGGCGTCGCTCGCCGAGGCGAACCAGCGTTCGGCGTCGTCGCGGCGTCCCATGAACGCGTAGAGTTCGCCGAGCGCCTGCATCAGTTCGGGGCGCGAAACCTCCGCGACCACGCGTTCGTACAGCGCCGCGGCGGCCTCGCATTCGCCGCGCGCGGCCATCAGTTCCGCCCTATGCTCGGCGACGACCCAGTGCCCGGAATAAGCGCGATCTGCGCGGTCGTAATGCGTTTGCGCCTCGGCATGACGGCCGCGCGAAAGTTCGAGCAGGCCGCGCTGAAGCTCGATCCACGCATAGTGCCGCATTTCCTTGACGGTCAGTTCGTCTTCGGCTTCTTCGAAGTGTCGATGAGCCGCGTCGAATTCGCCCATCTTGAATTCGAGGTGTGCGAGGCGCGCGAGATTATCCCAGGATCTTTCTTCATCGATCACCGCGCGGTACGCCTTGCCCGCTTGCGCGTAACGGCCCGCCTGCGTGTCGAGATCGGCGCGTAGGGCGCGGCCTGCCAGACTGGCGTCGAGCGCCGGACTGGATTCGAGCGCGCGCTGCACGGTGTCGAGCCGATGAAACTTGAACGCGACGTTCGCCTTCAGATAGCACAAGTCGGGATCGGCGCGAACGGGCTGGATCAAATTCTCGATCGCGTCGCCGACCGCGCTCAACGCCGCGAAATCGCCGCGCAGCGACGCATGCTGATAGCGCTTGTAGACGGTGCGTTTCGCGCGCTCCATGCCTGCGTCGCTCCCGCTCGGCGCGGAATCGAGTGTCGCGAGTTCGGCCTCGATGCGCGCGAGTTCGGCTTGATAGTCGGTGTGTTGTGTCATGCGGGTTCTCCGGCGCGTGTCACGTTATGCAAGATGCCATTGTGTTTTCGACACTCAAGGCCACGGCGGCGCCAGATAGGGAAAATCGGGAAGGAAGTCGCGGTCGTTTCTCATCGGATTGGGCGAGGTCTTCGGCTGTACCGGCGCGGCGGCCCATAGCGCCGGATCGCTCAGCAGTTCGATGTGATATTTGCGGCCGTTGAACTCGGCATCCATATCGAGAAAGAGCGAGAGAAAGCGATTCGCGACCTGATCTTCGAGACGGCGGCCGTAAGGCCAGGTGCCGGTGGTATCCATGTCGATCGCGCAGACGTTCGGGATGAAAATTTCGACCGCGCGGCGCAGCGGGATGTCGAGTCCCTTCGGATTCCACGAGTCGTCGGGCATGTTCAGCGGCTGGAACAGCAGTTTCTGCACGCGCGGGAACGCGGCCGCGACGAGTTCGTAGGTGCGATGAACGGAGACTGGCGAGTTGTCGTGGTCGAAGCAGGTCGCGAGACCCAGCGCGGTGAGCGACGGCCCGAAGCCCCAGCCGAGATGCGCGGCGCGCTTGATGAAGGTCGGCGCGAGCCAGAAATTGTTTGCGCCCAACTGGCGGCTGTCTTCGCGCTCGCTGAACCCGGCGTCCGCGAACGGCTGGCCGTCGGTGTCCACCAGTTTGTAGCGCTTGAGTTCGTCATCGACGCGAAAGGCATCGAACACGGACAAGGGATGATCGAGCCAGAACGGATGATCGGGAATCGTTTCGACCTTGTTGGACGCCTTGCGGACCCAGCTTTCGCCCCATACGTTGACGATCCGGTCTGCGGCCGGATTGCGCGTGAGGAAGGCGAGCGGGATGTCCAGCACGATCGCGTTGATGTTCTTGCCTTGCTGGCAGTCATAGCCCGAGTAGACGAGGCGGTAATCGCCGTTTTCGTCCTTGCGGAAGCGGTCGCCGTTCCAGGTGTGCGGGCCGGGCGGCAGGTCGCGCTTCGAGCCGTTGGGCCGGCCGTGTACGTTGTGATAGCCCCAGTCGGGATCGGCGGGATCGGCGTTGAAGAGCGTGTTGCCTTCCAGTTCGATCAGCGTCTTAGGGATCGGCAATTCACGCATGTCCGTCATGGTGTGAGGGACGTGATAGAACTGCGGCGCGTAGTTGATCGAGCGGAAAAAGCCGGTGAGGTCGTTGAAGAACGCATCGTCGCGGCCGCCGATGAAGGTCTTGATGGCGTGGCCGTCGGGGGTATCGATGGTGAGAACGCGGTCGATGTCCACCGTCGTCGCAAAGTCGCCGCACGGGAAGTTGAAGAAGCGGACGGTGGCGCGTTGCGATTCGTCGACAGTGACGCGGATTTCCGACGCGCTCGACGGTCCCAGATACTTCGACTTGACGGCGTCGAAGTAGCGCAGAAGCGTCTTGAGGCTGCGGTCGTCGCCGTGTGGCCAGACGGCGCGCGGCGCGGGCGCGATCTGTACGCGGTACAGCATGTCGGTGTCGAGCGTGCCCGCTTGCGGGACGGCGGCGAAGGTCAGCGCGATCAGCACGCGCTCGCCGCCCTCGGGGTCGTCGCTCGGCCAGCCGAACAGGTCGTAGAGATCGGCGGCGCTGACGTCGATGTCGGAGAAGATGGTGTTGACCGCGTTGGGGTCGTTGTGGTCGGCCATGAATGGCTCCGGTGCGGTGAGCGGCGGCGCGGCGCGCCGCCCGGCTCAGTGAAAGAGCTTTCCCGCCGCGCACTGTCCGAGCATGCGGTAGGCTTCCCACTGGTTGTCGTCGAAGAACTGGTCGAGCGTGGTCTGGTTCGGATACGCTTCATGCAAGGCCGCGTAAGTCCGCAGATCCGTGGGCAATTCGTCGATCAGGCACGGCTTGACCAACAGCAGCCAGCTTGTTTTCTCGGGATCGTCCGCATAGGTGATGCGCGCCAGCGCCGCGCTCGACGGGCCGCTGCGCTTGAAATTTTCGAACGCGCCGATCCGGTCCGCATGGACATGGTCGATCAGCCACGCGGGCGGCGTCTGCGCCGCGCCCGCTCCCGTCGCAGTAAAAGCCCTCCAGCCGGTGGCCGGGTTGCCGGCGCGCGCGCGTGCATGGGTCGGATCGAGCCAGTCGATCGTCGCGCAGAAATCGAGCCGGACCTGACGCGTGAGCAACGCGAGATCGTCGAACAGATAGGCCGGGTCCGAGGTCGCATCCACCGCGATGATGACCGGCAAGCGGCGGCGAATCAGTTCGTAGAGGCCGGTGTTGTCGAAGTGGCCGCCGTCGCTCAGATACCAAAGGCGTTCCGCGGGCCCCGGAAAATAGGCGCGCCATTCGTTGAGCAAGGTCGCCTGAAGCGTGAAGAGCGTGGACGGCAGCGACTTGAACCAGCGCCACGGTCCGGGCGGATAGCGGCCCGGACGGCGGCCGCCCGGAATGCCGCTGTTCCACCAGTAACCGATCCGCACGTTCAGCAGGCCGAGCAGCAGCGACTGCGCGAGCCGCGTGCTGCGTCCTGCGCCGGTCGTATAGGCCGCGCCGGAGATCGCCATCCATTGGCCGAGCCGCAGGCGTTCCACCTGCACCGGTCCGTCGTCGGCGCGCGCGAGGACGTGGAACTCGTGAGGATCCGGCTCGACGCGCACTGCGCTGACCGGCGCGAGCCGGGTCGGCGTGTCCTGCGTGCGCGGGTCCCAGAGCGCGTGAAAGCGCCTTCCGACACTGATCCCGGCCGGTCCCGCGCACACCGGCATGCCTTTGTCGTCGTGCAGTTGATTGCCGGACAGGGGATCGACGGTGTTGTTCACGCACGCGCCCATCAGATGCAGCGGACCGCCCGAGTGTTCGGGGTGGTACTCGTCGAAGTCGATGTCGTCGTGGAGATCGCTCACGTTGACGGGCACGGGCGTATCGGTGCCGGTCGGATGAACGCGCGCATTGTTCGATGCCCCGAGAAACGTCCGCGCGAGCTTCTGCGAGTAAGCCTGCTGCAGCGACGACAGATTCAAGAACAGGAGCGTGCGCCCCACCACGACCGATGCCAACAGCGCCGACACCACGCACCATTGACCCACCTGACGTCCATGGCCGAACGCGAAATAGACGAGCATGTCGAGATAAAGCAGCAGCGCGAACACGAGAACGAACGCGAGCGCGCCAAGCAGGATCTGCAGCCAGAGTCCGGTCGCGGGCGCGGTGCCGGGCTTTGGCGCGCCCTTCAGCAGATTCACTGCGAATCCGCGCAACAGGGGCAGCAAGGGAACGGCGGCCATCGCCGACCAGCCGATCTTCGGCAGCGTATGTTCGTAGATCAGCCGCGCGGCGGTGTCCAGCACGACCCACAAAACGGCGGCGAGCAGGCCGAACAGCGCGACGCCGAGCAATCGCGTCAGCCGGTTGCGCACGATCGTGTTGCTGGCCGCGGGGTTCGTGGGATCCGTAGACGACGGCTTGCCCCATTGCGTCTGCGAGGATTCCGGCGGCACCCGCCAGCCCGCGACGGCTTGTGCGGCCCACGAGAGCAGCAGCACGCCGACCGCCGCCGCGCCCCAGTCCTCGATGCCCGGCACCGAGAGCGCGCAAATCGCGCAGCCGAGCAGCACCAGCCACAATAAAAACGGCAACCACGCGCGCACGTTGCCGCGCGGGTTGCCCAAGAAGGTCAGCCAATAGCCGATGGCCGATGGCAATACGCCGAGCACGAAGACCGCGACAGGAAGCCACCACCAGACCGACAGCGTGACGCCGGCAATCGTCGGCCATTCGAATTCGCGCGGCACCGGCCATTGCGCGATGCGCGGGCAGCACAGCGCGAGCCAGTCGATCAGGCCGAACACGGCGAACATCAGCGTACCGATCCACAAATGAACGGACGCGAGGTTGCGCAGCACGACGGCGATATCGAACAAAGTATCGCGACGGCCGCCGCCGTCGATGTACTGCGCGTGACGCCGCAGCCAGCCTATTTCCGGCGATGCGGGGTCAGACAGGATCGACTCGACGCGCGCGGTCTCGTCGTTCGAGAAATCGGGCTGCTGCGTGAACAGACGGCCGAGGAAGGACGCTGCGTAGCCGCCGCCAGAAACCGACGACACGTAGTCGATATCGCGCAGCCGCCCGCATTTTGCAAGCGCCTGAAGCACGCCGAGCGAGAACGTCGCACTGCGGATGCCGCCGCCCGAAAGCGCGAGGCCGACGGCGTCTTCCGGCAGTTTCGCGTGATCGGCGACGCGTCCCAGGGTTGCAACGCCGGCCGCCTCGCGCCGAGTGCGGATCGCGGCGGCTTCCCGTTCTTCGAGGAGACGCGGATAGTCGGGGGAATCGGCGAGCAGCACGTCGGCCGCTTTTTCGCTGATCATGAATGTCGGCGTGACGATGAAGTAGCCGGGAATATGCGGAAAGGCCGAGGTATCGACCACGCGCAGATTGCGCACGCCATGCACGCGGAAGCTGCTGTCGAGCACGGCGTCCCGATCGTTCAGGTCGCGGGTATCCGCGCGCCAGCGGTCGCGGCCGATCCGGCAAGTGCCGCACGCGTGGTGTCCCCACGCTTCGTTCTTGATCCATTGACGCAACTCGGGCGAATCGTTCGCGCGCGCCATGCCCGGCTGCACTTCCGCCTTGGGGAAGACCGTGACGGTGTCGTTGATCTGGCGCACGGCCTTCACCGCGTCGCACAGCGCCGTTACGTCGCGCTCGCAGCGGCCGTCGTCGTCGGGGAGGTCGTCGAACGAATGGAAGTCGATCTGCGGCGCTTTTAGCGCGTCGGCCGAACGCAAGCGGACGGTGCCGCGATCGTTGCTTGTATACGCTTTCAGAACGACCCAGCTCCATAGATTGCGCGAGTCGGGCGGCGCGCCTTTCACGCGGCTCAACAGTTCCTTCGACCAGTTCCAGTAGTAGCCCCGGAACGCCGCCGACACCCCGAAGATAAAGAGGTCGGGTGCCGGCGGATCTTCGGTGTTGATCGTCGATGACAGCATCATCGCGACAGCGCCGCCGTTGATTGCGTACAGACCGCTCCCGTCGGCCACCCATTTTTTGAGCACTGGATCGTTGGGATCGTCGGGCGTGAAGGTGGCGCGCTGGAGCGTCGAAAAATCGCGCTTTGCTTCGGTAATCACGCTGACTTCATAGCGATCCTGCAAATTGCGCCCGACGCCCGGCAGATGCACGATGGGCGCAACCGGGTTTCCGTCGGCATCGAGCAGACCCCGGACGCCCTTGTCGCGCAAGTCCACGTTGTCGCCGATCCCGCTCAGCATCAGCAGTTGCGGCGTATTGAACGCGCCGCCGCAGACGATCACCTCGCGCTTCGCGAACACCTTCGTGCGCGCGGCGGCGTCGGTCGGCTTCGTCACCATCGGGCTGGCGTCGTAGAGATGCTCGCCCAGCATCAGTTCGACGCCGACCGCTCGCGGCGCGTCGTGTCCGGGCGCGAACAGCACGCGCATTGCGTGGGCGGGATTCAGTATGACGAGGCGGTCGGGATAGCGCGCCGCGACATCCAGCAGATGATCGCGCAGGCCGAAGCGGCGCTTGCCGTCCGTGCCGATAGAAATGAGCGACAGGTGATCGCGGTCCGGGATGAGCGGCGAGCGCACGTTCGGGTCGAGGAACTTGAGGACTTGCAGCCGAAGGATCGCGCGGCCGATGGTCGAGCGTTCGCTGCGTTTCGCGAGCGCCGAGAAGACCACGTCGAGCAGCACGCGCAGGAAGGTCCGGTCGCCACGCACGATACCGGCGACGACGATCGGATTGATGAAGCTGGTCGGCTGCCAGCCCTTGAAGCCGTGGCCGCCGGGATTGAGTTGTCCGCGCGGATCGAGCCGCACAGCAACCGCGCGAATCCAGCGCAGAAAATTTCCGCCGAATCCGCGATAAACCGCGTAATACAGGCAGTTTTCGATCTTCGCGAAGTAGCCCTGCATGTTCTCGGAGCGCCACGAGTCGTCGTTGGTGTAGGCGGCGAGCCGGTCCCAGTCGGCGTCGTTGGGCCGAATGATGATCATCGCGTAATGCGCGGTGCAGCCGCCGATCGCCGCCGCGCGAGGGTACTGAATGCCGCCGCGTTCGCTGCTGCCGCTGCCGCCCGCCGACGCATCCTTTGACGCGTTGTACTTGGTGTCCTGTTGCTGTTTCACGTCATCGGCGTAATGGCGCACCGAGAACGTCCAGCTCATCTCCGGGTCCTCGGTCGCGGCCGCGTGAAATGCGGGCACGTCGTAGACCTGCCGCGCGGGTTTCGTCGTGCCGCTGGCGATCGGCTCCGTCGCGGGCTGCCCGGTCGCCGGGTCCACACCCGCTTCGATCAGCAAGACCTTGCGCCCGCCCAGCGCGAGACGCGCCGCGAGCGGTCCGCCGCCCGCGCCCGATCCGACGATCACGTAATCGAACGGCGTCGCGCCCGCGTCTTGCGCGAGTTTCAGCAGTTCGTCGCGGGGGGACATCGCGGCATTGTCGGTCATGGCAGAGGCCCGGTCAGCGAACGCGACGCATCAGAGCGTCTCGAGGAAAGCCTTCAATTGTTTCTTCTCGTCGGCCGAGAGGGTTTCGCCGAACCAGTGCCCGCGATCCATCACGAAGTCCGGACACTTGCTGGCCTTGAGCAGCGCCGGACCGGCTTCCGCCTGAAACGCGGCGAGCGCGCCGAAGCTGTCGTCGGTGCGATGTTCTTTCGCCAGCTGCGCCTCGTACTGCCGGACCCGTAGCACGCCGCGCGCGAGTCCCGATACGGCGCGGAACAGATCGAGCGGCGGCGCGTCGGGATCGAGATTCATGATGAGGTTCACCGGCGTTCCCTGTGGAATAGGGCCGATGCTGATGTCCGAGACACGGCCATCGACGAACGCACCGACAAACCGCCCGACGCCGAAGAACGCGAGGGCGCTCACGAAAAACAGCACTTGCGCGGCGCGGCGAGCGCGCGGACGCATGAAGAAGAGACACGCGCCGGCGAGCGCGATGACGGGGATGGCCCAGAGCCACGGATAGAGCGTATCGATTGCCGAGGCGCGCAACAGTGTCGCCAGCACGGCGGCGAAGAGCGCGAGCAGGCTTCCCGCGAGCCGCGCCTGTCCGACGAACACGAAGACCAATGCGATCGCGGCCAGGATCAGCCAGAGATAGCCGGTAAGGAACGAGATCGTCCTGGGACCGAGCACGCCGGCCAGCAGCGGACGAATGAACGGCGCACGAAAATCGATGAAGGAGCGCTCGGTCGTGCGATAGATAAAGCCGGTGTCGTCGAAGCCCGGTTTAACGGCGAGGCCGGAAACCCGCGAGAAATTCGCGCGGAAATCGCCCGGAAGGCCGCTGCCGCCCGCGCGTGTTTTGTTGTTGAGCAGCTTGTCGATGGCGTCGTCGAAGGCGGCGAGGCGGCCCTTGACCGAAGGGTCGCCGTTGTAATGTCCAAGCGAATTGTTGTGCAGCAGCGGGGCTGTCGCCCAAAGGCTCACGAGCGATGCCGGCCGATAGTAGCCGGGGCCGCCGCCCGGTGGCGCATAGCTGTCGTTGTTGCCCCATTCGTCGACGCCGCCGGTCGATTTGAACGGATTGAAGAAGTGGACCGCGCCGACCGCAGGCAGCGATTTGTAGTCTTCCGACGAGAAGTTGTCCCAGACCTGTCCGCGCATCGCGTTGGTCGCGACCGCGCGTTGCGAGTTGGTGCCGGCCAGCGTGATGGGTACGCGAACGTCGGTGGACAGGTAGTTGTGGGCCGTAAAGATATCGCGTCCGCGATCGGGTTCCTGATCCATGAAGTGCTTGAAGCGCTCCACGTAGTCGAGATACGGGCGGCTCAGCTTGAAGTCGTTCCAGTCGGCGAAATCCATCGGCAATGTCAGCACGCTGCTTGCGCTGGCCGCGCGCCAGTCGCGCGAGAAATTCAGACGCTGGTTCGCCGGCTGCCTGCTCGAATGACAGACGACACAGTTGTTCACGAAGACCTTGCTGCCGAGTGCCGCGTCGGCTTTGCTCTGCTCGACGATCTGATGGCCTTCGGGCGTGGCGTCGAGTTTCATCGGCTGCGTGACGGTCGCGCCGGATTGGGTCACGTAGGTAAAGAAGCGCTCCAGCTCGGGAATGCGAAAACGCTGTGACGTGCGCCAGTAAACCGATTTTTCCTGGATCGTCGCGAGCTCGAACGGACGCGGTGCCGCGTAGCCGACGATCGTGTTCTGGACCTTTCGCCATTGCTCCGAATACGCGCCGATGTTGAGATAAACCCGCGCCAATGCACCTTCCACGCCGATGCTATCCGCGCCGTCGAGCAGCACACGCGGCGTGTGGCGCGGATTCAGGCTGAACAGGGGGCCGTCCTCGATACCGCGTATGCGCAGATTCTCGGCGCTCTGCTGCTCGGGCGGATTGACCGCCGCGCGCGCGAGGCGGGCGTTGATCTCGAAGATGGCGTTGATGGTGTTCGGGTTGTTGATGTGGTCGGTGCTCACGAGCGACGTGTCGATCGTGCCGGGCTGCTGGCTCGCGAGAAACTGCCAGAGGAAACTGTGCGGTTGCTTCAGATTCGAGAACGCTTTCTCGGGTCGCCAGTATTGATTGCCGATCGTGCTCGACAAGTTGCCCCATTGCGGATGGTTCGGATCGTCGGGCGGCGCTAGCGGATGCGGCGCGACATGGCAGAACGCGCACGTCATGGCGACTCGGAATGGCCGGACGAGCATCGGGTCCGCGTGAACGGTGTCGTCCGTCTTGCTGTAGTAGGCGCGGCCGCCGTCCTTGACGACGCGCTCCTGCCAGTAGCGGCGCGCGTTCTCGGCAGCGGTCGATTTGCCGAAGAAGTCCGGGTTCGGATAGAGCCGCAATCCGACCACGCCCGTGGGATAGCCGTACACCTGCGGGTCGACGCCGTCGTTTCCGAGTTGCTGGATGGCGTCGTTGTAGAACTTCACGTCGCCGATTTCGAAGAACGTCTGGAAGCTGCTGCCCTGATGATCCTGCGGCGGCTTGACCTGCTCGGCGGGCTTGCCCGTGCGCGCGTCGATATCGGTCTTCGGGGCGTCGAGCGCGTCTTTGCCCTGATCGAGGTAGAGGCCGAGTCCGGCGAGCGGTGTCTTGCGTGCCGACATGCCCGGCTGGTTGATCAGACCCGCGTCGGAAAAGCGGCTGTCGCGCTTGCGTGAATCCAGCAGGATCAGGAAGTCGGTGATGCCGTAGCCGTGTTCCTGCACCCAGCCCCAGAATGCTTCGTTACCTTCACCCCACAGCATCCACGTGTTCTGTCCGCGAATGGCATCGCGTGCATCGTTCGGCACGGCTTTGCCGTCGAAAAAGTCGATCGGGCGCGGCGTCTTGTCGTCGCCGACCATGACCTTGTCGACCTCGCTGAAGATATTCCGCGTCTCGGTGGGAAAGCACGCTTCGGTTCGCGGATACAAGGTGACGCCGCCCGCTGTGACGCCGCCGCCCGCTTCATCGAGCGGGGCATTTTTTTCGAACGGGTCGTGGGGCGCGGCGTCCGAATTTGGCCTCGGCGCGCGCGCGGCGCCGGGGAAGTCGCGGCGCGCCTGGGCAAGTATTCGTGCGGTTTCGGAAGCTGGCGATGCATCCGATGCCGCCTGACACGGCGAGACGAGCGCGACGGCAAGCAGACCCGCTGTCAGCAGCGCGCCGCGAAATTGCCGAGCGCCACGTTGGATTCGATACCGTACTGCGCTGGACAGCGAAAGCATGATCGCCGCTCCTGAAGGTCAGTGTTCCCGCGAAACCGTGTGCCGATTCAAACTGGTTTAGCGGTTTGCTTAACTACAAACTGCAAACGCTCGTCTAATCCTCAAGACGAATGGTTCGAGAGATTTGTGAAATACCGCCGCGCCATCGCGTGGCCATGGTTTTTCGATAGCCGATGTAGGACGGGCCGCGCGTTACTATGCGAAAGACGCCCGCACCGGGAATTTCGTGGCCGCGGCGTCGGCGAATGGGGAGCACACGATGTCAATCGACTGGAAGCGTCGCGTCAGAATATTCGTTCAGCGCTTCTGGCAGCCGACGAGCGCCTGCATGACGTGCATGCCGGGTAGCTGGGGCAATATCATGAGTTGGGCCCACTGGATGACGGCCTTGCAAACGGGCCTGTTCACCGGAATTCTGGCGCTGCTTCTAACTTTCACGCCTGCGGCAAGGCTCTATACGAACCGGTACGGCAACGCGCTGATGGTCGGTGCATTGACTTGCGTCGGGGATGCCTACTCGCACGTGAATCACTACGGCATTCCGTTTGCGGAAGCCTTCGTGACCGGTTGCATTTCGGGAATGCTGACGCTGGCGGGTTCGTATCTGCTTGAAGACCGCGCGCGGCGCGTTCGGCTGGCATGGGCACGAATCGTCGGCCACGCGGTTCATTGATCGCCTGAGTGTCTTTTAATTTTCGACAGCTGAAAGACCTGCTTAACAAGGATAGTGCCGTGAATAAAATCGATCTTTCGAGCGTGTATCAAGGCTACATTGCTTGCCTGAATAAGCAGGACTGGGAAAACCTCGCGCAGTTCGTCGGCGACGACGTGACGTACAACGGCAAGCTGATTGGTTTATCGGGGTATCGCGACATGCTGGTGAAGGATTTCGATCAGATTCCAGATCTTCATTTCAACATTCGTCTGCTGATTTCCGATTCGTCCGGCGTTGCAAGCCGCTTAGTCTTTGACTGCGCGCCCAAAGGGATATTTCTCGGACTGCCGGTTCATGGCAAGCGGGTGACCTTCTCGGAGAATGTCTTCTACGAATTTCAGGGCGAAAAGATTCAGAACGTATGGTCGATTATCGATAAGGCCGCGATCGAAGCGCAACTTTAGCGCCATTGCGTTCATTCAATGCGCGTTGCGGGATTGCTCGATTCTCCGGGCGCGCGATTCACCGGGCCGGTGAGTTCTGCAGCAGATCGTAAGCGATGTTATGTTGCGGCAAGAATCGGAGTCACGGTGCATCGACGCACGCACCGCTTTCCGCTGCCACGATATTTAATCCTTCAGATCCTCGCAAATTCACATGCTCACGGAAGATAACGGGCTGCCCGCAAGCGCTACCGACAACGCTTCGTCACTGCGTCAATGGCTCGCCGTGGCCGCGGTGACGGTCGGCGCATTCGCATTCGTCACGACCGAATTCCTGCCCGTCGGATTGCTGCCGCATGTCGCGCGCGAACTGGATATTTCGTCGGGCACGGCCGGGCTGATGGTCACGACGCCCGGCATTATCGCGGCGATTTCGGCGCCGGCCTTGATGCTCGGGGCCGGGCGGATGGATCGGCGTTATGTTTTTCTGCTTTTGACGACGGTCCTTCTGGCGTCCAATCTGTTGTCCGCTTTCGCACCGAATTTCGGCGTCATGCTGATCGGACGTGCGTTGCTGGGCGCCGCGCTGGGCGGATTCTGGACACTGGCGACATCCGCCGCGCGGCGGCTCGTCGAACCTCGGGACGCCGCGAGAGCGATGGCCGTGATCCTGACCGGCGTGACTTGCGCCACCGTGATCGGCGTGCCGTTGGGGACGTTCATCGCCAGTCTTGCGTCATGGCGCGTCTCGTTCATGGCGACCGGCGGCCTCGTGGCGATCGCGCTCGTGGCGCAGCTATTCCTGGTTCCGTCGCTTCCTTCCGCCGCAGCGTTGCGCCTTGCCGACCTGACCGCGCTGCTGCGGCACGCGCATCCGCGCCGGAGTCTGCTGATGGTCGCGCTCGTATTCGGCGCTCACTTCTCGTCCTATACCTATGTCACGCCGTTCCTGCTCGGCGACGCGCACCTCGACATGTCGACCATCACCTCGCTGCTGCTCGGCTTCGGCATCATCGGTTTCTTCTCGAACTTCGTGGCATCGACCACGGTGGTCCGCAATCTGAAATTGTCGGTCGCGGCGATGGTGTCGCTCATGATGTTCTCGTTATTGCTCTTGCCGATCCTGCGCCATTCCGGATTCGCGGTGGGCGCGGTCGTGCTCGCGTGGGGCATCGCGTTCGGCGCGCTGCCGCTTTGCTTCAGCGTATGGATTCAGCGCGCGACGCCCGAGCAGCCGGAAGCAGGATCGGCGTTGTTCGTCAGCATCATTCAGGTCGCCATTGCAGCGGGATCGTTTGTCGGTGGAACCGTGGTGGATCATCTCGGCATTCCCGCCGATTTCCTGCTGGGCAGCGGGCTTGCGCTACTCGGCCTGGCGGCGCTCGCGAGCATCGGCACGCAAGAGACGCGGGCGAAAGCCGCCGTGGTTCCGTGCAGTGCGACGCCGGAGTGAAGCGCAATTCCGTGAGCGTTTGGAGCGCGCAGCTATAATCCGCACGAACATGCCTAACGGAAGGTCTATTCGTGAAAAAAATCGCTGCCTTTGCGCTGACTGCGCTCGTCCTCGCCGGCTGCTCGTCCACCGGAACCGAGGCGGAGCGAGCACAGCAATTCATCCATAATCAAAACAGTCTGGTCACAGCGCAACGCAATGCTGCGGTCGAATGCGACGCGACGAATTGCGATACCGCCTGGGCGCTGACGAAACGTTATATCGAGCAGCATTCCGAGACGCACGTGACGCGCGCGGACGCGGTCGCAATCGACACCGACGTGCCATCCGGTTCGGGCAGCGCCGCGTATTCCGCGACGCGCGTTGCGAAAGGCGAAGGCGCGACGATCACGCTCTTCGCGCAATGCCGTGGCATGTACGGCGCTGAAGACGCGAAAGGGTCGGACTTCGACGAGTGCGCCGAAAAAATTCTCAAGACCCAGAACGGCTATGTAACGTATCTCCGGTCCAACGCGTCCGGGAAATCTTAAGCTAAAGGCTCGGCCGTCAGGTCCGCTTGCCGAATCGCTGCTCGACGGATTGCGGAATATTCGCGGGTGTCACCACGACGACCGACGAAGACGGGCCGACCGCTGACGCGGGCAGCAACTTATGAAAATGCATGATGTGATGGCACGCGGCGCGCATGTCCTGCCGCAAGTCATGGTGCAGGACGGCGCTGAGTTTCCCCTCGCGCAGCAACGCGACGTTGTCGCGGTCCAGATCATGGCCGATAAAGCACTTCGGCGTCTGCCCCATCGACTTGAGCGCCCGCAGGATTGCCGCGTTGCCGCCGCCCATCGAATACACCGCCACGATTTTCCGGTCTGATCCGACGGCTCGCCTGACCCGCTCCTCCGTCTGGGCGTCGAGACCGTGACCGCCGCTGGCATCGACGAGGGCGAGCTTCGGATATTGCCGCTGCAACGCCTCGCGAAAGCTGATCTCGCGCTCTTCCTCGCCCCTGAATCGCTCGTTGCTCATCGTGATGAGGACGTCGCCTTCGCGACGCGCGAGCCATTGGCCGATGAGATACGCAGCGGTCGCGCCGGCCATACGATTATCCAGCCCCGCATACGCGACACGCGGACACTGCGGAATGTCCGTAAAGATAGTGATGACGGGCGTGCCTCGCTGCTGCAGTTCGGCAACCACGCCAGCGACCTCGGGCACATTGCGCGCCTTGAGCAACACGCCGTGACTGCCGCGCCGGCCGATCGCCCTGAGCGCGTCCACGACATCGGCCGTCGTCATCGTGTCCTGCATCAGGAAGCGCGGCCGGAACACCGCCGGTTGCAGGCCCGACAGTTCCGCCTCCAACGCTTCGCGCACCTCGTCCGAAAATCGGCGCGGCGCTTCGACGACAACATCGATCACGAGCTTGCGCCCGTTGGTCGCCAACTGAAATTGCTGCTTCTCCAGTTCCTCTATCGCGTGCTGAACGCGCTGGCGCGTGTGCTCGCGAACGTGTTGCCGTCCGTTCAACGCCCGATCGACCGTAGCGAGTCCGAGCCCGGCCTGAAGGGCGATTTCCTTCATGAGAAATCGATGAGCCACCGCCGCCGCGTCTCCGATTGATGTGTTTTTGAGGTTTTCATGGTAACGCAGGCGCGCCCTTGCGGGCTATTGTTGTGGCAACAACAGAAGGAGACACCATGAGCGCAATCGAATCCCCTCAGGACGCGCGGCCGCGCCACGGGTATCGCGAAGAGGACTGCACGATCGAGGCGTTCGCTGACGCGCTTCGTCCTCGTCGCGACGATGTGCGGCCGCGCCATGCCTCCGCGACGGTCGATCACGTTCCGCTCTACGACTGCCGCGAACTCACCGCGATTCTCGCGGACGCATCGCAGCGCGCCGGTTTGCTCGCCGAGTGGGCGAGCGTATTGAATACCGGCGCGGGCGTGCTCGTGCTGAAACACGTGTACTCCGACACCGCGCCGATCGACGAAGCCACGCAGGTCTTCGAGTCGATCATCCGCGAGGAGCGCGAGGCGGGCAGTGCGGCAGCGGATCATTTCGCGAAGGCGGGCGCGAACGACCGCATCTGGAATGCGCAGGAAAAGCTGTGTCTGCGGGCGCCTTCCGTGTTCGCGCGGTATTTTTCGAGTGCGGTGCTTGGCGCGATTGCGGAGGCGTGGCTCGGTCCGCATTTTCAGGTCACGTCGCAGGTCAATGTGGTGCGGCCCGGCGGCCAGGCGCAACAGGCGCATCGCGATTACCACCTCGGATTTCAGACAGTGGCCGAGGCGGAGCGCTATCCCGCGCACGTTCACGCGATGTCCCCGTTTCTCACGCTGCAAGGCGCGGTGGCGCACAGCGACATGCCGGTCGAAAGCGGTCCGACCAAGTTGCTGCCCTTTTCGCAGCGTTATGCGGAGGGTTATCTCGCGTGGCGTCGTCAGGACTTTCGGGATTACTTCGAGTCGCATTACGTGCAGTTGCCGCTCGAAAAGGGCGATGCGCTGTTCTTCAATCCCGCGCTTTTTCACGCAGCGGGGTCGAACCGGACCGCCGATGTGAATCGCATGGCAAACCTGCTGCAGATTTCGTCGGCGTACGGCCGCGCGATGGAGTCCCTCGACCGCACCGCGATGTGCGAGACGTTGTATCCGGTTCTGCTGGATCGAATGCGTGCTTTGGACATCACCGGGCAAGACGCCGGCGCGGTGATTGCATCGTGCGCCGAAGGCTATCCGTTCCCGACTAATCTCGACCGCGATCCGCCGCAAGGCGGCCTTGCACCAGAGAGCCAGCAGGGTTTGTTCCGCCGCGCGCTGGCGGCGCAGTGGACTACGGACGCATTCGTCGCCGCGGTTCGCGAGCAGGCCGGACGGCGCGAGCCTTGAGCGCGGCTTATCCCACCGAGCCCTGCCGCATCGCACGGCTTGCGGTCGATGCCTGAAGCGGCGATGCGGGAGGCGGCGTTGCCGCGCGTTGCTCGGTGCCGAAGCGGGCTACCGAAAACATGAAGGTATTCACGCCGTGCGCGCTTGTTGCCGATACGCCGCCGCGATGCATCTCCGCTACCGCCTTCACGATTGCGAGTCCGAGCCCGTGATTCTCGCGGCTGTTGGTCCGCGAACTCTCGGCGCGATAGAAGCGGTCGAACAGGTGATCCAGCTTCGAAGGCTCGATCGACTCGCCCGGATTCGCGACCGCGATGTTGATCCGCCCGCGTTCGCGCGCAATCGAAACCGAGATGGTCGTGCCCGGCGCGCAATGCTGGACGGCGTTCATCACGAGATTGGTCAGCGCGCGGCCGAATAGCGACGTGTTCACGAAAGCGCGCGCATCGCCCGTCGATACCGCGCGCACCTGCGCATCTTCCAGCGGCATCTCCAGAAAATCGAGCGTGCGCGCGACTTCGGCCGCGAGCGACACTTCGACGAGTCCCGTCGCGCGTTCGCCCTGATCGGCGCGCGCAAGGAACAGCATGTCGTTGATGATCGCGCGCACGCGTTCGAATTCTTCCAGGTTGGATTGCAACGTATGGCGCAGTTCGTCGATAGAACGGTCGCGTGTCAGCGCCACTTCGGTCTGCCCGATCAGGATCGTGACCGGCGTGCGCAATTCGTGCGCGACATCGGCATTGAACGATTCGAGCCGCGCATAAGCGCCGTCGAGACGTTCGAGCGCGCCGTTGAACGACTTCGCGAGGTCGGCCAGTTCATACGGCAGCGAGCGCGTGTTGAGCCGCTGCGAGCGGTTGTTGGGACTTACATTGGACGCGTCCTTCGTGAGTTGCGTGAGCGGCGCCAGCCCGATCTTCGCGACCGAGTAACTCAGCAGCAACACGGTGATGGTGCCGAGCGCCGTGAGAGCGGCGAGCGCGAAGCCGAAGACACGCATCGTCCGGACGTTGGGCGAACAGTCGATGGCGATCTGAAGTTGCAGCGGCGGCCGCTCGCCGATGGCGGGAATCGTGACGGCGGTCAGCAGCATGTCGTATTTGCGGCCGGTCGGGCGCATCCGCACGTAGCCGCCGGGAAGATTTTTTTGCACGCTGCCGGTGAGCGGCGTGCCGTAGGTGAAGCGCGGGTCGTCGCTCGATGCCGCGAAGAGCGTCGAGCGGTCGCGCGGCGTGATGTCGGCGAGCTTTTCCTTCGCCATCTTCCACTTGTCCGGCGTGTACGCGTGCAGGACGATGAGCCGCGCGATCTCGGCGCGCGTATCGAGCGATTCACGCAGATGATGTTCAAGCTGCGAGCGCAGTACAAGGAAGAGGCCGGTGCCCACCAGCGTGAACACGAATAGCGCGACCACCGCGAACATCGCGGCCAGGCGCCGGGAGATCGAGTGCTTCATGGTGTCCTCGCATCTTCGCGAATTTCGCGAATGTCGCGCACTTCGAGTACGTAGCCCATGCCGCGCACGGTGTGCAGGAGCTTGGTGCGAAACGGGCCGTCGAGCTTCGCGCGCAGCCGCTTGATCGCGGTTTCGACTACGTTGGTGTGGCTCTCGAAATCCACTTCCCAGACGAGTTCGGTGATCGCGGTCTTCGAGAGAATGTCGCCGTGGCGCCGCGCGAGCACGCTGAGTAACTGGAATTCCTTGGCGGTCAGATCGAGCCGCACGCCATCGCGCGTCGCCCGTCGGCCGATCAGATCGACATATAGATCGCCGATCGAAATCAGCGTCGACTCTTGCGAACGCGTGCGCCGCGCGAGCGCATGCAGACGCTCGACCAGTTCGAGAAAGGAGAAGGGTTTCGTGAGGTAATCGTCGGCGCCTTCGCGCAAGCCGCGCACGCGGTCGTTGATGTGATCGCGTGCGGTCAGCATGATGACGGGCGTCGATTTTTGCGCGCGCAGCGCCTTGAGCACGGCGAAGCCGTCGCGCTTGGGCAGCATGACGTCCAGCACGATCACGTCGTAGTCGTATTCGACGGCGAGATGCGTGCCTTCCTCGCCGTCGAGCGCGACATCGACTACCCAGCCTTGCTCCGTCAAGCCCGAGCGCAAGTAATCCACCACCTTGTGTTCGTCTTCCACGATCAGGACTTTCATGCCAGCCTCTATGTCCGCTTCATACTTTTGACTTCTACTATACGAGCGTTAAGCGCGATGTGCTTCTGCGACTAGCGCGCCGCTTGCTCGCTCGTGACCTGCCAGCCGCCGCCCAGCGCTTTCACGAGCGACACGGAGAGCGTCATTTGCTGTCCATGTATCTGTACGTCCTGGCGCAAACTCGTGAGGAGCGACTGCTGCGCGGTGATGACGTCGAGAAACGCGACGAGGCCGCCCGAATAACGGTCGTTGGCAAGCGAAAGCAGGCGTTGCGCGTCGTCCACGGCCGCGTGCGATTGCTTGGCGGCACCGTCGAGCACCGACAACCCGGCGATACCGTCCTGCACCTGCTCGAATGCATTGAGTACCGTCTGACGATAATTCGCCTCGGCTGCCTTGTAGCCTTCGTTGGCGAAGTCCACGTTGGCCGAACGCCGGCCGCCGTCGAAGATCACCTGGCTCGCCATCGTGCCGAGCGTCCACAAGAGGCTCGGTGCGGACAGCAGGTTCGCGAATTCGGTGCTCTCCCAGCCGATGTTGCCGTTAAGCGTGAGGCTCGGGAAAAACGCCGCCTTCGCGACGCCGATCTGCGCGTTGGCGGCCGCCATCGCGCGCTCGGCGGATGCGATATCGGGACGGCGCTGCAACACATCGCTCGGCAGACCGAGCGGGATCGGCGGGACGGCGCTCGTCACCACTTTCGGTTCGATCGAGAACTGCGGCGCAGGGACCCCAGCGAGCGCGGCGATCGCGTGCTCGAATTGCGCGCGCTGCGTTTGCAGCAATTGCGCCTGCAGCCGGGTCGTATCGAGCAGCGACTGCTGTTGCAGCACGTCGAGACCCGACACCGCGCCCAGATCGTGTTGCGACTTCACGTAGTCGAGCGCTTTCGTCTGCAGCGCGACCGAGCGATTCAATACGTCGATCTCGGCGTCGAGTTCGCGCATCGAGAAGTAATCGGTGGCGAGGTCGGTCGTGAGAATGAGCCGTGCGTTCGCGAGATCGTCGCCGGACTGCTGCGCGGATGCCGTCGCGCCTTCGACTTGTCGCGAGATGCGGCCGAAAAGATCGGTGTCGTAGTTGATCGCGGGGCCCAAGCGCAGATCGTTCTGCACGGTCGAATGATTCGGCAGCGTGTAGCTCGTCACGGGCCGGTTGCTCGAAATGCGCGCGCGCGATGCATCCGCCGATAAATCGAGTTCCGGCACGCGCTGCGCCGCCGTGTTCGCGAGCGTCGCCTTCGCCTGCGCGTAGTGCGCGCTCGCGGCGACAAGCGTCTGGTTCTGCGCGAGCGCCTGCGTTTCGAGCGTATCGAGTTGCTCATCTTCGAATGCACGCCACCAGTCGGCGGCGATCGGCGCGTGCGACGGCTCGGCTAGCCGCCAGTACGAATCGGTCTTCCACGTGGGCGGCGTATCGGCGTGCGGCTCGTGGTAATCGGGACCGAGCGTGCAGGCCGATAACGCGAACACGCTCAACACGCTCAACACGCTCAACACGCTCAACACGCTCAGCGCCGTGGATGCGCGCGTCATGATGCCTTCTTCTCTTTGGATTTCGGCGCGGCGATCAGCACGTGATCGCCGTCCGCGATGGAATCGCTCGGGTTGATGATGACCCGGTCGTTCGCCTCGATCCCGCTCTCGATTTCGAGCGATTGCCCGAGATCCTGCGCGATATCGACCTTGCGCAACTGAACATTGCCGTTTGCATCGACCACGGCGAGCCGCGGCCCTTCCGAGCGGAACAGAAGCGCGTTGCCGGGCACGAGCAGGCGAGCGTGCGCGACCGCCGGCAGCGCGACCTGAACATAAGCGCCCGGCCGCAAGCGGCCATCGGGATTCGGCAACGTCACTTCGACTTGCAGCGACCGCGTGGGCACGTCGATCGCGCCGGAAAGATGCGTGATCGTGCCGTGAAATTGCTGGCCCGGAAGTTCCGCCTGCGAGACGACGACTTGCTGGCCGACGCTCACGTTCTGCGCATATGCCTGCGGAAGCTGCACGTAAGCGCGCAACGGATCCGACTGCGCCAGCGCGAAAAGCGCGCGGCTCGCGCCGCTGCCCGCGTCGATCAAATCGCCGACATCCACGTTGCGTTGCGTCACGACACCCGCGAACGGCGCAACGATCCGCTTGAACGATTCGAGTTGGCGCAAGCGGCGCATGTTGGCATCGGCGGCGGCGAGATTGGCGACGTCCTGGTTGTAGGCGCTTTGCCGTTCATCGAGTTCCTGTTGCGAGACCGCATCGCGTTGACGCAGTTGCTGCCAGCGCGCGAACGAACTTTTGGCAAGGCCGAGGCTCGAATCCGCCTGCTCGCGTTGCGCCACGGCTTGCGCGAGTTCCTGATCGATCTCGGGTGTATCGAGGTCGGCGAGCAACTGGCCCTGCTTCACGCGCGCGCCGATATCGACGTAGCGGTGCAGCAGATAACCCGTCGCCCGCGCGTAGATCGGCGACTCGACGAAGCCGCGCAACGTGCCGGGCAAGAGCGTCTCGCCGCCGTTCTCGGTCTGCGTCGGCGTGACGACGTTGACGTACTGCTTGGCGTTCTGCTGTGTGGTCGCGGCCACCGACCGGCTGTGCAGGATGTTGAAGATCACCGTGCGCGCCGCGCCGATCGCGAGCAGGACGAGCACGATCAGAAGCGCGATCTTCGCGCGCCGCCACTCCACCTGGCGAGGCGGCAATGCATGACCCTCGTCGGGGTCGCGGGCCGGGATCGCTAGCGATGCGTGAGTTTTCTCGGTCATGTCAGTCAGCCGTTGGGAGTTGCTTCATGGTTGTCCTTGCCGTCATCTTCGTGCGGCTCGTTGTCGTGCGGCTCGTTTTCTCGACGCTTCGCTTCGCGGCGCGCGAGGCGGCTATGGATACTCGCGAAGATCACCGGCACGAAAAAGAGCGTGGAGACCGTCGCGAACAGCAGCCCGCCGATCACCGCGCGCCCGAGCGGCGCGTTCTGTTCCGCCCCTTCGCCGAGTCCGAGCGCCATCGGAATCATGCCGATAATCATCGCGAACGCGGTCATCAGCACGGGCCGGATGCGGCTCGCGCCTGCTTCGAGCGCGGCCGTGAGCGGCGGCGCGCCGGCGGTCAGCCGCTGGCGCGCGAACGACACCATCAGGATACTGTTTGCAGTAGCGACGCCCATCGTCATGATCGCGCCGGTGAGCGCGGGAACGCTCAGGTGCGTGCCGGTCAGGAACAGCATCCAGATGATACCGGCGAGCGCGGCGGGCAGCGCGCTCACGATAATGAGCGGATCGATCCACGACTGAAAGTTCACGACGATCAGCAGATACACCAGCACAATCGCCATCGCGACGCCGACGCCCAAGCCGAAGAACGAGCTCTGCATGGTCTGCACCTGACCGCGCACGACGATCTGGCTGCCGCGCGGCAACGCGTGTTGCGCCTCGCCCACGAGCGCGTTGACCTGCCGTGCCACGCTGCCGAGATCGCGTCCTTCGACGCTGACGTACAAGTCGATCACCGGCTTGATGTTGTAGTGCGTGACGACCGCGAACTGGTTTTGCGGCTTGAGCCGCACGAGGTTGCCGAGCAGTTGCGTCGGTCCGTTGACGCTCGCCGATACGGGCGTGCGCAGCAGTTCGTCGATGGACGACACTTGATACTGCGGCGTCTGCACGGCGAGGTTGTACTCGACACCGTTCTTGCTGTTGAACCAGAAGCCGGGCGCGGTTTGCGAGCTGCCGGAGAGCGAGATCAGCACGTTCTGCGCGACGTTGCTTGCGCTCAGATTGAGCTGTTGCAGGCGCGTGCGGTCCATCTGCAGATTGATCGCCGGTTCGTCGAGCTTCTGCTGGATGTGCGTATCGACGGTGCCGGGAATCATGCGCACTTGCTTGAGCAGTTTGCTCGCCGCCTGAAAATTGCCGCGCTGATCGGTGCCGGAAATCTGAATGTCGATGGCGGCGGGCAGGCCGAAGTTCAGAATCTGCGTGACGATGTCGGCGGGCTGGAAGAAGAAATCGACGCCGGGGAAACGCTGCGGCAGGATTTCGCGCAGCTTGTCGACATAGGTTTGCGTCGGCTCGTGGTCCGGCGTGAGCGCCACCTGTATTTCGCCGTCGAGCGTGCCGATCGTTCCCGCGTTGCTATACGAAAGGTTGATGCCGCTATAAGGCAGGCCGAGGTTGTCGAGGATCGTCGAGAGTTGTTCGGGCGGGACGACCTGACGCACCACCTTTTCGACTTCGTCGGCGAGCCGCGCCGTTTCCTCGATCCGCGTGCCGGTCGGCGCGCGCATGTGCATGCGGATATCGCCCGCATCGACGCTCGGGAAGAAGTCCTCGCCCAGCACGAACACGAGCCCCGCCGACAGCAGGCAGAAGCCGAGGAAGAAACTCGCAAACACGCGGCGACGCACGAGCAGGCTGCTCAAAATGACGATATAAGCCGCGCGCATACGTTCGAAACCGCGATCGAAACGCTTGTAGAGCCGCGTGAAAAGACCGTCCTTCGCGCCGGGTTTCGGTTTGTGCGCGTGGCCCATCAGCAACATGGCGAGCGTCGGCACGAGCGTGCGCGACAGCACGTAGGACGCGAGCATCGCGAACACGACCGCTTCCGCGAGCGGCACGAAAAGAAACTTCGCGACGCCCGTCAGGAAGAACATCGGCACGAACACGATACAGATGCACAGCGTCGAGACGAGCGCGGGCACCGCGATCTCGCCCGCGCCGTCGAGAATGGCGTCGTGCAGATTGGTGCCGAGATGCAGATGCCGCTCGATGTTCTCGATCGTGACCGTCGCGTCGTCCACCAGAATCCCGACCGCGAGCGCGAGGCCGCCAAGCGTCATGATGTTGATGGTCTGGCCGAGCGCATGAAGCGCGAGCAGCGAGGACAGGATCGACAGCGGAATCGATACTGCGATGATGCAGGTGCTGCGCCAGTTGCCGAGAAAGAGCAGGATCATCGCGGCCGTGAGCGCGGCCGCGATCAGCGCTTCGCGCACCACGCCCTGCACGGCGGCCTTCACGAACACGGATTGATCGAAGAGGGCGGTGATGTCGAGGTCCGGCGGCAACGCCGCGCGCGCGCCGGGCAACAAATCATGCAGCGTATTGACGATGGAGAGCGTGGAAGCGCTGCCGTTCTTCAGGATCGAGATCAGCACGCCGCGATTGCCGTTCTGCCGCACGATGTTGGTCTGCGGCGAGAAACCGTCGCGCACGTGCGCGACTTCGCGCAGGTAAGTGGTCGCGCCGTTGAGCGTGCGCACCGGAATGTCGTTGAGACCTTCGACCGTCGCGGGCGAACCGTTCATGTTGATCGTGTATTCCTTCGGCCCGATTTTCGCGGTGCCGGTTGGAAGGATCAGGTTCTGCGCGTTGACGGCGCTGACGACATCCGACGGCGTGAGCCCTTTGGCAAGCAGCGCGCGCGTATCGAGATCGACGGAGATGAGGCGCGACTTGCCGCCGTACGGGTAAGGCACGGCCGCGCCCGGAATCGTGACGAGCTGCGGGCGCAGGAAGTTGAGCGCGGTGTCGTTCAGGTCCTGCTCGGAGAGCTTTTGGCTGGACAGGCCAAGCTGGATCACCGGAATGCTCGACGCCGAATAGCTGATGACGAGCGGCGGCGTTGCACCCGGCGGCATCTGCTTTAACTGCGCCTGTTCGACGGCGACGGTCTGCGCGATCGCCGTTTGTATGTTGGCGGTTGGCTGCAGGAACAGCTTGATGATCGCGATGCCGGGCAGCGACTGCGACTCGATATGTTCGATGTCGTTGACGGTCGTCGTGAGGCTGCGCTCATTGACCGACGTGATCCGGTTCGCCATGTCCTCCGACGAAAGCCCGGTGTAATTCCAGATGATGCTGACGACCGGAATGTTGATATCCGGCAGCACATCGACAGGCGTGGTCAGCAACACGAAAGGCGTTGCCAGAAGAATCATGATCGCCATCACGATGAACGTGTATGGCCTCTTGAGCGCAACGTTGACTATCCACATTCAGGCGTGCTCGATGCATCCGGCGATAAGGGACCGGCGAAGCCGGATCGGGCCGCTTCGCCAGTGTTCGGAAAACTCGGGGAATCGTCGGGCGCGGGTGCGCAATGGCTGCGGTCCGCTGACGATGACCGCGCGAGGGAAATTGAATCCTCCGAGTCTCGCGCGAGCCGGACACCATCTTAGTGTGCCGGTGCCAACGCCAACATGACGCGAAAATGGCAGAACGGTCAGGAAAGGACGAAATGCGCGGTGCTCATCGAGCGCGCGGGTCCGGTCGGTTCAACCGGGAATGCGCGCGGGCTCGGAGCGGGGCAAGATTTGCAGGGAAACGAAGGCGAAACTTAACGCTAGTTACCCGATGCAGCCGGACCGGAATTCGACGTTCCTTCCGCCGACGGTCCGTAGCTCGTCATGCCCGGCTTGGCCGCCATGTTCTCGGATTGCACCTTGGATTCGGCGGCCTGGAGCTTGCTCGGATATTGCGCGTCGCGCTCGGCCGGCTCGTAGCCCGCCTTTTCCAACTGGATGAGATCGCCGCGAACTTCAGCCCGCGTCACGGGTTGTTCGTCGGACTGCGCCATCGCGACGATCGGCGAGACGGCTAGGGCGACGACTACGGCACGGATCAATGTCTTCATGGTGAGCTCCTGAGCGGTGGGAAATGGGCGTGATCCGCGCTCGTCGAGCGCGAAACACGACGAGGCTCAGTGTATTGCTCAGACCGTGACGGGATGCTGGCGTCGAGATGGCGCAGCGGTCAGATTCACGCCGGACCCGAAATGAGTCCGCGCGCGTGACGGGAAAACCTACGGCGCGACCTTGTCGATCTGATCGTATACACGATTGAGCCAGACCTTCACGCGCTGGCGTTCCAGCATGCCGAGGCCGGTGGTCGCACGATCCGGATGATGCGCGGCGGCCCAGAAGCTGGAATTGCTCTGATCGATTTTCTGCATCGTGCCGTCGGGGAGATGGCGCAGCGAAACAATGCTCGCGCCCAGCGCTTCCGCGCGCTGTCGTTCACCCGAGGCTTCCAGCAATTCGAAACGGTCGCCGCGAATCTCGTTCAGCACGATCACGAGCCGCAACTTGCCGCCGAACTGGTCGAGCCATTGGCGCAGCAGATCGACCGAATCGCGGCCCGCATCCATGACGTGCCACCACGTCAGCGCGATGCCGCTTTCCTGCGCGATGCCGAGCACGTCGGCGTCGTCGAACCACTTGGAGACCGACTGCTGGGTCTGCGCCGCGAGATCGACCAAGATGCGGCGGCCGGGCTGTTCGAGCGCATGTTCGATGATCGGGTCGAGACTGTCGTGGCCGTCGAGCGTGGCGGGCGCGGCGAAACCCGCGTAGTAGCGCAAGAGCGCGCCGTGGGACCGGTCGGTGTCGAAGCCCAGAAAGGGCAGATTGCGATCGATGAAATACTGCGCGAGCACGCGGGCGACGAGCGATTTACCCACGCCGCCTTTTTCCCCGCCGATAAAGTGCACGAAGCTCATGTGTTCGAATCCTTCTTGTTCTAAGTGAGTCTGCGATTGAGGCCCGCGATGCGACGCGGTCTGGGCGCACAGGCTACACGGGCAAAATTCGCGCGGGCGCGGTTTTGTCCCGAGAAACGCGCCCATGCATCATGCCTGCGGATTGTGACCGGCCGCTTCCCTCTTTTCTGCGACTGCCCTAAACCGTGCGACCGTGCGCCGATCATGCCCAGCATTGGTGCGTGTACGCCAATAATGCGTTCGGGTTTTGTCCTCTTGCCGCGGCTTCATTATGTAGTGTCATATGTCCCTTGTACGCTCCGCGCTGAGGAACGCGCGTCCCGGACAATCCCGATGCGTTGTGGCGCAACTTGGCGTACTTGTTGCTTTAACTAACCCGTTCACTTTTCGCGGGTGCGCGTCGGGAGAAATTCAGGCGTTGCGCATCGCACGTTCGCGCTGGCCGCGCGAGCGGAGAATGACCGCATCGCGTATCGATGCGGGTAGCGCTCGCGCGTGTGTCGACTCCATGCGGCCGCATCGCAAGCAGCGAACGCACGCACAAAAAAGCCGGGGTCGAGCCCGGCATGCACTTCACATGGACGACGGGTTTATGACGCAAGCTTTCTTCAATGAAATGTTCGAGCGCGCCGAACTGCAGGCAAGCGGCGTGTCGCCGGCGGCGTTCAGCGGTGCGGGCGATCCGCGCAAGCACTACCTGGAGTTCATGAGCTGGCTTGCCACGCAGAGCGAGCAGCAGATCCGCAACAAGCGCGCGGAAGCGGACCTGAACTTTCGCCGCGTCGGCATCACGTTTGCCGTGTACGGCGCGAAGGACGAACCCGGCGTCGATGCCGAGCGCACCATTCCGTTCGACGTGATCCCGCGCATCTTCCCGAGCGCCGAATGGAAGGCGCTGGAGCGCGGCCTGCGACAGCGGGTGAACGCGCTCAACCGGTTCATTCACGATGTCTATCACGACCAGGACATCATCCGCGCGGGCATCATCCCGGCCGAGCAGATTCTGAACAACGCGCAATACCGCCCGGAGATGAAGGGCGTCAACGTCGTGCGCAATATCTACGCGCATATCGCGGGTATCGATATCGTGCGCGCCGGGCAGGGCGAGTTCTACGTGCTGGAGGACAACCTGCGCGTGCCGTCGGGCGTGTCGTACATGCTCGAAAACCGCAAGATGATGATGCGCCTCTTCCCGGACCTGTTCGCGCGCAACCGCGTCGCGCCAGTCGCGCATTACCCGGACTTGCTGCTCGATACCTTGCGCGCCGCGGCGCCGGATGGTGTCGATAACCCCGGGATCGTCGTGCTGACGCCGGGCATGTACAACTCGGCCTACTTCGAGCACGCGTTTCTCGCGCAGCAGATGGGCGTCGAACTGGTCGAAGGGCAGGATCTCTTCGTCGATAACGACCATGTGTACATGCGCACCACGCAAGGGCCGCAGCGCGTCGACGTGATCTACCGCCGTCTCGACGACGACTTCCTCGATCCGAACGTGTTCCGCTCCGACTCGACACTCGGCGTGCCGGGACTGATCGCGGCGTATCGCGCGGGCAAGGTGTCGCTCTGCAATGCGGTCGGCACTGGTATCGCCGACGACAAATCGGTCTATCCCTACGTGCCCGACATGGTGCGCTTCTATCTCGGCGAGGAGCCGATCCTCAACAACGTGCCGACCTTCATGTGCCGCAAGCCCGACGACCTGAAGCAGGTGCTCGACCGGCTGCCAGAACTCGTCGTGAAGGAAACGCACGGCGCGGGCGGCTACGGCATGCTCGTCGGCCCGGCGTCGACCAAGGCGGAGATCGAGGCGTTCCGCGCGGCGCTCATCGCCAATCCCGACAAATACATCGCCCAGCCGACGCTCGCGCTGTCCACCTGCCCGACTTACGTCGAGGCGGGCATCGCGCCGCGTCATATCGACTTGCGGCCGTTCGTGCTATCCGGTAACGATGTTCGGATGGTGCCGGGCGGACTCACGCGCGTGGCGTTGCGCGAAGGGTCGCTAGTCGTGAATTCATCGCAGGGCGGCGGCACGAAGGACACCTGGGTACTTGAACGCTGACAAGAACGAGTTGAGCGAACACGCCGAAGGACACGCTGACGGACACGTCGGAACATTCAACGAGAGTCGAACAAGAGGACCGGAGCACCCATGCTGAGCCGTACCGCCGATCATCTCTTCTGGATGGCGCGCTATACCGAGCGCGCCGAAAACACCGCCCGGATGCTCGATGCGAACTACCAGTTGTCGCTGTTGCCCCAATCCGACGAATACGCGGAACTGGGCTGGCGCGCGATGCTGTCGATTTCCGAGCTTTCCGGCGATTACGCCGCCGGCCATCAGGGCATGAAAAACCGCGACGTGATCGACTTCATGGCGCGCGATCTGTCGAATCCGTCGTCGATCATGAGTTGCCTTCGCGCCGCGCGCGAGAACGTGCGCGCCGTGCGCAGTTCAACCAACAGCGAGTTGTGGGAGAGCCTGAACACGACGTGGCTCGACGCGCAGCGGCTGCTTGCCGATGGCGTGCTGGAGCGCGATCCCTACGAGTTTCTCGAATGGGTCAAGTTCCGCTCGCATTTGTCGCGTGGCGTACAGCTCGGCACGCTGGTGAAGGACGACGCGTTCTGGTTCATGCGGCTCGGCACGTTCATCGAACGCGCCGATAACACCGCGCGTATTCTCGACGTGAAGTTCGAGATGCTGGAGCAGCGCGCCGATACCTCCGCTCAGCCGTTCGATTACTACCACTGGACCGCGGTGTTGCGTTCGGTATCGGGCTTCGAGGTGTACCGGAAGGTGTATCGCGATGTGATTACGCCGGAGCGCGTCGCGGGCCTCCTGATTCTTTACGGCGACTGGCCGCGTTCGCTCGCGGCGAGTATCGCGGAGGTGCAGCAGTTGATCGGGCGCGTGATGAACGGGCGCAGCAGCGAGACTTCGCGGCTCGCGGTCGAACTGTGCGAAGAACTGGCGCAGGGCAGGATCCAGGACATCATGAAGAGCGGGCTTCACGCGTATCTGGTCAGCTTCCTCGCGCGCGTGAACGATCTCGCGGGCCGGATCAGCCGCGATTTTCTGGTGCCGCTCGCGCCCAAAGACGCCGCCACGCAAACGCAGGACGGCCAGACGCAAACCCTGCAGCCGATGCAACCAATGGCGCCGATGGCGCCGATGGAAGAACCCGCGCAGCCGGTCCCGCCGGCCGCGTAGCTCAGTAATCCGGCTCGCAGATCACCAGAAACCGGTTCAGCAGCGATGTGCCGAACGTATTGCTGATGGCGACGTCGGCGGCATCGCGGCCGCGCGCCATCAGGATGCGGCCGGTGCGCGGCGCGTTGTTGCGCGGATCGAAGGTCTGCCATGTGTTGCCGAGGTAGACCTCGAACCACGCGCAGAAGTCCATCGGCGCGTAGGGCGGAGGAAGACCGACATCGCTGATGTAGCCCGTGCAGTAGCGCGCCGGAATGTTCATCGCGCGGCAGAGCGCGACGGCGAGATGCGCGTAGTCGCGACACACGCCCGCGCCGTCCTGGAACGTTTCCCAGGCGGTTTTGGTCGGCCGTGCACAGTTGTAGTCGAAGCGGATGTGGTTATGCACGAAATCGCAGATTGCCTGCACGCGAGCGCGCCCGAGCGGTGTATGGCCGAACATCTGCCACGCGGCGTTCGAAAGGAGATCGGTTTCGCAGTAGCGACTGCCGAGCATGAACATCATGCACTCGTCGGGCAGTTCCTCGATGCTGTGCTGATAACCGTTCGTTTCGGGCACTTCGTGGTGCGGAGGCACCTCGAAGACGCCTCGCGCCGACAGCGTCAGGATGCCCGGCGGTGCGGTCATGCGCGTACACAGGTTGCCGAACGAATCCTGATACTGCGTGAGCGGGACATGCGGGTCCGTGTAAATGTGGTCCGGCACGACCATGTCCTGCGCGCGCGAGAAGTGCGTGTTCAGCATCAGCAACATCGGAGTGGGTTGCGGACACTCAAAAACCAGTTCGTATCCAACGCGAAGTCTCATCAAAGGACCTTATTTCGGTGATACAGCATTGGAACGATCAGAAAGTCAGCAGCCGCTGTTGTTTGCTGCGCTGCTATTACGAAGCAATAGCTGTTCCACCGGACGCGGTCGGCTCAGACGCAGTCGGCTCAGACGCGGTTGGTTCGACCGCAGTTGGCTCGGGCGCGGAAGTTTGCGGGTTGTTCAACGCGTCCTCGGGATCGCTGATCTGCTTCGGCATCGGTTCGTGCGATGTCGCTCCCGCGTGGGCGATGACCTTATGAACAAAGCGCAGCTTCTCGATCACCTTCGGCGCGAGCGTGAACGGATAAGCATCGGCGAGGCCGAGGCTGCGATTCAGGCTGTTGAGCGCATAGGTCAGCGGAAACCAGCGCTTCATCAGGTTATCGAAGCTCTCGCTTTCGATCGGCGAACTGTCGGTCAGCGTCGGCTCGTTCTTAGCGTCGGGCTTGAGTTCGAGGCCGCAGGCGGCGGCGGTATCGATCGTATCGACGATGTGAAGGTAATGCGCCCAGGTCTCGGCCCAGTCTTCCCACGGATGAGTCGTCGCGTAGGCGCTCACGTAGGAGAGGTCCCAATCGGCGGGCGGACCGGATTCATAGTGAGCCTTCAGCGCTTCGCCATAATCGGCGCGCTCGTCGCCGAAGAGTTCGCGAAACGGCTCTTCCCATTCTGTACCGGTAACAAGGCGGTCGAAATAGTAGTGTCCGATTTCATGCCGGAAATGCCCCAGCAAGGTGCGATAAGGCTCGCCCATCTCCTTGCGAACTTTCTCGCGATGCGCGTCGTCGGCTTCCGCGATGTTCATCGTGATGAGGCCGTTGTCGTGTCCCGTCAGCACCTTCTCGCCGACGCCGCTGTCTTCGAGAAGCTCGAACTGGAGGCCGCCTTCGGGATTGGTCTTGCGCGATTCAACGTGAAGGCCGAGCGCGGCGAGCGCGTAGAGCAGACGCCGCTTGGCGGTTTCAAGCCGATACCAGTACACGCGGTTCTCGGGCACGGACAGATTCGGGATCGTGTGGCCGAGGCTGCACGCGGGACACAGGACGTCGGGCGAATCGGCGGGCAGCATCCAGTTGCACACGTTTTCCAGCGCGTAGTTGTTGCATTGCTTGTATAGCGCGCCCCCCGCCGACTTGTGGAGATTACTCCACAGGCCCTCGTCGGCCGGCTCGAACGCGCATACCTCTCCGAGCTCGGGCACGTAGCCCAGCAGCGCGGCGCAGGACTCGCATTTCACGTTTTCGAAGAAAACGTGTTGTTGGCAGCGATCGCAGTGAAATGTTTTCATGGTAGACAGTTGGATGGGGGCGGAACGAAACGTGGCGCATCGGAAGCAGACAGCAAGTGACGTGCCTTGGAGTGTCGACGGCGCGACATTGCCGGCGACTTTATTCAGTCGCTAAATTGTCCGCTGCCTGATGGCACGTACAATCCGCGAAGACGGCAACGGCATCGTTGCCAATGATCTTATTCGTTGAAGGAGTCAGGTGTGTCGATCCGAGTCGCGCTGAACCACATCACGCACTACCGTTATGACCGCCTCGTGGCGCTCGGTCCGCAAGTTCTCCGCTTGCGGCCTGCACCACATTGCCGCACGCCGATCCTCTCGTACTCCATGCGGATCGAGCCGGCCGAACACTTCATCAACTGGCAGCAGGACGCGTTCGCGAACTATCAGGCCCGGCTCGTGTTTCCGGAGAAGACCCGCGAGTTCAAGATCACGATCGATCTTGTCGTTGAAATGGCGGTGTACAACCCGTTCGACTTCTTCCTCGAACCGAGCGCCGAAGAGTTTCCGTTCAAGTATGAACCGCATGTCGCGGAGGAACTCGCGCCTTATCTCGTGAAGCGCGAAATGACGCCGCGTTTCAAAGCGTTCGTCGAGAGCATCGACCTTACGCCGATGGGCACCACCAATTTTCTCGTCGCGCTGAATCAGCGGCTGCAGCGGGAAATCGCCTACATCATCCGCATGGAGCCGGGCGTGCAGACGCCCGAGGAGACGCTTGAGAAAGCGCTCGGCTCGTGCCGCGACACGAGCTGGCTGCTCGTCGAAGCGCTGCGCCAACTCGGACTCGCGGCGCGTTTCGTGTCGGGCTACCTGATCCAGTTGAAGCCAGATCTACGCTCGCTCGACGGTCCGAGCGGCGCGGAAACCGACTTCACCGATCTCCACGCGTGGTGCGAAGTCTATTTGCCGGGCGCGGGCTGGATCGGCTTCGATCCGACTTCGGGATTGCTCGCGGGCGAGGGCCACATTCCGGTTGCGTGTACGCCGGAACCGGGCAGCGCCGCGCCGATTTCGGGTGCGGTCGATGAAAGCGAGGTTGAATTCGAGCATCTGATGTCGGTGCAGCGCGTGCTGGAAACGCCGCGCGTGACGAAGCCGTACACCGAAGAAACATGGGCCGAAGTTCAGGCGATGGGCGCGCTTGTGGACGAGCGGCTCGACGCGATGGACGTGCGCCTGACGATGGGCGGCGAGCCGACCTTCGTCGCCGTGGGCGACCGCGATGCAGCCGAATGGAATACCGATGCGCTCGGGCCGACCAAGCGCGGCTACGCGGTCGGACTGATGGACAAGCTGCGCGCGCGCTACGGCGTTGGCGGCTTTTTGCATATCGGGCAGGGCAAGTGGTATCCGGGCGAGCAACTGCCGCGCTGGGCGATGTCCTTGTACTGGCGCGCGGATGGCGAGCCGGTCTGGTCCGACCCGGCGCTTTTCGCCGATGAGCGCGATCCCGGCGCGTACACGCCGGACGACGCGCATCGCTTCATCACGCATCTGACGGAAAAACTCGCGCTCGATACGAAACACATTCAGCCGGGTTACGAGGACACGTTCTACTATTTGTGGCGCGAGCGCCGCTTGCCGGTAAACGTCGATCCGTTCGAGTCCGAACTGGACGACGAACTGGAGCGCGTGCGTTTGCGGCGCGTGTTCGACGCGGGGTTGTCGAAGGTGACGGGCTACGTGCTGCCGATCACGCGCGAACGCGACGTGCCGATGCAGTCGCCGCGCTGGGTGAGCGGCCCGTGGTTCTTCCGCGACGACCGCATGTATCTGATTCCCGGCGACTCGCCGATGGGTTATCGGCTGCCGCTCGAATCGCTGCCGTGGGTGAGCAAGGGCGATTATCCGTATCAACATCCGCACGATCCGTTCGCGCCGCCCACGCCGTTGCGATCGGCGGCGGAATTGCGCCAGCAATATGGCGGTGGAACGCTAGCGGGGAGCGTGCCCGGAACGCACGCCGCAGCGGGTTGGACCGGCGTGGGCGGAACCGAAACGGCCGCGCGCGCACCGGGCGACGCGGCTGAATCTGCCGACCTCGCATCGCAAAACCGCGCGCCCGTGCGAGGCGAATCCGCTGCGTGGATCCGCCGCACGGCGCTGTGCGTCGAAACGCGCGATCCGGCGCGCGCCGCCGGACCGAAAGTGGAAGCCGAGGCGTTCGGCAGCGGCCAGAGCCTGCTGCACGTCTTCATGCCGCCGCTCACCGAACTCGACGATTATCTCGATCTGCTCGCCGCCGTCGAATCGAGTGCGAAAGACCTCGGCATGAAGGTGATCGTCGAAGGTTATCCGCCGCCGCGCGACGTGCGCCTCAAGATGCTGCAGGTGACGCCGGACCCGGGCGTGATCGAGGTGAACATTCATCCGGCGGCAAGCTGGGACCAACTCGTCGATCACACCGAGTATCTGTATCAGTCGGCGCACGAAACGTATCTGAGCACCGAGAAGTTCATGACCGACGGCCGCCACACCGGCACCGGCGGCGGCAACCACTTCGTGCTCGGCGGCGCGACGCCCGCCGACAGTCCGTTCCTGCGGCGTCCGGATCTGCTCGCGAGTCTCATTGCGTATTTCATCAACCATCCGTCGCTGTCGTATCTGTTCTCGGGTCTCTTTCTCGGGCCGACGAGCCAGGCGCCGCGCGTCGACGAAGCGCGCAACGACCAGCTCTACGAACTGGAAATCGCGTTCAACGAACTGCAACGGCAACTCGATTTGCTGGGCGGCCGGGACAGCGCGAAGATTGCGCCGTGGCTGATCGACCGTACGCTGCGCAACTTGCTGATTGACGTAACCGGCAACACGCACCGCGCCGAGTTCTGCATCGACAAGCTTTATTCGCCCGATGGTCCGACCGGCCGCCTCGGTTTGCTCGAACTGCGCGGGTTCGAAATGCCGCCGCACGCACGCATGAGTCTCGTGCAGCAACTGCTGCTGCGCACGCTCGTCGCGCGATTCTGGGAGAAGCCGTACACGACGCGCCTCACGCGCTGGGGCACGGAACTGCACGACCGTTTCCTGCTCGGTAACTTCATCCGCATGGATTTCGACGACGTGATCGCCGATCTGAATCAGGCCGGCTTTGCGTTCGATGCCGAATGGTTCGCGCCGCATTTCGAGTTCCGCTTCCCGCTGGTCGGCACGGTGCTCGCGAACGGCATCGAATTGACGGTCAGGAACGCGCTCGAACCGTGGCACGTGATGGGCGAGGAAGGCTCTGCGGGCGGCACGGTGCGTTACGTGGATTCGTCGGTGGAACGGCTCGAAGTGCATGTGCTCGGGCTTAACGACAACCGCCACGTCGTGACCGTCAACGGCGTTCCGCTGCCGCTTCAGCCGACCGGCCGCGCGAGCGAACATGTCGCGGGCGTGCGCTTTCGCGCGTGGGATCAATCGTCGGCGCTGCATCCGTCGATCGGCGTGGATGCGCCGCTCACGTTCGATATCGTCGATACATGGAGCAACCGTTCCATCGGCGGATGCCGGTATCATGTGTCGCATCCAGGCGGGCGCAACTATGCGACGTTCCCGGTCAATGCCTACGAGGCGGAGAGCCGGCGGCGCGCGCGCTTCTTCAAGACCGGACATACGCCCGGCCGCATGGACGTCGGCGCGCCCGCGCGCAGCCTCGAATTTCCGTTCACGCTCGATCTGCGCCTGAGGCGCTGATTTCGCCGCGACGGTTTCCATCACCAGCAAAGTCAAACTTGGCCGTTCAAACCTCACTCCCTTTCGAAGAAGTCGCGGACCGCGCGAAGGTGTCGTCGCCATTGCGTGCGCTTCCGGTGAGGGAAGGGCACTGGGACGAACTTCGCGACGAGTCCGGCCACCTTCGCGACACCTGGCGGCAGTTCTTCGACCTGCTGGGCGACGAGGGGATCGCCGGGCTCGATCACGCGGTCGAGTCGGTCGCGCAGCAGGTGCGCGACAACGACATCAGCTACAACGTCTACGCGGATAACGGCGAGCCGCGTCCGTGGGCGCTCGACCTGCTGCCGTTCATCATCGACGAGGCCGAGTGGACGGTGCTGGAGCGCGCCGTGAAGCAGCGCGCGAAGCTGCTCAATGCGATCGTGAAGGACGTCTACGGCCCGCAGACGCTGCTGCACGACGGCTTTCTGCCGCCCGCGCTCGTGTTCGGGCATCCGGGTTATCTGCGTTCGGTGAAAGGTTTTACGCCGCCCGGCGGCCAATATCTGCAACTCGTCGCCGTCGATCTCGCGCGCGAGCCGAGCGGCGCGTGGGCCATCATGGCGCATCGCACGGAGGCGCCTTCGGGGCTCGGCTATGCGCTGGAGAACCGGCTGATCGTCTCTGGCGTATTCGCCGATCCGTTCCGCTCGATGCGCGTGCAGCGGCTCGCGCCGTTCTATTCGCGGCTCGTCGCTTCGCTGGTGCAGGGCGGCCGCGCGGTGATGCAGGGCGAAGAAGGCTCGCCGCATATCGCGCTGCTCACGCCCGGACCGTTCAGCGAAACCTTCTTCGAACATGCGTTTCTCGCGCGTTATCTCGGCGTGACGCTGGTCGAAGGCAAGGACCTGACGGTGCGCGACGACAAGCTTTTTCTCAAGACCTTCGCGGGCCTCGAACGCGTGCATGTACTGCTGCGCCGTCTCGACGATGCATTTTGCGATCCCGTCGAACTGCGCGCCGATTCGAGTATCGGCGTGCCGGGTCTATTGCAGGTGATGCGCGCGGGTAACGTCATGGTGTCGAACGTGCCGGGTTCGGGATTCGTCGAATCGCCGGCGCTGCATGGTTTTTTGCCGGCCATTTCTCACTCGCTGCTCGGCGAACGGCTGGAACTCGCGAGCGTGCCGACGTGGTGGTGCGGCGAAAAAGCCGCGCGCGAGTCGGCGCTCAAGACACTCGACGAAGCGTTCGTCATTCCTACCTGGCCTGGCATCGACATGAACGGGCGCAGCCCGCGCGGCTTCGGCGACGGCGTGCAGAAACTCGCCAACTGGAAGACGCGCATCGAGGCGATGCCGGACGCGTTCACGGTTCAGGAACTGTTTCCCGGCTCGCACGCGCCGCGCTATGAAGAAAGCACGATCGCGGGGCGCTCGTGCGTGCTGCGCGTCTACGCGATCGCCGATATGGAAGGCGGCTGGTCGGTGATGCCGGGCGGATTCACGCGCCTCGGCGGCGAGCGTCAGCCGTCGGTATCGATGCAATACGGCAGCAGCAGCGTGGACACGTGGGTGCTGTCGAGCCAGCCGAGCTCCACGTTCTCGCTCCTGCCCACGCCGATGACGCCCGCCGACCTCGTGCGCAAACACCGCACGGTGTCGAGCCGCGCGGCGGAGAATTTGTTCTGGGCCGGGCGCTACGGCGAGCGCGCGGAGAACAACGTGCGGCTGGTGCGCGTGATTCTCTCGTCGCTGGAAAGCAACGACGCCGAAGGCACGCTCGACACGATGGTCGATCTCGCGTTGCAGTCGGGCTTGCTGCCGCCCGGCGCACCGCGGAGCGGCTACACGGCGGCGTCGCTCGAACGGATGCTGGTGGCGAACCTGGGCGAGAGCAGCGGGGCCGCGAGCGTCGGACAGAATCTTGCGAGCCAGGCGCGCGCGAGCGGCGAAATTCGCGGACGGCTCTCAACCGATCACTGGCGCACCGTGCTCGCGGCGCGCAACGATTTCCGCGTGGCGATCGCCGCATTGCAGCCGGCGCGCGGCGTCGAACGCTACGACCGCGTGCTGCTCACGCGCACGCTTGAGACGCTCGCCAATCAATTGCAGGCGATCAGCGGCGCGCAAGGCGACCGCATGACACGCGACGAAGCGTGGCGGCTCGTGTTCGCGGGACGCCATATCGAACGTGTCGCGACGATGGCCGCGTACCTGCGCACGGCGGCGAAGCACGGGCAGATTTCGACGCCCGCCGCATTCGATTTGCTGCTGCAACTCTTCGACAGCACGCTGACCTACCGCGCGCTGTATCCGGGGCGCTTCGAGGTGCCGCCGCTGATCGACTTGCTGGTGGTCGAGCCGACCAATCCGCGCGGTCTTTACGGCGTTTATCGGCGGTTGTGCTCGAAACTCGCGGAGATATCGCAGGGAGCCGGGCGCGCCGCGCACAGCGATTTCAGCGAGGCGATGCGTCTTGCCGCGTCGCTGCGCGGACTCGAACGCCTCTGCACCACCGACGAAAACGGCCTCTACACCGAACTCATCGGCGTGTGCGACGAACTCGAAAGCCATGTGAGCGCGGCGGCGTTCGAGATCAGCGCGCGCTTTTTCAGCCACGCGAAGACGCAATCGCTGCAGGTGTCGTCGTGACGATAGAAAAGGCCGTGCTGTCGGTCTCGCACCGGACCACTTATCGCTATTCGACTTTTGTCGAGACCGCGCAGCATCTCGCGACCATTCGTCCGCAGAACACCGCGTGGCAGCGAGTGATCGTGCATGAGGAGAGCATCGAGCCTGCGCCGTCGTATATCAACAGCCGCGTCGATGCGTTCGGCAACGACGTCCTGTACTTTTCGCTGGAGTCGCCGCATCGCTCGCTGCAAATGTTAAGCGAGACGACCGTGGAACTCACGCCGCGCTGGGCTTCGCTCGATCCCGCCGCGACGCCTGCCTGGGAAACCGTCGCGGCGAGCACGCGGTTCTGCGCAGGCGCACCGTTTTTGCCGGAGACGGAATTCTGCTTTGCGTCGCCGAATATCGGGCTCAGGCAGGAACTGAAGGAATATGGCGCGGCGAGTTTTCCGGCCGGGCGTCCGCTTGCCGAGGGCGCGATCGACCTGATGCATCGCATTCATGCGGACTTTGCGTATCGCCCGCTTTCAACGTCCTACGATACGCCCGCGCATCAGGCGTTCGATTTGAAGAGCGGCGTGTGCCAGGATTTCGCGCAGGTGATGATCGGCTGCATGCGGGCGCTCGGGTTGCCTGCGCGCTATGTCAGCGGTTATCTGCGTAACGATCCGCCGCCGGGACAGGTCAAGCTGATTGGCGCGGACGCGTCGCATGCGTGGGTGTCGGTGTTTTGCCCGGGCAGCGGCTGGATCGATCTCGATCCGACCAACGATGTCCTCGCGGATCTCGATCACATCACGCTTGCGATTGGTCGCGATTACAGTGATGTGTCGCTGTTGAGAGGGCTGATACTTGGTGGTGGATCGCATCGCGTGGATGTGGGGGTTACTGTGCTTGGGCTGGATGCGCCGGGGGAGGCGCCTGCTGGCGAGCCTGCTTAGCAGAAGCTTTCCGCTTGCCCGTGGGTTGCTGGCGCTTTTTGCTTTTGTTTGCCGGTAGTTTCTGGGAACTTGCTTTCGCGCTAATAGACCTACACGAAAGCAAGTTCCCCAGAAGCCGAAGCAAGCAAAAGCATAGGGCGTTAGCAAACTGCAAACCCATTGAATCACCTCCGTCCAACAAGATACCGTACCCCCTCCGCCCCATACCGCTCGGCGTGCGCCACGCCGGCGGGAAGATGAAACACATCCCCCACCCCGTACAAACGCTCCTCGTCGCCGACGCGAATATAAATCTCCCCGGCAAGCACAAGCGCTTTAGCTTCGAAGGAATGCGTGTGATCGTCCATTACGCCGGCCTCGCGCGTAACGACGACCGCCTCGGGGAAGCCCTCGTCGGCGAGGGCGCGGGTGAATGCTTCGCGTTGCATGGCGGTGTCCTCGATCAGTAAAGAAAAACCGTAGGACAGCAGTGTGGCATGTCTGCAAAACGCTTGCATCGGCTCGCTCAAGCGGCCCGCCCACCGATCTTTCCGCCGCACGAGATCGCAAGAAAATCGTCCGCGACGAGGCGAAACGCGTCCGCGAGATCGGGATCGAAATGTCGCCCGCGTCCATCGGCGATCAACCGCGCAGCCTCCTGATGGCTGTGCGGATCTTTATAAACGCGGCGGCTCACGATGGCATCGTAGACATCGGCGATCGCCATCAGCCGCGCCGAAAGGGGAATGGCGTCGTGGGCCAGGCCGCGCGGATAGCCGCTTCCGTCCCAGCGCTCATGGTGGCAATACGCGATCTCCCGGACATAGCGCAGAAACGCGTTGTGTGCGCCCTGAAGCGCCTGCGCACGGTCGACGATATCGCGTCCGATCGCGGGATGCCGTTTCATCGTTTCGTATTCCGCTGGCGTCAACTTTCCCGGCTTCAGCAGAATATGAGCGGGTATCGCCGACTTGCCGATGTCGTGATGTCGCGCACCCGCGCAAATCAATTCGATCGCATCGCCCGCGAGACGCTCGGCAAAGCGTGGATGATCCTTCACCGCTTGCGCCAGACGGCGCACGTAACGCTGCGTCCTGCGGCAATGATCGTTCGTCTCGGGACCCGGTCCGTCCTGACGGGAGACCTCCTGCAGAGCGTGCCGCAGCGCCCGGTTCCCGCTGCGCACCGCCGCGCGCCAGTGCGTCGGCGATAACCCGTGCGGGCAGTCCGCTTGCCTGGAAAGGCTTGTCGGCATCATGCGGTCCGTTCAACGCGCCCGATCGGGCACGTTTCGCGCAGTGCTCGCCGATCCGGCGTCGCCGTCCTTCACGCCGGCCTTGAAATCCTTGATCGCGCCGCCCAGATCGCCGCCCATGTTGCGCAACTTCTTCGTGCCGAACACCAGCGCGACCATCAGAAGAACGATCGCCCAATGTGCAATGCTTATCGAACCCATTTCACCACCTCTCGATTGATTACCTTAACGGCTTCTGCGTTTCGGATCACTGAACGTCACACGGGATTCTGCGCCACGAAGGTCTTGTACGCCGCATACGCGGGGAGTTTCGTCACACCGTCGGCCTGAATCAGGCCGTAGGCTTTGTCGATGATGCAGTACATCTGAATCGACTCGATGTTGTATTGGTCCTTGATCGACCTGTACTGCGTGAGCGCCTTCGTCAGATACGTCGCCGCCGAATCCGGTGTGTCCGCCGCGCCCGACCAGCCGAATTCCGTGATCCATATCGGCTTGCCGAACGAATCCTTAAGGATCTGCAACACGTCGATATTTGCCTTCGGACCTGCTGCCTGAATATTGTAGTAGCTCTTATACCAGTGACATGAAGTGTAATCCCAGCGCAGCGACGCCGCACCTGACTTGCCGGTCGCCGTGCCGTCCGGCGTGATGCCGTTCCACAGCATCTGCAACGCAGCGTAAGCAAGCGGAATGCCGATGTTGATGCCGCACTGGATGCTCGGGTCGATCGCCTTCACACCGTCGATCATGCCGCGCTGCACGCCGCGATACGACGGCCACAGCGTCGGGCTCCAGTCCTGAAACTGACTGCCGTTGCCGCCGATCTTGATGCCGACCGAATCGAGTTCATTGCCGCATTCGATATGCGTGACGAGGCCCTTCAGCACCGTCGCGCAGTCCACGCCGAGTTTGTAGCCGAGCGTGTAGGCATCGGATTCCGAACTGTTCGGATCCCAGTGCGCGGAACGCGGATTGAGCACCGGCATGATGACGACACCGCTATCCTTGAACTCGCCGCGCAGCGCGTCGGCGAGCAGTTGCGACATGCCGGCGCCTGCTACGTCACAACGATAAACCGTTGCGCCCAGGTCCTTCAGCAAAGCGAGTTGAGTCGCGACCGGCACGGTGCTGTAGATGCCGCTGTTGTAGGCCATATGACCGTTGATGCCGTAAAAGAGGCGCTTGCCCGGCTTTGCGGGCGTTCCGGTGCGCGGATCGGCGCACTTGGACCAGGCGTTGTCTTCCCACCGATAGAACTGGTTGTTCGAACCGCAATGGTAAATCGTGGCGTTGAGCCACAGGAGCAGTGTGACCGAGTGCGTGTTACCGGCCTTCGAACCGTTCTTGTAGATCACGCCATTGGCGACGGTCCAGCATGCGTTGTCGCGGTCCGTGATGGACGGAAGCGGGGGAACGGTCTCGCCGTCTTGCGGATCGCTGCACTTGGTCCATGCGTTCGCGTCCCAGCAATAGAACTGGTGGTTCGTGCCGCAGTGATAGATCTTGCCATTGAGCCAGAGCAGCAGCGTGACGCTATGCGTATTGAGTGCGGGCGCGCCGTTCTTGTAGACCACGCCACTGACCAGCGTCCATGTGGCGCCGTTCGAATCGACGAGCGATGTCTGCGGCGGAATCGATGCGCCATTCACGGAAGGGGGCAGTGCGGCTTTTGCCGTGGCGCGACCAGCGGAATCGAAGTCAGCCTCGGTGCCACCGCCGCATGCGGCGAGGGCGAAGCTTCCGGCAGCGGCGGCGGCGATCGAGAGGAACGTTCTGCGCGGCAGGACTTTTCCGGCAATTACTGACTTAGCTAGATCAAGGAGATTATTCCTGTCGGTGGGGGTTGATGAGGAGTTCATGGCTGAAAGTGACGATTAAGTTCGAATGAACGAAGTTTAAGAACGCCACTGCCAAGAAACGGATCATCAGAGGAATGCCTGAGAATTGGGAAAAACTACCCCTTTGGGAAAGTAAGTCGTAACTTCATACACTTGGATCCGCACGATTTCGAGGTTCCGGTTTTTTCGTAAAACTTTTAGAGATAGGGGTTTGAGTCGCTGTTGCGCGGTGCCGAACCGGTCTTTTAGCCCTCGATAAAGAGGCAAAGAACCGGCGCACACCGACGCGTTTTTCGACGTTTTTCGGTATCTGTCGAACGGCCCGATCGCTACGCTATGAGGGTCGGCGTTGGCGGAAAACGTTCTGGCCATAACGCTTCGCAGACGAGGACCGCCGTGCATTCGGATAAAGAGGTGACACAGGAAGAATGGGCGCGCAGCAGCATGCAGTTCGAGCCGAAGCGATCGTTGCGGCATTCGAACCTTAAGGGCACGGTGTTTCGTCAAGCTGAACAAGCCGATAAGCCTTGCGCCGTGCTCGATATCTCAATGGTCAAAGCCCGAGGCAGACGGCTCCGGCCGCGACGATCACACATGCGATCCACCGCCGCGCGTTGACCTTTTCTCGCAGAAACAGCCGGCCGATCAGCACCGCGAACACCACGCTCGTTTCGCGCAGCGCCGACACCGCGCCCATCGCGCCCGACTGCAACGCCCAGATCACGATGCCGTATGCCGCGATGGCCACCAGTCCGCCGCCGAGCGACGATGCGACGGTTGCCGGCATCGTCCGCACTGGCGAGCAGAGCGCCCCGACGCCATGCACCGCGATAAAAAGCACCGGCATCAGCCAATAGAAGAAGAACATCCAGGCGGTATATGCGAGCGCCTCGCCGCCGGATAAGCGCACGCCAATGCCGTCGATCACGGTATAGAGCGCAATCGTCGCGCCGGTCGCGAGCGCGGCCAGCACGCTCGTGTGCGACACGCGGCGTCCCTGCAGCGCGATCGCCACGATGCCGGCCGATATCAGCGCGATGCCGAAAGCGTGCAACGCGCCGATCGCTTCATGCGCAAAGAGAGCGGCGCCGAGCGTGACGAGCAGCGGCGACGACCCGCGGGCAATCGGATACGCTTCTGCCAAATCTCCACGCCGATACGCCCACACGAGACTGACGTTGTAGACGATATGCACGAGTCCCGATGCGACGATATAGGGCCACGCCGCGCGCGACGGCAACGGCATAAAGATCACGACGAATGTCGCGACCACCGCGATGGCGATGCTCATCCACGTGATGGACAGGAACCGGTCGCGGTTGCCGTGGAGCATGGCGTTCCAGCTGGCGTGGAGCAGGGCGGCGAGAAGAACGAGACCGCCGGTATGACTAAGCATGCATGTCTCGGACAGGAAATAAGGAAGGTGATTATGCCCGCACGGATAACCGAAACGAAATGTCGTGCTTAAAGCGGTCGCGAAGAAACGCTAGCCTTAGCTAAAGGGTTTTCCCCGACCCAAACGATGTCGATATCGCCGTGCCCCGATCGTCGTTGCGGTATGTTCAATTCTTCTGTCAAAGCGGAGCACACACCCATGAGTACCGGAACCGTTCACCTTCACCGCGTCTTGCGCGCGACGCCCGAACGCGTCTATCGCGCTTTCCTCGAACCCGATGCCATCGCGAAATGGCTGCCACCTTATGGATTTACCTGCCAGGTTCACCACATGGAAGCGATCGTCGGTGGAACCCATAAGATGTCCTTCCGCAACTTCGGCAGCGGACACGGCCATTCCTTTGGCGGCGAGTACCTCGAACTGGCGCCGTTCGAGAAAATCCGCTACACGGACCGCTTCGACGACGCGAACCTGCCCGGCGAAATGCAGGTCACCGTGTCCTTGCGGCAGGTGTCGTGCGGCACCGAACTCACCATCGTGCAAGAGGGCGTACCCGAAGTCATTCCCCTGGAGATGTGCTACCTCGGGTGGCAGGAGTCGCTGATTCAATTGGCGCGGCTGGTCGAGCCTGAAATCCCCGGTTGAGCATCAAGCCGCCGGTCGACGGTCCGCGAGCGCGTCGAGCATCGGCGCGGAAGGAACGAAGAACAAGCCACCGGTGACCGCGCGACTGTAGTCGAGCAGCCGATCGTAATTGCCGGGCGGCCGCCCGACGAACATGTTTTCGAGCATCTGTTCGATCGGTTCGGGAGAGCTCGCGTAGCCGATGAAGTAGGTTCCGAACTCACCCGCGCCGGGCCGGCCGAACGCCATGTTGTGACGCAGGATCTTTTGCTCTTTGCCGTCCTTTTCTATTGTCGTGAGCGAACTATGTGAGCTCGACGGTTTGACCGCTTCGTCGAGTTCGACGTCGGAGAGTTTCTTGCGGCCGATAATGCGTTCCTGAGCCTCGACGGAAAGCGAATCCCAAGCCGTCATGTCGTGCAGGTATTTCTGCACCATCACGTAGCTGCCGCCCGCGAAAGCGGGATCCAGATCGCCGATGATGGCGTAATCGAAGGCTTCACGGCCTCGTGGATTTTCCGTGCCGTCGACGAAGCCCACCATGTCGCGCAAATCGAAATAGCGAAAGCCATGCACTTCGTCGGCCACCGTGACCGCGTCGCCTAGCCGCCGGATCAACAGCGTGGCGAGTTCGAAACAAAGGTCCATGTGGTCGGCACGGATGTGCAGCAAGATATCGCCCGGCGTACCCACGGCGCGCCGCCCGTCTTCGCCGACTTCGCGAAACGCGTGAAGTGCGGCCGGGCGCGGCGCGCCGAACAGGGCGTCCCATGCGTCCGAGCCGAAGCCGCATACGCACGAGAGGTTGCCGGATGGAACGCGCGTGCCGACGGCGCGAACGAGGGCCGCGATGTCGGGGCACAACGCGCGCACCGTGTCCGCATGTTCGCCACCGGCGTTAAGCGTCGCGACGACGAAGATGGCGCTGCGGGTAATGGAACTGCAAACAGCCTGGGATTCCGGGAGGTCGTTTTGCATGAGATGAAGACGCTCGACACGTTGAGAAGCCCGGTCACGGACGCAGCGATATTTCGGGTGCCGGGTCGCCTTGTAGCGATTTTGCATCGACAAGGTTAGTGGATTCTCATGATCCGCGATACGTTGCGGCATGCTGATGCGTCGCTTGACGCTCGCGCACTGGCGGGCGACTTGCACGGCGCGCTTCGTACGCTGGCGGGATCTGGGGCCGTTTTGTTTAAAGGCGCTTGGCGGGGGTGTTGTTGAGGTGCTTGGTGTTGAAGTTGATCTTAGGGATATGAGAATTTACATAATGCAATGTATCAACTTTTTGATTTGGTTTGTTAGTCGTAGCAGCAATATCTCGATGTCGTGTTTCAGCAGCACGGAATGCGAATAACAATGTGTGATAGCGCTCGCGACGCAATATTCGTATCTTCGAGACCGCCCGGTTCGCACCGTGCGAGACATCTGCCGCGTCGGCTGCACCGGGCTCGAGCCGCTCGGCCGGCCCGCAAGAAACACGCGGCTACCTTTGCACCCGCTGTCCCGCGATCGAAAACACAACCTCGAGTTCCGACAACTCCACGGGCTTAGTCAGATGCGCGTCGAACCCGGCGGCACTGGTGCGCGCCTTGTCTTCGTCGGAACCCAGCCCGGTCATGGCCGCAATAATCGACGCCTCACCGTCGCCTGAACGCATGCGAACGATCACGTCGAAGCCCGTGAGACCGGGCATCGAAAGATCGAGCAGCACCACGTCGGGCCTTCGTTCGCCGAATAACCGCAGCGCGCTCGCACCGTCGTAGGCAGCGCGCACCCGATGACCGAGCAGGCTGACCAGAAGCGTCATGCTGTCGGCCGAGTCGCGGTTGTCGTCGACCACGAGCACGTCCAGCTCAGCCTGTCCGCTGGGCTCCTTCACCACCCGTTCGACGAACTGGCCCGACGGCGTCGGCGCCCGGGGCAGCCAGATACTGAAAGCGCTTCCGCGTCCTTCGCCCGCGCTCCTGGCTTCCACACGTCCGCCATGCAATTCGGCGATCGCGCGAACCAGCGTCAGCCCGATGCCGAGTCCCCCTTCATCGAGATGCGCACCTGGCGGATGCTCCTGAACGAACAGATCGAAGATACTGCCAAGCGCCGCCTGCCCGATACCCCGCCCCTCATCGGCGACGCGCAGGAAGACAAATCCGTCGCTTGTACCCGTCTGAAGACGGATCGTGGACGCGACCGGACTAAACTTCGACGCGTTGTTGAGCAGATTACTCAGCGCCTGAACCAGTCTTGTCAGATCGCCGTTCAGATAAAGCGTTGCGTCGTCAGACTGCACGACGAGACGCTGGCTGCGCGCTTCGAACAAGGGGTTGATCGCTTCGACGCTCAGTTGAACGACATCGGCGAGATCGACACTCTCCGTGCTCAGGCGGATCTTGCCCGACGTGATACGTCCCGCCTCAAGCAGATCGTCGACGAGTTTCGTCACATGCGCCAGTTGCCGGTCGACGATCTGGCGGCTGCGAATGACCTCATCGTCGTCGGACGCCTTGAGCTTCAGAATGCTGACGGCGTTGCGGATCGGCGCTAATGGATTGCGCAGCTCGTGACCCAGCAGCGCGAGAAACTGGTTCATTCTCCGGCTGGACGCCTCGAGTTCCATCAGGCGCCGCCGGGACGTCATGTCGCGGGTAATCTTGACGAAACCCTGTTGCTGGCCGGCGCCGTCGCGCAGCGCGGTCAGGATGACGTGGGCCCAGAAAACGGAGCCGTCCTTTCGAACCCGCCAGCCCTCGTCTTCCACGCGGCCGTTTTCCACTGCAAGCCGGAGTTCCTCTCCGGGCTTGCCCGCCACCAAATCGTCGGGCGGATAGAACATCGAAAAATGTCTTCCGGTGACCTCCTCCGCTTCGTATCCCTTGATGCTGCGGGCGCCGTCGTTCCATGACCGGATATAGCCGTCGGTGTCGAGCATGAAGATGGCGTAGTCGCGCACCGAATTGATCAGCAGGCGAAGCCGCTCGTCGGCTTCGGTGGCGCGTCGCCGGTCGGTGATGTCGCGCAGGAAACACGCGAACTGGCGTTCGCCCTCGAACCACACCTCGCTGATCGTCATTTCCGCGGGGAATTCGACGTTGTCGCGCCGGATCGCGGGCACTTCGACGCGACGATTAATCATGCGCGCCTCGCCGGTCGCGAGGTAGCGGATCAGGCCGGTTCGATGAGCATCGCGCAAATGCGGCGGGACGACGAGTTGTGCGAGTTCCTGTCCAAGCGCCTCCCGCCGGCGCCAGCCGAAAAGGTTCGTCGCGGCTTCGTTCCAATCCACGATGTAGCCGCCTTCGTCGATCGAGATGAACGCTTCATGGGCGTTGTCCAGGACGGTACGCCGGCGGCGCAAGGCGTCGTCGAGTTTCTTCTCGTATTCGATACGCAGCGACGATTCGACATTCAGGTCGGCGGAAACAGCCGCTTTGTCTTTCAAAAGTTGCTGGTTTTCGAGGGCGACCTGCTCTCGTGCGATCGTCACGGCGATGCATGCACAAAACGCATTGAGAATGCTGACGTCGGTCGGACCAAAATGATCCGCCTCGCGCGAAATCAGCTTGAGCACCGCGACGGAGCGGCCTTCGTGCACGACGGGGGCCACCACCATGGAGACGGCGGACACGGCCTCGCACGCCACTCGGTCCACTCGATGATCCGTTGCCGTGTTACGGCAAATCAGCGCGCGCTGACGCGCGACGCATAAACCGGAAAGGCTTCCCGTCGTGGCGAGCCGCGTTCCGATCAGCCTCGCCGCCGCACCGCTCGCTGCGCAATAGACCAGTTCGTCGCCGTCGATCCACTCGATTACCGCCGAATCGACATCAGCGGCCGTGCGCAGCGAATCCGTAACGGCCTGCAAATACGCATCCAGCGGCAAGGGCGAGTGGGCCAGGCTGGCAAACGTCGAGAACCATTTCCCTAGCCGCTCGTAATTGGCAATCTCGGTTGGACTCTTCGTTTTACGGGAAGTCTTTTGCTGCACACGCATCGCCGCCTTCCTTATAGCTAAATACTTCATGCAGAAAATCGACGGTTTAAGACAGTTAGTGGAAGCAGTCTGAATGAATTGACGAATGTGCGCAAACGTTTGCGACTTCGGTACTGGCAACAAAATGAAAGTTTCGGCGGGCTTGCGCGGTTAGCGAACCGCCATCGCGTAAAAAGTAACAAGATTGAAAAACTTGTAGACGACTGGTCTACTAGCCCTTATAGTTCAATCCATGGCTACTGCAAACACATACGAATCAGCCGATGTTCGCGAGAACATCATTGCCGTGGGGCAAAAGATCATAGGCGCAAAGGGCTTTTCAGCCGTGGGGCTGAACGAGATTCTGTCCGGCGCGGGGGTGCCGAAGGGCTCGTTCTACCACTACTTCGGCTCCAAAGATGCCTTCGGCGTGGCGATCCTGGAAAGTTACTTTGAAGAGTACCTGGCCGACCTCGATAACACGCTCGCCACGCCGAATCTCACCATGGCGCAGCGTCTGATGAATTACTGGGACATCTGGCAGCAGACCCAGTCGTTCTCCGATTGTCAGGGCAAGTGTCTCGCGGTCAAGCTGGGTGCGGAAGTCGCGGATATGTCCGAGGCGATGCGTGCCGCGCTGAACCGCGGCACGTCCGGTATCGTCGCGCGGTTGGCAGGCGCGATCCAGGGCGGTGCCGAGGACGGATCGCTAGCGGTGAGCGAAGATCCTTCGACAATGGCTCTAAGTCTGTATGAGCTGTGGCTGGGCGCGAGTGTGATGGTCAAGATAGTGCGCAACCTTCAACCATTCGAGAACGCAATGGCCACCACACGGCAACTTCTTGGTCTTAATTCGTAACGCATAGCAGTGTGCAAGGGGCACTCTCGGCAAAGTGCCACTTTTTCAGCGGTTTTGTCTAGACGACTGGTCTACTGGTTTCATCTTAATTTTTACTCCCTGGAGAACGACATGAAAGTATTGATGGTTTTGACCTCACACGATCAACTGGGCGACACCGGTCGCAAGACCGGCTTCTGGCTGGAAGAACTGGCCGCGCCCTATTACGCGTTCAAGGACGCGGGCGCCGAGATCGTGCTGGCCTCGCCGAAAGGCGGTCAGCCGCCGCTCGATCCCAAGAGCAACGAGCCGGCCAATCAGACGGACATGACGCATCGCTTCGAGCAAGACGCTGCCGCCACGGCGCAACTCGCAACGACGGTGCGTCTGGACAGCATCTCGCAGGCGGACTTCGACACGGTGTTTTACCCCGGCGGTCATGGCCCGCTGTGGGATCTCGCCGAAGACGCAAATTCGATCGCGCTGATCCAGTCGTTCATCGCTGCCGGCAAGCCTGTTGCGCTGGTATGTCATGCTCCGGGCGTGTTGCGCCACGTCACCACCCCGGGCGGCAAGCCGCTGGTCGAGGGCAAGCAGGTCACGGGCTTCACGAATTCGGAAGAAGCCGCAGTCGGCTTGACCGAAATCGTGCCGTTCCTCGTCGAAGACGAACTGAAGGCCAAGGGCGGCATCTATACGAAGACCGATGACTGGGCACCCTACGTAGTCACCGACGGACTCCTCATCACCGGACAAAATCCGGCATCGTCATCGTCCGCTGCCGCTACCTTGATGAAGCACCCGGCGCTCGCCGCGCAATAAAAACCGGATATCGACCGACGCGCGTTGCCTTCGGGCAAGCGCGCGGCGTTTCCACCGGAAAGCCCGCTGGTCGATTGCGAACGAACGCGCGGAGCCGGTTTCCTACGTGCCTGCCACCATGCGGTCCAGGAATTCGTGGATAAGCGGAACGACCTCGATCCTCGGGTACGACGTAGTTGGTATCGAGAAGGTGGAACGCAAGGTTCTGAGTCTCCATAGATCGCCGCAGCGCTCTCGCCCGCGCCCTCGATACCGAGACCTCGCCCTCGATACCGAGACCGCGGACGACCAGCCGTATCGCACCAGCTTCTGCGCTTCACGTGCAAGCGTCATATCGAAAAGTCCGCAAGCGAGCGTTCACGTTCACGGAGTGTCAGACCCACGTCCATCGAGCTTTTCTCGAACGCTCAGGCGGTATCAATCCTGGCTTCCAGACGCTCTTCATCGAGGACACTGCAGTCATCCAGCGCGCCGAAGAACACAGTGTGCTGCGGCCGTGCTATCCGGATCGCGGCCGTCAGCTCGCCACTAGCGTCGAACGAATGCGGGCGCGAGCCGTCAGGATGATCGGTGCCAGCACCGCACCCAAGGCCCGCATCCGAAATAGTCTTAGCATGCCCGACGCTACGACGAATAAGTTTTTCCTGCGCCTTACCATGGCCGCACGCATTGGACGCAAAGTTCGGCACCGTCGCCCTTCATTCTGGCAATACGTCTTCTTTGGGTGCGACGTCGAAGTTGCCGCCCAAAGCCAGGTACAGATTCGCGAGCTGCATCCGTTCCTCACTCTGAACGCGCAGCAAGGTCGAACGTGCGGACGCGTACACCAGTTGCTGTTGCGCAATCGCCCGGAGATCGCCCGAACCCACCTTGAAACGCACTGTTTGCAGTTCGGACAGCCGAGCATTCTCCGCGACGGCGCGCGTGAGGATGCTCTCGCGTTCATTGAGCGCAACGCGCGCAGACAGCGCGTTTTCCACCTCGCCGAATGCCTGGATCGCAACTTGTCCGTAACTGGCGAGCGCCTGGTTTTGCTCGGCCGAACGAACGTCAGCCTGGGCTTTCAACGCACCGCCTTGAAAGAGGGGCAGCAAAATGCCGGCACCGAGACTCCACGTCGGGTTGTCGCGATCGGCGAGAAGAAATAATTCGCTCGATACGCTCAGCAGCCCTGCGCTAAGCGTGACGCGAGGCAGACGCGCCGCGTCGGCTTGCCGAGCCAGATCGAACGCCGCCGCGACGCGCCGCTCGGCCGCCCGCACATCGGGACGCCGTTCAAGCAGATCAGCCGGCACGCCAACGGGAACCGCCTCAGGCAGCGGGCGAAAACCGACGGCTAACGTCAACTCCGCGGAAGGAAAGCGACCGACCAACAGTTCAAGCGCTCTTAGCGACTGGTCGCGGACCAGCTTCAACTGACGCGCGGCATCCCGATAATTCTGGGCGGCCGCGGCCGCCGTACTTACGTCGATCTCGGAGCCTGCGCCGATCCTTAGCCGATGGCGCGCAAGCTCGGTGAGATGATCTGCCTCCTGAATCATCTGCACCGCCAGGTCATACTGCAACTGCGCTTCGATCGCGCCGTACCAGCCCTTTACGACGAGCGCCGCGATCGACTGGCGAGCGTATTGCGCGTCGGCCAGCGCGGACGCGTATTGATCCTCGGCGGAACGCGCGCCGTAGCGCACGCGGCCCCAGAGATCCAGTTCCCACGACGCGGAAACGATCCATCCCTTGAGGCCCGAACCGTCGCCGCCCAGCTTTCCTCCGGGCCGGGCAAGGAAGCTCGCCGCGGGATAAAGCGCACCGCCCGCAACACGAACATAGGCCGCAGCCGTTTCGACGCGTGCCGCCGCGAGACGCAAATTGGCGTTATACGCAATCGCTTCGTCGACCAGCTTTCTCAACTCGGGATCACCGAACGCGTCGATCCAGCCATCTTGCACGCTACCCTCCGCGGCACTGTCGGCCGACCAGTTAGCGGGCAATCGCGCATGACTCAGGCTGTCGCGCTGAAGATCGGCGGGCGAAGGCGGATCCTTCAGTGCGCAAGCGGCCACGCACGTCATCAGCAGATATCCGGCAAGGCGAGGGGCTAGCCGCGACGCGCGCATCGTCACACCTTCAGCACGAGATAATTGATATACGCGTTCACGCGAATAATCACCTTGCGAAGGATTTGAATCTCTTCGAGATGATCGGTATAGATAGCCGCGTGGCCGCGCGCGCCAGCAGCCAGAAATATCTCGCGCTCCTCCGGCGCGATATCCAGTCTCACCGCGAAGCGACCAGGCGGCGTCGGCTCAGTGCCGGTCAGCGGAAGCGTGCCGGTCGGGGTCAACTGGCCCTGCCCCTGCGCCCATATGATCGACCTGACCTGCGCCTTGATTACCTTGCCCGGAATCGTTTTAAGAGAGATTTCCGCTTCGTCGCCCGGCGCCACCATGCGCAACTCGTTCTGGTCGAACAACGCAATCACCTGATAGTCGTTTTCGACAAAAGTCATCGCCGGATTCAGTACGAGCGGTGAAGCCACGGAACCGGGCCGTAGCTGTAAATTAACGACGACGCCGTCAGCGGGCGCGAACATCGTCGTCTGCGACAAGTCCCAGCGCGCCGATTCAAGTTGCGCGCGGATTTGAGCGACCTCGGCCTGATCATCGTCTACTGTCGCGCCAAGCAAGGCGCGAACTTGCGCCTCCTGAGCACGTGCGCCGGCAAGATCGGCCTCCAGTGATTTGAGGCTCATCTCGGCTTGTTCGAGCGCGAAGCGATCGCCCGCACCGTGCGCGACGAGCTCGCGGTTTTCGGTAATACGCTTTTTCGCGAGCGCGATTTGCGCGCGTACCGCATCGCTTTTCGAGCGTGCCGCGACAAGATCCTGCGTGCGTTTATTGGCCGATCCTTGCGCATTGACGAGTTGCGCTTCGAGCGCCTTCACTTGCAGCGCGAACGGTGTCGGATCGATCTTGAAGAGTACGTCGCCCTTATGCACCTGCGTATTGGCCGCAACCGGCACGTCGATCACACGGCCACGCACCTGGGGCACCACCTGCACGACATAGCGAATCACGCGCACGTCCTCGGACGCCGGCGCGATCACATTCAGCGTCAGCACGAGCACCGTCAGCCCGATAATCGGCAACACGATCGTGATCGACCCGGTCACGATGTTCCAGGGAAGCAGTTTGTACTTCGAGAAGATGAGCCACGCGATAAAAGCGTAAATGCCGACGAGAAGCAACTCCATCAGGTCGCTCCTTTGCTCGCACTCATCGCGGCGGGCGCGGTCGCCAGCAAAAGCTGCAGTTCGTCGCGCACACGCTGCAATTCGGGTGGCAGGATTCTTCGCGCGGCAATGGCGTCCAGCTCGCCGAGGACGTAGCCGAGTTCATCGGCTGTAATCTTTCCTTCTCGGGCTTTGGTTCTCGCCTCGATGAAGAAATCGTCGTGCTTGTCGGTGCCGTAGGCCATTCGATAGCCGAGCGGTTTCAGAGAGACCCAAAGCCACGCGAGCGGCCATAAGAGGCCGCCGAATACCAGCGAGAGAAAACACAACATCTGGATTGCCGCTTTCTGCGGATGATGATTACGTTCCGCAATCTTTTCCGGCAACACGTGGATCATCAATACGATTGCGATGCCTGCAATAGGGACGACGACAATCACGAAAATCGCCAGCCAGTCGGCAATTGTATCGACGGTCTTGCTCGAAGCGTGCGCGTATGAATTCAAGGGGGAAGACAACAAAACCGCCGCCAAGAATGCGAGTAACACTTTCATCCCGAGCGGCCTCCAATGTCCATGTCATCGAAACTTTGCGGGGCTTACTGCGAAAAATTTCAGCCGCAGCTATTTTAGATATCGCAGTCGGCTGGGTTTGTAAAGGCCACCCTCAGCCGCCCGTAAGCGTGTCCAGGGCCGTTTCTCCGATATGACGAAAAGCGCTAAGTCGCTTCTCCCAATTGCTAGTGATTTTCCGGCCTAGCGACTCTTTTCGAAACCCGTGGCGTTCACGACCCAAAACCGACGTTACAACTAATCCGCTCCGCCCATATTCATTTTGGGTCCAGAAAAGAGTATTGGTCATAGACGCCGCCCGACCTCTGAAACATCGCTTTCCTGTCCGGAGGTGTGGGATTTTCGACGCAGGCGATGCAAACCTGTAGCAATGCTCATTTGGTCTAAGCCCCGGCGGCGATTCGCCGCCTCCTCGTAAAAGGAGCGCGCATGTCCTGGCTTGCACAAACACTACGGCAGTATCCGGAAATTGCAGTCTTTCTCTCGCTGGGGATTGGTTACTGGGTCGGCGGCAAGAGCTTTAAGGGCTTTAGCCTGGGGGCGGTTACCGCAACCTTGCTTGCCGCAATCGCCATCGGTCAGTTGGGAATCACGATCTCGCCTAACGTCAAATCCGTCTTCTTCCTCATGTTTCTGTTCGCGGTGGGCTACGGTGTGGGTCCGCAATTTGTCCGGGGTATCGCAAAAGACGGGTTGCCTCAGGCCTTATTTGCGGTAATCCAGTGCGTTCTGTGCCTCGCGGTGCCAGTTGCCGCCGCGAAAATCGCCGGGTACGACATCGGGTCGGCTGCGGGCCTTTTCGCCGGTTCTCAGACTATTTCCGCATCAATGGGGCTTGCGACCGATGCCATCAATCGTCTAGGACTCCCGCCCGACCAAGCGAAGCAGTTGCTTAATGCGATGCCGACCGCTTATGCGGTCACTTACATCTTCGGCACGATCGGGTCGGCGGTCATTCTCGCGACGCTCGGACCCAAGCTGCTCGGCATCGACCTTGTCGCTGCCTGTAAAGAGTACGAACTGCAATTGAGCGGCGGCCAGGAGCTGGGGGGCGCTGGACAGGCCTGGCATCAGTTCGAGCTTCGTGCGTACCGGATTGCGCCGGACGGCCCCGCCGTGGGCATGACGGTCGCCGCCGCGGAAGCAAGCGTCCCGACAGGCACGCGGCTCTTTATTCAGCGAATCCGCAGGGGAGGAACGATCCACGAGGCCACGCTCGATATGGAGTTGAAAGCGGGCGATATCGCTGCGGTCGGCGGCCGCCGCGAACAGTTGGTCGCTCTGTTCACAAGCAGGGGGGCGGAAGTCGACGACCCCGAGCTCCTCGCGGTTCCTGCAGAAGGCGTGGATGTGTATATCACCGCAAAAGCCGTGGACGGGAAGACGCTCGAGGAACTCGCGCATTTGCCGGGCGCACGCGGAGTTTTCCTCCGGAAAATAAAGCGCGGCCCTACTGAAACGCCGATTCCGGTGTTACCGAAGACAGTGCTGCACCGCGGCGATACGGTCACGATCGTCGGCCGTACCCAGGACACGACGGCCGCCGCGAAATCGCTCGGTGTGATCGACCGGGCGACCAGCGTGACCGACGTTGCGTTCGTCGCCCTGGCTATCACTGCGGGTGCGCTCATCGGCTCCCTGGTTCTGAGGGTCGGCGCCATCCCGCTCACGCTTTCGACCTCTGGCGGCGCACTGATCGCAGGCATCGTATTCGGCTGGTTCCGGGCGATCCATCCGACCTTCGGCCGGATTCCCGAACCAACGGTCTGGTTCATGAACTCCGTCGGCCTGAACATATTCATCGCGGTCATCGGCATCACGGCGGGACCCGGCTTCGTCACGGGCCTCCAGCAACTTGGCATCAGCCTCTTCCTGTGGGGCATCGTCTGCACCACCGTTCCGCTCATCCTGGGAATGTTTATCGCCAAGTATGTATTTCATTTTCACCCGGCCATTCTGCTCGGCGTTTGTGCGGGCGCCCGGACCACGACGGCGGCGCTCGGCATGTTGACGGACGCCGCCAAGAGCCAGGTGCCGGGGCTCGGATACACCGTGACCTACGCGGTGGGAAATACCCTTTTGACCATATGGGGCATGGTGGTCGTCATGCTTCTTTCGTAGCGCGCTCACGCGGCTCCACTCATCTGAATCAATCGCGGAGGTTATCGATGGCCAAGCACGAGAAACATGACAAGCATGAGAAGGAATCTGGACCCGCAGCGGGGCTCGGGTCGCTCAGCCCGTTCGAGCTCAAGGACGAATTGATCAAGGCCGCTGGAGGCAGTGCGGTCGACCGGCCCGCGAACGCCGCAATGCTCAACGCCGGCCGGGGCAATCCAAACTTTCTGGCGACGATTCCGCGCCATGGCTTCTGGCAGCTAGGGCTTTTCGCCATGCGCGAGTCCGAGCGCTCATTTGCCTACATGCCCGAAGGCCTCGGCGGCTTTCCGAAGCGTGAGGGGCTTACGGAACGGTTCGAGCTCTTTGTGCGTGAAAACAAGGACGTGCCGGGCATCAAATTTCTGGCTGGCGCCGTTTCGTATGTGCGCGACCAGTTGGGGCTATCGGCGACCGATTTTCTCTACGAAATGTGCGAGGGCATTCTTGCCTCTAACTATCCGGTTCCGGATCGCATGCTCAAGCTATCCGAAATCATCGTCGGGAAATACTTGCGGCGCGAGATGATCGGCAAGCATCCGTTCGTCGGCGACTTCGACATCTATGCGGTCGAGGGCGGCACTGCCGCAATGACCTACATCTTCAACACGATGAAGGAAAACCACCTCATCAAGGCCGGCGACACGATTGCGCTAGGGCGGCCCATTTTCACGCCGTACATCGAGATTCCGACGCTCAACGACTACCAGCTCAACGTAGTGAACCTCGACGCCGATGTCGCGAACGGCTGGCAGTATTCGAACGAAGAACTGGACAAGCTCCGCGACCCGAAGGTCAAAGCTTTCTTCCTGGTTAACCCGAGCAATCCGCCCTCGGTCAAGCTCAGCGACGAAAGCCTTCAGTACATTGCCGATATCGTGAAGGAACGGCCCGACCTCATCCTGCTGACGGACGACGTCTATGGCACGTTCGCGGACGACTTCGTATCGCTTTTCGCGCTCGCGCCGCAGAACACGATTCTGGTCTATTCGTACTCGAAATACTTTGGAGCGACGGGCTGGCGCCTTGGTACGGTCGCGACTCACAAGGACAACGTGCTCGACCGGCTGATCGCTCAGTTGCCGAAAGACAAGAAGGCCGAACTTCATCATCGCTACGAGTCGATCACGACGGAGCCGGACAAGCTGAAGTTCATTGACCGTCTCGTGGCTGACAGCCGTACCGTCGCGCTGAATCACACGGCGGGCCTCTCGACGCCGCAACAGGTCCAGATGGTCCTCTTTTCGCTCTTCTCGCTGATGGACACGCCGGACGCGTACAAAGCGGCGCTCAAGCGTGTGATTCGCGCGAGAAAGCGAGCGCTCTTCGAGGAGGTGGGCATCTCGTTCGAGGATAACGACCCGAATCAGGTCGATTACTACACCATACTCGACCTCAACTATCTGGGCGGACGTGCCTACGGACCTGAGTTCGTCAAGTGGCTCGAAGACAACACGAAACCGTCGGAACTGCTCTTCCAGCTCGCGAAGGAAGCGCGTGTCGTGCTGCTGCCGGGTCTTGGATTCGGAACCCAGCACCGTTCCGGCCGGATTTCGCTCGCGAACCTGAACGAGTCGGACTATCGCCAGATTGGCCGGGCGATACGCTCGCTGATGGACGACTATGTGAGGCGCTACAACGAGGCCACCGGGAGCAAACTGGAGCCGGGGAAAACCTTGTAGCGTTCATCGACCTTAGGGCAGCCCGATTTTGAACTGGTCATCGTGGACCTGGTGACCCGCGTTGCGGGTCAGTCGGGCTAAACCGCTCCGCTGCTGAGCAGTATGGGGTGCGCGCACGGCGTTGGAAGCCGGGAAGCGCGCTTTCACCGTTAAACCGGAAGCCACCCAATATAACTTTCGGGCACAGCAACAAAGGCATACACCATAACGATGCTGACAGCGGTCAACAAGAGCGCGGCCAACCAACTCGTGCCACCTTTTCGACGCAAGCGCGCCGCAATCTCGGAACGCGGAGCCGCGTCGGACTCGATCCGCTGAATCGTCCGTTCAGCGTGCGTCTTGTACAGGAGATTGCCGAAGATTCCGAACGCAATGCTCGATGAATAGGACAGACTCTCCGAGACAAAACCCGCAAGGCCCACAAAACTCGCAACCCAGCAGAGCAGCGCGAAACCGGCCACGAAAAACAGAGTTTGCCGGTACATTTTCCGGTAGACGAGCCAGATCGGGCCAAGGGAGAACGCCGCCCAGTTCCACGACATCTTGTGCGTACGTCGATCGACACGCGTCCATTCGTTTAGATAATACGTCGCGTTCTTTCCGACGAAAATCGCTTCACTACTGTCATCGATAGCGGCTTTGTCCGTCATTTCCTGTTCCTGTCACGTCGTAATCGAAGCGTCGAGCGGTGGTATTTCTACGGCCGGGACCGAACGATCCGCAATTTTCGGAGGCATCGATGCACGCCTGCCTTAGAACCTGCCTATACTGCGCGCTCGCCACGATAGCAAGCAACATCGCGCGCGCCGACGAATCACTATTGAACCGCGGCAACGATCCGTTCTTCCAGATATCGCAATCCATCGCGCAGTGTCCCGCGCCGCTAGGACCGCTTACGACACGAAAGCAATGGCTCGACGAAGCGCATTATCGTATCGAGCGTGGAAATAGCTGCTGGATCGAAGGGCGCTGCCGTTTGTCCAACGCTTATCTTTACGATCCGGAAATAGCAGAGTCGCTAAAGCGGCGGCTGGCTGGCATCGCTGCGATCACGACATGGCGCGAGAAAACGTCGCTATGGATCATGATTCAGCGACGCTTTATCTACGTGCAAGGCTGCGTTTCGCCCGATTTCGATGCGGCGCGCTTCCTTGATGAACTAGCGAAAACAGCGGACGTAGAGCGGATTATCGACAATACGACTACCCATCCGCACTCTGGTTCGCTACCTTATGAGACGCGATCGAAATCGAATCCCGCACCAACGCGCTAAGGATCTTCCAATTCGTTATTGGCGATATCGCGAAGGCTATTCTTATACTCGATTCCTTTAGCCACTGCCGCGCCTAGCCACCATGCCCAAGGGAATCGCCGCGTTACTTTCCGTGATGTTGCTCGCGTTCTCGACGCTCACCGCACTCGGCGCCCGCGCGAATGAATCGAACGCTGCGTCCGAGTTGAAGATCGGCTTCGTGCCGGGACCCTACGCCGATGAATTCCGTCTGGGCGTCGAGCCGCAATTGAAGAAGAAAGGCTATACGGTCAAGTATGTCGAATTCAGCACCGGCCTTGAAGCGAATCAAGCCGTGTACCGCAACGAGATCGCCGCCAATGTAATGCAGCATGAGGTCTATCTGAAGTCCTATAACGATCGTAATTCAACCGATCTCGTCGGCGTGGTTCAGGTGCCTACGCCGCCCATGGGACTCTATTCGAAGAAGCACCGCTCGCTTGCCGAGGTGAAGGGCGGTGCACGTGTCGCGGTTCCGAACGACCCCGTCAATCTCGAACGCGCGCTCAAGATTCTGCAGCAGATCGGCTGGATCAAAATTCGTCCGAGCACGAATCCCGTCGATGTCACCGAACGCGACGTGATTGCCAATCCGGCGCATATTCGCATCGTACCGCTCGAATCGGCTCAAGCGCCGCGTGCGCTCGATGACGTCGATTTCGCGGCCATCCAGGGCAACTTTGCGATCTTCAGCGGCTACAAACTCACCGACGCACTCGCGCTCGAACAGATGACGCCGCCCTACATCAACCAACTCGTCGTCAAGGCCGCGAACCGCGACGCGCGCGCGACGCAGGATATCGTCGCGGCGTATCGGTCGGGTGAATTCCAGCAAGTCATTCGCAACAATCACTTCTACGACGGCTTCCGGTTGCCCGCTTATTTCACGAGCAACCCGTAAGGCGACGCACGCGCCTATGCATGTAACCGCACCGACGCGGCATCCGTCTCATACTCGGGAATGGCATCGCGAACGAGCAACAGATAAGCCACTGCGCCGATCAACGCGATACCCGCGCCAGTCAAAAGCGCCGGAACGAACGACCACGTCTGCGCGATGTAGCCCGTCAATATAGGGGCGAGCGCGCCTCCAAGAAAGCCGCCGAAATTCTGAATGGACGCGAGCGACGCGACCCGGCTAGGCGGCGCGGCGGCGGTGGCAAGCGACCACGCGCACGCGGACGACGCATTGGCCAGAAAGATGACGATCGAGATGCAGACGAGCGCGATCGTATTGCTTTCCACAAGCGCGGCGGGCACGGTGAACACGACCATGCCGATCATCGAAATGACTTGCGACGTTCTGCGCCCGGACACCGGGGAACTGCTCCGTTTCGTGATGCGGTCCGAGAGATACCCGGCCACGAGCGCGCCTAAAAAGCCGCAGAAAAACGGCACGGACGCGGCGACGCCGGTCAGCGCGAGGCTCATGTGACGCGCGGTTCGCAAGTAGCCGGGCAGCCACGTGAGATAGACCCAGTTCAGGTACACGGAACCGAAGAAGCCGATCAGCATGCCCCACGTCGTGCCGTAGGAAAACAATTTGCGCCATTCCGCGAAGGTCAGTTTCGGTGCGGGTGCGCGCGACGCGCTTTCATCGTCGCTGAGGTAGGCAAGCTCGGCCTCGGTCATGCGCGACTTGACCGGATCGCGATACAGCGCGATCCACACGACCGCGACGACAAGTCCCGCCGCGCCCGTCACGAAGAACGCCCAGCGCCAGTTGAATGCGACGATCAATATCGACAGACAGAGCGGCGCCAGCGCCGTGCCCAGCGGAGACGCCGAATTGAAGATACCGGTCGGGACGCCGCGCGAGCGCATCGGAAACCAGTTGCTCACGATACGCGCGGCCGAGGGATATTGAGGCGCTTCGCCGATGCCCAGAATGATCCGCGCGACGATGAAGTAGCCGAACGACGAAGCCAATCCGCCCGCCGCCTGCGCAATCGACCACACGACCAAGCCGATCCCGAGCAGCCAGCGCGGCCCGACCCGATCGACCAGCGCGCCGACCGGCAACTGACACAGCGCATAGCTCCACGAGAACGCCGAAAGCAGGATGCCCATCTGGCCGAGCGACAGGCCCAGATCGCCGCGGATCAATTCGTTCGCCACGGCCAGCGTGCCGCGATCCATATAGTTGATGATGCCGCTCACCATCAACAGCACGAGCGCCACGGTCTGGCTTCGCAATATGCGCGGCGGCGTGGCGCGAACCGCAGTCGTAACATCCATGTCTCGTCTCCGTTATGTTTTTATGGGTACAGCGCCTAAATCACGACCGGGATTCTGCTCCGACTCGCGACGAGCGGCGCGCGTACGCGTCGCCATGCTTCATGTTCGTAAGTGTCCGCGAGCCACGACTTCAGTTCCGACGTGAACGCCTTGTCCGCGAGATGGCGGATCAACTCATCGACCACTGCGGCGGAGGCCGCGTCGTTGCTTTCGTACAGCGACACGATGTGCTTCGGAACGATATTCGCGAGACCGCAAATCGACCCGGCCCCGCCCGCCTGTGTCGCCGCCGCGATCGTGTTCTCGGCACCGACGTACACATTCAGCGCGGGATGATTTTTTATCAGCGCCAGCGAGTGCGCAGCACTTCCCGCGCTGTCCTTGATCCCTGCGATAACCGGACCATAGCGCTCTCGCAAAACCGCGATCGACGTGTCGTCGAAGCCTACTCCGGCCACTTGCGGAATGTGATACAGAATGACCCGTAGCGCGGGATCGTTCGCCGCATCGATCACGCGGCTCACGGCGTCGGCCACGCCTTCGCTCGTCACGCCCTTGAAGAAAAACGGCGGCAACAGCAGGACGTTCGCGCAACCGCTAGCGAGCGCGTGCCGCGTGAGTTCGATCGCATCGCCGAGCGCCGCCGCGCCCGTGGCGGGAATCACGCGATCGGTCGAAACGCCGTGCGACAACATGGATTCAAGCGTGTCACGCCGTTCCGCGACCGTGAACGACGGGCCCTCGCCTGTCGTGCCGAATAGCGCGATGCCGTCGAGTCCGGCGGACCGCATCCGAACGACGTGGGCGTTCAACTGCTCGATGGCGACGCGGCCGTCGGCATCGAGCGGCGTCGGGACCGCGGCGTAAATTCCTTGTTCCTTGAACGACATCGTTTCTCCAGATTGTTTTGATCGCTGGCGCAAGCGTGGACGTGCGTGCGTCCAGGTGGAAATCGCACCGTCTACGCACTAACATGTTGGTCATACTATCAACGCGCGCGCAAGGCGGCAAACAAAATGGAGGACGTTCAGGGTATCTGCTAAGACATTCAGTGACCGGGCGTTGCGTTGCCCAGCATGCGCTGCTTGGCGCTCTCGATATGCGCGGACAGCGCGCGCACGGCTTCGTCGGCGTCGCGCCGCTTGATTGCGCCGATGATCTCCAGATGCTCCTGCATCGCGGGCGCGAGCGCTTCCGGCGTGAGGACCGTGTTCTCCAGCCGGATCAGCCGAATCCGCAGACTATTGACGCGGTAGATATCCGAAACGATGTCGTTGCCGAGCGAATCGATGATCCGGTCGTGCAGTCCCCAATCGACGGTCTGGGCGTCGTCGAGCAGTTGATCGTCTATTTTCCGGGCGGCCGCGCGCCGCAGAATGTCCTTGTGCGCGCGCTCGATCTGCGTGATTTCCTGATCCGACGCAACGCGGACAAAGTGCGCGACGGCTTCGCGTTCGAGCACCGCGCGCACCTGAAACGCGTTCCGGATGAGCTTCCAGTCGACGTGACAGATTTGCAGGCCGCGATGCGGCACGGTCTTGAGCAGACCCTCGGATTCCAGACGCGGCACCATCTCGCGGATCGCCCCGAGCGGCATGCCGGTCAGCGCCATGAGTTCCCGCTGAGACACGAATTGCCCCGGCTTGATATGACCATCGAGAATTTTCTGCGTGAAATTCTGGTACGCGAGCACCCGCAGCGACTTGCCGGATCGCTCGTCGGGCAGCTCGGTGTCATCGGCAACACGCTTCATTTTTTTGGCCTCTGAAAGTCTCGATAACGCGTTGACTACCGATCGTCTACGCGCCGACATGTTAGCATCGGCGCGCCTTATGAACGGCCGCAACGCGCCCTCCATGCGCCCCACTTGAGCGGACATTTGCCGCCGGGTCCATACTCCAGAAAATATCCAGCGGTGCGGCCCGTCCAAACCCCGTGACGCACCCGACATTTCCCCAACGAACCGCCCCATGTCACGCAACTCCCAAACGTCGCGTCCTCTCGTTATTGCCTCGGTCATGGCTTCAATGGCGATGGTCGCCATCGAAGCCACCATCGTGTCTACGGCCATGCCGCAGATCGTCGCGCAACTCGGCGACCTGCATCTGTATAGCTGGGTCTTCTCGTCGTTCCTGCTCGCGCAGACCGCGATGACGGTGATCTTCGGCAAGCTCGCCGATCTCTACGGCCGCAAGCCCGTCGTGCTCGTGGGCATCGCCATATTTCTGGCGGGGTCGGTGCTGGCGGGGTTCGCCACCTCGATGCCCGCGATGATCGCGTTCCGGCTCATTCAGGGCATCGGCGCGGGCGCGATCCAGCCGGTCACGCTCACCATCGTCGCGGATCTTTACCCGGCGCGCGAACGCGGCAAGGTGCAAGGTTATCTCGCGAGCGTCTGGGCCATCTCGGCGGTGGTCGGCCCGATGGTCGGCGGGTTCATCATCCACGACATGTCCTGGGCCTGGATTTTCTGGATGAACATTCCGATCGGCCTTGCATCGGCGGCGGGCTTCATCCTGTTCCTGCGCGAATCCGAACGCCACGCGCGCCCGTCCATCGATTACGCCGGCGCGGCGCTGTTCACCGCCGCGATCGCCGCGCTGATGATGTCGCTCACGTACTTCGGCAACGACGACCTCGTCAAAGCGGCCATCGCGGCCGGCGCATGTGTCGTGTGCCTGCTGCTTTTCCTGTGGCAGGAACGCCGCGCAACCGACCCGATGATCTCGTTCGCGCTCTGGAGCCGCCGCCCGATCGCCGCGTGCAACGCCGCGACCGTGCTGTCCGGCATGATCCTGATGGGCGCGACCACGTTCCTGCCGATGTACGTGCAGGGCGTGCTGCATCGTTCGCCGGTCGTGGCCGGTCTCGCGCTCACGATGATGATGGTCGGCTGGCCGGTCGGCGCGACTGTCGCCGCGAAGACCTTCGTGAAGTTCGGGCTGCGGCGGATCTTGATCGGCGGCAGCGCGTTTATACCGCTCGGCGCGGTGATGCTGATCGTGCTTTCGCCGACAAGCTCGCCCGTCATCGCGGCGCTCGGGTCGCTCATCATGGGCTTCGGCATGGGCACGTCGAGCGTGAGTTCGCTCGTGCTGATTCAGGAGATCGTCGATGTTGCGCAGCGCGGCAGCGCGACCGCCTCGAATCTGTTCTCGCGCAATCTCGGCAGCACGCTCGGCGCGACCTTGTTCGGCGCGGTCCTGAACTTCGGCCTGAGCCATTCCGGCAATATCGCGGCGGTCACCTCCGACCAGTTGAAGGCGTTGCTGCAGAATCAGAGCGGCGCGCTCGACGGCAGCGACGCGATCCGTCAGGTGCTGCATCAGTCGCTGCACCTGACGTTTCTATCGATCTTCGTGATCGGGATTTTCGTGGTCGTGCTGCTCTTGCTGGTGCCCGCCATCAAGCTCGCGCCCGCGAAACCGGTGCCGCTGGAAGCGTTCGCGCCGCTCGAAGATTAAAGCGCCGCCTGGTTCTCGGCATCCCACGCCGCGAGCCGGCCGAGTAATTGCGGCATGCGCGGCGCGCCCTGCCTTCCGCCGAACACTTCGCATTTCATCGCGGCGGCCACGCTCGCGGCTCGCACGGTCCGCGCGAGATCCCAGCCGTGCGCCAATCCGAATGCATAAGTGCCGTGCCAGATATCGCCGGCGTTGAGCGTATCGACGGCGCGAATGCGGGGCGTCGGGAAATGACGTAACTGTCTGGCCGAATGATTTGCAGCGTCGCGCTGCCAGATCACCGATCCACGCTCGCCGAGCGTCACGCCGATCACCCGCGCGCCGATCTCGCCCGCGATCTTCAACACGGCTTCTTCCGGCGTCGGCGCATCGACCAGCGAGCGCAGCGCCGGCTCGGAAAACAGAACGTGATCGGCGAGCGGAATCAGCGCGCGCAGATCGTCGACGGGCGCGACGTCCGCGTCGAGAATCGTCGGCACGTTGTGCTGCCGTGCCTTCGCGAAAACCGCGCGCGCGCCCTCCATCCAGCGCATGTCGCACAGCACCGCGCCCGCCGTTTCGATCTCGTGCAGCGGCAGCCACGCGGGATCGGGATCGAGCGCGGGATCGAAATACGGCACGACCAGGCGCTCGCCGTCGCGGTCCACGAGGATCGTCGAAATCGGCGTCCGCACGCCCGGTATCTGGCGGATGCCTTCCGCGCCGATGCCTTCCAGCCCGATATCGTCGATAAACATCCGGCCCGTCGTATCGTCGCCCACGCGCGTCCAGAGGCTCACAGCGCCGCCGAGACGCGCGACCGTGATCGCCGCCGCCGATGCCATGCCCGAGGCCGCCTGCACCGCCATTGAAGGCAGCACCTTGCCGTTCGACGGGATGTGTTCGACGCTGAAAATGGTGTCCCAAAGCGCGCAGCCGAGACAGATGACGCGAGTGCTGGACATGGCCGTTCTACAGCGCCGCGATGCGCGCGCGGAACTGCTCGGTCCCGGCGACGATCTTGTCGAGCACCGCATCGAGCGCCCAGAAACGCTCGCGCACGTCGTAATCGATCACGCGGCAGCGGATGGAATTGAACGTGCCGATCCGCTGGTGATACATCTTGGCGAACGCCGGATAGCCGAGCGATTCCGACACCGCCGCCACGACCAGAAACGCGGCGAGTTCCTCCGCGAGCGCGGGATCGTCTGCGCTGCGGCTGCGCAGCCACTGGTACAGATCAGGATGAAAGTTCGTGAACACGCCGTTGAAACCGGCCGATCCCGCCTTCATCGCGTCCCACGCAATGGCCGCGTTCGCGTTCAGGATCTTGAGCGGCGAACCTTCTGCGAGCGCGACGCGGCGCTTGACGGTCGCGAGATCGCAACTCACGTCCTTGAGCATGACGAAGCGGCCCGTGTCGATACACGCCTTCAGTTCATCGTCGGACAGCAGCCGCCGATACGGCGCCGGGCATTCGTAAAGACCGAGCGGCATGTCGGACGGCAAGCGTGCGAGCAGGCGTTTCAGATTGCCGAGAAACATTTCCGTGCCTTCGTGTTTCGGATCGAGCCGGTTCGTCACCAGCACGACGCCCTGCGCGCCGGATGCCGCCGCGACGCCGAGTTCTTCGGCTTGTTTGTCGGGGTCGTCGCTGATGTGGCCGGACACGACCACCGGCACGCGCCCCGCCACTTTATCCACGACGAACCGCGCGAGTTCGCCGCGTTCGGCGAGGCTTAGGAATTGCATTTCGCTCGATTGCGCGACGGCGAACAGCGCGTCGCTGCCGTGCTGCAAATACCATTCGATCAACCGCTCGACGCCGCCGTAATCGATCGCGCCGTTGTCGTCGAACGGCGTCAGCATGACCGGGATAATCCCTTCGACGACAGTTTTGGATTGGGTGGAATTGCTCATGGAATCTCTCCGTGGAATGAATGCGCGTCCGCTTGGCTAGAACGACTCAAGCCGCTTTCGGCGCGGCCAGAACGGCTGGCTCGTTTTCCGGAATCGGTGCGCGGACCAGCAGCAAATAAGCCAGCGCGCCGACGAGCGCGATGCCCGCGCCCGTAAGCAGCGCCGGCACGAACGACCAGGTCTGCGCGATATAGCCGGTCAGGATCGGCGCGAGCGCACCCCCGAGAAAACCGCCGAAATTCTGGATCGCACCGAGCGACGCGATCCGGCTCGACGGCGCGGCGGCGGTCGCGAGCGACCACGCACACGCCGACGACGCGTTCGCAAGAAAAATGACCACCGAGATGCACGCGAGCGCGATCGTATTGCTATCGACGAGCGCCGCCGGAATCGTGAACGCGACCATGCCGAGCATCGCGACCACGACCGAATTACGGCGGCCGGCGACCGGCGACGTGCTGCGTTTCGTGATGCGGTCCGAGACCCAGCCCGCGAGCAGCGCGCCGACGAATCCGCAGAAGAACGGCACGGCCGCCGCCACGCCGGTCAGCGCCAGGCTCATGTGCCGAGCGGTCCGCAGGTAGCCGGGCAACCATGTCAGATAGACCCAGTTGAGATAGACGGAGCCGAAAAAGCCGATCAGCATGCCCCACGTCGTGCCGTAGGAAAAGAGCGCGCGCCATTCGGCGAACGTGAGTTTAGGCGCTTGTTTCGCGGCGGGTTGCGCGTCCTGATCGAGATACGCGCGCTCGGCTTCGGTCATTGTCGAGCGGACCGGATCGCGATAGAAAGCCACCCAGATCACGGCCACGACGAGCCCTGCGCCGCCGGTGATAAAGAACGCCCAGCGCCAGTTCAAATGCGCGATCAGCACCGACAAGCACAGCGGCGCAAGCGCGACGCCGAGCGGCGAAGCTGAATTGAAGATGCCGGTCGGCGTGCCGCGCGAGCGCAGCGGATACCAGTTGCTGACCACGCGTGCCGCCGACGGAAACTGTGGCGCCTCGCCGATCCCGAGCACGATCCGCGCGATCACGAAATAGCCGAAGGTCGAGGCGAATCCGCCCGCCGCTTGCGCGAGCGACCAGATCACGAGCCCGATCCCGAGCAGCCAGCGCGGCCCGATCCGGTCGACGAGCGCGCCCACCGGCAGTTGGCACAGCGCATAGCTCCACGAGAACGCCGACAACAGCACGCCCATCTGACCCAGCGACAAGCCGAGGTCCGCGCGGATGAGGTCGTTGGCGATCGCGAGCGTGCCGCGATCCAGATAGTTGACCACGCCGCTCACCATCAGCAGCGCGAGCGCGACGGTCTGGCTGTGCCGTATCCGTGCGGGGGTGGATTGATTTGCCGTTGTGCTGTTCACGCTCGCGTCTCCTTGAATGTAATCGCTATGCAGGACTTTTTAGAGTGGTCCGATGAGCATTTCAACTTCGAACCACTGTCCTTTATTTAAAAGCCTATTCGTCCATTTGCATAGCGCTTACATATTTGCTCAAGAGGAGCCCTACGGTCAATCCACGATTGACTAATTACGGGCAAACACCTACCGTCAGCGTACCGCTTACATTCGCGCCCAAACGATGCCCGACCTTCCCACTTCCGCGTCAGACGCCACCGCCGAGCCTTTTCCGGCCGAGCCTTTTCCGGCCGAGCCAGTACTAGCCGACGTCGCGCGTGTCGCGGGTGTATCGACCGCCACCGTCTCGCGATTTTTGAACGAGCCGGAAAAAGTCACGCAGAAAACCCGCGCGCGGGTTCAGGCGGCGATCACGCAACTCGACTGGGTGCCGAACGCCGCCGCGCGTTCGCTCGTCTCGCGGCGTTCCTATGCCGTCGGCGCAATCGTGCCGACGCTCGAACACGAGAAGTTTCATCAACAGTTGCAGGCGTTCCAGCATCGGCTGGGCGAACGCGGGCTGGCGGTTTTCGTGGCGTGCTCGTCCTACGATCCCGAAGAAGGGTATCGACAGGCGCGCGGGATGCTGGCGCGCGGCGTCGACGCCATCGCGCTCCTCGGCGACGACTATCCCGACGCCCTGTTCGATCACTTGCGCGCCAAAAGTACGCCCTATGTCGTGACGTTCGGCAAACGCGTCGGCAGCGATCACCCGTGCGCGGGATTCGACCACGGCCACGCGTTCGCGCTCGTCACCCGCCGGTTGCTCGAACTCGGCCACACGCGGTTCGGCATCATTTTTCAGTCGCAGGAACAGAACAGCCGCGTAGAAGCGCGGCTCGCCGCAATCCGCGCCACGCTCGCCGAGAACGGCCTCGCGCTCCGGCCCGCGCACGTCGCGCTGATGAGCGACAACTCCAACGTCGGCCGCATTCCGTTCGCGCGCGCCAGCTTGCGCAAGATCATGGGCCAGAGTCCCGCGCCGACGGCCATCATTTGCGGCAACGATATTTTCGCGGTCGGTGCGCTGTTCGAGGCGCAAGAGATGGGGATCGACGTGCCGGGCGCGCTTTCGCTGAGCGGCTTCGACGACATCGAAATCGCCGCGCACACGCGGCCTCCGCTCACTACAGTGCGCGTCCCCGACCGGCAGATCGGCGAACTGGCGGCGGATTATCTGATCGACCGTCTGGCGGGACGCAGCCGCAACGACCCGCCGATGCTCGATGTCGAATTGATCGAGCGCGGTTCGACCGGGCCCGCGCCTTAAAGCGTTGCGCGTCCTTTAAAATCGCGTGATCCGTTTTGGCCTAAAGGTATTCGTTTGACTGGGGATCAGCAGGGCTTCATCCTCACCCGCCATTGGCGAGACACCGCCAGCGGCACCGAGATCCATTTCTGGCTCGCGACGGACGACGGCGCGCGCCAGATCCGCGTGCGTGCCCAACCGTCCGTGGCGTTCGTGCCGGCCGACGCGCGCGAGCGCGTAGAAACCGCCATGCGCGGCGAATCCGGCGCGGAACTGCGCCCGCTCGCGCTCAACGACTTCCGGCACCGGCCCGTCATGGGCCTTTATTGCCAGCAGTATCGACAGTTGAGCGCGTTGACCAAGCGCTTGCGGCAAGATGGAATCGATGTGTTCGAGGCGGATATCGTCCCGCCCGAGCGCTACATGATGGAGCGCTTCATCACCGCGCCCGTCTCGTTTCACGGCAATCCTGACGGCAGCGCGTTGCTGAACGGCGTGCTGAAACCCGCGCCGGACTACCGTCCGAATTTGCGCCTCGTCTCGCTCGATATCGAAACGAGCGCGAATACCGATCTCTATTCCATCGCGCTCGAAGGCTGCGGCGAGCGGCAGGTGTACATGCTCGGCCCGCCGAACGGCGACGCCGCGCCGATCGATTTCAAGCTCGACTATTGCGACACCCGCGCGCAGATGCTGGACAAGCTGAACGCATGGATCGCGCAGCACGATCCGGATGCGATCATCGGCTGGAACGTGATCCAGTTCGATCTGCGCGTGCTGCAGGCGCATTCGGAACGTCTCGGCATTCCGCTGCGGCTCGGCCGCGATGGCAGCGTCATGGAGTGGCGACAGCACGGTCTCAAACAGGGTCATTTCTTCGCGGCGGCGGCGGGACGTCTGATTATCGACGGCATCGAAGCGCTTAGATCGGCAACCTGGAGCTTCCCGTCGTTCAGTCTCGAACACGTTTCGCAGACCTTGCTGGGCGAAGGCAAAGCGATCGACGATCCCTACAGCCGGATGGACGAAATCCAGCGCCGTTTCGACGAAGACAAGCCCGCCCTCGCCCGCTACAACCTGAAGGATTGCGAACTCGTCACGCGCATCTTCGACGCGACGCAGATCCTCCCGTTCCTGCTTGAGCGCGCGACCGTCACAGGTTTGGCCGCCGATCGCAGCGGCGGATCGGTCGCGGCCTTTACGCATCTCTACTTGCCGAGAATGCACCGGCAGGGTTTCGTCGCGCCCAACCTGGGCGACGTAGCCGCCGCCGCGAGCCCGGGCGGCTTCGTGATGAACTCGCGCCCGGGGCTCTACGATTCCGTGCTCGTACTCGACTACAAGAGTCTCTATCCATCGATCATCCGCACCTTCCTGATCGATCCGGTCGGACTGGTGGAAGGTCTGCGCACGCCCGACGATGCGATGTCCGTTCCCGGCTTTCTCGGCGCGCGTTTTTCGCGGACGCGGCATAGCTTGCCCGCTATCGTCGGCGAAGTGTGGGCCGGGCGCGAAGCGGCGAAGCGCGAGCGCAACGCGCCGTTGTCGCAGGCGTTGAAGATCATCATGAATGCGTTCTATGGCGTATTGGGATCGACGGGATGCCGCTTTTTCGACCCGCGCCTCGCCTCGTCGATCACCATGCGCGGCCACGAAATCATGCACCGCACGCGCGAATTGATCGAAGCCGCGGGCTACGCGGTCATCTACGGCGACACCGATTCGACCTTCGTCTGGCTCAAACACGCGCATAGCGAAGAAGACGCGGCGAGTATCGGCCGGACGCTTGTCGAACAGATCAACCGTTTTTGGAGCGAGGACATCCGCGCGCGTTTCGGCCTTGAAAGCGCACTCGAATTGCAGTTCGAGCGGCACTACCGGCGCTTCTTCATGCCGACGATTCGCGGCGCGGAGGAAGGCAGCAAGAAGCGTTATGCGGGGCTGACGGTGCTGGCCGACGGCCGCGAGGAGATCGTCTATAAGGGGCTGGAAACCGCGCGCACCGACTGGACGCCGCTTGCGCAGCGGTTTCAGCAGGAGCTTTACGCGCGCATTTTCAGGGACGAGCCGTACCGCGATTACGTGCGCGAGTATGTGCGCCGCACGTTGAGCGGCGAATTCGATGAACTGCTGGTTTACCGGAAGCGGCTGCGCCGTCCGCTCGATGCCTACGAGCGCAACGTGCCGCCACATGTGCGGGCCGCGCGTATCGCCGATGATTACAACCGCGAGCGCGGGCGGCCGTTGCAGTATCAGCGGGGCGGGTGGATCAGTTACGTGATGACGGGTGCCGGGCCGGAGCCGCTGGAGACATGGCGGTCGGCGCTCGACTACGAGCACTATGTGAGCCGGCAGTTGCAGCCGATCGCCGATGCGATTTTGCCTATGCTTCGGGATGAGTTTCAGGTGCTTGTTTCGGGGCAGGGAACACTGTTCTGAGGGGTCGCTGGCGCTTGTGGTTCGGGGGACTCTGAGGGGTCGCTGGCGCTTGTGGTTCGGGGGATTTTGAGGGGTCGCTGGCGCTTGGGGTTCGGGGGATTTTGGACTTGCCCGAGGTTTGGGTCTTGCTGGCGCTCGTTTGCTTTTGTTTGCTTGTGCTTCTTGGGAACTTGCTTTCGTGTAGGTCTATTAGCACGCCGCTATGCGCGGCAGCAGTCACTTTCTTTGCTGCTGCAAAGAAAGTAACCAAAGAAAGCAGCTTATCCGCCTAAGTGTCCACCTCGAATAACCTTGCGGATAGGCGCGCAAGCTGATTCGGGTAACGCGCAGTTATTCGAATTGGCACAGCGCCTGTCAGTTCCATCCTCGCTGCGCTCGGACGTCGGGCATATCTGAAAACCGTTGGTTGGTTTCGCTTGTTCGGTTATGCCTTACCGGCGGGCACTTCGTGCCTGCCGGGATGGATGAGCGGTTCCACTCTGTTGTATGGTGCGATGGCCGAATCAGCTTGCGCACCACTCCCGGATATGGTTCGTGGTGGACACTTAGACGGATAAGCTGCTTTCTTTGGTTACTTTCTTTGCAGCAGCAAAGAAAGTGACTGCTGCCGCGCATAGCGGCGTGCTAATAAACCTACACGAAAGCAAGTTCCCAAGAAGCGCCCGAGCATCAGACGGTGTAACCCATCCACCCCAAGCCGCCCGACGGCGCCGAATCCCGTGCTTACTTTGAATACTTTCTTTGCAGCTAGCCAAAGAAAGTGACGGCACAGAGCGCGCGTGCGAATAAACCTACGCGAAAGCAAGTTCCCAAAGAGCGCAGGCAAACAAAAGCAAAAGCGCCAGCAAACCAAACCCCGTGCAAGTTCCTCGAAAGCGCAGAACAACCGCCCCCCCCAAGCGCCAGCACCCCCCCCCGTACTTGGCGTCGACTTCTTTCTCCTGTATTGATCAAATCCTGCGCGTACTGCGCAAAGCGAAAAACTCAAAGCCAACCGCAGGTCCACGACACTTCGATGGTCAAACGCCTAGACCTCTCGCCGGACAAGCCCATCGGTTTCGTGGCCATGGCCGCGATCGTCACCGCGGCGCTAACACTGCACGCTCGTGCGCAAACGCCTCCGCCGTTGTCGCCCCAGGCCCGGCTCAACACGAACGTCCAGGAACAGGCGAACAGCGTCCTCGCCATCATGTCGTACACCACCGTCCCAGACGTCACGACAAGTTCGCTCTCGATCAACAACGGTACATCCGGAAACCCGGGCTTCGGCCAAACGCAGCTGGGCGGCGGCTTTACGCTAAGCCGTTCGTTCCCGCTCTATCTCGAAGGCACGCTCGCATTCAGCCGATATGATCCGACGTTTGTCGCGACCGACGGCGCCGAACAGCGGTATTTGCCGGTCAAGTGGAACACGGCAAGCACGACGGTCGGCATCGGCTGGGATTTTCCGATCACCGACGAACTCAAGTTCCGGCCGATCATCAACGGCACGATCGGCCGCGTGGCAAGCGACTTGCGCGTGGCGCAAACGGTGCTCAACTACGTGGCGGACACCAACCTCCAGTTCCTCAAGGACGGCGCGCTCAACGCCTACGGATACGGCGGCTCGCTGATGCTGGATTTCGAGCACTACCGGGAAAAATACGAAATCGACGTCGAGTTGCGCGCGACCGATATCTACCTGCGCAGCTTCGGCAGTTCGACAGCGGGCGTGCAGGGATCGTCGAGCGCGCAACAGCTTAGTTTGTGGGCAAGGTGGCGCGCGCCCACGGGACTGACCGCGCTGCAAAAGCCGGTGCGTTACGTGCTCGAATCGGCTTACTCGCAGTACTTCGGCGACAGCGCCGGTGTGCTCGGCTTCAACAATCTGACGTCGATGGGCGTCGGCCTCGAACTGGACAGCAGTCAATATCCGGTGATCGTCACGCGCACGCGCGCGATGGTCCGCTACGTGTTCGGCCGCAACGTCCACGGCGTTTCGTTCGGATTCGCGATGAGTTTCTAAACCCGCGAGCGCAGTTTCCTCACTGCCTCACGCCAGTCCGTTCCCTTGCCTGAAACGGCCCGGCGCCACACCGAACGTCTCCTTGAATTTCTTGCTGAACGCCGCTTCGGACTGATAGCCGACTTCGGCCGCGACATCGTCGATGCTCTTCGTGCTGTGCGTGAGCAACCGGCTCGCAAGTTGCATGCGGATCTTGCCCAGCAGCACGAGCGGCGTGTCGTCGATAAGCGCGGAAAACGCGCGCACGAACGTGGCCCGCGACATCGCCGCAAGACTCGCGAGCCGTTCGAGCGTCCACGCTTCGGCGGGCTTTTCGAGCATCGCGATCACCGCTTGCCCGACGCGCCGGTTCGCGAGCAGCGCGAGCACACCGCCAAGCGACGGGTCGCGCGTGAGCCACGCGCGCAGGATCATCGTGAACAACGCCGTCGATAACGCCGACACGATCGACTGCGCGCCCGCCTGCACTTCTTCCGACTCACGGCGCATGGTGGCGACGAGCGCCGCGAGCGCGGCGTCGTCCATCGAGAGATGAATGAAATCCGGCAACGCATCGATCAAAAGCGCAGGCGTCGCGTACTCGAAGCGTCCGCACAGCAGATCGAGCGACGCGCCCTCGCCGCCGTGATTGCTGCGCACCGTGAGCGCGCCGTTGAAATGGCTTTGCATCGCATGCGGCGGCGCATTGCCCGCGACGCCGATCACGTGCGCGTCGCCGCGTGTGAGCAGCGCGATGTCGCCCGCGCGCAACTGGGTATCGGCGAAACCGGGGCGGCGCAGCGCACATTCGCCATCGAGCACGATGTGGTACGCCGCGACGCCCAGCGGCTCGGGCGCGTGATCGATCTCGACGGGTCCGCGGAACAGGCAGCGCAGGTCGAGCGCGCCCTGCACGCGTGAAAGCTGAATAAGACGGTCGAGTGCTTGCATGGTCGAGGGCGGAACCTTGAAGTTTTCGGTTGAGACGATTGCATCGCGAAACGAGACGCCCGCACGTGGCGGCGGCGGCCATCGAAACCGATACTGCTTCTCAACGGAGGCCATCCAGGCCACCGGACTTTCAAGGAATGATGCCATGCTGGACTGGAAACTTTATCGACAACAACTGTCTGGCCGGATTGGCGAAATCGCCGCGTTGACGCCCGATTCCGTCAAGGGATACCAGACTTTATCCAACGCCGGAAAGAAGACACAGCACCTCGACGACAAGACGCGCGAACTGATCGCAGTCGCGCTCGCCGTCTCGCTGCGATGCGACGGCTGTATCGCGGTGCATAGCGCCGAAGCCGTCCGGCTCGGCGCGACGCGCGAGGAAATTGCCGAGGCGCTCGGTGTCGCCATCGCGATGAACGCAGGCGCGACGATGGTGTATTCGGCGCGCGTCATGGATGCGATTGCGAACGATGCCGCCTGATTCGGCGCATTCCAAGCGGCGTGCGCGAACGATCGGACGAATCCGCGCGCACCAAACTCGAGCCCAAGCTTGAGACGATCGCGCGGTTCGATGAGCCGCGCGAGCATTCTCGGCGACGCGTGCAGCACGTAAATTCCTTTCAACGAGCAGAAACGCCCGAACACTAACTGGAGCTTGATGATGACGAATAATCGCGGTCCCATGCCGGTCTCGTATTTCGGCATCGTCGTAGGTGTGCTCGCACTGGCTAACGCGTGGCGCGTGGCCAGCAGAATCTGGCCGGTATCGACGGAAATCGGCACGCTGATGACGCTGGCGGGTTTGGCCCTCTGGCTCGTTGCGCTCGCCGCTTACGCGCACAAATGGCTGTATCACGCCGACGATGCCCGCGCCGAGTTCGCCCATCCGGTGCAATCGTCGTTCACCGCGCTGCTGCCGGTGTCGAGCCTGCTCGCCGCGCAAGCGCTCCTGCCCTATTCGCGCCCGGTGGGAATCGCGGTGTTCGGCGTGGCGGCGCTCGCCGCCCTCGCGCTCGGCGTCTTCATGCACGGCACGCTTTGGCAAGGTGGACGCAAGCCGGAACACATCACGCCCGCGATCTACCTGCCCGCCGTCGCATCGAGTTTCGTTGGCGGCACCGCCGCCGCGTCCTTCGGGTTCCCGCAACTGGGCATGTGGTTCTTCGGCGCGGGGCTGCTGTCATGGCTTGCGATCGAATCGATCCTGCTGCATCGTGCCGCCGTGAACGACCCGACGCCCGAAGGCTTCCGTCCGATACTCGGCATCCAGCTCGCTCCGCCGGTCGTCGGTGGCGTGACGTACATGAGTCTGACGAGCGGCAGTCCTGACCTGTTCGCGCATCTGCTGCTCGGCTACGGGATTTATCAGGCGCTCATGCTGCTGCGTCTGCTGCCGTGGATCCGCCAGCAAGCGTTCGCACCGTCGTACTGGGCGTTCAGCTTCGGCGTTGCCGCCCTGCCGACGCTCGCGATGCGGATGGTCGAGCGCGGCGCGACCGGTCCGATCGAATGGCTCGCGGTAGCGCTTTTCATCGCAGGCAACGCGATCATCGGTCTCTTGATCGTCAAGACTCTTGGACTGGCGGTGCGCGGAACGCTTCTTCCGGTTGCCATCACCGCTTCGCCGGCACCGGTTTTGCAAGCATCGTCCACGCAGTGATCGCGCTGCCCACCGCAAGCGCAGCCGCGATCAGCAACACCAGCCGATAACCCGCAACAAACGACTCGCCGACGACCCGCCGCACGCGCGGGTCGTCGCTCGTGATGGCGGCGAGCAGCGGGCGCTGTGCATCGACGGCCTGGCGTGCGCTCGATGAGAGCGCGAGCGTATCGAGCTTCAGGTCGAGTACGCGATTGAAGTGAAACGACAGCACGAGGCCGAATAGCGCAATGGCGAGCAATCCGGCGATTCGCGAGACGGCGTTGTTCACGCCGGAAGCCGCGCCGGAATCGTCGATGGGCACGGCGTTCATCACGGCCGTGGTCAGCGGGGCCACGCTCACGGCCATGCCGAAGCCGAGCACGGTCATCGGCGGAAAGACGGTGCGCCAGTAGCCGCCGCCGGTGCCGCTCCATGCAAGCCAGCCAAAACCTGTCGCGACGATCAGCGGCCCCGCGACCAGCGGCAGCCGCGCACCGTAAATCGCGATCAACCCGCCCGACCAGCGCGACAACGCAAATATCAGAAGAATCAGCGGCAGCAGCGCGCCGCCCGCTTCAGTCGCCGTGTAATGCTCGACCTGGATCAGCTTGAGCGGCAGGAAGTACATCATCCCGCTCAAGCCCGCGTAGAGAAACAGCGTAATCAGGTTCGCGCCGCTGAACGTGCGCGAGCGAAAGAGTGCGAGCGGCACCATCGGCGAAGCGGAACGCGCTTCCACCGCGACGAACACGCCGAGCGCGATCACGCCCGCCAGCGCGGTCGCCGCGATGAGCACACCGCCGCGCGACGCCTCGATCAGCGCGAACGTCACCGCGCCGAGGCCCGCGCAGGCGAGCACGGCGCCCGCCCAGTCGAGCTTTTGCGGCATCGATTCGTTGCGGCTTTCCGGCACGCCCGCGAGCGCGCTCCACACGACGACCGCGGCCAGCGGCAAGTTGATGAAAAACACGGCGCGCCATGACAGATGCTCGATCATCCAGCCGCCCGCGACCGGACCGATTGCGGCGGTGATCGCCGTGAAGCCGGACCATGTGCCGATGGCCTGGCCCCGTTGATCGGCGGGAAAGGACGCGCTGATGAGGGAAAGACTGCCCGGCACGAGCAGCGCCGCGCCGATGCCCTGCGCGGCGCGCGCGGCGATCAGCATATCGACCGATCCCGCCACGCCGCACGCAGCCGAGGCCACCGCGAACACGAAAACGCCCGCGATAAACACTTTGCGCCGGCCGTAGCGATCACCGAGCGATCCACCGAGCAGCAACAGCGAAGCCAGCGCGAGCGCATACGCTTCAACGACCCATTGCAGGTCGCTAGCGGTCGCGTGAAAGTCCGCCTGGAGCGCGGCGAGCGCCACATTGACAATGGTTCCGTCGATAAACGCCATGCTCGAACCGAGGATGGTCGCGACCAGCACCCACGTCGTGCTCGCAAAGCGGCTCATGGAAGCCTTTCGTCTCAGGTTGGACTGCGCGGAACTTGGACCTCGGACTTTACTGCATGCGATCCTCGCACGCCATTTTCAAAAGTCCTTCCAGTTCCGGCAGGTCCACCGGCTTCGTCAAATGCAGGTCGAAACCCGCTGCGCGCGTGCGGGCGCGGTCGTCGTCGGAACCAAGCCCCGTCATGGCCGCGACCACGACCGTGCGCGGCGTCGCGGCGCGAAGGCGGCCAATCGCCTCGAAACCCGTCATGGTCGGCATGGAAAGGTCGAGCAGAACGGCGTGCGGATCGAAATCGCGCACGATCGACAACGCCTGCAGCGCGTCGTAAGCGACCAGCGTCTCGTGTCCGAGCACGTTGAGCAGGACTGCCATGCTGTCGGCTGAATCCTTGTTGTCGTCCACGACGAGAACGCGCACCGCTTGCTTGTGCTCCATCATCATCCGGTCGAGCGGCGCAAACGTTTGCAAGGGCGTGCGCGCTTTCGGCAAGCGCACCGTGAACGTGCTGCCGGTATTGCGCCCGAGGCTCGCCGCCTCGATCCGCCCGCCGTGCAATTCGATAATCGCGCGCGCCAGCGTCAGTCCGATCCCGAGGCCGCCTTCGTCGTGATTCGCGCCGGGCGCGTGTTCCTGAACGAAGAGATCGAAGATCGACCCGAGCGCGGCTTCCGATATCCCTCGGCCCCGATCCACCACGCGCACCGCCACGAAACCGCCTTCGTCGAGCACGTTCAGCAGAATCTCCGTCCCGCGAGGACTGAATTTCGCCGCGTTGTTGATGAGGTTCTGAAACACTTGCGCCAGCCGCGTCGGGTCGCCGATCACGTGCAGCGGTTCGTCCGGAAAGCGCAGCGTGAGTTTCTGGTCGCGCGCGTGGATGAGCGGCTCGCTGCCCTCGGCGCTCAGGCGCACGACGTCGGTCATCGACACGCTCTCGCTGCCCAGATGAATCTTGCCGGTGGAAATGCGCCCGGCATCGAGCAGATCGTCGACCAGCCGCGTCAGATGCGCCAGTTGCCGGTCGACGATATTGCGGCTCTGAATGACCTCGATATCCTCGGTCGCCTTCACCTTCAGAATGCTCACGGCGTTGCGGATCGGCGCGAGCGGATTGCGCAGTTCGTGAGCGAGCAGCGCGAGAAATTCGTTCATGCGGCGGCTCGATGCTTCCAGTTCCTCCAGCCGCCGGCGCTGCGTCATGTCGCGCGTGACTTTTGCGAATCCCTGCAGATTGCCATCCGCGTCGCGCAACGCCGTGATGACGACGTTCGCCCAAAACGTCGATCCATCCTTGCGCACGCGCCACCCTTCGTCCTCGACACGGCCGACGCGCGCAGCCGTTTCAAGCTCGCGACCGGGTTTGTCGATGGCGAGATCTTCCGGCGTGTAGAACGTCGAAAAATGCTGTCCGATAATTTCCGTCGGCGCGTAACCCTTGATGGCCTGCGCGCCCGAATTCCAGGTCGCGATGGTTCCGTTCGGGTTCAGCATAAAGATCGCGTAGTCCTTCACCGACTGAATGATGAGCCGGAATTTCTCGTCGGCATCCGCAATGCGGCGGCGCTCGGTGATGTCGTGCAGGAAGAACGCGAACTGGATTTCGCCGTCGAAATCGAAGCGGCTGATCGTGATTTCGACGGGAAACTCCTCGCTGGTGCTCCGCTTGACGACCGTTTCAACGCGCTGGTCGAGCGGATACGCGCCGCGCGTGAGCACGTGCTGCCCGTGCGGGCCGGGCGATTCGCGAAAGCGGGCCGGCACGATCAGGCTTACCAGTTCCAGGCCCATCGTGTCGGCCGCCTGCCAGCCGAAAATGGTCGTGGCAGCGCGGTTCCAGTCGATGATCCGACCGTCGGCATCGACGCACACGAACGCCTCGTTCGCGGCTTCGAGGATCGTGCGGCGGCGTTGAAGCGCGTCGCTCAGACGGCTTTCGTAAGCCTCGCGCAACGAGGTTTGCGCGTTCAGTTCCGCGACGATCGTCGCCCGTTCCTCGATCAGCCGTTCCTTCTCGCTGCGCGTACGGTGCCGCGCCATCGTGCTCGCGATACTCGACGCAAAGACTTCGAGCGTCTGGATATCGGTATCGGAGAAATTGACGGGAACGTCGGAAATGAGCTTTAGCACCGCCACTGCATGGCCTTCGTGAATCACGGGCGCAACCACCATCGCGGCCGCGCGGACCTTGCGGCACGCCTCGGCGTCCACGCGCGGATCGACGCTCGTGTCGGGGCTGACGAGCACCGCGCGCTCCTTGATGCAAAGGCCGGAAAGACTGTTCGCCAAAGCCATGCGCGTGCCGACGTGGCGTTTGACCGCGCCGCTCGCCGCGCGATACACGAGCTCGCCGCCCTCGATCCATTCGATCACGGTGGATGTCGCCGCGGTCATTTCCAGAAGCGTGCTCGACACGAGATCGAGGTAAGCGTCGAGCGGCAGATCCGAACTCGACAGGCTGATAGCCGCGAGAAACGAAGACTTCAAGCGGGCCGTGAGAACCGGCGGACTAGCGGCGTGGGCGATGCTCGTCGCTTCGCCGCCGATCCGGCCCGCATCGTCGGGTGGGCTCGATTCCGAATGGTCCATCTCCGCCTTTAAAAAGGTTCTGAATCATCGAACGTACAGCCGAGCGGGAATCGCCTTGATCTCATTGGAGCAAGCCGCTCGATGCAACTGATTCCCCCGTTTTTATCATACTAAAATCCGGCCCGCGGTTCGTGGCAAGCGCCGCCGCGAAACACTTTTTGAACGCGGGCGATTGTCGCGAATACTCGATTGCGCAGCTATTACTTGATGAATAGACCGCTTGCGGCAAGTTCTTCCTTCTGCGAGCACGCGATGGCCGATCGATCCGGCATTGCATGCGGTCTCGGTTAAACTTCGACCGGGTGGCGCCTGTCGAACAAGCAGGCTAGACCTGATCGAGGAAGAGCACTCGCGCGCCGCCTGGAGCCATTGCCATGCAATCAAACGACGACGACCTCTCGAATTTTGAAGCGCACGGTGCAGCGCCGCTTCCGCCCGACGCCGACGAAGGCTACGTCGAACACGACGGCGCGCGCATTCATTACGCGGCTTTCGGCGACGGCAAACCCGTGGTCCTGCTGCATGGCGGTTTGGGTCACGGCGGCAACTGGGGTCATCAGGTTCCGGCGGTGGTCGGCGCGGGATATCGCGCCGTGCTCATCGACAGCCGCGGACACGGCCGCAGCACACGTGACGCGCGTCCGTACAGCTACGAACTGATGGCATCCGACGTGCTCGCCGTAATGGACGCGTTGAGCATCGAGCGCGCGGCTTTCGTCGGCTGGAGCGACGGCGCGTGTGTCGCGCTGATTCTCGGCGCGCAATCGCCGGAGCGCGTCGCGGGCGTATTCTTTTTCGGCTGCAACATGGACCCGGGTGGCACCAAGGATTTCGTGCTGGATCCGGTGATCGACCGGTGTTTCAAACGGCATTCGAAGGACTACGCGGATTTGTCGGCGACGCCGGACGATTTCAGTCAGTTCGTCGGCGCAGTCAGCCTGATGATGCGCACCGAACCCAATTATTCGGCACAGGATCTGGCGAAAATACGCGTACCAGTCACGATCGTGCAAAGCGAACACGACGAGTTCATCAAGCTCGACCACGCGCAATATCTGGCGAACACGATTCCGGGCGCCGAGTTCCTGCTGCTTCCCGATGTAAGTCACTTCGCGCCCGTGCAGCGGCCGGACACCTTTAATCAAGCCGTACTCGCGTTCCTCGCAAAACTCGATTGAATGATTGCGTAAATGCGGCTGGAGATTTCCAGCCGCGCTCCGCTCAATGGAAGTCGTTTGTTTCGAGTTCGACCGATTGGCCGCCGTTCTTTTCCAGCACGCGCCGCGCGGCGTTTTCGATTTGCGCCCGATTCGCCTCGAAGGTGCTGACGAGATCGTGAGAGGACGTCCCCTCGTTGCCGAAATGATCTGACAAAGCGTCGAGCGAGACGCTGCACCACACATCGTTCCCGTTCACGGTGGCCTCGAATGCAACACGCGCTGCGGCCACGACTTCGCGGCGTCCGGTAAATTCAATTGTCATATCACCCTCTTTGGTCGAAAGATAGCCACGGCGTTGCAAATGCCGTGCCCCGGCCACGTTGCGCGGTGGCACTAGTCTGATCTTAGGTCGCGATGCGACCGCGCGCTGGGGTTTTCCGGCTTTTCAGCATTTCCGACATTTAGGATGACGCACAGTAAGCGTGCGCGAGAACCGGCCCGGCAAGCATGCGCCGATCACGCCGTTTTTTTGCAGGATTTGCAGCGGTCCGGTCACAAGAACATTGTGTGCCGGTCAGAAATGCAAATATCGCCGCGCTGCCGCCGACACCCCGCGCACGCATCCCTACACTCGCCTGGCATTTCGCTTGCTTAGTTGACTGGGCGCAGACAGCGCGATTCCCGTTTCAAGCCTCGACCCGCGTCCCGGAGACCACCATGCGAGTGTTAGTCATAGACGATCATCAAGAATCCGCCGACGCGCTCGCGGCCGTTGCATCGGAACTCAGCCACTCGGTGACCGTGGCCTACGACGGACAAACCGCGCTGCAAATCACGGAAACGCAAAGTTTCGATGTCGTCTTTTTCGACGTAGGACTGCCCGATGTGGATGGCCGCGAGTTATGTCGGCTGATGCGGGAGACCGGCGCTTCGCGCGATGCGTGCGTGATCGCCGTGACCGGTCGGACCGATCTTCGCGGCGACGATTTCGCCTCGTTCGACGGGTATCTGCACAAACCCATCTCGTCGGCCGCGTTGAAACGCGCGCTCGAAATGTGGGAAACCGCCATCCCCGATGCACTGGCCGATCCGTTGATCGCAGCTCCCGCGGCCGGCCAGTCGCCGCCGCCGCTCGCGTCCTGATCCATGAATCCATCCGTCAATCGCGAGATCGCGAAAACGCGCGGCATCTCCGTGTCCGAAGCGGCGACGCTCGACACGACTCGCGCGATGCTGACCGAACTGTCGCAGCGCGCGACGACGAGCCGGCGCGGGCTGCTCGATACCGCCAACGAACTCGGCGATCACACGCTGATCGACTTGCTGCTCAGCGCGGCGGCGACCTGCCGCCGCGCGGAGACAATCGTTGCGGGAATGATCCGCCGGCTCCCCGCGCGAGCGGACGCGGTCGAGCAAGAGCGAAAGATCGCGGTTGCCACGCAGGTCGTGGATCGGGCGGTGGAAGTGGGTGAAACGGTGCTTGCGCAGCTTCGCCCACGATGACGGCGGCGCGCTTATTGCGCTTATCGCGCTTACGCTAGTAAATCGTAAAAGCGCGCGTTTGTTGCGGGGCGATTGTCGCGTGTCGGCGGAAATACGCACCAGCAACCATCGTCGTGGCGGAAGAAAAGGAGCGCCCGAAGGCCGCCCGGCAGCGCCGTCTCGACACGCACATAGCGGCTGCCGCTCTGGCGCGTACGGCTGAATTCGGTGACGCGGACCGGCGTGGATGGCCCCGGTGCGAGCCATTTTTCTACTTGCTCGCGCAGCGAATAATTATTTGCGGCTTTCATGTCCAGCTCCGACATACGGATCCTGCTCGATTACGTATTGCGCCAGCGCGATACCTGCCATTTCCCGCACCGGCTCCTGCCTGGGCTTCGGTCCCGCCTTACATTCTGCGTGGGTCACGACATTCGGACCCATCACTTCCGCCGCCGCCGATGCCCGCAACGCGCTGCACCGCGCGAGATGCCGTAGCGCCGAAAGCTGCGCCACGAGTTCCCTGCTAGATTTACGTTTCATGCCCAGTCTCCCGCACTGCAACCAGAACTTGAGAAAGCACTTTAACTCTATGCCCGTCTGTCGTTTTGCAGGCTAGTGTTCAGCAAAATAGCAACAACTCGTCACAAATACGGTGTGGAGCGTTCCGGCGTTCCGGCGATCCGGCGATCCGGCGATCCGGCCTCAATGCTGATTCGATCGCCATGATTGTTTAACGGCAGGCGCGCTGCGTTTTTTAATGCGCCCGCCAAGTTAATTTTTGGCCGTCACGCGATGCGCGCGGCGGCGTCCAATCGCGATGCTTAGTCCTTCAGACTATCCGGCACCTTTCCGCCGTTTTCGGCCACCTTCTGCATCACTTGCTTATGCAGCCAGACATTCATCGTGGCGGAATCGTCCGTGTTGCCGGTGTAGTGCAACTCCGTCGCCAGTTCCTTCCGCGCGGCGAGGCTGCTGTCGAGACCCAGAAGTTTCATCAAATCGACAATCGACGTTTGCCAGTTCAGCTTCTCGCTACTTTTGGCCTGCATGTCGGTGAGCACGGCTTCGACATCCACGACGGGCATCGGCGTGACGGGCGGTTGCGACCCAGCAGCGGCGGCAGTCGATGCCGTCGCGGGCGCTGCGGTGGCGGCGGGCGCGGCGGCTGCAGGCGCGGCGGCGTCGCCGGATGCGGCATTCGCGGGATGGTCGTGCGGGAAGATCTTGTTGAGAATGCTTGAAAAAATACTCACGATAAGACTCCTCTCAGGTTGGACGACAACATTCTGAAAGCTGCAATTGTTGTGCCTATCGGAGGATCAAGCGTTTGAACGCGGGTATGCACGGCGCACGCTCGATACACGTTCCGAACCGGGATGACGGCGCAAACAAGGTGCATCCGCGCTCGAACACGAACTAGATCAGCACGTCCCAGCGCTGCGACCAGTCGGCGTCTTCCTGCGCGATCGCCCGCAAAATATCGATCGCCGCCTTGAGCGCGGGCCGCTTCGAGAACCGCGGATACACGACATACACCGGATAAGAAAATTCAGGCGCCTCAGGCACGCGTTCGAGTACGCCATGTTCGAGATAGGAGCGCACGACGCGCGTTCTGAAATAGCCCGATCCGCCGAACTGCAACAGATATTGCAGCGCGAGCGGCCCGAGGTTGAACGAGAGCGGCGACCGCGCGTATTCCGGCAGCGCGGAATCGTGTTGGCGGCGAAATCCCGCGCCCCAGTCGACATACACATACGGCCCCGGTTTCTGCGGAGTCCGAATCTGCACCAGCTTCTCCTCGACGATCTCTTCCACGACGATGCCCGCCACATACTCGGGTTCATACACGAGCGCGGCGTCCAGCACGCCGCTCCGCACTTTTTGCTGCACGGTGGCATCGTCGCCCAGTTCCGCGCGCACGCCGAACGCCGGCAACTCCGCGCGCAGGCGCGCGGTCCACAGCAGCACCATCGGATTGGCAAGACTCGTCGTGGCGCCGAACGTGAGCATGTCGTCGTAGCCTGCGGGCAACGGCAAATCGCGGCGCGCCGCTTCCCAGGTCTGGATCATCTGTTTCGCGTATCCGAGGAAGCGCTCGCCGTCGGGCGTCAGCCGCGCGCCCGCCTTGCTTCGCTCGAACAGGCGGCATTTCAATTGCTCTTCCAGATTTTTAATCCGGGCGGTGACGGCCGTCTGCGTTACATGGAGTCGCGACGCAGCGGCGACCAGACTCCCCGCTTCGGCCACTTTGAGAAAGGTTCGAGCCAGTTCGAGGTCCACGAGACTCCACGAGCGAGAAAAAACGCGCCTTCATCACGCACTTTTATTATCAATTTATTTGCTTATAACACGCAATATCTTTGTCTTGTGCTTATAGATTGTCGCTGCTTAAATAAGAGCCAGAAGACCGGCGAACTGCGGTCCCATATGGCGCGAGCCGCGTAAGCCGTATCGAACTTTTTCGAACTTGAGGAGCAAAACATGATCGTCGCAATGTGGATAGGAATCGCGTTTGCGTTGCTGGCCGGCGGTGTGGGCATGACCTTCTTGCTGGGGTCGCTGCTTCCCGCGGAGTTTTCGCAGCGCGTGCAGGAACACGGCCGTTTCGCCGGGTTGGGCGCGAGCGTTTCGGATGAAGTTGCAGGGAAGCGCACGAAGGCGCGCGCGCCCAAGCTGGGAACCCGCACCGCCGACGCGGTTTGATCGCAGAAAGTGTTTAGTCGTCCACGCCGATAGCGTCGGGGATATTCGCCGCGCTGTCGGCCACGCGTTCGCGCGAGCGCGCGATCAATTCGCCGAAATCCTCCGCCGATAACGGCCGCGCGAACAAATATCCCTGCGCGAAGTGGCAACCTGCGGCGGCCAGGAAGTCGCGCTGGCGCTCCGTCTCGACACCCTCCGCCACGACGCGATAGTGCAGTTCGGTCGAAAGCGCGATGATCGCCCGCACGACGGCCGCGCGGCTCGGCCGGTTTTCGATATCGTCCACGAATGACTTGTCGATCTTCAGTTTGTCGATCTCGTAGGTATCGAGGAACGAAAGGCTCGAATAACCGGTGCCGAAGTCGTCGACCGCGACGGAAATGCCCATTCGGCGCAGTCTCGACAATTGCGCCCGCGACGCAGCCGGCCGTCTCACCAGCATGCCTTCGGTAATTTCCACTTCAATCTGACGCGCCGGAACCCGATGTTTCGCCAGCGTCGCCGACACGATCTCCGGCAGATTTCCCGTGGCAAGCTGCGGCGCGGAGACGTTCACGGCGACCGGCGGCGGCAGCAGGCCATCGCGCTCCCAGCGCGCGATCTGCGCGACGGCATTTTCCAGCACCCATTCGCCCAGCACGGAAATGAAGCCGTATTCCTCGGCAACCGGAATGAATTCGCTTGGCATCACGATCCGTCCGTCCGCGTCGCGCCAGCGCACAAGCGCCTCCGCGCCGACCAGCGCGCCGCTCGACAGGCAAAATTGCGGCTGATAGACGAGGAACAATTGCGATTCGTTGATGGCGCCGCGCAACCGGCGCAGGATCGCGAGTTTCTGGCTCGTGCGCCGCAGCAGTTCGTCGTCGTAATAGCGCACGCAGCCGCGCCCGTCCTCCTTCGCGCGATACAACGCCGTATCGGCGCAACGGAGCAGGTCGGACGCGCTCGTCGCGTGCTGCGGAAACACCGCGACGCCCAGACTCCCGCTCGACGTGTGCTCGCCGCCCGCCATCGCGACGGGCTGCGAGACGCTCCGCAGAATCCGCGCGCACAGCGTTTCGAGTTCGGGCAGCAACGTGGACGGCACCACCATGACGAATTCGTCGCCGCCGAGCCGCGCGACCAGCACTTCGCGCGGGACGTCGGCGTTCAGTCTCCGGGCGACTTCCACCAGGAACGCGTCGCCGGTTGCGTGGCCGAGCGTGTCGTTCACCAGCTTGAAATCGTCGATATCCAGCATCAGGACCGCGAATCCGCGCGCGTGCGCCGGATTCTGCAAGTCGAGCGCGGCGCTCAGATGCGTCATCAGATGATGCCGGTTCGGCAAACCGGTCAACGCGTCGAAGTTGGCCTGGCGACGCAGCAGTTCGCGGGACACGACAAGCTCGGTGACGTCGGTCAGCACGCAGACGTAGTAAGTACCCGTATGTCGGGTGTCGGCGACGAGCGTGACCGTTAGTTGCACGGAGAGGCTTTCGCCGTTCGCCGTGCACAACTCGACGAGCTGGCTGTATCGGCCGCCGGTCTTGACGGCATCGCGGACCGTGCGGGCGATCGCGCGGCCCGTGATGCTCGTCACGCTGTGGCCCTTGAGGTCGTCCACGGTGCGCCCGGTCATGGCCGCGAGCGAGGTGTTGGCGTACTGGATGGCGTCGCGCGCCCCGCTGCTCCGCGAGATCAACACGCCGCTCGCGCTGTCTTGCAACGCGCGGCCGAGCAGACGCAGTTCGAGATCGGACGCGCGCTGATCGGTGATGTCCTGCTGCAGCACGAGAATCCCGGTCGCGCCGTCGAGGAGCGACGGGATCGACACTTTCGTGATCCGCACGCACCGCTCGGCGCCTTCGTCGGTCGCGATAATCATTTCGGACACGTGCGGCAAAGCAGTGTCGGCGACGTGGCGGTCGGCGTCGGCGAGTTCGTCCGATACCGCGCGCCACGCCATGTCGGCGTCGGATTTGCCGCGCAGCAACTGGGGCGATGCGAGACCCGCGCTGCGGGCAAAGCGCGCGTTACCACCGTGATATTCGCCGCGCGCGCTTTTCCACGCGACCGCGACCGGCATGTGCGTGAGCACGGCGCCGAGCGTTTCCGTCAGATCGACTTCGGCCTTGCGCGCGGTCAGCAAATCCGTCACGTCCTTGGCGATCACGAGCGTGAGCGACCGGTTCGCCTCCTCGACCGGCATTTGATGCACATGCACCTTGATGATCGATCCGTCGGCGCGGAGATGGTCCCAGATGCCCGCGTCCCAATGGCCCTCGGCGGGCGGGCGCAACGCCGCAACGTAAGCGTCGAACGCCGCGTACGCCGTTTGCGGCCGCAGATCGCGCGCGGAAAGCGCCGTGAACTGTTCGCGCGTGTAGCCGTACTGCGCGAGCGCGGCATCGTTCACATTGACGATCCGGAAGCTCGCGGCGTCGAAAATCCACATCGGCAACGGATGATGGTCGAAGAGCGAGCGATAGCGGCGCTCGCTCGCGGACGCGGCATCGAGTGCGTCGGTCTTGTCGCTTACGGCCCGGCCGATCCGCCGCGCCAGCACGAACAGCACCAGATTGCCGACCAGCACCCACATCGCCAGCAGCGCGAGGCCGCGATTGGCCCACCACGACGCGCGTTCGCTCGCCGCGAGCGTGCGCGCTTTGGCGGAGCGGGAGGCATCGGAAATCGTGCCGAGTGCGATGCCCAGCCGGATATTGAGCCGCAAAAGCCCGAGATTGCCGTCCTGCTGAACGCCGATCGACCCGCGCGACTGCGCTGCTGCAAGCTCGGCCGCGTCCAGATACGAGAGCGTCGCGTCGTTCAGTTCGCGGTCGCTTCCGGCGGTGCCGAGCCGGATGGCAGCCGATTCCAGCGCGTCGCGCACGTGCGCAAAGGCAAGGTCGGTCTGGCGGAATTCATCGACGAGAATGGGTTTGGCAAGACTCGTCGAGACCGCCGTGTTCGCGATCAAGAGCGACGATTGCAAGGCTTCGAGCGTCTGATCGACGCCGTTCGCCGCCGCCAACTCGCGCTGCGCGGCGGTCTGCGCCTGAACGACATACCGGTAGACGCCGAAATCGACGAGCGTCGCCATGCCCACGACGAGCACGGGCAAGCTCGCGGCGCGCCGGGTCCACTGGGCGGCGGCGAGCGAGGTCCGGCGAAATCGATAAAAACAGGTCAGGAACGTTGGCAGCATTGCGATTAACCGATCATTGGCGCGCGTTTGCAGCGGGCGCGTGGCCCGCGAAAACGCTGCGCGTCAGTGTCGGGTGGCGGCTGCAAAGTCGCCTTCGGCAGATCAGCGTGATTGCGCCCCGAGCACGTATCGAAGATATCGGCACGATCGGGCGCATTCTTGATGGCGCGGGGGCGCCATGCCGGGAAAACGCGTAGCGCGCGTCAGGCTTCCTGCTGCGCGCCTGCTGTCAGGATGGCGTTCTGCAGCACGCTGAAATCGACCGGTTTGGTGAAATGCATGTCGAAACCCGCGGCGGCCGCCTGCTTGCGGTCGTCTTCCTGCCCCCAGCCGGTCACGGCGATCAGCGTCGCGCGCTTGGCCCACGCGGCGTCGCGGATCGAGCGGGCCACTTCGTAGCCGGACATGCCCGGCATGCCGATATCGAGCAGCACCGCGTCCGGTTGCAGCCGGTTCGCGAGCCGGCTCGCCTCGACGCCGTTGTACGCCACGGTCACCTCGAAGCCGCTCAGGCGCAGGACGGTCGCGAGCGCGTCGGCGGCGTCTTCGTTGTCGTCGGCGATCAGCACGCTCTGGACTTCGTTGCGCGGGACGCTCGGTTCGACCGGCGCGCCGCGCTCCACGCCGGTTTCGGCGGTCTGGCGCTGCAATTTGATGAGAAATTCGCTGCCCTGCCCGATCCCGGCGCTGCGCGCTTCGATCTTGCCGTGGTGCAGCGTGATGATCTGCCGCGCGAGCGACAGGCCGATGCCGAGCCCCTCCTTCATCTCGTTCGCCGCCGGTTCGACCTGCACGAAAATATCGAAGATGGCATCCAGGCTTTCGGGCGTCAGGCCGATTCCGGAATCGCGTACGGAAATTACGACAGTCTCGCCTTGCAGCGCGGCGCTGACCGCGATCTGCGAGCCGATCGGCGAATACTTCACGGCGTTGGTCAGTAAATTCGAGATGACCTGCGCGAGCCGCGCGGAATCCGCGAGCACATAAAGTTCGCGTGCCGGAACGTCGATCGCGAGCGGATGCGCACGCCGCTCCAGCATCGGCTGAACGGTTTCGACTGCGTCCTGAACGACGCGCGCCACGTCGATCACCGCGGGCCGCAGTTGCAGCGCGCCGCGCGAAAGGCGCGCGACGTCCAGAAGATCGTCGATCATGCGCACCATGTGGCGTACCTGACGGTCCATCAGCGACAACAAGCCGTCCTTCGCCGGCACGCGCTCCGGCTCGTTCCTCACGGCGTCCAGCGCGCTGCGGACTGCCGCCAGCGGATTGCGCAGTTCATGCGAAAGCGTCGCGATGAACTCGCTTTTCCGGCGATCGCTCGCGCGCAGTTCGTCGTCGAAGCGTCGCCGGACGGTGATGTCGCGAAACACCATCACGCAGCCGCGCACGTGACCCGCGCTATCGACGATCGGCGCGCAACTGTCTTCCACGTAAGTCTCCGTGCCGTCGCGCGCGATCATCACGGTCTGCGCGGGCAGCGCAACCTTGCGCCGCTCCCGCAGCGCGACGGTCACGGGATTCTCCAGCGGCCGGTCGGTCGGTTTGTGGCGAAACGTCAGTACATCGTCGACACGCCGCCCGATCGCCGCGGTTTCCTGCCATTTCGACAGCGCCTGCGCGACCGGATTAAGCACGATCACGCGGCCATCGACGGTCGTCACCACCACGCCGTCGCCGATACTCGAGATGGTCGTCTGCAGCAGATCCTTCTGCTCGGCGATCTGCTCGGCGGCGCGCGTTCGCATCTGCATGGTGCGCCGGGTCGAGGTGCCGAAGAGGAACAGCAACAGGACCGTCAGTCCGCCGGACGCGCAAACCGCCACCGCCGCCGAATTGCGCACCGAGCGCGCGCGCGACTGACGCGCGGCGAGCCGTGCGGCGGCCACCGAGGTCATGTCCGCGACGGCCACGCGCGCACGGTCCATCAACTGCTTGCCGCGATCCTGATTGACGATGTCTTGCGCGGCGGCAAAGCCGCTGGACCGGCGCGCTGCGATCACCAGTCCGAGTTCGCTTTCCTTTTGTTCGAGCAGGGCGCGCAATTGCTCGATTCGTTCGTGCTGGACGTCGCTCGCGCCGACGAGCGCATCGACCTCGGTCAACTCGCTTTCGATCTTCGGCAATGCGGCGTGATATGGCGCGAGATATTCTTCGCGGCCTGTAATCACATAGCCGCGCTGCGCGGTTTCAGCATCCACGGCGAGCGCGAGCACAGCAGCCAGGCGCGAGGCAATCTGATGATACCGGGACGCTTCCTGGTCGCTTTCATACAGCCAGAAAATACCCGCCGCGCCGATGCCCGCCGTCACCAGCATGAACCACGCAACCGCCGGAAGACCGTATCGATCCCACACGCCGACGCGCACGCCCGCCAGTGGGCGCAATTTATTTCCAGCAAACGAAAATGTCATAGCTTCAATATCTTCACGAACGAAACAACGCGGCGGAGCGTTTCAGAGCTCGGCCACGATCTTTCTAATAATTTTTGAATGGAACGGCTTCTCTCTTCGGCCCAGCGTAAGTCATGCACACAGACATCATTTATCGGATTAAAGCTCGTTTCCATACGCGGCGAGACGCGGGGCGCACTCGCATTAATAGACGCTTATTCAGCGCTTCTAAAACGCGTTTCCGCATTACCGTACTTTTAATTAAATTTGAAACTTCGTTTCGTTTTTCGATTAAAGGAAAAGCGATGTGAGATGAACTGCGCATTGGAAAACGCATTAAAGATTAATAATACTAGAGGGAAGAAATAATTAAGAGATCCCGCGTGAAAATACGCAATTCGCGCGTTTCACAGAAGACACAACCCGCCTGCGCGTTTTTTTGTCGCCGCATACTAGGCGCTCACGCAATCGCTGTTCAGTTCGTCGCTTTCTCGCGCGGCGCGGTGCCGTTTGTGATCAACCTTGACGAAACGCTTTCGAGGAGATCGAGATGCTTGTCTGCGATAAATGCACCTCGGTGGCCGGCTGCGCTTGCGACGCGAACCGGCTCGACGGACTGACGCTGATCGGCGTCGGCGAGTGCAACGGCTCGCTCGCGCTCGAACATTATCGGTGCGACGACTGCGGCACGGTGCTCGGCCGCCAGTTCACGGGCGACGAGTGCGAGCGGATCTGGTCGGTGCTCGATACACCGCGCTCCTAGCGCGCGATTTTCCCCTCGATTTTTGCAATCAGCCGTCCCGTCCACGCGCGCAGCGCGCTGTCCGACATCACGAGACACGTCGAATACGCAACCATCCGGTACACGTCGTTCCGCCTCACCTTCGATACCTTCGCCGGATCGAGCCAGTCGTCATTGCCGGCGAGCAGAACGAGCGTCTGCAAGCCGATCAGCACCGGCCACACGCACGCGAGCCGCAAGCGGACGGACGTGGCCGGAATAGCGAGCGTGTAATCGATGGCTGCGCGGAAGTGATCGAGCGTGTGACGGAGCAATTCGAACAGCAGCGGCTGTGCGCGCCGCGATGCTTCCGGCGATAGCAAGGCTTCCGGCGTCAAACCGTGGCGTTCGAGCAGCGCGGCCGGCAGATAACATCGGCCGATCCGCAGATCTTTGCCGCAATCGCGCAGCACGTTCGTCATCTGCAGCGCCTTGCCGAAACGCACGCCGCGCTCCAGCGCCGTCGCCTGGTCGCCCTTGAGCGTGCCCGGCATATGCGCGTAGGTCATCCTGGTCCAGAACTCGCCGACACATCCCGCGACCAGATACGTATAGCGATCCAGCTCCGCCGGCTCGCGCAACGCGACGATCCGCCCCGAGGTTTCGTCTGGAAACGTCCGCAGATCGAATTCCATTCCGCTCATCAGCGTCGATACGATTTCGCGCACCGCGTCGCGATCGGCGGCATTCAGTTGCGCGAGCACGGCAAGCGCGGGTTCGAGCGATTCGAGCAGAACTTTCTCGTCCACCTGAGCCTGCTCGCCCGCGACTTGCGCCGCGATGCGCTGCAAAAGCGTTGCGTCGCTCAAGTCGCCGTTGATCCGGTTCGCAAGCGACAGCAGCAGGTCGAGCCGCCGCGCGGGCGCGATGAGCGCGGTATCGGCGATCGTGTCGGCTGCGCGCGCCAGCAGATACGCGAGGCCGATCGGGTCGCGCATGCCGGCCGGCAGCACATTCAGCGTGAGATAGAAGGAACGGGACACACCCTTCAGGAGCGGGCCAAGAAGAAAGGCCCGGGTTGGATTGCTCATAAATTGCGAATGGAGGGTTGAGGTCGCTGGAGCGAACGTGCCGAATTGTATCCGGCAACGTATCGGGGTCGCTGCGCGCGGATCGCTAAGACCGCACTAAGTCGTGCTCGCGATAGTGGTGCGGAACGGGCGACCAGGGAGACCGCGCATGATCGCATCGACGGGCAAGGCCCGCTTTTATCTGCAAAACAAAGTGCCGGAAGTGACGCTCGCCTTCTGGATCATCAAGATCATGTCCACGACGGTCGGCGAAACGGGCGCGGATTATCTCGCGGTTCACGCGGGCCTTGGAACCGCGCTCACGGCGTCGCTGATGAGCGGCCTGTTGATCGTCGCGCTCGTCGCGCAAGTCAGGGCGCGCGAATACATTCCGTGGAAATACTGGCTGACGGTCGTGCTCGTGAGCGTGGTCGGCACGCAGATTACCGACGCGCTCACCGACGGCCTCGGCGTCAGTCTCTACGCCAGCACCGCGTGTTTCGCCGTAGCGCTCGCGGCGGTGTTCGTCGTCTGGTATCGCGCCGAACGCACGCTCTCCATCCACTCGATTATCACGCGCCGCCGCGAGCTTTTTTACTGGCTGGCGATTCTGCTGACCTTCGCGCTCGGAACCGCGGCCGGCGATCTCGGAACCGAAGCGCTCGGTTTGGGCTTCCGCGTGGGCGTCGTCGCGTTCGGCGCGCTGATCGCGATGACCGGCGTCGCCGCGCTCTTCGGCGCGAATCGCGTGCTGACGTTCTGGATCGCCTACATCCTCACGCGGCCGCTCGGCGCGTCGCTCGGCGATCTGCTCTCGCAAGCGCGCGATTACGGCGGACTCGGGCTCGGCACCGTCATCACGAGCATCGCGTTCCTCGCGATCATCGTCGCGCTGGTGGGCTGGGTGAGCCTCGCGCCGCGCCGCGCGAAAACGCCGGGCGCGCTGTGAGGATCGACGCTGTATCGCGATTTTTATTCTGACTGGAGAGCTCGCATAAAACCTCGTTTCACCTTTATCGCCGCGGCGTTTGCCATGGCCGCGATGAACCTTGCCGCTTATCCCGATGCTGGCTCGCTGATCGCGTCGGCGCACGCTGCGTCGCCGTCGAAGCTCGGCGATCTGACGCCGTTCCGCAAGATCGTGCTCGATACGAGCGCGCTCGTGAACAAGGGCGACCTGCCCGGCGCGAAGACGCGCATCAAGGATCTCGAAACGTCGTGGGACGAAGCGGAGCCATCGCTCAAGCCACGCGCCGCCGCCGACTGGCACACGGTCGATCACGCGATCGACCGCGCGCTCGACGCGTTGCGCGCCGACAAGCCCGACGCGGCCGCGTGCAAGAAAGCACTCGCCGACGTGCTCGCGAGCATGGACCACGCGGGCGGCCAAGGCTGAGAAGCTAATGCGGCGCGAAACTTGACATCGGCGCAGATACGAAGGTAGCCTTAGCAGGCTACCTTCTTACCTTGCGGGATGTAAGCATGTCCGAACAACGAAGCGATCCCGACGCCGCAAGCGCGCTTGCGGCGTCGGGCATTGCGAGCGAGCTTCGCGTGGTGCTCGGCCAGATCAAGCGCCGGCTGCGCGAAGAAGTGCATTTAGGCGATCTTTCGTGGTCCCAGGCGCAAGTACTGGCGCGGCTTGAACGCGAAGGGCCGGCTACCGTGACGAACCTCGCACGGGCCGAGGGCGTGCGTCCGCAGTCGATGGGCGAAACGCTTTCCACGTTGAAAACGGCGGGCCTGGTGAGCGGCGCGCCCGATCCTTCCGATGGACGGCAAACCGTCCTCTCCATTACCGGCGCCTGCCGGGAACTCCTCGAAACGGCCCGCGCCGCTCGCGACGACTGGCTGTTGCGCGCCATCCGCACCAAACTCGCGCCCGGCGAACAGGCGGACCTCGCGCGCACGGTCGAACTCCTCAAGCGGCTTATCGAGCCTTGATAACGGCTTCGCGAATACGCGCGAGCCACCTTCCTTTTTCCTTAGAGATCACCATGGCACTTACTACACTCGACGCTCAGACCGCGTTAGTCATCATCGATTTGCAGCAAGGCATCGTCGCGCTGCCCGCTGCGCATCCGGTCGGCGACGTGATCGCCAAATCGCGCGCGCTCGCCGACGCGTTCCGCGCGCACGGCTTGCCGGTCGTGCTCGTGAACGTGGCAGGCGGCGCGCCGGGCAGGACTAACCAGGTGCGCAATTCGGGCACGCCGCCCGCAGGCTGGTCGGATCTGGTCGATGAACTGAACGCCCAGCCCGCCGACAAACGCGTCACGAAGCACACCTGGGGCGCGTTCACGAACACGGACCTCGAAGCGTATCTGCGCGGCGCGGGCGTCACGCAAATCGTGCTTACGGGCGTGGCGACGAGCATCGGCGTCGAATCCACAGCGCGCGACGCGTATGAGCGCGGCTTCAACGTGACGCTCGCCGTCGACGCGATGACCGACATGAATCTCGACGCGCACACGAACAGCGTCACGCGCATCTTCCCGCGCCTCGGCGAGACCGGCACGGCCGACGAGATCGCGGCGCTCCTCGGCAGCACGCGCGGCTGATCGTGCAAGGTACGTTCCGGTCGCTGCGCAACTACAACTATCGCGTGTGGGCGGGCGGCGCGCTCGTCTCCAACATCGGCACGTGGATGCAGCGCACGGCGCAAGACTGGCTCGTGCTCGCGGAACTGACGCATCGGAATGCGACGGCGGTGGGGATCGTGATGGCGCTGCAGTTCGGGCCGCAGCTTCTGTTGCTGCCGCTGACCGGTTACGCCGCCGATCACCTCGACCGCCGCAAGATGCTGCTCGCGACGCAAGCGGCGATGGGCACGCTCGCCCTCGCGCTCGGCGTCCTGACCGTGGCGGGCCACGTGCGCTTGTGGCAGGTCTACGTTTTCGCGTTTCTACTTGGCTGCGTCACGGCGTTCGACTCGCCGGTGCGGCAGACCTTCGTGGCGGATATCGTCGGCGAGGACGATCTGTCGAACGCCGTCGCGCTCAATTCCACCTCGTTCAACGCCGCGCGGATGATCGGCCCGGCCATCGCGGGCGTGCTGATCGCGTCGGTCGGCTCGGGCTGGGTGTTTCTCATCAACGCGGTGTCGTTCGGCGCGGTGATCTTCTCGCTGCGGATGCTGCGCACCGGCGAATTGCAGCAAAAGACGCCCGCTGTCAGAACGCGTGGGAGTTTTATCGAAGGTTTCCGCTATGTCTGGCGGCGTCCCGACCTGATGGCCGCGCTCGTGATGCTGTTTCTGGTCGGCACGTACGGCCTCAACTTCCCGATCTACATCTCGACCATGGCGATCACCGCGTTCCACGCGGGCGCGGGCGAATACGGCTTGCTGACCTCGGTCATGGCGATCGGCTCGGTCGCGGGCGCGCTGCTCGCCGCGCGGCGCGCGCGACCGCATTTCGGGCTGCTGGTCGGGAGCGCCGCCGTGTTCGGCGTGGGTTGCATGGTCGCGGCGCTCATGCCGAACTACCGGCTGTTCGGCGTCGTGCTGGTGTGTATCGGCGTGTGTACGCAAACCTTCACCACCTCGACCAACAGCCTCGTGCAACTATCGACCGAACCCGCGATGCGCGGCCGGGTCGTCGCTATTTTGCTTGCCATCCTGATGGGCGGGACGCCGCTCGGTGCGCCGGTCGTCGGCTGGGTCGCCGACCGGTTCGGGCCGCGCTGGGCGCTCGGCGTCGCGGCTCTGTCGGGTATCGCGGCGGCGGCGGTCGGTATCCGCTATCTCGTCCGGCATCGCGGGCTGCGGGTTCAGGTCCGCGCGCGGCGTCTTCATGTGAGCTTCGACGCCGAGCCGGCGGTTAAGTAACCGGCGTACGTGTGACCGCGATCTTCGTCAACTCGCCGAGCCGCTCGACGGCGGCCTCGATTTCACGCGTCCAGCCGCAGACAGTCGTCGTGCGCGCCGTCGAGTCCGAACGGATGGCCGGGCGCAAAGCCGATCCCTTCTGCGCGCCGCCTCGAACATCGGGCGCGTGCTGACGGGGCGTGTTTCCGTTGGCATTGCCCGGCAATCGCGCCCAGGTTACGAAGCCGCCCGCTGGATCGGTGATGTCGGGGATGTCGAGGATGTCGGGGATGTCGGGGATGTCGGGGATGTCGGTGATGTCGGTGATGTCGGTGATGTCGGGGATGTCGGGGATGTCGGTGCCGTCGGGGAAATAGCGCAGGATCGCGTCGCGCAGCGCTCGCCGCGGCTGCTGGAGCGCGCCCTTCAATCGGTTGCGGGCATGGTCGGCACTTTTTCTGGAAAATCTGTTATGTAACAGATTCGCCGCCGTTGTGTAGAGGCCGGCACATAACGACATGTCACCATCAGCGCTTATGCACGGAGAACCCATGACCACCACGACCCGAAACTTCCGAAGCGACTTCCGCAGCGACACCGTCACTCGCCCGAGCGCGGGCATGCGTGCGGCGATGGCCGAGGCGGAAGTCGGCGACGACGTCTTCGGCGACGATCCCACCGTCACGCGCCTCGAAGCCCGCATGGCCGAACTGCTCGGCAAGGAAGCCGCGCTGTTCGTGCCTTCCGGCACGCAGTCCAACCTCATCGCCCTGATGGCGCATTGCGGGCGCGGCGATGAATACATCGTCGGGCAGAAGGCGCATTGCTACCGCTGGGAAGCGGGCGGCGCGGCGGTGCTCGGCAGCATCCAGCCGCAACCGCTGACGAATCAGCCCGACGGCACGCTGCTCCTCGCCGAGATCGAAGAAGCCATCAAGCCCGACGACGCCCACTTCGCGCGCACGCGGCTCCTCGCGCTCGAAAATACGATCGGCGGCAAGGTGCTGCCGCAGTCGTACGTCGAGGCGGCAACGGCGCTCGCTCGCCAACACGGGCTCGCGTGCCATCTGGACGGCGCGCGCGCGTTCAACGCAGCGATCGCGGCCGACTTGCCGATCGATGCGATCGCGCGGCCGTTCGATAGCGTTTCCGTGTGTTTGTCGAAGGGATTGGGCGCGCCGGTCGGGTCGGTGCTGGTGGGATCGGCGAAGCTGATCGCAGGCGGGCGGCGTTTGCGCAAGATGCTCGGCGGCGGGCTTAGGCAGTCGGGCATTCTCGCGGCGGCCGGTCTGTATGCGCTGGATCACAACGTGGCGCGCCTCGCCGACGACCACGCCAACGCCCGCGCGCTGGCCGAAGGTTTATCGGCGCTGCCGGGGCTTTCGGTTGCCGCGCCGGATACGAACATCGTGTTCGTCGATGTCGCCGCCGAGCACGCTGCCGCGTTCGCCGCGTATCTGGCCGAGCGGGGTATCGGCTTGACGTCGGCTTACGGCGCGACGCAGCAGCGTTGGGTCACGCATCTCGACGTGGACCGGCAAGCCGTGGAATTTGCGCTTGAAGCGGCGGCCGAGTTCTTCCGGAATCGCGGCTGAACGTTCGGCGCGGGTCTACCGCGCCAGCTTTTGCTGCAGCATCGCCTTCACATCGGGCCATTCGGTATCGATGATGCTGAAGCGCACCGAGTTGCGTTTCCGGCCGTCCGGCATGATCCGCTCATGCCGGACAATCCCCTCCTGCTTCGCGCCAATCCGCAGAATCGCCGCGCGCGACTTCTCGTTCAGTTCGTCCGTGGTGAACTGGACGCGCACGCACTGCATCGCCTCGAACGCGTGCGTGAACAGCAAGAATTTCGCCTCGGTGTTGACGCCTGAGCGCTGAGCCGATTCACTCAGCCACGTATGACCGATTTCCAGCTTGCGGTTCGCGGAATCGATCTTCCAGAACCGCGTGCTGCCGACCACGCGCCCGTTATCGCGACGAACGATCACGAATGGCATCACCGTGCCCGCCTCACGCCCGGCGAGCGCTTTCGCGATGTATTGATCGACGGTGTCCGGTCCGGGGATGACCGTTAGTTTCATATTCCATAGTTCACCGTCCGCGGCGGCGTCGAGCAGGCTGGGTGCGTCGGCGGACTGGAGCGGGCGCAACTCGGCGAGCTTGCCGGTCAGCGCGGTCTGTTGCGGCGGCGTGGAGGAACTCATGGGGTTTGGGGGATGTGTTGCATGGGACCGGACATCATAAAACGGATGACGATCTGATGGACGGGGCGGCGGGATTGGGAATTTTAGATCGGCGTCAAAATATTACTACGGATTTCTAACTGTTTTTCGTTTTCGCTGGATTAATCGGATAAGGTTTTACGAGCTTGCTTAACACGGCATTAGCGCTACGGATCCGTTCAACACCTGGCAGGAAACCGGACATGGAATGCTTTAATGCATGGGGAAAACTGAAGCGCGACGACAGCGGTGACGTGCGCGTTCATCCGCTGTGCGATCACATGCTCGACGTCGCAGCGTGCTTTCTTCGGATCGCCGAGTGCCAGCCGATACGACGCTCGATGCACCGAACGGCCGGCCGCGCGCTCGATGCGCGCGACCTGGCGCGTCTTGCCGTGCTCGCTTATCTGCACGACATGGGCAAGGCGAATTGCGGCTTTCAGCGCCGCTACTGGAACGACGGCAACGCGCCGCGCGGCTGGCCCGAGCCGGCGGGTCACGGCAGCGAGGCGTTGCTGGCATTCAAAATAAAAGACGACCACCTGCTGGCCGGTCTGCCGCTCGACGCAATGGACACATGGGGCGCGTCCACCTGGGATCTGTGGCGCGCGAGCCTTAGCCATCATGGCCGGCCGCTCGTCGAGCAACTGAGCGCGGACGCTGCCATCTGGCGGCCGGTCGCGGGCTACAGCCCGGCGCGAACACTGCATGACATGGGCGCGCAGATTCAGCGCTATTTCCCGCTCGCCTTCGAGCCGGGCGGCGCGCCGTTGCCCGATGCGCCCGCGTTCGCGCATCTGTTTGCGGGCCTGCTGCAGCTTGCCGACTGGCTCGGCTCCGACGAGCGCTTTTTCGAATACGGCGTCGCAGGCGTGGATCGTCTGGATGCGGCGACCGCGGGCGCAAACCGCGCGGTCACGGCAATCGGTCTCGATACCGCCGACCTTCGCGCCTTTCTCGACCATCGCCCGCCGTCGTTCGCCACCACGTTCGGCGTGCCGCAAGCCCGGCCGATCCAGCGTGCGCTCGGCGAAAGCGGACACGGGCCGTTGCTGATCCTCGAAGCCGAAACCGGCAGCGGCAAGACGGAAGCGGCGCTTTGGCGGTTCGCATCGCTATTCGCGAGCGGCGCGGTGGACAGCCTCTACTTCGCGCTGCCCACGCGGGTCGCGGCGTCGCAAATCTACCGCCGCGTGCAGGATTTCGCCGCGCGGCTCTGGCCGGTCGATACTCCGCTCGTCGTGCGCGCGCTGCCCGGGTACGAGAGCGCGGACGGCAACGACAAGACCGCGCTGGCGGATTACAAAGTCCTCTGGTCCGACCATCCCGACGACTCGACCGCCGCCAAACGCTGGGCGGCCGAATCGCCGAAACGTTTCCTCGCCGCGACCATCGCCGTCGGTACGGTCGATCAAGCGCTGATGGCCGCGCTGACCGTGCGCCACGCGCATCTGCGGCACGCGTTGCTGAGCCGCGCGCTGCTCGTCGTGGATGAGGTCCACGCCTCGGACGACTACATGGGCATCGTGCTGGAGCACCTGTTGCGCGCGCATCTCGGCGCGGGCGGTCACGCGCTGCTGCTCTCGGCAACGCTCGGCTCCCGCGCGCGAACCCGTTATCAATCCATCGCCCGAGGCGCGGACAAGCCGCCCGTCCCGGTTCCACCGCTCGATCGTGCCTGCGCGCTGCCCTATCCCGCGCTTACCGACGGCATCCGCATGCACGCGCTCAAAGGCAATCCGGCGCAAAAAAAGGTGCATTGGCAGACGCTGCCCGCCATCGACGACCCCGCACGCATCGCCCGGATTGCGCTCGATGCGGCAGCCCGGGGCGCGCGCGTTCTGGTCGTGCGCAATACGGTCAAGGCCGCCGCAGCCACGCTTCGCGCGGTCGAAGCGGCGCAGAAGTGGGATCGCGAGAAGGCGTGGCTTTTCAATGTCGGCGGCGGCCAGGGCGTGAGCACGCTGCACCACAGCCGCTTTAGCCGGCAGGACCGGCCGCTGCTCGATGCGGAAGTCGAACGGCGCATGGGGAAATTTCGCGGCAGTGTGGGCGGCGCGATCGTGATCGGCACGCAGACGCTGGAGCAGAGCCTCGATATCGACGCCGATTTGCTCATTACCGATATCTGTCCGATGGACGTGCTGCTGCAACGCGTCGGGCGTCTGCATCGCCATGCGCGCGCGGCCGCTGAGCGACCCGCCGAATTCAGCAAGGCGCGAGCGTGGGTGCTGATGCCGGAGAGCGGCACTTTCGATGCCTATCTGCAGCGCGCGCAGCACGGTCTCGGCTTGCAGCGCGGCGGCGGCGGCGTGTACGCGGATCTGCGGATCGTCGAGGCCACGCGGCGGCTGATCGAAGCGCAAACCTCCCGAGATATTCCACGCGATAACCGCGAACTGGTCGAGCGCGCGACGCATCCCGATTGCCTGCGCGCGATCGAGGCCGAGCTGGGCGGCGCGTGGGCCGAACTGGCGCAAACGCTCGAAGGCGAAAGCGGCGCGAAGCGGGCAATCGGCCACTTGCACGCGCTCGCCTACGACACACCCTTCGAGGCGTTGCTGCCGTTCGACGCCGGCAACAAGATCGCCACGCGGCTCGGCGCGGCCGACCGGCTGGTGGAACTGGACCCGCCCGTCGCCGGGCCGTTCGGTAGCCCGGTGCATCAACTGGCTATCCGGCATTTCCTCGTGCCCGCCGACTTGGATGCCGAGACGCGCGCCACCGATGTCGCCGTCACGCCCGGCGGATTCGAGTTCAGTTTGGGAAGCGCGCGCTTCAACTATGACCGCTTCGGCCTTGAACGCATCGAAGGCGGTCATCCGACAGGAGGAACTGCATGAGCCTGCACTATTCGTTACTCGACGAGCGTCTCGTTCGTTATCGCGATCATCACGGCGCCGCCGAAGCCGCGACCTTGCCCGAGCTTTTCGCGGCACTCGCCGCCGATGCCGTGCGCGACTTTCCGGCACTGCGACCGCATCAGCGGCATCCGTGGCACGCGTTCCTGACGCAACTCGGCGCGCTCGCGATGCACGCCGCTGGACGCGCCACGCCGTTTCCGACCGCGTCCGAATGGCGGCGCGCGTTGCTGGCGCTCACGCCCGGGCATCCGGGCGGCGAGCCGTGGTGTCTCGTCGCGCCGCCTGGCGAGCCGGGTTTCATGCAGCCGCCCGTGCCGGCGGGAAATCTCGCCGGCTGGAAAGACCCGATATTCGCCGCCGATGAACTCGACATGCTGGTCACGTCGAGAAATCACGATCTGAAAACGGCGCGGATGCGGCGAGCTACGCCAGAAGACTGGTTGTTCGCGCTTGTCAGCTTGCAGACGCAGGATGGCTATTTTGGCTCGGGTAACCATGGTGTTTCGCGAATGAACCGCGCCCGCGGAAACCGTCCCGCTGTCGGCGTCATGCCAACGGGCGGCTGGGGCCGGCGCTGGTCGCGGGACATTCGCATTTTGCTGCAGTCTCGCGAAAAAATCGCTGAGATGAACGAGTTGAAGGCAGTTGATGGCATCGCGCTGACCTGGCTCGCCGCGTGGGACGGCACCACCAGCCTAGCGTTTTCCTTGCTCGACCCGTTCTATATCGAAGTGTGCAGGCGCGTTCGGCTCGCTCTGAACGGCGCGGATTTGATCGCGTACCGCACCACCAGCAAAGCAATGCGGATCGCGGCAAAGGAACGCAACGGCGTGACCGGCGACCCGTGGACACCGGTCGATGCGGCCGAAGGGAAGTCGCTCACCGTCCGCGCAGAGGGGTTCGATTACAAGCTCACGTGCGAGTTGCTGCTGAATAAAAAGTACCGGCCAGCCGCCACGCAGACGCTGCTCGACGACGACGGCGACGAAGGCGTCTGCGAGTTGCTGCTGAATAAAAAGTACCGGCCAGCCGCCACGCAGACGCTGCTCGACGACGACGGCGACGAAGGCGTCGTCATGCTCGCGCGGACCATCGTGCGAGGTGAATGCAAGACCGAGGGCTATCACGAGCGGCGCATTCCGATATCGCGCCAGATGCGGATCGCGTTTCGAACGAAGAACACGGACGCAGTGGCCGAGGTTGCGCAGCAGCGTATCGATGCAATCGCGGAAATCCGCAAGCAGCTTTGGCTGGCGCTCTGCACGCTGTTCAACAATGGCGAGAGCGATGCCTCCGATTCGGTCAAGAAGCAGGCAAGCCGATTTTCCGAGCCGTTCGAAAAAACCGAGGACGCGCGTTTTTTCGACGACCTCGTTCTGCAGATCGAATCCGCGACGCCCGAGGCCGAATACGAGCGCTGGCTGCTCGACCTCGCCGAGCGCGCAAGAGCCGTTCTGCGCGCTGCCTTCGACGCCGGTCCGCGCAGCGGCATGCGTCGATATCGGGCCCAATCCGGCGCGCTTAACAAGTTCGATCGCGCGCTGCGCAGCGACAAATCGCCATTGAAAACGCTCGCGCGTCTTTATCGCGAGCGCAGCGAATCGAAAATTCCACAGGAGACATTCGATGTCTATAACTGACGCTCATGCCGCCGCGACGACGGACAAGCCTTTCGACCGTTACTACGCGCTCCAGACGTTCGTCACGCACGCGTCGACTGCCGACCGCAGCGCCCTCGCGCGCCTGGACCCAGACGCGCCGATGCCGCATCAACTGGCCGCGCTGGCCCGCGCGCTGCTCGCCGCCAAGCTCGAACCCGAGCGCTGGCAACGCGAAACATGGCGCCGCTGGGCGCTGATCGCGCACGGCATCGCGCTCGCGGGTCACGAGAACGGCCAGCTAGGTGAGCAATTGGCGAACGCAGGCGTGTCGGAAGCGCGCGTTACGCGGCTTTTGACCGCACGCGGCGACGCCTTCACTCAGGCATTGCCGCGCCTCTTGCGCCTGCTCGCGAGCAAGTCGGTCAAACCGAACTGGAAAGAACTCGGCGCGCTGATTCTCAACGAGAGCGCGGCCGACACCGCACGCCAGCAAATCGCTGAAAGCGCGCGCCTGCGTATCGCGGGCGCTTTCTTCTCTTCACTGGCCCGCAAGGCCACGAGCCATTGAATTCTCTTCACTCGCCACGTTCGGCGGATAACCAGGAATGCCCATGTCGCTGCCCCGCTTCATCCAGATCCATACCTTGCACAGCTATCCCGCCGCGCTGCTCAACCGCGACGACGCCGGCCTCGCCAAGCGTCTCCCGCTCGGCGACGCCATCCGCACCCGCATCTCGTCGCAGTGTCTCAAGCGTCACTGGCGCGTCGCCGACGATCATTTTTCCCTCCGCTCGCTCGGCGTCCCGATGGCCGTGCGCTCGCGCGGCATTCTGGAGCGCATCAGAACGCGCTTGATCGAGGCGGGATTGTCAGCGGAGTCCGCGATGACCGCCGTCGAGGCGTTGCGCGAAGGCGGGCTGGTCGATAAAAGCGGCAAGCTGCGCAAAGGCGAGGACGCCACGAAGACCGGTCAGGCCGTGCTGCTCGGCGAGGCGGAAATCGATTATCTGGTGGCGCGCTGCACCGCGCTCGGCCAGGCGCACGCAGAGGAAAAAGACCTGCGCGCCGCGGTCGCCGCGTTCCTCAAGGACGAAGCGAAGAATATCGACGCCCTTCGCCACGGTGCGGGCCTCGAATCCGCGCTGTTCGGCCGGATGGTCACGTCCGACGTGTTCAGCGGGCGCGACGCCGCCGTCTACGTGGCGCACGCGTTCACCGTCCATGAAGCGCAGACGGAGAACGACTATTTCACCGTCGTCGACGATTTGCTGCGCGAAACCGGCGAGCAGGCCTCGGCGGGCATTTTCGATACGGAACTCGCGTCGGGGCTTTATTACGGTTATGTGGTGATCGACGTGCCGCAGCTTGTCGCGAATCTCGAAGGCATTCCGATCGGCCAGTGTTTCAGCGCGTCACCCGACGAGCGCAGTCTCGCGGCGCGTGTCGTGCATCATCTTCTTCACCTGATCGCGACCGTCAGCCCGGGTGCGAAACGCGGATCGACGGCGCCGTTCGAATGGGCGCAGTTCGTGCTCGTCGAAACCGGCGACTGGCAGCCGCGCAGCCTCGCCGGCGCGTTTCAGAACGCGCTGCCGCTCGCCAGTTCGCCGATGCGCGTCGCCGCCGCGACGCGTCTCACCGAAGAAATCGCCAAGCTCGACGCCGCTTACGGCACGCCGCTCGAACGGCGCTATCTTTCGCTCGACGCCGTGGACGTGCCGCAGGCGGAGCGTCTGCCGCTCGCCCAACTCGCCGAGTGGGTGCAGACGCGCATCACGCAAGGAGCGTGAGATGGCCGACCATCTTCTGCTGCGGCTACGCGCGCCGCTCATAGCGTTCGGCGGCGAAAGCATCGACAACCTCGGCGTGATCCGCGACTTTCCCGCGCTTTCGATGATCACCGGCCTCTTCGCGAACGCGCTCGGCTGGCAACGCAGCGATCACGCGCGGCACGACCGGCTGCAGGCGCGGCTGCGGATCGGCACGCGTCTCGACAACGCGGGTCACCGGCTGACGGATTTCCAGACGGCGCAGCTCGCGAAAAACGATGTCGGCTGGACGACGTCGGGTCGGCCGGAAGGTCGCGGAGGGAACTCGTACGAGAGCCCACACTTGCGTCATCGCGATTACCACGCCGATCTCGACGCGCGGGTTGCGCTGCGCCTCGAACCCGCCGACGAAGCGCCCACGCTCGCAATGCTCGCCGCCGCACTGGACCGGCCGGCGCGGCCGCTGTTTATCGGCCGGAAGCCGTGCGTGCCGAGCGCGCGGCTTTTCGACGGCACGATCGAGGCGGAGAACGTGCTGCAGGCGCTGCTGAGCGTCGAGACGCCCGCGCATGCTTCGCGTCTCCAATGGCCGGAAGGCGAAGGACGTTTGCCCGGCGACCGTCTGGTCGATACTTGCGACGAACGCAACTGGACGAGCGGCGTGCACGGCGGTTGGCGGCCCGTGCGCGAAGGCAGCGTGGCGGCGTCGTTCTCGGTGGCCACATCCATGGAGGCCAGCGCATGAATCCGTTTTATTTGATGCACTGTCAGCCCGATCCGCGTCAGCTGACCATTTGGGCGACCAAACATCATCTGCTTGGACCGCAGGGCGATCTTGGCTACGCGCTGCACGGCCTGCTGCGGGCCGCGTTCGGCGACTACGCGCCGAAGCCTTTTAGCTACGCCGATACGCGCATCGGCCTGCTCGCCTACACCCGCGTCGCGCAGAACGAATTGAACGAACTCGCCGCGCTCGCGCCGCCGGATGTCGCGGGCGCGCTCGGACTCGATGCGGGTTTGCGCACCCGCGCGTTCCCGCAAAGCTGGAAGGCCGGCCAGATCCTCGGCTTCAGCGTGCGCGTGCGGCCGGTGCGGCGCGCACGCGATGGCCGCGAGCGGGATGTGTTTCTCCCCGCCATCGAGAAGGCGGAACGCGACGCGGCGGTGGATCGCGCGGCGGTGGATCGCGTGGCGGTGGATCGCGAGGCGGTGGATCGCGTGGCGGTGGATCGCGCGGCGGTGGATCGCGAGACGGTGTATCGCGAGTGGCTCGCGCAGCAACTCGGCGCGCAAGGCGCGGCGCGTCTGCTCGATGCGAGCATGACGCGTTTTCAGCTAACGAAAGCGCTGCGTCGGACGCAAGCGATCGAGGGATCGGACGAAGGGCGCAAGGTCCGCTTCGTGTGCGGCCCCGATGCGACGTTTGCCGGACACTTGCAGATCGACGATCCCGAGGCGTTCGCGCGGCAAGTCGAGCGCGGGATCGGACGGCATCGGGCGTTTGGCGTCGGCATGTTGCTGCTCAGACCGGCGGCGAGCGTGGATTAGCGCCGTGCTGAAAGGTCGCTTGGGACTCGAAACCGCGCGTATTCCGCACGCGGATCGTCACGGTCTGCTCTGGCTGGAACGCGGCGAGTTGCGGGTGATCGACGGTTGTCTGCACTTCGCGCGCGGCAGCGGCCAAGGCGCGTCGGAACTCGACCAGATTCCGCATCAGGCTGTGTCGATGATACTGCTCGGCCCGGGCAGCAGCGTCACGCACGATGCGCTGCGTCTGCTCGCGCGCCACGGCACGTTGCTCGCGGCGGTCGGCATGGACGGCGTGCGTAGTTACACCGCGCCGCCGCTGCTGCCCGACCGTTCCGACGTTGCGCGGCGGCAGGCCGAGCTTTGGGGCAATCCGCGACGGCGCATCAGCGTCGCGCGGCATATGTATGCATTGCGGCTGGGCGAAGTGCTACCGCATCGCGATCTCGACACATTGCGCGGTATCGAGGGTTCGCGCGTCAAGGCGATGTACCGGCTGCGCGCGCAGGAATTCGGCGTCGTCTGGGCGGGGCGTAAATACGACCGCGCGAACCCCGACGCCACGGACATCGTGAATCAGGCCATCAATCACGCGGCGACCGCCGTGCAGGCCGCGGCGGCTATCGCCGTGCAGTCGCTCGCGGCCGTGCCGCAGCTTGGGTTTATCCACGAGGATTCGGGCCAGGCATTCGTGCTCGACATCGCCGACCTGTTCCGCGACGACATCACCCTCTCGATTGCATTCGCGGCGGCGAGGCAGGCGGCCGACAGCGAGGAGACGATCGACAGGCTCGTGCGGCGAGAAGCGTCGCGTGTATTTCGGAAGCGGAAACTCATTCCGTCGATGATCGACCGAATCAAGGCTGTATTGCGACTGGAGGAAGGCCGTGGCGCTGGTGATGATGGTGACGCGTGACGTCGCGGATCGGTTCCGCGGGTTTATTGCGTCGGTGATGCTGGAGGTAGCGCCCGGCGTCTATATCTCGCCGCGGATGAGTCCGGGCGTGCGGGAGCGCGCTTGGGGCGTGCTGGCGGACTGGCATGGACGCGAGCCGCGTGGGAGTGTCGTGATGGTTTGGCGGGATTTGGAGGCGGTGGGCGGCGTGGGATTGAAGCATCTGGGATCGCCACCGCGGACGCTGGTGGAGATCGACGGGATGTTGGTGACGCGGTTTTGATTTTCGTTTTTAGGGTTGGGTTTCGCCTCTTGCGGGAACGGATGGGAAAGGCTGTTTTGTCTTATGGATCATGGAGTTAAGGGGTAGAGGTTCCTCCGCGCACGCGGAGATAGACCGAAGCGCGTGGACATTTCCGGCGCACGGGGAAAGGTTCCTCCGCGCACGCGGAGATAGACCCACACGCGCATCGAGAAAGGGCACTACCGCGCGGGTTCCTCCGCGCACGCGAGATAGACCCCACTCCATCGGCGGATAACCGCCCGTCTGGTCGGTTCCTCCGCGCACGCGGAGATAGACCCTCAGGTCGAGCGTGAGTTCCGGCTATATGCCGGGTTCCTCCGCGCACGCGGAGATAGACCCGCGGCGTCGCTTTACCCGTCATTGCCATAGATGGTTCCTCCGCGCACGCGGAGATAGACCCATTTCTGGAAGCGTTTCGGCGCGGCCATGATGGGTTCCTCCGCGCACGCGGAGATAGACCCTGATTTTGCTCGACTTCACGCAGCCGAACGCGGGTTCCTCCGCGCACGCGGAGATAGACCGCCCGCCCGCTGCGTCGAGCTTTTTTTTTACGAGGTTCCTCCGCGCACGCGGAGATAGACCCAGGGTCAGCATATCCGTATAGATCCTGAGAAAGGTTCCTCCGCGCACGCGGAGATAGACCCTGATACGCGCCGGCCGCCGTGGACACCGCGTTGGTTCCTCCGCGCACGCGGAGATAGACCCCCGCCGGCGGGAATGATCTTCGCGCCGACACCGGTTCCTCCGCGCACGCGGAGATAGACCCGATCACGCCGCTATTGCGGACCTCGACGTGCGGGTTCCTCCGCGCACGCGGAGATAGACCCGTATCCTCGAGTGAGTAGGCGGGGGAGCGCTTGGTTCCTCCGCGCACGCGGAGATAGACCCGCGACAGCTTACGGCGATATTCCGCACAGCGAGGTTCCTCCGCGCACGCGGAGATAGACCTTTTGACGATGGAATGGCGATTCGCGTGGCAAAGGTTCCTCCGCGCACGCGGAGATAGACCCGTGTAGCCGCCGAGCGATGACTGTAAGACGTGGGTTCCTCCGCGCACGCGGAGATAGACCGCCGGATGTGGGAGCGGTCAAGGCGAGGCGCGAGGTTCCTCCGCGCACGCGGAGATAGACCCGAACTACCGAGAGGTTAAGAGCTTTAGCGTGCGGTTCCTCCGCGCACGCGGAGATAGACCCGCGCTGAACGTCAACGACGATGTGAGCAAATCGGTTCCTCCGCGCACGCGGAGATAGACCCGAAGATGTCGCGCACGAATGAAGAAGTTGCCTGGTTCCTCCGCGCACGCGGAGATAGACCCGCGCCGTTATTTTCAAAGCCCCACGCGCTGCAGGTTCCTCCGCGCATGCGGAGATAGACCCCGCCGCCCGCACCGGTCGCTCGGGAAAATTACGGTTCCTCCGCGCACGCGGAGATAGACCGCGTTAAGCGCGATTCCGCGACGGCAAGCGGGTGGTTCCGCCGCGCACGCGGAGATAGACCCGACGCCTCGATCATGCTGAGATCGCCGATTGAGGTTCCTCCGCGCACGCGGAGATAGACCCGGGCGAGGACGGCAGCGCAGCGGCCCTTGATAGGTTCCTCCGCGCACGCGGAGATAGACCGCAACGAAATATTCGAGTCGCGCCGCGCATCGGGGTTCCTCCGCGCACGCGGAGATAGACCGCCTTAGCGCGAAGTGCCAGCGCTCGAAAATTCGGTTCCTCCGCGCACGCGGAGATAGACCCAAAAAATATGAGGCGACGATCGGCGTCGATCGGGTTCCTCCGCGCATGCGGAGATAGACCCAGGGCGTCGATGGTCTGAGTCTGGCTCAGCGCGGTTCCTCCGCGCACGCGGAGATAGACGCCATCCCCGGTCGAAAGATCCCGAGCTGGCGAAGGTTCCTCCGCGCACGCGGAGATAGACCCCGGTGGCGTCGCGCGGTGTCATCGCAGCGGCAGGTTCCTCCGCGCACGCGGAGATAGACCCGTCTACGACAAACGCTTTCGTGCGGGGAATCGGGTTCCTCCGCGCACGCGGAGATAGACCTCAACGGGCGGCCTTTCTGGACCGTGAAGGGCCGGTTCCTCCGCGCACGCGGAGAAAGCCCCCCGAAACAGGCAGCGTGGATCAGGCCAGCCAAGGATTCCTCCGCATAACCGGAGATACACATTCGACGCGTGACGGCATGAACACGGCCGCCGAGGTTCCTCCGCCTATGCGGAGATAGACCCGGCGCAAGCAGCACGGCAGCACGGCAGCACGGCAGCACGGCAGCAGCCGGAAGCGGATTCCTGCGCGCAAGCGAAGACAAACCGTCGCGCCTTAAAAAGCGAGCCAACCCCGCACCTAATTTAATCTCCCGCCACAAAACCCATTCAAACTCCATAACGCGAAAATATCCCCCGCCAAATAAAGCCCATACCCCATTCCGAAACTATCCCTCCGATTATTCAAATACATATCCATAAACAAATCCCCTTGACCAACCCCACTCTCCCGACAATAATATTCTTCATCCCCTTCAGAAAATAACAAAGCCCGTCACGCAAACCCACGACCCCGCCATTCCGACCACGGACGGCACAAACATGACAGAAGCGAATGCCGAAGCAAATTCCATCGACCCTCGCCGTAAAACCGAGGAAATCCGTAGTTTCCTGTTCCTGACCGTAGTCATGGTCCCCGTTCTCACCCTGCTCTTCATTGCCGGATATGGCTTCACCGTGTGGTTTTACCAGATACTGGTCGGCGGCCCACCGCACTGAATTATTAACAATTCACCTATCCACAGGCAGCGCAATTAAGCGCTTCTAGATTAAATCGAATCACGGCCAAAATATGCGAATTCAAGCGCACGAGCGCCCTGAAAATAGCGCAGACCCAATAGAAACCCATATTGCCGGCATCGTCGTTCATGTTAGTGCGACGAAAATCAATTCAGTCCGCGAAGCCATTTCAATTCTCCCCGGCGCGGAAATCCATGCAGTCAGTTCAGCGGGAAAAATAGTAGTGACTTTGGAAGCGGCGCATTCGGCGGTAATCGTCGATCAGCTCGGCGCCATTCACGCCTTACCCGGCGTTTATTCGGCGGCGCTCGTCTATCAGCATCACGAAGACGCCGAATCGATGGACCAGGAGATCGGAGATGAACCTGACGCGTCGTGCGTTCATTAGGCAAACCGCGGCGGCCACCGCAGCGTCCGCCGCCGGCGTCGCGCTCCCTGCTCTCCCCGCTTTCGCGGCTGGCCCGGCGCCCGCCAAAGGCGCGGGCGGCGACGACCTGATCTGGTCGAAAGCGCCGTGCCGGTTTTGCGGGACGGGCTGCGGCGTGAGCGTCGGCGTGAAAGCGGGCAAAGTGGTCGCGACGCAAGGCGATCCGCAAGCAGAAGTGAATCGCGGGCTGAACTGCGTGAAAGGCTATTTCCTCTCGAAGATCATGTACGGCGGCGACCGGCTGACCACGCCGCTCTTGCGCATGAAGGACGGCAAGTACGACAAGAACGGGGAGTTCACGCCGGTCTCGTGGGATCAGTCGTTCGACGTGATGGCCGAACAGTTCAAGCGTGTGCTGAAGGCGAAGGGGCCGACCGCGGTCGGCATGTTCGGTTCGGGCCAGTGGACCGTCTTCGAAGGCTACGCAGCCGTGAAACTAATGAAGGCGGGCTTTCGCACCAACAATATCGATCCGAACGCGCGCCACTGTATGGCGTCGGCGGTGACGGGTTTCATGCGCTCGTTCGGCATGGACGAGCCGATGGGTTGCTACGACGACATCGAGCAGACGGACGCCTTCGTGCTGTGGGGATCGAACATGGCGGAAATGCACCCGATCCTGTGGACGCGCGTGACGGACCGCAAGCTCTCCGCGCCGAAAACGAAGGTGGCGGTGCTCTCGACCTTCGAACATCGCAGCTTCGATCTCGCCGACCAGCAGCTCATCTTCACGCCGCAATCGGACCTCGCGATCCTGAACTACATCGCGAATTACATCATCAAGACGAAGCGCGTGAACCGCGACTTCGTGACGAAGCACACGGTGTTCAAGGAAGGCAACACGGATATCGGCTACGGACTTCGGCCGGATCATCCGTTGCAAAAATCCGCGAAAAACGCCAACGATGCCGCCGGCTCCAAGCCGATGGACTACGACGCGTTCGCCAAATTCGTCTCGAAGTACGACGCGGATTACGTGACCAAACTTTCGGGCATCTCGAAGACCAAACTCGATCAACTGGCGGAGCTTTACGCGGACCCGAGCATCAAGGTCGTCTCGTTCTGGACCATGGGTTTCAACCAGCACACGCGCGGCACGTGGGCCAACAACATGGTCTACAACCTGCACTTGCTGACCGGCAAGATTTCGACGCCCGGCAATAGTCCGTTCTCGCTGACCGGCCAGCCGTCGGCGTGCGGCACGGCGCGCGAGGTCGGGACGTTTTCGCATCGGCTGCCGGCGGACATGCTCGTCGCGAACCCGGAGCATCGCAAGCACGCGGAGGAAATCTGGCGGGTTCCGCCCGGCACGATTCCCGACAAACCCGGCTTCCACGCGGTCGCGCAGAACCGGATGCTGAAGGACAGCAAGCTCAACGCGTACTGGGTGATGTGCAACAACAACGTGCAGGCCGCCGCGAACCTCTTGCAGGAAACGCTGCCCGGTTATCGCAATCCGGATAACTTCGTGGTGGTGTCGGACGTGTATCCGACCGCGACCTGCGTGGCCGCCGACCTGATTCTCCCGACCGCGATGTGGGTCGAAAAGGAAGGCGCGTATGGCAACGCCGAGCGCCGCACGCAGTTCTGGCATCAGCTCGTGCCGCCGCCGGACGGGGCGCGCTCGGATCTCTGGCAACTTGTCGAATTTTCGAAGCGCTTCAAGGTCGAGGACGTCTGGCCGGCGGATCTGATCGCGAAGAAACCGGAACTGAAGGGCAAGACGCTTTACGACGTGCTGTATCGCAACGGCAACGTGGATAAATTTCCCCTGGCGAACATCGACACCGCGTATCGCAACGACGACGCGAAGTCGGTCGGCTTCTATATCCAGAAAGGTCTGTTCGAGGAGTACGCGACCTTCGGGCGCGGCCACGGCCACGACCTCGCGCCCTTCGACGATTACCACAAGGCGCGCGGCCTGCGCTGGCCGGTGGTCGATGGAAAGGAAACGCGCTGGCGCTACAAGGAAGGCTCCGATCCTTATGTTAAAGCCGGCACGGGCTGGCAGTTCTACGGCAACCCGGACGGCCGCGCGGTGATCTGGGCGCTGCCCTACGAGCCGCCGCCCGAGGTGCCGGACAAGGAGTTCCCGTTCTGGTTATCGACCGGGCGCGTACTCGAACACTGGCATTCCGGATCGATGACGCGGCGCGTGCCCGAGCTTTATCGGGCGTTCCCGAACGCTGTCTGCTACATGCATCCCGACGACGCAAAAGCGCTCGGATTGCGGCGCGGGGTCGAGGTGAAGGTGATGTCGCGGCGCGGCTATATCCAGACGCGCGTGGAGACGCGCGGACGCGACAAGCCGCCGCGCGGCCTGGTGTTCGTGCCGTGGTTCGACGCGAGCCAGTTGATCAACAAGGTGACGCTCGATGCAACCGATCCGATCTCGTTCCAGACGGATTACAAGAAGTGCGCGGTCAAGATCGTTAAAACCTGAAGGGGCCGTCATGCGCCAGTGGATCCTGCTTGCCGCCTCCGTCCTGCTGCTCGGTCCGGGCGCTGCGTGGACACAATCGACCGTGCCCACGGTGCCCGCCGTCCCGTTCCATGACACCCTGCGCGGCATGACGCCGCTCGACGAAGAAGCCACGCCGCCGCTCATTTTCCCGACCGAAAACAAGGACGTGACCCGTGGACGCGCCTACGCACAACAGCCGCCGACAATCCCGCACAAGATCGACGGTTATCAGGTCGACAAGAACGCGAACCGCTGTCTCTCGTGCCATGCGAGGAGCCGCGCGGCGGAAAGCGGCGCGGTGCCGATCGGCGTCTCGCATTACACCGATCGCGGCGGTGCGACACTCGGCAGCGTCTCGTCGCGCCGCTATTTCTGCACGCAGTGCCATGTGCCGCAGGCCGACACGAAACCGCTTGTCAGCAACACGTTCACGGACCTCGAGGATATCCGCGTCGCACCGGGTCCGAAGCCGGTTCAGACTCGCAAAAACTAGGGGCGCGCGATGCTCGACCTGGTGAAGCGCTACTGGCGCACGATCAACCGGCCAAGCGCCTATTTCAGCCTCGGCTTTCTCACGCTGGGCGGCTTTATCGCGGGCGTGGTGTTCTGGGGCGCGTTCAACACCGCGCTGGAATTCAGCAGCACCGAGGCGTTCTGCACGGGCTGCCACGAAATGCGCGACAACACGTTCGCGGAACTGAAAACCACGATCCATTTCAGCAACCGCAGCGGCGTGCGCGCGAAGTGCTCGGATTGTCACGTGCCGCATAACTGGACCGACAAGATGGCGCGCAAGATGCAGGCGTCGAAGGAAGTCTGGGCGAAGGTGTTCGGTTCGATCGACACGCGCGAGAAGTTTCTCGATAAACGGCTGGAACTCGCCGAACACGAATGGACGCGTCTGAAGGCGAACGATTCGCTGGAGTGCCGCAATTGCCACTCGTTCGAATCGATGGACTTCACGCGGCAGAGTCCGCGTGCGCAGAACGCGCATCAGCGGTTTCTGGGTACGGGCGAAAAGACGTGTATCGATTGCCATAAGGGCATCGCGCATCATCTGCCGGACATGTCGCAAGCGATGCGCGACGAGCAGGCGCGTCAGGCGGAGGTCAGATGATGGACGCGCCCTTCGACACTACCGGCGAGTGCCTGTCCGTCGATGCACTCGCGTTCGGACGCGCCGGCGACACCATTTTCAGCGACGTCAGTTTCGAGGCGCGGCGCGGCGAGGTGCTGCAGATCCACGGCGCGAACGGCAGCGGCAAGACCACGCTGCTGCGCGTGCTCGCGGGCCTGCTTCGTCCGCTCGCGGGCACCGTTTTCTGGTGCGGCGCCGACACCCGCAAGAGCGCGCAGACGTGGCGGGGTTCGCTCGCGTATGTCGGCCACGCGAACGCCGTGACGCGCGATTTGAGCGTCGCGCAGAATCTGCGCTTCGCGGCGCATCTGGGCGCGGCGATCGCCCGCGACGACATCGACGCCGCGGCGGAAGAACGCGCGCTCGCGACGCTCGGGCTCGATACCTGCGAAGCGCGGCTCGCGGGGGCGTTGTCGGCGGGACAGCAGCGGCGCATCGCGATCGCGCGTCTGCTGCTCGCGCCCAAGCCGGTCTGGCTGCTCGACGAACCCGCCGCGTCGCTCGATCACGAATCGGCGCGGCTGATCGAAACGTGTATCGACGAACACGTCGCGCGCGGCGGTATCGCCGTACTGACCACGCACCGGCCGATCGCGACCGCGCGCGCCGCGACGCGCTATTTTTCGCTCGAACGGGCTGCGTCATGCTTGCGCTGATGGCGTGCGTGGTGCGTCGCGAACTCGCGCTGACGTGGCGGCGGCGCAGCGACGCGCTCGGCTGCCTGCTGTTTTTCGTGATCGCGGCGAGTCTGTTTCCGGTGGCCGTCGGCGCCGATCCCGCCTTGCTGCACGCCATCGCGCCGGGCGTGCTGTGGGTCACCGCGCTGCTCGCGACCACGCTCTCGCTCACCCGTCTTTTCGCTCAGGATTTCGACGACGGTTCGCTCGATCAGATGCTGCTGTCACCGCAGCCGCTCATCGCGACGACTGCCGCGAAAATCGCCGCGCACTGGCTGACGAGCGGTTTCGCGCTGGCGCTGCTCACGCCGGTGATCGCGCTGCAATACGACCTTCCCGTCGATGCCGTCGTCCTGCTCACGGCCTCGCTTTTGCTCGGCACGCCGGTGCTGTCGCTGATCGGTGCGCTGGGCGCGGCGCTCACGCTCGGCGTGCGCGGCAGCGGCGTGCTGCTCGCGGTGCTTGTGTTGCCGCTGGAACTTCCCGTGCTGATCTTCGGCGTGGGCGCAGCCGATCCGATACGCGAAACGGCATGGCGCGCCGCCAACTTTTCGTTGCTGTGCGCGGGACTGATCGCGGCGCTCGCGCTGTGTCCGGGCGCGACCGCCGCCGCCTTGAGGATCGCCGCCGAATGAACACGCGCCGACACTGGTTTCGCTACGCCTCGCCCGCGACGTTTTATGCGCTCGCCGGGCGGCTGATCGGCGGCTTCGCGCTCGCGGCGGTCGTGCTGGCCGCGCTCGGGCTGTATATCGGCCTCGCCGTCGCGCCCGCCGATGCCGTGCAGGGCGACGTGTACCGCATCATGTTCATCCACGTTCCGGCTGCTTGGATGTCGATGCTGATCTATCTCGTGATGGCGGCTTACGCGGCCCTCGGCCTGATCTTCAACGCGCGGCTTTCCGCGATGATGGCGCGCGCGCTCGCGCCCACCGGCGCGCTCTTCACGTTCGTTGCGCTCGCGACCGGCGCGCTGTGGGGCCGCCCGACCTGGGGCGCGTGGTGGGTCTGGGACGCGCGGCTCACCTCCGAACTGATCCTGCTTTTCCTCTATCTCGGCTTCATCGCGCTTCATTCGGCCATCGACGACCCGCGCCGCGCCGATCGCGCGTGCGCCGTGCTGGCGCTCGCGGGTGTCGTGAATATTCCGGTCATCTACTTTTCCGTGCAGTGGTGGTACACGCTGCATCAGGGTGCGTCGCTGAGCTTCGGCAGCGGCGTATCGATGACCGCCGCGATGGTCTGGGGCATCGTCGTGATGACGCTCGCGCTGTGGTCCTATACAGCGGCCATCGTGCTCGCGCGCGTACGCGGGATCATCCGCGAGCGCGCGCGGACCTACCCATTCGCGCCGGAAGGTGTCGCGCCATGAACGCCGCGCCGGTTCTCGCCTACGGACCGTTCGTCTGGGCGGCGTTCGGCGGCGCGTTCGTGCTGCTTGCCGTCGAAACGTTGACCGTGTGGCGCGCGGGACGGAAAACCGCGGACGAACGCCGTGCGCCGCCGCGCCGCGCGGCGTCTTCGTTGCGCGCGGTCTCGTCGAATCCGCTTGGAGAGCATCGTCGTGAAGGCTAGATCGCGGCGTCTCGCGTGGGTCGTCGCCGGTCTGGCGGCGCTGGGTGCGTCGTCGGCGCTCGTGCTCAACGCGTTCCGCTCGAACGTGATGTTTTTCGTGAGTCCGACCCAGGTAATCGAAGGGCGCTTGGCGAGCGGCACGCATCTGCGGATCGGCGGGCTGGTCGAGAAAGGCTCGCTCCACCGCGATGCCGAAGGACTGACGGTGCGCTTTCTCGTCACCGATACCGCGCGCGCGATTCCGGTGACCTATCGCGGCTTGCTGCCCGATCTATTTCGCGAGGGCAAAGGCGTTGTGGCGCAAGGCACGCTGATGCCGGACGGCACGTTCGTCGCTGATCAGGTGCTCGCGAAGCACGACGAAAACTACGTGCCGCCCGCGACCGCCGACGCCATCGAGCGCGCGAAAAAGCCGCTGCGTGTCGCGGATCGTGCGCAGCCGGAGACTCGCCGATGATCCCCGAAGCCGGCCACTTCGCGCTGATCGTCGCGCTCATGCTGGCGCTCGTGAACGGCGTCCTGCCGCTCGCCGGCGCGACGCTGGGCGTGCCGGGCTGGATGCGGATGGCGTGGCCTGTCGCGCGCGCGCAATGCGTCTTCGTGGCGATCGCGTTCGGCTGCCTCGCCGCGTCGTTCCAGCGCGACGACTTCTCGGTCCTCTACGTGGCGAACCATTCGAATTCGATGCTGCCCGCGATCTATCGATTCACCGCCGTCTGGGGCGGCCACGAAGGCTCGCTGCTGCTCTGGACGTGGTTGCTCACGCTGTGGATGGCGGCGGTTTCGATATTCAGCCGCCAGTTGCCGGCCGCGATGGTCGCGCGCGTGCTCGCGGTGATGAGCTGGATCGCGGCGGGCTTCCTGCTCTTCATGCTGTTCACCTCGAATCCGTTCGAACGCCTCTTGCCGCCCGCGATGGACGGCCGCGATCTCAATCCGTTGCTGCAAGACCCCGGCATGGTTTCGCATCCGCCGATTCTCTATATGGGCTATGTCGGCTTCGCGGTGGCGTTCGCGTTCGCCATCGCGGCGTTGCTGTCGGGGGAACTGAACGCGGCGTGGGCGCGCTGGTCGCGTCCATGGACGGTTGCCGCGTGGATTTTCCTCACGCTCGGCATCATGCTCGGCAGCGGCTGGGCGTATTACGAACTCGGCTGGGGCGGCTGGTGGTTCTGGGATCCGGTGGAAAACGCGTCGTTCATGCCGTGGCTCGCGGGCACCGCGCTGATCCATTCGCTCGCGGTGACCGAAAAGCGCGGCGCATTCCGCGCGTGGACGGTGCTGCTCGCGATCTGCGCGTTCTCGTTCAGCCTGCTCGGCACGTTCCTCGTGCGCTCGGGCGTGATTACGTCGGTACACTCGTTCGCCGCCGATCCCGCGCGCGGCATCTTCATTCTCGTGTTCCTTGCGGTCGTGACCGGCGGCGCGCTGATGCTGTTCGCGTGGCGCGCCCCGAAGATCGGCCTGGGCGCGGGCTTCGCCGCGGTATCGCGGGAAACGCTGCTGCTGTCGAACAACGTCCTGCTGATGGTCGCGGCCGCCTCCGTGCTGACCGGCACGCTCTATCCGCTTTGTCTCGACGTGCTCGGACTCGGCAAGATCTCGGTCGGGCCGCCGTATTTCGACAGCATCTTCGTACCGCTGATGACGCCCGCCGTCTTTCTGATGGGCATCGGCCCTATCGCGCGATGGAAGTCCGCACGCCTGCCCGAACTCGCGGTGCGGCTGCGCTGGGCGGCGGCGGCTGCGGTCGTCGCGGCGCTTGCGCTGCCGTGGGTGGTCGGCGGATGGAAGCCGCTCGTCGGGCTCGGCGTGCTGCTTGCGGCGTGGAGTATCGGCGCGTCGGCCGTCGCGCTGCATGAGCGGCTCGGCGCGCAGCGCGGTCCGCTGACCGAACGCCTGTTGCGTTTGCCGCGCGCGTTTTGCGGCATGTTGCTGGCGCATGTGGGGATCGGTGTGTTTATCGTCGGCGTGACGTTCGTGAAAGGCTATGAGACCGAGCGCGATGTGCGGCTGGACCCGGGTCAGTCCGTCACCGAAGGCGGCTATACGTTCCGCTTCGACGGCACGCGCCCGGTGGACGGCCCGAATTACCGCGCCGTTCGCGGGACGCTTTCGGTCGCGCGCGGCGAGCGGAACGTGACGACGCTGTATCCGGAAAAGCGCTTTTTTATCGTCCAGCAGACGCCGATGACCGAAGCCGCCATCGACCGTGGCGTCTTTCGCGACCTGTACGTCGCGATGGGCGAACAAGTGGGCGGCGGCGGCGCGTGGACGTGGCGCATCCATATCAAGCCGTTCGTGAACTGGATCTGGGCCGGCTGTCTGCTGATGGCGCTCGGCGGCGCGCTTGCCGCCACTGACCGGCGTTATCGGCTGGCGGCGCGCGAGCGGCGTGTTCAGGTGCAGCCTCATCCGCCAGCGTCTATCCGCGAAACTGGCCGATGAAACGCGTTCTCGTCCCGCTCGCCGCTCTGGCCGTCTTCGCCACGCTGAGTTTCTTTCTCGCGGCGGCGCTGTCGCACGATCCGCGCAACTTGCCGTCCGCGTTGATCGGCAAGCCCGCGCCCGGCTTCGATCTGCCGCAATTGCAGGCGAACGGCGCGCGTTTGTCACCGGGCGAACTGCGGGGCAAGGTATGGCTGCTGAACGTGTGGGCGTCGTGGTGCGAGTCGTGCCGCGACGAGCATGCGTTGCTCGTCGCGTTCGCGCGCCGGAATGTCGCGCCCGTTTTCGGGCTGAACTACAAGGACGATCCCGCCGACGCGCGCGCCTGGATCGCGCACGCGGGCGATCCGTACGCGGCGTCCATCGTCGATCGCACGGGACAGGCGGGCGTCGATTACGGCGTGTACGGCGTGCCGGAGACGTTCGTGATCGACCGGAACGGTGTCGTTCGATACCGGCACGCGGGGCCGCTGACCACGGCAGCGCTCGACGCGGAAATCGTGCCGCTCGTGCGCCGGCTGCAAAGCGAGCGCACGCCGTGAAGCCATTTGCCCGCACGATGGCCGTTTTCGCGCTTTGTTGCGGCTTGCACGCCGTCCAGACTGCGCGCGCGGCGAACCCGCGTGGCGTTGACGCCGCTGTTGCCGATGCGGCGCACGTTGCAAAGCGGTCTGACGATGTTGCAGTCGCCGCGCGCGTGGCAAACCCGCCGGAAGCCGTTACCGCCGTCGCTATTGGCGCGAACGTGGCCAATGCGCCGAGCGCGCCCGACGCCGCCGTGGCCGCCCACGCTCAAAAGCTCGCGGAGCGCTTCCGCTGCCTCGCCTGCCAGAACGAAACGCTCGCCGATTCCACCGCCGAGCTCGCCGCCGATCTGCGCGGCAAGATCGTCGATCAGCTCGAACGCGGCGCGACCGATGCGCAGGTTCGCGAGTATATGGTGCGGCGTTACGGCGATTTCGTGCTCTACGATCCACCGTTCAAGCCGCTCACCTGGCTGCTCTGGCTCGGTCCGTTCGCGCTGCTCGGGGCGGGCGCGTTCGCGCTGCTGCGGATCGTCCGGCAGCGCCGCGCAATGCACACGCCGCCGCTGACCGATGCCGAACGCCGCAGGATCGACGCGCTGCTCCGCCACACACCGAAGGACCTCGCGCGATGACGCAATTCTGGCTGATCGCCGGGGCGATGCTGCTGGGCGCGCTCTCGTGCGTCGCGGTTCCGCTCATGCGCCGCCACGGCGAACACAGCGAACGCGGCGCGCCGACGACCCGCGCGCTGCTCGTCTCGCTCTACCAGCAGGAACTCGCGCAGACCGACGCCGAGTTTCGCGCGGGCACGTTGTCCGGCGATCTGCACGCGGCGGCGCGTCGCGATCTCGACGCGCAATTGCTGGACGACGTGGCGTCGATGGATGCGCGCGCGGCCAGACCGGGCGGATCGGCAGGCAGTATCGCAACGCGCGCCGGCACGGCCGCGCTGCTGATCGCACTGATTCCGGCGGGCGCGTTCGCGATGTACCTGCATCTGGGGGAGCCTGCCGCGTTGACGCTCGACCGCACGGACGGCAAGGATATGTCGATCGAAATGATGGTGACGCGGCTGGCGATCCGTCTGCGCGACCAGCCAGGCGACGCTCAAAGCTGGACGATGCTCGCGCGCTCGTATTTCACGCTAGATCGTCCGGCCGATGCCGCAGCGGCGTTCGCGCGCGCGGTCGCTATGTCGCCCGACGACGCGCAATTGCATGCCGATTACGCCGATGCGATCGCGAGCGCGAACGGTGGCGCGTTCGGCCATGACGCGGCGCGAGAAATCGAGGCGGCGCTGCGTCTCGATCCCGCGAATCCGAAGGCGCTTGCGCTGGCCGGATCGGCCGCGAGCGACAAGCGCGATTACGCCGCTGCGCTCGGGTACTGGCAGCGGCTCAGCGACGCGCTCGCGCCCGGCACGCCGGCTGCAGCCGAGGCGCGCAGGAATATCGACGAAGCGCGCTCGATGCTCGCGCAGCGCGTGACAACGCCGGACGCGGCGCGGTGAAGACGCAAATTACGTTGAAGTGCGGCCGCCGCGCTGAAGGAGCGTCTTGGCCTCCTCGACGTTTTGTTCGGCGCGCTTGGTGATCGCCGCCAGGGCGTCGGCTTGGGATTTTTGCGCCATTTCGGCGAGTTCGCGCATATTTTCGAACGCTTTCTGGAACGTCTGCTGCACGAAAGCGCCTTGCTTGGCCATGACTTGCGACGGATCGCCGCTCGCGTTCATTTGGCTCGCGGCGACCTGCAGTTCCTGCATGGTCTTGCTCAACATTTCGGTCTGCTTCTGGACCAGCGCCTGCATGCCTTCATAGGCAAGCCGGTTGGCCTCGGTGATCGCGTCGATATCCTTGCGGCGCGCATCCATGACCGACGTCATATCGACGCCCGGCAACTTGAACTGCTCCAACATCTTGCTGAAGTCGGCGAACGGATTCGAGGGCGTTGACATGTTGCGTCTCCTTGAAAGCTTGTAGGGACTGCGGGCGGGATCAGGGTTTTGTCTCCGCTTGCGCGGAGGAACCGAGAAGATCACCAATACCATGCCGCGCGAATCGGGTCTACGGCGGACGGGGAGGTGTTGGGCTGGGACCGGTCTCGCCGGTTTGCTCAATCTCGCTAACGAACTATCAGACAAATCGGGTATCGGCTCGCGCTCGCGTACCGCACGATTGGTCACGATTAATACGCTGCGTTGACTGCTCGGCCTTCGGGCAACCAGCATTTGTTGCTCCGTAAGGGCGGCTTTCTTATGGGCGGGCCGATGGCGAGAGAAAGCAAAACCGATCCGCGGTATCGCGGGATGATGTATCGCCGTGACGAGTTTTCAGCGGGATATTTATCCGACTGAGAGTGCCATCTCAAGTACGAGCGTGATAGGGACGAGTGTCGAACCTACCGGAGCCTTCGGCTCGCCGCGTTTGGAAGGAGCGATGTTGAACGGCATTGCGCTGGGGAAGCCGGAGATCAAGCAACACATGTCGGTGACACAGGAGCCGATCCCGCGCTCGGGCGCCGACGAATAGCCATGCCGACCTCCGCGCGACGCCCCCTCTATTACATTGCGACGTGCTGATTTACGCCGCTTACCTTACACAATCAAATACCTGTTCTGCGGCCCACAGCTATACATCCCCTTCGCGAGCACCAGAATCCGTTCACGATTCCGATCGAACGCGGCGAGCAGTTCGGCCTCGCCCGATCCCATTTCGGGATTCATCCGCGTCAACATCGCATCGTCGACGAGAAACGCTATCTCGCGCGAATTATCGTAGCCCCAGAAGCAAACGCAGTGCCGCGATGCATCGTAGCTGCGGCTCGGATTGGGAAAGCTGAGCGCCGCCGTGCTTTTACCCATCTAGGCACCCGGACACACGTAACGCCACTTGCTCGCGTTCACATCGATCCGCGCATCGCTCTCGAGGCGCTTCTGCGCGCGAAGATCGTCGGCGTCGGCGAGCGCCGATGCACGCGATTTTTGCGCGACCATGTATTCGCTCTGCCGGCCAGCCGTTGCCGGAATTACCTTGGTTTGCGCTCGCATAGTTGTTCCCGTATAGAAATGGTAGGCCCGCAAGTTCGACGGCGACTCCGAAGATAAGCCGGCGAAACGGGCAAAAGACGCGTCAATCGGTCCGCTGAAGCGGGCGTTGATTCGCCACATTCAGGTGGCGTAACGCGTAAAGCATCGCAAAAAAACGACGCGAAGAAGAGGAGATGATGAGTGCGCGAGCCCAAACTGCACGAAATATTCGGAATTCGACTATCGACAGGCGTGGCTCGAACATCCCCACAATGCGCGCTAACCCCGGGCAAAGCAAGCGTAATCGCCCGACGCCCAGCCGCATCGGCACGCCGATCAAGCCGCGTAACGCGCGACCGAAGTTTTCGTTCATCTTGAAAATAGCCTACCATTGCGCCACGACGATTCCCCTAATAAGGCGGCCCGCTTGTTCGACCGAAAATTGCCCGTGTCTTCATCTTCCGCTTGCCGCGCCCGCGCCCGCGCCTCGATTCGGCGGTTGGCCCGCGATTGGGCGTGCGCATGCTAGGCCGCGTCGCAATTGCAATAGCCCTCGGCTTTCTAAAGCTCCTGGCGCTTCTCCCGTATGGACTGACCGCGCGATTCGGCGACGGTCTTGGCTGGCTGCTCTACCAGATTCCGAGCCGGCGCAAACGCATCGTGCATATCAATCTCGCGCTGTGCTTTCCGGAATGGAGCGCCGAGCAGCTCGAAGATATCGCGCAAAAGCATTTCCGCCACGCGATCCGCAGCTACGTCGAGCGCAGCGTGCAATGGTTCGGCTCGGCGAAGAAGCTCGAGAAACTGGTTCAGGTGGATAGCGAAATCGATCTTTCCGATCCCGACATGCCGCCCACCTTGTTGCTTGGCGCGCATTTCGTGGGTATCGAAGCGGGGTCGGTGTTTATCAACCACGCGCTTGGGCGACAATGCGGCGCGTTGTATCAGCCGATGTCGAATGAGACGCTCGATCTGGTCGCGCGCACTCAGCGCGGCCGTTTCGGTTCAGACATGGCGAGCCGTGCCGACAGCGCGCGTATCGTGCTGCGCTGGCTACGCGACCGGAAGCCCGTGATGCTCGGCGCCGACATGGATTACGGCCTGCGCAACTCGGCATTCGTGCCGTTTTTCGGCATTCCGACGTGTACGCTGACCGCCGTGGGACGGCTGGCGAAAACGGGTCACGCGCAAGTGGTGCCGTTTATCGGCGAGGTTTTGCCGAATTACAAAGGCTACCGGCTGAAGGTCTTTCGGCCATGGCAAAACTATCCGACCGGCGATGACGTCGCGGATGCCCGGCGCATGAATCTTTTTCTGGAAGAACAGATCCGCCACATTCCGGAACAGTATTACTGGGTCCACAAGCGTTTCAAGACGCGTCCGGAAGGCCAGCCGTCGTTTTATTGAATTTCGATCGGCTTGACGCTAATGCAGGACGCTGCCGAAGTGGCTGAGGATCGAGCCGATATGCAGCGGATCGGCCGGTTTTGAGCAAAACGCATCGAAACCGGCCGCTTTGGCGTCCTCCAGATCACGCTCGGACGGCATCGGCGAATGGCCGATCAACAACATTTCGCCAGCCAGCAGCGTTTTGCGCACGCGACCTGCGACAGCGAATTCCGCTAAGCCGGGCACCGCGATATCGAGCAGCAGCGCGCCCGGACGCCATGACGCGATAGCGGCCGCCGCCGTGTCACCACGGCATTCGATTCGGGTTTCGTAGCCGATCATCGCCAGAATGACGCAGATGGCGTCGGCGACGTCTTCGTAATCGTCGACGACCAGCACGCGGCGGCCGCCATCGATAAAACCTTTGCGGTTAGTCCAGATCTCGCAGGGAGGATTGGAACTGCAGCGGTGGAACGCCATCTGAATCTCCGGTCGGCGCCTCGCGCATCGCGCGAAAGCCCCGTCGATCAACCCCTTTGCAGCGGTACAGATTCGTGGCGTTATCGTTTTTCACCCGAGTTTTGCACTCGAGTTTTTGCACCCGACGACGCGCGATACGTCGCCCAAGACGAAGGCCGGGCGATGAACATGATGTCCACCGCCCGGCCCGGTGCGGAAAAACCCGAAACGTGGGCGTTTCCCGAACTTTCGAAGGACGTGCTACCTATTTAAAGCGGCTGGATGTTCGACGCCTGCTTGCCCTTCGGACCTTGCTTGACTTCAAAACTTACCTTCTGATTCTCCTGAAGACTCTTGAACCCTTCCGAACGAATTTCGGAAAAATGGGCGAAAAGGTCTTCCCCGCCATCATCCGGCGTAATGAATCCGAAACCCTTCGCGTCGTTGAACCACTTCACAATACCGGTTGCCATCTTCTCTCCGAAACAAAGTAATGTCGCCTGAAAATCTGCGAGCCTGCCGAGCCGTGAGCTGCGGAAGACGAGTTTTACCACGGTTGTAATAAAGGTGCCAATCGGCACGAACACCGGGTGTGTGGCGCAACGCTCCCCCGAGACTCAAAGCCCGCGCGTTTTACGCTAGCAATTTCGAGTCCAGATTCGAGAACACTTCTCCCGCCGACGTCCGCATGACCCGGCGCGTCCGTGGCGCGTGCGCATTCGTGCCGGCGCGAAAGCCTTTCCCAGCTTGGGCTCCAGCCGTTCTCGACGCAGCGCGTGCGTCATTCTCATGACCCAGAACGCCGCGAAATTAATTGTCGCGGCAGCGCGTTTTTTAAAAGGCGACTGAGAACCGCACTCGATTTCCGCGAGCGAACGTGTCGAAACGTCGGCGAATTACTCTGCCGGCGGCGTAACGGGCTTCGCTTTTTTCTTGTGCTTGAAGTGAAATCCACCGGAATGCGTGCTTCCTGGCGTGGAAACGTTGTCGCCTCCGTGGGTCGGCTGCGAGGTTGCCGCGCCGTGCGCATTGCCGCCGCCCGATCCACCGTTACCGTTGCCGCCGCCGCTTTGCGCCGCGGCGAAATTCGCCGCGCACAGGAGCATCGCAAAGATCGAAGCCAGTCTGATTACTTTCACGATCGAGTTCCTTTTATTGCTGCGGCAGGTTGAATGTTTGCGAACGCGCGCGGCCGAACGGCGAGGACAGTCGAATGTATCCTTTTTTCGGCGAGCGTGTTCAATCGCGCTCTCGGCGCTATCTATTAGAGGAGCCGTCTCAGGCGGCCAGCCCGATAGCGCCCGCGCTCGATGGCTGTGGCACCACGGCATGCAGAGGAAACTCTGGTTCTTGCCCTGCTTCTTCCACCATAACCGCCGCCGCCAGCGCCGCTTCGCGCGCGGCGGCTGCCTTCTTGGTTTTGCCTGCCCGCGAAGGCGGCTGGCACGCGCCGCACACCACGTTGTTCTGCAAGTCGTGCTTGTGCGCGACGAACTTGCCCGTGCAACGGCAGCACGGCGTCATCTGCAGCATGCCGGCATCGAAGAAACGGACCAATGTCCACGCGCGCGTCAGATCGAGTACCGGCTCGACTTCGCTGTGCGTGCAATGTTCGAGATACAGCCGATAGCCCTTGGTCAACGCATCGAGGTGCGAGCAGCCCGCCTCTTTCTTCAAGAACACATACGTGTTGTAAAACAACGATGCGTGGATATTGGCCATCCACGTCATATACCAGTCGGCCGAGAACGGCAGCATGCCCTTCGGCGGCGACATGCCTTTCACTTCACGATAAATCCGGATCATCCGGTCGCGCGAGAGCGTCAATTCGCTTTCGAGCACCTGCATGCGCGCGCCCAGCTCGATCAGGGCGATCGCGCGAAACACTTCTTGTGCGTCTTCGGTCAGGCTTTTCTTCAACATGGCGTGCTCCCGATTTAAGCGAATTGTTCGGCTTGACGGCCGGCCAGCAGGATCGCGGCGTGGGTCGGCGCGATGTCCGCGTGCTTCGCCGGCTGCGTGAGCGCGCAGAGCATCGAGTGGTCGTTAAAGCGGAAGAAGCACAACAGTTGATCGGAGGCGGCGAGCTTCACGACCTGAGCGAGCGTCAGGCCCGAGAGCAAGTCGGCGAGTTCGGCCGACAAACCGAGCCGGAACATGCCGATGGCGCGGTCTTCGCGCAGCACGCGCTGCGCCAACATCAGATACGACAGATTGATTTCGCGGATGGAGTCCAGCGTTTCACGACCGTTCATGTTCCAGCGTTTCCAGATAAATCCCCGAACGTTGACGGCATTTTTTGCCGGTTATCTCTTATGCGTTCGCCGATGCCTCTCAGAGCATGGGAGTTGTTACGCGAAAGTATTACGCTGCGTTACATCTCGAAATGGATTCTAAGGAGTCCCATTGGACAGATCAATACGGAAAAGCGCTTTTTTTCACTGTTTGGTTAACGCCACGGTAAAGAATGCCGTTTCGGTAACAAGCGCCGAACGACCGTCCTATAAGGCCGGGGCGGAAAGAGACGAACGTCCTGGATACGGTAAAAAAATCTATCGCAGCGAAAGACCCTACAGGAACCAGGGATGATCGATCCGTAATTTTTGCTCATTAGCCAAACGTTTGCCCGTAATACTTGGAAAGAATCGGCAAATGATCCTGCTCATACCATAGGTATAAAGGAAAATTTTCTTACTTTCATTTTTTCCGATTCAAACGGGTCGATCGGTAGGAATGCTACGCATATACTTCGGGCTTCCAAGTAATTACGTAACTTCTACTCCATGACCGCCCGCAAACGTTTCGCTCTCAAGCAAATTGTACCGAATACCGCTTCCGACCTGACCGCGGGCACCGTCGCCCCCCGGCGCCACTTCCTCGGCGCCCTCGCCGCCGGCGCAGGCTCGATCGCGCTGGCCGCCTGCGGCGGCGGCAGCGAAGCCGATGCGCTCTCGGCCAGCGCCGATGCAGCCACCGCCAAAGCCAGCAAAACCGCGTCGGCAGACGGCACGGCGATCCCGCCGGCGGCCTCCATTACCGATGCGAGCGGCGCGGTCTGGACCGTGGTCGGCGGCGTGGTCTACAAGAACGGCGCGAAAGCGGGCAGCACCCACAGCGTGACGCTGCTGCTGTGGATGAACAGCAAAATTTATCAGGAAGGCACCAACAGCCAGTTCTATTACTGGACCGGCAGCACCTGGACCAAGTGTACGGACCCGCGTAAGGCAGTGGCCGCCACGTCGTCCTCGAGCGCCAAGAAGATTTTTTACGGCATGAACGGCCACATGGCCTACAACAGCGGCATCTACAACACGACGCCGGTCGCCACCCAACTCGCGATGCTGCAAGACCTGGGCGTCACCAACTACCGTTGCGACGTGGCCAGCGACGGCATGTCGCAAGTGCTCGCCGACGCGCTGAACGGCCCGTTCAAGAACAGCGGCGTCGCGATCATGCCGGTGCTCAACCCGCGCTCGGCGCACTGGGACCCGACCAGCTCGGAATCGGCTGCTTACACGCTCGGCTACAACCTCGCGGTGAACTGCACGAAGGTGCTTAAAGGTCTTGTCACGCACATCGAATGCGGCAACGAACTCGATACGGTCGGCTTGAAGATCGCCGGCAACGGCAGTCAGACGACCGACTGGAGCCCGGCGCTGTGGCCGTCGTTTCGCGGCGTGATTCGCGGCATGATCGACGGGGTGAAGGCGATCGATCCGACCATCAAGGTTGGTGTGAACGTGGGCATTCCGCTCGCTTATCGCGCCCAGCAGATGCTGTGGAACGGCATTACGCCCAACGGCACGTCGGCGGGTGCGTCGGGCGCGGCGCTGGTGCGCTGGGATTACACGACGTGCCACTGGTACAAGAGCTACTACAACATCGAAGGGGCGGGCCCGACGGGCAGCATCAACGTGCTGCAGATTCTGAAGGACTCGTTCGGCGTGCCGATCTGGATCACGGAATTCGGCTGGTCGGGCTCGCAAGACACGCCCGACACGGGCGCGGCGTATCTCACCAAAGCGCTCACGCAGTATCACTCGATCAAGGACAAGTACGACGTCGAATCGATCATGATGTATTGCATCATCGACAAAGCCTACGGCTTGATCCAGGCCGACGGCAAGACCAAGAACCCGGCCTACGCCGCGTACAAGAGCTTCGTCGCCGCTAACCCGGTTTGAGTTTTAAATTTTAGAGAGAGACACGTCATGATGGGTTCATTGAGTATCGGACATTGGTTGATCGTGCTGCTGGCCGTGGCGTTGATCTTCGGCACCAAGAAGCTGCGCAATATCGGCGGCGATCTGGGCGGCGCGCTTAGCGCGTTCAAGGCGGGCGTGAAGGACGACGCCCCGGCGGAAAAGCAAGGCGGCGTCTGACGCGCGCCTCGCCAAGTGAAGCCAGCCAAGCAGTGGCTTCAATTATGTGACGATCAGCGCGAAATTGAGCGCGAAACCGGCGTCGCGATGCCGTTCCTGTCCGATGCATCGCTGACTGACTGAGCGGAAGGCGCTTCGACCGCGCCGCCCACCGCGAGATACAGGTTCGCGAGCTGCATCCGCCGTTCGCTTTGCACGCGTAGCAGCGTCGAGCGCGACGATGCGTAGGCCAGTTCCTGTTGCTTCACCGCGCGCAGATCGCCCGATCCGACTTGATAGCGGGTTGTCTGCATTGCGATCATCGCCCGATTTTCCGACGTTGCGCGCGTGAGCAGGATTTCGCGATCGCGCAACGACGCTTCAGCGGACAGCGCGCCTTCGACTTCGCCGAAGGCCTGCAACACGATCTTCCCGTAAAGCGCCAACGCCTCGTCCTGCTCGGCCGAGCGGACATCCGCCTGCGCCTTGAGCGCACCGCCCTGAAAAAGCGGCATCAGAATGCCGGCGCCCACGCTCCAGGTGGGGTTGTCCCGATCGGTCAGCAAAAACAATCCACTCGATACACTGAGCAGCCCCGCAGTCAATGTGACGCGTGGAAGCCGCGCTGCATCGGCTTGCTTTGCGAGGTAAAACGCCGACGCGATCCGCCGCTCGGCGGCGCGAACGTCCGGACGCCGCTCCAGCAAGTCGGACGGCACGCCCGACGGCAACATGTCAGGCAGCGCGCCAAACTGCGTCGGCACCGCAAGCTCCGCCGACGGATATCGCCCAAGCAGCAATTCGAGCGCGCGCAACGATTGATCGCGTGCGAGTTGAAGTTGCCGCGCGGTATCGCGATAAGTTTGCGTGACTGATTCAGCGCTCGCGACGTCGATTTCAGTTCCCCCCCCAATTCTCAGCCGATGCTGCGCAATCTGGCGCAGTTCGTCCGAATAGCGCGTCATATCGAGCGCCAGTGCATATTGCTGCTGCGCCTCGATTGCGCCGAACCACGCCTTGACCACCAGCGCGGCGACCGACTGCCGAGCGTATTGCGCATCCGCTTCCGCCGATGCGTATTGGTCTTCCGCGGCTCGCGCGCCGTAGCGAACGCGGCCCCACAAGTCTACTTCCCACGACGCGGAAATTCCCCAGCCCTTCAGCCCCGAGCCATCGCCGCCCAGTTTGCCGCCCGGCCGCGCGAGGAAACTCGCCGCCGGATAAAGCTCGCCGCCCGCGACCCGCACGTAGGCGGCGGCCCGCTCGACCCGCGCCGCGGCAAGCCGCAGATCCGAGTTGTATGCGATGGCTTCATCGACGAGCGCGCGCAAGGCCGGGTCCTGAAATGAGTCGAGCCAGCCCGTTTGCACCGCGCCCGCCGCATTTGCGTCCGCCGTCCAGGCAGACGGAACGCGAACATTCCCGAGACTGTCGCGCTTCAGATCCGCCGCGCTCGGCGGCTCTTTGAGTGCACAGCCGGCAACTAGCAACGCCGGAACGAGGAGAGGCCAAACCCAGTTACGTGAAGCGCCCATGATCAGATCTTCAGCACGAGGTAATTGATGTACGAATTCACGCGAATAATGACCTTCCGCAGAATCTGGATTTCCTCCAGGTGGTCCGTATAAATCGCCGCGTGCCCTCGCGCTCCGGCCGCGAGGAACAATTCGCGCTGCTCGGGGACGATTTGCAGCTTGACGGCGAAACGTCCCGGCGGCGTGGGCTCGGCGCCTGTCAGCGGCAACTGGCCAGTCGGCGTCAACTGGCCTTGTCCCTGTGCCCAGACAATCGACAGCACTTTCGCCTTCAACACGCGGCCCGGAATGGTCTTGAGCGCAATTTCGGCTTCATCGCCTGGCGCGACCATGCGCAGTTCGTTTTGCTCGAACAACGCGACGACCTGATAATCGTTCTCGACAAAACTCATCGCCGGGTTCTGCAGAAGCGGCGTGACGATGGAGCCCGGGCGCAATTGCAGGTTGATCACCACGCCGTTCGCCGGCGCGTACACGGTGGTTTGCGACAACTCCCACTTCGCGTTTTCAAGCTGCGCGCGGATCTGCGCGACATCGGCCTGTTCGTCGCCCACGGTTGCGTCGAGCAGCGCGCGGATCTGTGCTTCCTGCGCCTTCGCGCCCGCCAGATCGGCTTGAAAAGACTTGAGGCTCGTCTGCGCCTGTTCCAGCGCGAAGCGGTCGCCCGCGCCGTGCGCGACCAATTCGCTGTTTTCCTCCACGCGCTTTTTGGCGAGATCGATTTGCGAGCGCACCGCGCTGCTCTTCGCGCTCGCGGCCACGAGATCTTCGTTGCGTTTCTGCGCGGAACCCTGCGCGTTCACAAGCTGCGCCTCAAGCACCTTGACCTGCAGCGCAAAAGGCGTCGGATCGATCTTGAACAGGACGTCGCCCTTGTGGATCACGCTATTGCCGTTGATCGGCACTTCGATCACCCGCCCGCGCACCTGCGGCACGACCTGCACCACATAACGGATCACGCGGACGTCTTCGGACGCCGGCGCTATCACGTTGAGCGTGAGCACGAGCACCGTCAGCGCCACGATCGGGAGAACGATGGTGATGGAACCCGTGACGATATTCCACGGCAACCATTTGAATTTCGAGAAAATGAGCCACGCGAAGAACGCATAAATTCCGACGAGCAACAGTTCCATCAGTGGGCTCCCTGGCTTTTAGCTGCGGCAGCCGGCGCGCGGCTTTGTAATATCAGGAGCTCGTCGCGCACGCGTTGCAGTTCGGGCGGCAGAATGCGCTTCGTGGCAATGCCGTTGAGCTCGCTGAGGATGTAGCCGAGTTCGTCGGCGGCAAGTTCGCCCTTTTTGGCCTTCTCGCTCGCTTCGATAAAGAAGTCGTCGTGCTTGTCGGTGCCGTAGGCCATTCGGTAGCCGAGCGGTTTGAGGAACACCCAAAGCCACGCGAGCGGCCATAAAAGACCACCGAACACGAGGGACAGGAAACAGAGCGTCTGGATCGCCGCTTTTTGCGGATGATGATTGTGCTCGGCGATTTTTTCCGGCAACACGTGGACCATCAAGATGGCCGCGATGCCCGCGACCGGGACGACACAAATGACGAAAATCGCCAGCCAGTCGGCGATCGTATCGATGGTCTCGCCGGATGCGTGCGCAAAAGCGGCGTGCGGAATCGCGAGCCATAAAATGGCAAGGCATGCGGATCTCGCTTTCATCGGGCGAAACCTCCTGGCAGATGGATTTAAATCAACGGCGACGAATTCGCCATTTTTGGCGAAAGCGCGGTTGCCGAATGTTCATAAAGGCAAACGCACATACAAACGAATTCGCGATGGCACCCGCATGCAGGCGAGTTAATCGCGCGTAGCAGGATTGAACCGACGGCAAGCTATACAGGATAAGGACTAGGCGAATAAGACGCCAAGATCGACATCATAGGCGATCGACCATCCTTTGGTTGATTCGAAAATGATACTTTTCGTCAGAATTAGCTGTTCCGAGCTAAATGGAAATATCCCATCGACTCGATTAGTCGAAAATACCGCGCGGCGACGTTATTTTCCGTTGTGAAAAATCGTTGCGAAATCTTTAATCCGTTTATGCGTTCGATTTCATTGAGGCATTGGCCGGTTATTCAGCTCTTCGTCTTCTAAATGGCGCTGCACTCCGCAAATGGGAATGAATTCAATCACGCAAGAGCGGTGCGTTTCTGCGTCAGACCAATCCTTCGGAACTGCCTTATGCACACGACGCGCTCGACCGCACATCGACGCTCGCACGATGGAGATTCATCACTCGAGTATCAGGATTTGACGGTCGAGGCGCTGATCGCGCAAATCGAATCGTTGCCCGAGGCATTGCGAACCCCGGTGCGCAACAATGGCGCTGCCGCGCGAATCACAGTTTGTTCTGGACCGTCATGTCACCCGATGGCGGTGGCCAGCCGGCCGGCGCTTCGATCGGGCGCGCGATCGAAGCGGATCTGGGCGGTTTCGACGCGTTCACGGAAGCGGCGTTGACGCGCTTCGGCAGCGGCTGGGCGTGGCTTTGCGTGAATCGGGAAGGAAATTTGCCGGTGGAGAACACCGGCAATCAGGACAGCCCGCTCATGACGGGACCGATGTCCGGCAGCACGCCAATTCTCGGTCTCGACGTCTGGGAGCATGCGTACTATCTGAAGTACGAAAACCGCCGGCCGGAGTATATCGCCGCGTTTTATAACGTGATCGACTGGCCCGAAGTAGCGCGGCGATACGCGTCCGCGCGGGCGTAATAGAAAAGCGGCCGTTTCACGGCCGCCTTTTTGTTTCAGCACAACATTACTGATAGAAATTGAGCGTCAGCATCGCGGAACGGCCCGGCGCCCAGGTCGCGTAAATCGGATACGCGGTCGAGAAATACTTCTTGTCGAAGATGTTCTGCACGTTCAACTGCAAGTCGATCGTTTTCGACACGCGATACGTCGCCGCCGCGTCGAATCGCGCGTAGCCCGGAATCCACTTGCGAACCGTCGGCGACACCGATGCATACGTCATGCTCGAAATCGTCGCGCCGCCGCCGATGGAAAGTTTCGGCAACACATCGTAGTAAGTCCACAGCGTGAAGTTGTGCTTCGGCACCATGACCATCGGCAATCCCGACGAGGCCGGGCTCGTCGGACCCGCATCCACGGTGATCGCGTCCAGATACGAATAGCCGCCGAACACGCTCCACTTGTTCGTGATATTGCCCGCCGCACCGATTTCCACGCCGCGCACGCGCTGCTCGCCCGCGTTGACCACGCCGCCGAGTCCGTCGCTTACGCGCGCGTTGGTCTTGTCCGTCTGGAAAAGCGCGGACGTCAGCGAAAGCCGCTGATCGAGCACATCCCACTTCGCGCCCACTTCGATATTGCGGCTGCGCTCGGGCGACAGATTCTGGTTGGTCGCGGTAATCTGGTCCGTGCCGCCGCCGAGACCGGCGTTCGCGCCGGGCGGATTGGCCGACGTGCCATACGACGTGTACAGGCTCACGGTACGCACCGGCTTGAAGACGAGCCCGAGCTGATAGCTGAACAGGTTCGAATTGTTCGTGAGATCGCGCGCGCCGGCCTGGATCGACGTGACGTCGTAGCGGTCGAAGCGAACGCCCGCGTTGAAAATCCATTGATCGGTGATCTTTACGCTATCGAAAAGATACGCCGATGCCACGTTCGTCTGCGTGTTGGTCGCCGCGCCCGGGAAGCTCTTGTCGCCGTTCAGGAGGACGCTGCCGGTCCACGGATTGTCCGGATTCCACCCGCCGTTGAGCGTCGTGCAGTTGTACGCGATCGTGCACGGACCGCCCGTACGGATGTTGTTGCCCGCGCTGTCGGCGACCAGATAGCCTTCGTAGCGGCTCTTTTCGTGACTGAATTCCGCGCCCGCCGTCATCGTGTTCTGCATCCCGAAGAGACTCGCCTTGCCCGTCAGTTCGGTCTGGTTGGCAATACTGTTGGTCGCGTATTTGCCGCTTTTCGCCTGCAGGCTCAGGATGTTCGAGTTCGCGTTGAGAAACTGCGGATTCGTCGCGATGTAGTCGAGCGTGGAGCGGCCGAACATCGTCGTGTTCTTGATCTTCCACTCGTTATTCAGCCGATGCTCGACGCGCACTTCGCCCGTGTCGGTTTGTCCGTAGCGGTAATCGCGATTATTCAGCCCGTAGAACTGGCCGCGATTCGAGCTTGCCGGCGTGCCGCCGCTCGCGCGGAACGGCACGCTGAAGTCCGGCATGTCGTAGGAATTTAGGTGGTAGTAGCTAACCGTGACCGTGGTCGGACTGTTCAGGCCGAACGCGATCGACGGCGCCACGCCCCAGCGGCGGCTATAGATATCCGTGCGGCCGGCCTGATCGGCGTCGTGGCCCATCACGTTCAGGCGCACCGCCGACGTGTCGCTCAGCTTGCGGTTCGCGTCGAGCGTGATCCGCTTGTAGCTGTCCGTGCCCACGCCGACGCTGCCGTTGATGAAGTCTTCGTTCGTCGGCACTTTCGTTTCGATGTCGATACTCCCGCCCACCGCGCCGCGTCCCGCATAGACGGAGTCCGGGCCCTTGATGACGCTGATCTGCTGGACATCGAAGGTCTCCCGGTTCTGGACGCCGGAGTCGCGCATGCCGTCGACGAAAATCGAGTTGCGCGACTCGAAACCGCGAATCACTGGCCGGTCCGCTGACGGATTTGCCGCCGCGTCGCCGCCGAGGAACGTGATGCCGGGAACGGTCTTCAGCGCATCGGCGAAGGTCGTCGCGTTGGTTTGCTTGATCAATTCTTCGGGAATGACCGTGACTGAACGCGGCGTGTCGATGAGCGGCGCGGTGAATTTGTACGACGGCAGCGCTGTGGTCTGCATGTCCGAAGGCGACGCATTGATCACCACGGCAGGCAGCGTCGCGTCGGCAGCCGCGGGACTCGCGCCGGACGCCGCAGCGGGCGCGGCTTGGGCGAATGCGTGAGTCGACATTGCGAAACTTGCGCAATAGAGGGCACCGACGGACGCGAGCAGACGCGTCCGCGTCTTGAGAAGAGCAGACATAAGTTCGATTGGCGTGGACAGGCGAGAAAAAGAAACCGGTCGCGGATGAAATGCGAACACGGCGGCACGGCTTAAGGACACGGCTCGGGGCACTGCTCAAGATCCCGCAGCAGCACCTCGTAATGCGAATCACTTGCATTCGCGTTTGAGGATCGAAGTGTAAGGGTGCGCAATCAACGTGTAAACACTTTTTTAATTGCAGGTGCTAGGTCCTGACCATGACCGATTCGAGCGCCGAAATCCGCAGGGCCGTGTGAATCGTTTGCGCGAATTAAAAAAAAGCCCTTCAGAAACGCGCCGCCGGTTCGATAACCAGTAAACATCGTTTTATTCACCCTTCGAAATTAATCCGAATGGCACGTCCGATTCCGATTTTGCGTAATGCCCAAGCCTCGCGTGCGCGCGCCGCTAAAACCTGGCTGCTTCCGATGCCCGCCTGCGAAGCCGATTTACTGGCGACGCATTACCGCTGCGCACTCGAACTCATGCGCACGGGCCGGGGTTATCTCGAAGCCGCGCAGACGCTCACCGAAATGCTGCTGCTGACGGGTTTTCTCGTCGACGCGGGTTACGGCGAAATGTCGGACGAGGAGCGCGTGATGGCCGAACAGGCGATTTCCACCGTATTCGACGCGGGCAACAGCACCGGCGAATGGCGTCTCGATGAGCCGAGTTTCGTGCGCTTCGCCGCGATCGCGAATCTGCACGACGCCCAGCTTCACGCCGCTCCGGTCTCGGCGCTGGCCGTCGCGAGCGATCGGCTGGATTGTTTCAGGACCGGCCAGCGCTACCGCGCGCCGCAAAAGAAGCGCGCTTAAAGCCTCCGCGCAATTGCTCGAAAAGCCTGCGCGCAGCGGGTCTGATCGACGGATTGCATGACGGCGATGATGGATAAAATGGTTTCCGTGATGCAGAACGACGCATTGCCCGCGACACAGATTTGATTTACCCGCTGGACCCTTGTGATGTGCAATTGAGTACCGTGATGAAGTTGAAGTACCGAAGTGCCGCTTGTGGTGTGGAATGGTTTCTCGCAGTAAGCCGTAGCGTGTCGAGTAAAGAAATAAAGACGTACAGATGCAAAGACGTACCGAGGTAGATGCAGGTAGCGACGTAACGCAGTAACCCGTGTAGTCCCGCTGTGGCCGGAACGCAGTACCCATCGACGAAGTACCATGTAGTTGCCAGCAGTAATGCGAAGCACTGCCCCGTCGCGGTAAATCCGCGACGGGGCTTTTTTTTCGGTTTAACGGTAACTAAAGCGATGCTGCAGAGCGCAGCACGGAGATATTCAGGAGCGCAGAGGAGGATGGGCGTCGAGCGCGCGCTGCAGATCGGTGGCGAACTCAAGCGCCGCCGCCTCCCACGCGGGCGTTCCCGGCGCGAAATCACGCGGCAACGACTTGTTCTGCAATCGTCGGATTGCGGCTACACCGGCCGCGACCGCGCGCGCGTCTTCATAGAGCGCGGGGTCGATTTGTCGAAGTGCGTGTTCGTCGTCCATCAAAACTCGGGTTGCTGCTACGGGGTTTCAGGCGAACTGGGCCGCCGGCAATCCCGCCATGATAATCGCTGCGTGCGTCGGCGCAACATCCGAACGCTTCGAAGGCTGTGTGAGCGCGCCGAGCATCGTGTGATCGTTGAAGCGGAAAAAGCACAGCAACTGGTCCGATGCAGCCAGTTTCACGACCTGCGCCAGCGTCAGATTCGCCAGGATATCGGCAATCGCGCCGGAAAGACCCAGACGGAACATGCCCACCGCGCGGTCTTCGCGCAACAGGCGCTGCGCCAGCATGATGTACGACAAATTGATTTCGCGGATCGAGTCTTGCGTGTCAACGTTTTCCATGGCTGCTCCGACTTCCTTCAAGTGATTCGGTAATTTCTGCGTTACGTTTAGTAACAAATTGCAACAAGTTTAGAACGCGCGCAAACGATTGACAACCATGTTTTCGACTTTTTTTACTTGGTGAAAACACGTGCCGGTAACAATTCCCCAATTCGCCCCAAATGTCGCAGAAACCGCGCAAACCCTTATGGATATTGGTTGCGCGCAGTTCTGAAACTGTCCGGTCGTGCGCAAAAAGCAAAAAGGGCCGGTCGACGCTTTCACGTGGACCGGCCCTTATAGCTTTTTGGTGCGCTCCGCTTCCGGTTACATCCCGAGAAAAGCAGCGGCGCAGGTAACAACACCCAAAGTCGCCGCACCGATCGCCACGCGCCGCAGCCAGCGCTTTCGCGTCAGCAGCGTAATGGCGGCGAGCGCGATGGAAATCTGGATCAGCGTGGTCGCCTGCGCCCAGCGGTGGTGCTGATGAAGCAACGCTTCACTTTGCGCGTTGTCCTTCTCGACTTCCCTCTCGACGGCCTCGGCGTGCGCGCGGATCGGTTCTTTGTCGGATTTATAGCGGGCGGCATCGGCGGTGAAACGCGCGTGCAGCGGCGGCGACGATTCGCTCAGCGCCGCGCCCAGTTCCGCGAGATTCTGCTTTTCGCCCTTCGCCTGATAGTAGGCCCACTGGTTGGCGGCTTCTGTCTTGTGGATCGCGGCTTCGTTCTTGTAGAACAGCGCCAGATTCTCGTTCGCGCCGCTCTGATACGAGGAGATCGCGCCGATGGACGCGAGAATCGCGGTCATCACGGCGATCGACGCGGCGCTTGGATCGGCGCCGTGCGCGCCGGCATGTTCAACGGCGTGGTCGTGAGGGCCGTGTACTTCGAATTCGTCGGACATAGGCGTTCTTCGGCAAAAAGCCAGCAGCATAACTTAGCTCGGTAGCACGCCGCCTCTGCACCGATTACAAATCGCGCTGCGCCGGAAAATCGAGCACGACGGCGAGGCCGCCGCCTTCGGCGTTGTGCATCGAAAGGTCGCCGTTATAGCGGCGCGCGAGACGGCGCACGATCGTGAGTCCAAGGCCGCAATGTGCGTCGCCGCCGCGCGCCGGATCGAGACGCACGAACGGTTTCAGCGCGCGGGCGAATTGCGCCTCGGGCATGCCCGCGCCGTGATCGCGGACGCTCAACCGGTCGCGCCCGTGTTCGCGTGACGTCGCGATGCGCAGCGGCGGTGCACCGTAGGTGAACGCGTTTTCCACGAGGTTGGACAGGATGCGGTCCAGCTCGATGGCGGGCAGCCGGAACGCATCGCCCGCGTGGAGATCGAGCTCGAAAAGCACCTCGCCCTCGGCATGCGCTTCGTTGTCCGCGTAGTGCGCGCGGCAGAACGCATCGACCGAAACCCACGGCGCGTTCGCGTCGGCGTCGGTATCGCGGGCGAAATCGAGGAACTGCGTGACGATTTGCGCGAGCGATTCGGCGTCGTGGAGAAAGCCCGTGCGCGCGGCTGCGTCCGTCACGAGATCCGCGCGCATCTGGATGCGGGTGATCGGCGCGCGCAGATCGTGCGCGACGCCCGCGAGCATGACCGCGCGCTCCTGCTCGGCGTCGGACAGCGCGCGCGCCATTTCGTTGAAATCGCCGATCAGGCTTTTCACTTCGGCCGGACCGTCCGCCCGAACATCCGGCGGATGATGCCCGAGCCGGAACTCACGCGCCGCGCGCGCGAGACGGCGCACCGGTTTCTGAATTTGCCACGCGCCAAAAAGCGCGATGGTGATCGCGAAGAACAGCATGGAAAGGTTCGCGCCGACCATCCTGCTCACGCGCGGCGCGCTCGCCGGGACGACGATCCAGCGCGGCGACGGCCCGTAGCGGACCCACACCGCGTTGGCCGCCGGCGAAAACACGACGCGGCTTTGCGGCGGCAAACCCGCGCGCAGCGCGACTTCAAACGGCCCGCTCGTGTTCATGCACGGCGCCGGACAGCTATCCGGCGAGGCGAGCGGCGCGACGTCGATAAAACGCAGTCCGAGCACGCCCGCGATGTGCTCGCTCGCCGCGCGCCCCGCCGCGCCGGGCGGCGTATCGAGCGCGAGACGCACCAGGCGGCCGACGTGATCCGCTTCGATCAGCCCGCGCTCGCGCCCGATAATGACCAGCGAAGTCAGTTGCGTCATGACCAGCAAGCCGACCGAAAGCAGCGCCAGCCTGCCGAAAATCGTGTTGAGCGGCGCGAACAGCTTACGAATCGGGGGCATCGTCGGTGGCTTTGGGCGGCACGAACATATAGCCGATGCCGCGCATCGTCTGGATGATGCGCGGTTGCGACGGATTGTCTTCGATCAGACGACGCAGCCGCCAGATCGGCACGTCGATCCCGCGTTCGGTCAGGTCGGCGTGCGCGCCATGCCAGAGCGTGAGGAGGCGCGAACGCGAAAGCGTTTCCATTGGATGCCGCACGAACACGTTGAGCAGGCCGAATTCGCTGTTGCTGAGGCGCTGCGGTTCGCCGTCGCGCGTCAGCGTGCGCGTATCGAAATCGAGTTCGAAATGACCGAAACGCGCCGTTTCCGCGCGTGGCACGCCCGGCCCGGCCGCTGCAGCCGGACCTTGCCGGCGCAACACGGCGTTGATGCGCGCGAGCAGTTCGCGCGGCATGAACGGCTTGCCCAGATAGTCGTCGGCGCCCATCTCCAGTCCGATCACGCGGTCGATATCGTCGGCGCGCGCGGTCAGCATGATCACCGGCGTGGTGTCGTCGTTCGCGCGCAGATTCGCGAGCGCGGCGAGCCCGTCGACGTTGGGCATCATGAGATCGAGCACGATGATCGACGGCCGCTCGCGCGCCGCCACCGCGGTCACGTTGCGTCCATCGCGTTCGAGCAGGACCGCGAACCCGTGCTCCTCGAAAAAGACGCGCAGGAGATCGCGCAGCGCGGCGTCGTCGTCGACTATCAGGATGCGGGTGCCGCCTTGGGACATGACTTGGACGCTCGCGCAAGCGAGTAAGGGACTGGGATCGACTGACTATAAACGATCGCAGATCGATACGTGTTACGGCGTCTTAACCGTTATTTCGGGCGGCGGGATGGTGGCTTGAGCAAGACCGCGGGCTGAACGCTGACGTGCATCGGGCTTGGGATTCGTTCCGACAAGTGGTATCTGTGGAATGAAGGCGCTGCGGCGTCCATTCCCAGCGCGCCGGGCGAATTAAGGGCGTTGTAAGGCGGCCGTCCGCCGCGAGGGAATGGAAATTCATGCGCCGTTTCCGGCTTATCTGAATGGATCTCCGATGAAGCAACCTCGCCCGCCGCGCCTGCACCTTCACCGCGATCACTTCGCGACCGCGCTGCGCGACCTGACGCTGACGTTCGGGCCGTTCGTGTTTGTTTTCGCAGTGGCGATCGCGCTCGTCGTGTGGCTCGTGGATCCCGCGCCGCCGCGCACCATCACGATGAGCGCGGGTCCGCCCGACAGTTCGCTGTGGCTGACCGCCGAGGAATACCGGAAGATCCTCGCGCGCAACGGCATCACGCTCAACGTGCTCGCGTCGGATGGATCGGCGCAAAACCTGCAGCGTCTGCTCGATCCGAAGCAGCACGTCGATCTTGCCTTCGTGCAGGGCGGTGTGTCCGCAGGCGCCGCGTCCGATTCGCTGATGTCGCTCGGCAACGTGTTCTACGTGCCGGTCGTAGTGTTCTATCGCGGACGCGGCATGACGCGCCTGTCGCAATTCGCGGGCAAGCGCATCGCGATCGGCCGCGAAGGCAGCGGCACGCGCGTGCTCGCGCTCAAGCTGCTGGAAGCAAACGGGATCGAGCCGGGCGGCAGCACTACGCTGCTTCCGAGCGACGGCTTGCAGGCGGCGACGCAACTGGTCGCGGGCGAAGTGGACGCGGCCATGCTCAATGGCGATTCGGCCACGCGCGCGCTGATGCTGCGGCTGCTTCGCGTGCCGGGTGTATCGGTGATGGACTTTACCGAGGCGAGCGCCTACACGCGCCAGTTCCCGTACCTCGACGAAATCGACCTGCCGCCCGGCGTGCTCGATCTCGGCCGCAAGATACCGCCCGAGACCGTGCATCTGATCAGTCCGACCGTCGAGATCATCGCGCGGTCCAACCTGCATCCGGCGATCTCGGATTTGCTGATCGAAGCGGCGCAGGAGGTTCATCGCAAGCCGGGACTCTTGCAGCACGGCGGCCAGTTTCCGAGCCCGATGCCGCACGAATACCGTATCAGCGACGACGCCGCGCGTTACTACAAGTCCGGCAAAGGTCTGCTTTACCGGACGCTGCCGTTCTGGATTGCGAGTCTCGGCGACCGGCTGCTTTTTCTGCTCGTGCCGGTTGCGGTGCTGTTGTTTCCCGCGCTGCGCGTGGTCCCGGCGCTGTATCAGTGGCGCGTCAGATCGCGCATTTACCGCTACTACGGCGCGTTGATCGCGATAGAGCGCGATGCGCTCGCGCATCCGACCGACGCCGAGCGCCAGATCCTCTTCGCCGAACTCGACCATATCGAGACTTCGCTGAACACGCTGCGCATGCCGCTCGCGCACGCCGACGCGTTCTACGTATTGCGCGAGCATGTGGGCTTCGTGCGGACGCGTCTGAGCGAAGCGGCGCGCACGAGCGGACGAGCACACGCTTGACGCGTTGAAAAGCATCACGCATCATGCTTCACATGAACCCGATCGCACTCACCACGGCTACCACCACGACAACCGCTTATGGCGGGTCGTGAGGTCGATACGTGAGCTAGCGTCAAGCGTATTTCCCCAAGGCCCCGCCAGCGATGGACGGGGCCTTGATGTTTCTCCGTCCGTTGCCGGCATTTCAGGAGAAGCATCATGTCAGAGCGTCATTCCCCGCGTCGCGCGCTGTTGGTGATCGACATGCAGCGCGGCATGTTCGGCGGTCCGGTCGCGCCTCATGAAGGCGGCCGTATCATCGACAATATCAACCATCTGATCGCCCGCGCGCGCGACGCAGGAGCGCCCATTTTCGCGGCTCGCCATACCGGCCCGAAAGGCTCGCCGATCGAGCCGGGCAGCCCGCTCAGTCAATTGCTGCCCGAACTCGCCGTGAACGCCGCAACGGATATCGTGTTCGATAAAACCCGCCCCAATTGCTTTCACGGCACTGGCTTGCAAGCGTGGCTCGTGGAAGCGGGAATTGGCGAGTTGGTGATCGCGGGAATGAAGACCGAGTATTGCATCGACACGACCTGCCGCGCCGCCGCCGATCTCGGCATCCGGCCGATCCTGATCGCGGATGCACACACCAGCATGGACTCGGCGGTGCTCTCCGCGAAGGCGATTATCGAGCATCACAACCTGACGCTGAGCGGCCCGTTCGCGACGCTTCTGAACGCGGCGGATTGCGCGTTTCATTGAGCATCGCTCAAGCGTCGTTAAGCCCCGTTCGCCGTCATCGCAACGGCCGGCGCGAGTTCGAAGCAGAACGTCGTGCCGGTTTCCGCGCGATCGACGAGCCGTATCTGGCTGTGATGCAACTGCAGCATCCGCTGCACGATCAGCAAGCCCAGGCCGCCGCCGCGATGCGCGCCGCCGGAACTGAACGGGCGCTGGAACAGCACATCGCGCAGGTTGGCCGGAATGCCGGGACCGGTATCGCTGATCGTCACGGCTATCTTGCCATCGCGCTGCGCGAGATCGACGTCGATAAAACCTTCGGCGGGCGTATGGCGGATCGCGTTATCGAGCAGGTTCGTCAGAACACGTTCGATCATCCCAAGATCGGCCGCGACGTTCGGCAGGCGCGGCGGAATATTCGCCCGCAGATGCACGTGGCGCGCCTCCGCCGACAACTCGAATTTCTGGAACACGTCCTGCAATAGATCGACCAGCGAAAAATCCTCCAGCACCGGCTGAACGATTCCATGTTCGAGCCGCGCCAGTTCGAACAGCGCCTGCGCGAGCCGCCCGACCTTGACGCTCTGCGCCAGCGCGATCGCGAGGTAGCGCTTCCGCTCCGTCTCGCCGAGCGTGTCGGCTTTCAGCGATAACGTTTCGAGGTAGCCATGCAACGACGTCAGCGGCGTGCGCAGATCGTGCGAAATATTCGCGACGAGTTCGCGCCGCTGCTGATCCTGCTTGGACAACGCGCGCCATTGCTCGCCGATCCGCCCCGCCATTTGCGCGAACGCCGTTTCGAGCACGGCGATTTCGTCGCGCTGACCCGCCGGCGACGAACGCGGCACTTCGGGTTGCGTGTCCGGCGCGCCGTCGGCGTCGAAGCGGCGCATGGCCTCGGTGAGACGGCGCAACGGCCGCGTAATCAGCCGAAACGCCACCAGACCGGCCACCAGTCCGAGCAGCGCGACGAGCGCCATCGACCATAACGTCGTGCGCAATACGGACGTCGCCGCGGCGCGCGCCGCGAACGCGTCGTGCTCTTCGCCGAGCAGCACCACGTAGATATAACCGGACGGCACGCCGCCGTTCGCGCGCAACGGCGCGGCGCTGAACACCTTGCGCGCGCTCGCGCTGCGCGGGTCGTCGCCGAGAATCGGCAATGCGTCGCCCGCGATAAACCGCCGCACCGGCGCGAGGTCCACGCGTTCGCGCTTCAAATGGCCTTGCGGCGCGTCGTCGCCTTCGATCCGTCCGTCGTTATCGAGCAAATAAACCTCGACGCTCGGGTTCACGACCATCAACTGGCCGAATAATCGGCGCACGGCGTCGGGCCGCAAGCCATTCGTGTCCATCAGCGTCGCGGTGCGCGCGATATGCGCGGCGAGCCCGCGCGACAAGCCCTGAACGACTTCTTTTTCGTGCAGATCGCTCGAACGGACCTGAAGCCACGCCGACGCGCCGCAGCACGCCAGCAGCAGCACGGCGAACACGATCGACAAGCGCTGTGTGAGCGTCAGGTTCACGTCGGATCCTTTTTCAACGGCTGATCGGACGACGCACCCGGCGGCGCGAACTTGTAGCCGTGTCCCCACACGGTCAGGATGCGCACGGGCTGCGCCGGATCGGCCTCGATTTTCGCGCGCAGCCGGTTGATGTGGGTGTTCACCGTGTGCTCGTAACCCTCGTGGCTGTAGCCCCACACGGCATTAAGCAGATCCATCCGCGAATAAACCTTGCCCGGATGCTGCGCGAAGAAAATCAGCAGGTCGAATTCGCGCGGCGTCAGTTCGATCCGGCGCCCTTCCACGGTCGCCTCGCGCGTCAGCGGATCAATCGTCAGGCCGCCGATTTCGAGCGTTCCCGCGTCGATCCGCGAATCCTTCGCGAGCGCATCGACGCGCCGCAGCAGCGCTTTCACACGCGCGACCAGTTCGAGGACCGAGAACGGCTTGGCGAGATAATCGTCCGCACCCAGTTCGAGGCCGAGAATACGGTGCACCTCGCTGGAACGCGCGCTCGTGATGATGATCGGCGTGTAACGGGTCATCGCGCGGGCGCGGCGGCAAATCTCCAGACCGTCGACGCCGGGCAGCATCAGATCCAGGATCAGCGCGTCCCAGCCGCCCTGCTCCAAAAGACGCAGACCTTCGTTGCCATCGGCGCTGTGTACGACTTCATAGCGCTCGTCGCGCAAATGCAGGCTCAGGACATTGGCTATGTCTACATCGTCTTCAACGATCAAAACGCGCTTCGGATGATCCATGTGAGGTGTCGTGCGCGATCGGGTCGCGGGTTGAAGGTGGAAGCCGAACGGCGGATTCGTCATTTTGATCATTCTGCAAAATTTCCGGCGAACGAGTTATCACATTTAATTTAACTTTTCGTGAGGACTTCGACACCGCGCGCGCCCTACGATGCCTCCACATCCTGCCCGTCGGCAGCAAGGAGCTCACCATGCAGAACCGCAGACGATTTCTCTTTTCCGGCGGCGCGGCGGTCGCGGCGGTCGCTACCGCCGCCGCCACGGGCCGCTGGAGCGCGTTCGCCGCGACGCCCGCGAGCGACGCGAAAGCTACGCCCGTCTTCGCGGTCAGCCATTCCGACGCCGACTGGCGGCGCTTGCTGACTCCGGCACAGTACACCGTCCTGCGCGACGAAGGCACGGAACGGCCGTACAGCAGCCCGCTCAACGAAGAGCATCGCGCGGGCATCTTTTCGTGCGCCGGATGCCGGCTCGACCTGTTCGCCTCGCGCACCAAATTCGACAGCCACACCGGCTGGCCGAGCTTCTGGGCGCCGCTCGATCGCGCCGTCGCGACGCGCGTGGACGGATCGTTTGGCGTGACCCGCACCGAAGTGCACTGCGTGCGATGCGGCGGCCATCTCGGCCACGTCTTCGACGACGGCCCGAAGCCGACCGGCCTGCGCTACTGCATGAACGGCCTCGCGATGAGCTTCGCGCCCGCCGCCGCCTGACGCATCGCCCTCTCGCGAACCACTCCTTATAGACGCCGGAAAAAATCATGTTACTCATCGTTCTTGCCTACCTGGGCGGCGCGCTCACCATCCTCAGTCCGTGCATCTTGCCGGTGCTGCCATTCGTGTTCGCCCGCGCCGATCAGCCGTTCGTGCGCAGCGGCCTGCCGCTGCTCGCGGGCATGGGACTGACCTTCGCCGCCGTGGCGACGCTCGCGGCGGTCGGCGGCGGCTGGGTCGCGCAGGCGAACCAGTACGGACGCTGGCTCGCGATCGCGCTGCTCGGCGTATTCGGGCTGACGCTGCTGCTGCCGAAATTCGCCGAACACCTGATGCGCCCGCTCGTGAACGCGGGCAACCGGCTTTCGGATTTCGCCCGCGATGACGGCCGTCAAGGCCGCCCCGCCGCGTCGTTCGTGCTCGGCGTCGCGACCGGTTTGCTGTGGGCGCCGTGCGCCGGCCCGATTCTTGGCCTCGTGTTGACGGGCGCTGCGTTGCGCGGCGCGAGCGTCGGCACGACGCTGCTTTTGATCGCCTATGCAGCCGGCGCGGCGACTTCGCTCGCAGTGGCGCTCCTGATCGGCGGGCGGGTGTTCGCGGCGATGAAGCGCTCGCTCGGCGCGGGCGAATGGGTGCGTCGCGGGGTCGGCGCGGCCATGTTGTGCGGCGTCGCGGCGATCACGCTCGGCTTTGACACCGGTGTGCTCGCTCGCGTTTCAACCGTGGCGACGAGCGGGATCGAGGAAAAGCTGGTGGCGCGTTTGTCACCCGGCGCGCGTCCCGCACCGGAAGCCAACGTCGCTCCGGCCGGCGCGATGATGCGCACCGCGCAAAAAACGCCCGACGATGCCACCGCGCCGCTGCCCGTCGAAGGCGTGCTGCCGCCGTTGACCGGCGCGGTGCAATGGCTGAACTCGCCGCCGCTGACCGCACAGGATCTGCGGGGCAAGGTCGTGCTGGTCGATTTCTGGACGTATTCGTGCATCAACTGCCTGCGTTCGCTGCCTTATGTGAAGGCGTGGTCGCAGAAATACCGGGATCAGGGACTGGTCGTGATCGGCGTCCACGCGCCGGAATTCGCGTTCGAGCGCAATATCGACAATGTGAAGAAGGCGACGCACGATCTCGGCATCGACTACCCGGTGGCGATCGACAACAACTTCGCGCTCTGGCGCGCGCTGAATAACCAGTACTGGCCGGCGCACTATTTCGTCGATGCGCGAGGCCAGATCCGTTATCACCATTTTGGCGAGGGCGACTATGCCGAATCGGAAAAGGTCATTCAGCAGTTGCTCGCCGAAGCAGGTCATCCGGATGCCGCAAAAGCCGCGGCTGGCTCGGGCGGCATGATGAACGTGAGCGCACAAGGCGTGCAGATGGCCGCCGACAAAGCCGACGTGAAGTCGCCGGAAACGTATATCGGCTACCAGCGCGCGGAAAATTTCGCCTCGCTGGGCGGTGAAGCGGAAGACGCGGTGCATACCTACGCCGCGCCCGCGAAACCGGCGGTCAACGACTGGGGCCTCGCCGGAACCTGGAAAGTCGGCGCGGAGCACGCCACGCTCGCGAGCGAGTCGGGGCGCATCGTGTATCGCTTTCACGCGCGCGACCTGCATCTCGTGCTCGGTCCGGGCGCCGACGGACGGCCGGTGCGATTTCGCGTGAGCGTCGACGGGGCCGCGCCCGGCGAGGCGCACGGCACCGACATCGCCGCCGATGGCAGCGGCGTCGTCAACGGGCAGCGACTGTATCAACTGGTGCGCCAAACCGGCGAGGTGCGCGACCGGACCTTCGCCATCGAATTCCTGGACCCGGGCGTCGAGGCTTATGCCTTCACGTTCGGCTGAAATCGCTCAAAGCACTCCATAGGATGACCATCGTGACCAAGCATTCCATCGGCAACTTGTTCGGCCTGAACCGTTCATCGACGACCAGAATCGCGGGCTGCGTCGCGCTCGCGGTGAGCGCGGCGGCGTGGCATCGCGTCGCCAATTCGGCCGAAGAGGCCACCAAGATTCCGCCGCCGGCGCAGGACGAGAAAGTGGGCGCGACGCACAGCGAAACCGCCGTGTTCGCGGGCGGCTGCTTCTGGGGCGTGCAGGGCGTGTTCGAACATGTGCGCGGCGTGAAGCTCGTCACCTCGGGATACACCGGCGGCGCGGCCGGGACCGCGCAATACGAAACCGTGAGCGGCGGCGACACGGGCCACGCAGAATCGGTGCAAATCACCTTCGATCCGGCTCAGATCACCTACGGCCATCTCCTGCAGATTTTCTTCTCCGTCGCGCACAATCCGACGCAGTTGAACTACCAGGGTCCGGATCACGGCACGCAGTATCGGTCGGCTGTGTTCCCCATCAATCCAGAACAGCGCACTGTCGCCGTGGCGTATATCGCGCAACTCGATCACGCGCACGTCTATCCGGCCAAGGTCGTCACGCGGGTAGAGGACTTCAAGGGCTTTTATCCGGCGGAGACTTATCACCAGGACTTTCTGGTGCGGCATCCGGGTCAGCCGTATATCGTGATCAACGACATGCCAAAGGTGGACTACCTGAAGAAGATGTTCCCCGATGTGTATCGCAACGATCCGGTGCTGGTTAAGACCGCTGCTTTATGACGCTTAGCGGATCAGCCGTCTAAGCGTTCTCCTCCTAGCAAGTTTTACCGACACAATTCCCGCCTTGCCGCGACCCGCTCCGGGTCGCGCGCCTCTTGCATCGCTCGCCGTCTTCTGCCCTTCTTCGAGCGCAGCACGGCTCAAAAGATAGAAACCAAAAGATAAAACCGCTCTGTTCTGGATCGCACCAAGCAGATGCAAACGCGCGCGTCTCTTTAACCGCGCTAAAGCACTTAGCACGATTTCCATTCGGGTCAAAATGCCTGGCTAGCAGAGCGCTATAGAAACTCTCTTCTAGACGATCTTTATTTTCGAAAAAGCGTGTTGTGTGTGTCTTAAGCCCCGTGCTGTTTTTTAATAACCTGCTTTAGCCTGTCATGGCTTCACCAAGACCACATCAATTAAATTTTTTCGAGGATTAAGGCCATGACTATTTTCAATCACCCCGCTTGCCGCCCGTTCACCGAAGCCGGTGAGCTTTCGCAAATTTCCGCTTACTACGAGGAAGAACGCCACATCATGTGGATGATGCTTCGGTCCCGCCCGCGTCCCTGCTTTACGCAGGAACTCGTCAGCGACATTATCGATCTCGCGCGCGCCGCGCGAGAATCGGGCTTGCGTTTCGATTTCTGGGTAACGGGTTCGCTCGTGCCGGAAATCTTCAACGTCGGCGGTGACTTGAGCTTCTTTGTCGATGTCATCCGCTCGGGACGCCGCGACCATCTGATGGCCTATGCGCGATCCTGTATCGACGGTCTGCACGAGATCTATACGGGCTTCGGCACCGGCGCCATTTCCATTGCGATGGTGGAAGGAACGGCGCTTGGTGGCGGCTTTGAAGCGGCACTCGCGCACCACTTCGTGCTCGCGCAAAACGACATCAAGATGGGCTTCCCCGAGATCGCGTTCAACCTGTTCCCGGGCATGGGCGGCTATTCGCTGATCGAGAGGAAGTCGTCGATGAAAATTGCGGAAGAACTCATCAGCACCGGCGAATCGCATACCGGCGAATGGTATGCGCATCATGGCATCGTCGAGCGGACCTTCTCGGCGGGCGACGCGTTCCTCGCAACGCGCACGTTTATCGACGGTATGCGGCCCAAGCTGAACGGCATTCGCGCGATGGTCAAGGCGCGTCAGCGCGTGGTGGGACTTTCACGCACCGAGCTGATGGAAATTACCGAAGACTGGGTTCGCGCGGCCTTTACCATTGAGGAAAAGGATCTCGCGTTCATGGAACGGCTGGTGGTTTTGCAAAACCGGCGCGTCTCGAAGTTCAGAGCCGTCGGCTAAAGGCTTAAGTCCCGCAGCAGCTTAGCGGATGCGAAAGTTCAGGCAATGCGCCTGAGCTTTCCTTTAGCGGCATCGAGCCAAGGGCCAAGATCATCGGCCGCCATTGGACGCGCGTAATAAAACCCTTGTACGTAATCGACGCCGACGCCCTTAAGGAAATTCGCCTCAGCGTCGCTTTCGACGCCTTCCGCCACGACATCCAGATCCAGTTCCTGCGCAATCGCCACCATGGAGCGGACCAGCGCCTGCGAGCGCGTATTGGTGTCGATGCCCTTGATGAAACTCCGGTCCAGCTTGATGGCATCGAGCGGAATGCGCGCTAGCTGCGATAGCGACGAATAACCGGTGCCGAAATCGTCCAGATGCACTTCCGCGCCGACCATCCGGAACTGCTTGATAAGCGCAAGCGCCGCCGCTTCGTCTTCGATCAAACAGCTTTCCGTCAACTCGATATCGATCACGCAAGGATCGAGTCCCGCGTCCGCCAACGTCTCCGCGAAATGCGTGACGATGTCCGGATAGCGCAATTGACGCGCCGACACGTTGATCGCGATACGAATATTCGCGCCCTGCTTTTTCCACCGCACTGCTTGCTCAGCCGCCGCGCGCATGACCCAGCGGCCAAGCGGGCCGATCAGGCCGGATTCTTCCGCATAGGGGATGAATTCCATCGGCGACACCATGCCGCGCTCCGGCGATTTCCAGCGAATCAGCGCCTCGACGCTCTCCACCACGCCGGTCTTGACGCAGACTTTCGGCTGATAAAGCAGCAGCAACTGGTCTTCTTCGAGCGCGCGGCGCAAATTCGTATCGAGCCACATGTACTCGGCCACGCGCTTGTTCATCTCCGCGGCGAACACGCGGTACGTGTGCTTGCCCGCGTCCTTCGCGACGTACATGGCCGTATCGGCGCTGCGGATCAGCGTTTCAAGCCGGTCGCCGTGGTCGGGATAAAGCGCGATGCCGATCGAGCATCCCGTATAGAGCTGGATCAGTCCGAAATCGAACGGCATGCGCAAGCTGTCGAGAATGCGCTGCGCGGTCGCCTCCAGCGAGGCCACGGTGGACCGCCGCGACACGATCAGGAATTCGTCGCCGCCGAGGCGCGCGAGTGTATCCGTGGGCGCGAGGCAACTCTTGATATGCGCGGACACTTCCTTGATGAGCCGGTCGCCGACCACATGACCGTAGTGATCGTTCACCGTCTTGAAGTTGTCGAGATCGAGGAACAGGATACCGAGGTGATCGTCACTGTCGCCGTCCGCTGCAATGGCCGCTTCGATCTCTTCGTGAATGGCCTTGCGATTGAGCAGACCCGTCAGGGTGTCGGTATTCGCCTGTTCGACCAGGAGCGTCTGCGCGCGGCGCTCCTCGGTAATATCCGTCCCCGAACAAATCAGAAAGCGCTCGTCGATCCCGCTGCCGCTCTGCACGAACTTGTTGCGGAACAGAAAAAGACGCGGACCTTTGACCGTGTTGATATACCGTTCGACCTGATACGGCTGGCCGCTGGAAAAAAACGTATCGACATTGCTGCGCGACGCCGTTCCCTCGCCTTCCGACATGAATAGCGCATAAGCGCTCTTGCCGATCACGTCTTCTTCGCGCATGCCCGTCACTTCTTCGCAAAGCCGGTTGAAACGCTGAACCCGGCCACGCCCGTCGAGAATGACGACCAGCGAGTTCACTTCCGACACGACCTGCTCGGCGAACGCCAGACCGTTGACGAGATCGCGCGCGACCGACGGCGTATCGGCGTAAGCGGACGCCGTGCCCGCCCATTCGCTGCCGTTGATTTTCTTGCCGACGAGGTGAAGTTTGAGCGGCGTTCCGAAGATGCCGATGCGCAGCACCATGTGCGAAGTCACGCCGGTCAGCTTCCTGACGAGCGCCGCCTGCGCCGAATCGAGTTCGACACTGACCGTCGCCGGGCCGCGCACAGCGGCCAGTTCGAGCGCATTGCTGTCGTTCGGCAGACGCCAGCACGGGCTGGCGGTACCGAAGTGCGCTTGCAGGACAGAGAAGTCAGGATCGTCGATCATCAGCGAAACGCCACGGAAAAAGTCTGCCGGTCAGCGGACCGGCACAGCGGTTACAAGTCGAACGTCGGCCTCCCAGTGGGTTTTTCCTAGCGTCTCGATCGCGCTGTAAACCCATCCTTACATTCCTTCACATCATACCGCAGAGCCTTGATTTATATGCGCGAACCGTCCGTGTCATCGAACCGCGCGCGCCTTTCTCGCCCCAGGTATGCCCATGTATAACGGCCGCAAATCCGCGATCTTGAATTCGGGGCGGTGTTTGGGGGGCCGCTTATGCAACCGCTAATGCAGCCTTCTTCTTTATCTCAGCGCACCTCGAAAATGGCATCGACTTCGACGCTCGCGCCCGCCGGCAGCGACGCTACACCGACCGCTGTGCGCGCATGCCGTCCGCGCTCGCCGAACACCGCCGCCATCAGATCGGACGCACCGTTGATCACCTTCGGTACATCCGGGTAGCCCGGCGTGCAATGCACGAATCCGCCCATCCGATGACAGCACACGACACGGTCCAAATCACCATCGAGCGCGAGTTGCAGCGCCGCGAGCAGATTCAGCCCGCACAATTCGGCCGCGCGCTGGCCGCTCTGCAGGTCATGGACCTCGCCGACCCGTCCCGCATAGCGGACCTCGCCCTCCCACTCGCAGATCTGACCGGCCAGATACACGATCGATCCCGCGCGGGAAAACGGCTTGAACGCGCCGCGCGGCGGCGGCACTTGCGGCAGCACGAGGCCGAGTGCATGCAGACGCTTCGCGGGCGTGTCGAATTCGAAATCGGGATTGGAAGAATCGAACGGTCGGTTCATGCAGCTTGGCTCCTTTGAAATACGTTGAATGGACGGCACGCGATATCGATGCCGGCAAAGCCTTCGTTAAGACGAATGCTATTCGACAACGCCGGCCGCAAAAAATAATTCATCGTGCGTCAGGAATATTCGCGGCCGGCCGTCCGTTCTATCACGGTCGGCTGAGCGGCGTGCGCACGCGGCGCGCGCGTGCCAGGCCAAAGAGGAGCGCGGCGCGGTCGGTCGCGGCGGCGCGTCGAATAGATCTAGAGAATGGAGGACTGACTATGAAGCAGAAGATGACCGGCAACACCTTCTTGTATGACCGCGTTGTGGTTCAGGTCTATGTCGAGCGCAGTGCGCGAAGTGGCTATGTCGGTCAGGTCGTGTTGACGAAAATCGCGGAATGGGAACCGACCCGCGCCACCTTCAAACCGACCTGGATCCGTCCCGCCGACACGGCCGAGAAAGCCTGGTGCATTCTCGTCGATTACGCTCGCGATGTTGCGAACGGTCGTGCGCCCGCAGGCGCAAGCGTCGACGGCGGCCACTAAGCCGCGGCGCTTACGGCGATGCCCTAAGGGCGAAGCTTTAGGCGCGCGCCCATTGCAAGATATCGACGGACAAGCCGCTTAGCGACCGAGCAAGCAGCGGCCATCCGTTTCTGTCTGCGCGCAGATTGCTTGGCCCGATTGCAAGCCAGGCAGCGCGGGCAAGTTCGCGGCAACCGGCGCGGACGGCAAAGACGACGAAGACGAAACGGGCGCGGCAAACGCGGCGATCGCGCTCAGCGAGAACAATGCTGCGATAGCCAGCGACGTGAGCGAAGCGGAATACTTGATCATCTTGGTGGTTAGCTTTTATTGAATGGCGATGAGGAGCGCGCCTGAACGAACTGCTCCGAGTACCGCATTCGAGCAGTCCAGCGCACCAATAAACCCACAATCTGCAGGTTTCAACGCGATTAACGGCAGCACAGGAAGAATATTTAATCCGGCCGGGTCTCGGCGCATCGGGGCTAAAGCGCGCTAAACCGGGCCTGTAAGCACGCGTAAGCCAGCACTTTCGATCAGTGCAACTGCCCGGTCCATAAGGACTGCCTCTGTTCTCAATGGATCGCAAAACTTACTAAATCCAAGCTGGATTCGACGTTTTTTCGGCGCTAGATCGTGCCCGAAATTCGTCGTCTCGACGTCTTTCCGTTTCTTACTCGTGCGCTAGCGTAGCCGTGATTTTGATGCCCGGGAGCGCGCTTGGCGAACGCCGCCCTGCAGCCTTATCATTCGATGACATTGCACGGCCGGAGAACGTCTTGTCATTTGTATCGGCCATTCCGGCGGACACGATCCGGGCTTATCGGGAAACGCTGTACCACGTCTACACGACCCCGCCGATCGTGCTCAGGATCGACGAATTCAATGCGCCGCTCGCTGCGCTTCACAAGCAATCCGGCGTTGCGTCGAGCGCGTTCGTGACGGCGTGCAATCCGCTCGGCGAGCAGGCATCCGACGCATCGTCGAACGTGCGGCGTCAGCATGCACTCGCGCTCGACCTGACCCAACGCGGGCTACTGTTCTACGATGGAATCGGCCAGCATCCAGCCAACGACTGGCCGGGGGAACCGAGCTTTCTCGTTCTCGGACCGACGCTCGAAGCGGCCAAGGCACTCGGCCAGCGATATGCGCAGAACGCAATACTCTGGTCCGGCGCCGACGCAGTGGCGCAACTCGTACTTCTACGGTGATCGATAGGAGCAGCGACGATGTCAATCGAAGCGATCTTGCGCGGTACGCCGGTGTGGGTCTGGATACTTCTGATCTATCTGCTTTCGCGCGGCATCAAGGCGATGCAGGGCGGCACCGCGCCGTTGTCGAAACTGGCGATCATCCCCGTCGTCTTCGCGGTCTGGGGAATCATGCATCTCGTGCGCGAACTCGCCGCCGGATGGAAGACGGCGCTCGCCTGGACGATCGGCGCGGCGTTCGGCATTCTCGCGGGCATCGCGATCGCGGCGAGAACGCGCTTCACGGTCGATCCCGCACAGAAAACCGTCACGCTGCCGGGATCGATCGTGCCGATGATCCTGATCGTCGTGACCTTCGCGTCGAAATTTTATGTGGGACTCAAACTGGCGACATCGAGCGGACTCGGGATCGATTCGCCGATCGTCATTTTCGACGGTCTGATTTCAGGCGCGGTAGCGGGAATCTTCGCCGGCCGGTTTTTAATCTATGTGAAGCGGTTTCGGAGCGCGTCCGAAACCGGCTTGGGCAACTCGGTGTAGTGCGAACCGATTGTCAGGCAGCAAGCCCGATGCCGCCCGGATGCGCATGAGCCACGCTCGCCAGCAGCGCGACGTCAACCGGTTGATCGGCGACGAGTTCCAGCGCCGCAGCCTCACGGGCGGCCGCCGCTTTCTTGGTCTTCCCCGCGCGTGACGGCGGCTGGCAGGCCCCGCACACCACGTTGTTCTGCAAATCATGTTTGTGCGCCACGAACTTGCCGGTGCAGCGGCAGCACCGCGTCATCTGCAACATGTCGGCGTCGAAAAAGCGCACTAAGGTCCAGGCCCGCGTCAAATCGAGTACCGCCTCGACACCGCTATGCGTGCAGTGTTCGAGATACAGCCGATACCCTTTAGTCAAAGCATCGAGGTGCGAACAGCCCGCCTCTTTCTTCAGAAACACATACGTGTTGTAAAACAGCGATGCGTGGATGTTCGCCAGCCACGTCATGTACCAGTCGGCCGAAAACGGCAGCATGCCCTTGGGCGGCGACATGCCCTTCACCTCGCGATACAGCCGGATCATCCGGTCGCGCGACAGCGTCAATTCGCTTTCGAGCACCTGCATCCGCGCGCCCAGTTCGATCAGGGCGATGGCGCGAAACACTTCTTGTGCGTCTTCGGTGAGGCTTTTCTTCAACATGGCTCGCTCCGTCTCTCTCTTAAGCGAACTGTTCGGCGGGTTGGCCGGCCAGCAGAATTGCGGCGTGCGTCGACGCGATATTCGCGTGTTTCGCGGGCTGCGTGAGAGCGGACAGCATCGAGTGATCGTTGAAGCGGAAAAAGCACAGCAGTTGATCGGAACCGGCGAGCTTCACGACCTGAGCCAGCGTCAAGCCGGAAAGCAAGTCGGCCAGTTCCGCCGACAAACCGAGCCGAAACATGCCGACGGCGCGGTCTTCGCGCAGCATGCGCTGAGCGAGCATGATGTACGACAAATTGATTTCGCGGATCGAATCCAGCGTTTCACGACCGTTCATGTTCCAGCTTCCGATAAAACCCCGAACGTTTTCGGCATTTTTTGCCGATGTATTTTTACGTTTGCCTCAGATCGTTACAACTCGTAACAACACTGTGAAACGGATTGTAACGATTGGTGATAACTGGATCAATGGGTGTCAGAAATTATTTCGGAGGTTGAAAAAAAACAACGGTAAAAGATTCACTCAATTCTTCTGTGTATTTGAAAGTACGGGCGTTTTCGATCCAAAAGCAGCGCAGAAAAACAACATTATTTGGCACTCTTGAGGAAAACTTGGAGCCGACAGCCAAGCATCGCTCCGATCCGCACGCCCGGTCAAATTTACTCCAAGTCAGCTGCGCCGCGCGCCGCACGGCGCGCACGTTAAGATTCGGCATAAACACGACCACGCTCCCACGATGACCGCAAAACCCGATTCGGCCCTCCCCGACGCGCCCGCGAAAAAGCGCGCTTCCCGTTCGCGGCTTACTTATGTGATCGGCAGTCTCGACCGCATTTTGCGCCGCCGGATGACGGAGGCACTCGCGCCGTCGGGTCTGACGCTCGCGCAATTCACAGCGCTTTCCGTGCTCGACGCGCGCGGTCAGGCGTCGAACGCGCAACTCGCCGAACGCTCGTTCATCACGCCGCAATCGGCCAACGAGGTAATGAACGTCATGGCCTCGCGCGGCTGGATCGTGCGCGAACCCGATCCCTCGCATGGCCGCATCCTGCTGCTAAAACTCACCGACGACGGCCGCCAGGTCCTGCGTCAATGCGAAAAGGCCGTGCGCGCACTCGAAGAACAGATGCTCGCCGGCATCGGCGCCGACACGGCCGCCACGGTTCAGCACCACCTCGAACTCTTCGTCCGCAATCTGCGCGACTGATTTCTCCCGGCCTTCCCAACGCGAACTAGGTGTTTTCACTCAATCGCGTACGCTTGCTTTATCAGGCTACCTGATATTAAATGAAGTCGTCGGCGGGTGATGAACGAAGGTTTCCATCGCCGCCATTCCGGCTAAATCATCAGGGAACATCAGGGAATTGACATGAGCACTTACGAAGGCCGTTGGAAGACCGTGGACGTGAAAGTCGAGAGCGGCATTGCATGGGTGACGCTGAATCGTCCGGAAAAGCGCAACGCGATGAGTCCGACGCTCAACGCGGAAATGCTGCAGGTACTCGACGCCGTCGAACTCGACGACGCCGCGAAAGTGCTGGTCCTGACCGGCGCTGGCTCGGCTTGGACTGCGGGCATGGACCTGAAGGAATACTTCCGCGAAGTCGATGCAGGCCCGGAAATCCTGCAGGAAAAGATTCGCCGCGATGCTTCCGAATGGCAATGGCGACGGCTGCGCATGTATGCCAAGCCGACCATCGCGATGGTGAACGGCTGGTGTTTCGGCGGCGGATTCTCGCCGCTCGTCGCGTGCGATCTGGCGATCGCCGCCGACGAAGCCGTGTTCGGCCTCTCCGAAATCAACTGGGGCATTCCGCCCGGCAATCTGGTGAGCAAAGCGATGGCGGACACGGTCGGCCATCGCCGCGCGCTGCATTACATCATGACGGGCGACACCTTCACGGGCGTCGAAGCGGCCGACATGGGCCTCGTCAACAGCAGCGTGCCGCTTGAACGTCTGCGGGACGAAACGCTCGCCCTCGCCGCCAAGCTGCTCGAAAAGAACCCGGTCGTCCTGCGCGCCGCGAAGCACGGCTTCAAGCGTTCACGCGAACTGACGTGGGAACAGAGCGAGGACTACCTGTACGCCAAACTCGATCAAGCGCAATTGCGCGACCCGGAACGCGGCCGCGAACAAGGCCTCAAGCAATTCCTCGACGACAAGTCGATCAAGCCGGGCCTCCAGGCGTACAAGCGCTAAATTGACGGCTCGATCGATTGATATCAGAGGAGACACGCCGATGAACGAGATTGACCTGTTGATCAACGGCCAAAAGCAGAAGGCCGCCGGACACGCGACGTACGAACGGCGCAATCCGGTGAGCGGCGAAATCGCGACGCGGGCCGCCGCCGCGAGCGTAGCGGATGCCGATGCCGCCGTGGACGCCGCCCACGCCGCGTTTCCCGCTTGGGCCGCACTTGCGCCGACCGAGCGCCGCAAGCGCCTTTTGAAAGCGGCTGATCTGATGGATGCGCGCACCGCCGACTTCATCGCCGCGGGCGTCGCCGAGACGGGCGCGATGCCGAACTGGTACGGCTTCAACGTGATGCTCGCTGCAAATATGTTGCGCGAAGCCGCCGCGATGACCACGCAGATCGACGGCAGCGTGATTCCGTCCGATGTGCCCGGCAACCTGGCGATGGCCGTGCGTCAGCCGTGCGGCGTCGTGCTCGGCATCGCGCCGTGGAATGCGCCGGTGATCCTCGCGACGCGCGCCGTCGCCATGCCGCTCGCGTGCGGCAATACGGTGGTGCTCAAGGCGTCGGAGCAATGCCCGGCTGTCCACGCGATGATCGGCGATGTGCTGCACGAAGCGGGCCTCGGCGACGGCGTCGTGAATATCGTGACGAACGCGCCCGACGATGCGCCCGCGATTGTCGAGCGGCTGATCGCGCATCGCCATGTGCGGCGCGTGAACTTCACGGGTTCGACCCACGTCGGACGGATCATCGCGAAGCTCGCGGCGGAACATCTCAAGCCGGTGCTGCTGGAACTCGGCGGCAAGGCGCCCGTGATCGTGCTCGACGACGCCGATCTCGACGCCGCCGTCGATGGCGTCGCGTTCAGCGCGTTCTTCAATCAAGGGCAGATCTGCATGTCGACGGAGCGCGTGATCGTCGCGCGCGGGATCGCGGAAGTTTTCGTGGACAAGCTCACGGCAAAGGCGCGTTCGCTTGTCGCGGGCAATCCGCTCGATCCGGCAAGCGTGCTCGGCGCGATGATCGACACGCGCGCGGTCGAACGCGTGGCGGCGCTCATCGCGGATGCCCACGAAAAAGGCGCGCGGCTTCCCGCCGGTTGCACGACGTCGGGCGCGATCATGCAGCCGGCCATCGTCGACGGCATCACGCCCGAAATGCGGCTCTATCGCGAGGAATCGTTCGGGCCGGTGGTCACCGTGCAGCGCGTGGACAACGACGACGAAGCCATCGCCGTCGCGAACGACAGCGAGTTCGGTCTCTCGGCCGCCGTCTTCAGCCGCGATATCTCGCGCGCGCTCGCCGTCGCGAAACGCATCGAATCGGGCATCTGCCATATCAACGGCCCGACCGTCCACGACGAAGCGCAAATGCCGTTCGGCGGCGTGAAAAGCAGCGGTTACGGACGCTTCGGCAGCAAGGCGTCGATAGCGGAATTCACCGACTTGCGCTGGATCACGATCCAGACTACGCCGCGCCATTACCCGGTCTAGCGTCACGGCCGATGCCTTCGCAGAAAGGCGCGGCCGCCATCAGGTTTGCAGGAGACAACAACGTGACAAGCGTTAATCCCACTGTGGGCGCGCGCTATCGGGACGTGGCCGTCAGCACGGCCGCGACCGATATCGTGAAAGAAGGCAACACCTGGTATCTGCGCTCGCAAGAGCCGTTGCGCGACTATCCATCGCGGCTCACGGACCGGCTCGTGAGCGGTGCCGCCGCGCATCCGGACCGCGTGCTGATCGCGCGTCGGGGCGCTGACGGCGCGTGGATCGAGATCACGTATTCGCAGATGCTCGAACGCGCGCGCGCAATCGGACAGGCGCTGCTGGACCTCGGCCTGTCCGCGTCCCGGCCGCTCGCGATTCTCTCGGGCAACGATCTCGAACATCTGCAGTTGTCGTTCGGCGCGATGCTCGCGGGCGTGCCGTTCGCGCCGCTATCGCCCGCGTATTCGCTTGTTTCCAGCGATTTCGGCAAGCTGCGCTACATGCTCGATCTGCTGCGCCCGGGCCTTGTTTATGCGGGCGATCACGTTGCGTTTTCGCGCGCAATCGACGCCGTCGTACCGCGCGATACGACCGTGGTAACGAACGAAGCCACGCATCGCTCGATCGCTTTCGACACGCTGCTCACGCATGCGCCGCGCGACCTCGACGCGGCGCACGCGAACGTCCACGCCGACACCATCGCGAAGATTCTCTTCACGTCAGGCTCGACCAAGCTGCCGAAAGCCGTGCCGACCACGCACCGCATGCTGTGCAGCAACCAGCAGATGCTGCTGCAGACTTTCCCGGAATTCGCGAAGGAGCCGCCGGTGCTCGTCGACTGGTTGCCTTGGAATCACACGTATGGTGGCAGTCACAACGTCGGCATTGCGCTGTATAACGGCGGCTCTCTCTATATCGACGACGGCAAACCGGTCGCCGGCAAGTTCGAGGAAACGCTGCGCAATCTCCGCGAAATCTCGCCGACCGCGTACTTCAACGTGCCAAAGGGCTGGGAAGAACTCGCCATCGCGCTCGAAACGGATGCGCCTCTCCGGCAGACTTTCTTCGCTCGCGTGAAGCTCTATTTCTTCGGCGGCGCGGGGCTTTCGCAAGCAGCGTGGGACCGGCTGGAACGCGTGACGGAAGCGCACTGCGGCGAGCGGATTCGCATCATGGCGGGACTCGGCATGACGGAAACCTCGCCGTCGTGTCTGTTCACGACCGGGCCGATCATGCGCGCCGGTTATATCGGCCTGCCCGCACCGGGCTGCGAGACGAAGCTCGCGCCCGTCGACGGCAAGCACGAACTTCGCTTTCGCGGCCCGAACGTAATGCGCGGCTACTGGCGACGCGACGAATGCGCCGAGCCCGCGTTCGACGAAGAAGGCTTCTATTGCAGCGGCGACGCCGCCATCTTCGTCGATCCCGAACGCCCCGAACTCGGCCTGCAATTCGATGGCCGCACCACCGAGGACTTCAAGCTCGGTTCCGGCACGTTCGTGAGCGTCGGGCCGCTGCGCGCACGCGTGGTGTCGGCGGGCGCGCCGTTCGTGCAGGACGCGGTCGTGACCGGCATCAACCGTGCGGAGATCGGCTTGCTCGTGTTCCCGCGTATCGACGATTGCCGGCGTCTCGCCGCGTTGCCGAAGGACACAAGCATCGAGGACGTGCTGCAGGCCGCGCCGGTCGTCGCGTTTTTCCGCGATTTGCTGACGCGCCTGAATCGGGAGGCCACGGGAAGCGCAAGTTACGTCGCGCGCCTGCTGCTGCTCGACACGCCTCCATCGCTCGATCTCGGTGAAATCACCGACAAAGGCTCGATCAATCAGCGCGCGGTGCAGAAGCATCGCGACGGGCTGATCGACGCGATGCACGCGCCCGACCCAGCCGATCCACGCGTCATCGCAGCACTCCGCAACTAAAAGAAAACCTCGCCGCCGTTTCCATCTGCGTGGCATCTGCGTGTCATCTGTGTGGAAATGGACGTCGAAACTCGCCCTCTTAATCAGGATGCCTGATATGAAATCACTCGAAACCGGCTCGGCGGGAGACACCGTGGCCCTCGGATCGCCCGCCCGCACCAATGCGGCGATCACCCTCGGATTGTGTTTCGCGGTCGCGCTGCTGGAAGGGCTCGACCTGCAATCGGTGGGCGTCGCCGCGCCGCGCATGGCGCGCGAATTCGGTCTTTCCGTCGCGCAAATGGGCTTGGCGTTCAGCGCGGGGACGTTCGGCCTCTTGCCCGGCGCAATGTTCGGCGGACGGCTTGCGGATCGCATCGGAAGAAAGCGCGTGCTGATTCTGTCGGCGTGCCTGTTCGGCCTGCTCTCGATCGCGACCGCGCTCGTCAGCGACTTTCACACGCTGGTGATCGTGCGTGTTTTGACGGGTATCGGACTCGGCGGCGCGTTGCCGAACCTGATCGCGCTGTCGTCCGAGTCGGTCTCGCCGCGTGCGCGCAGCACGGCAGTGAGCGTGATGTATTGCGGGATTCCGTTCGGCGGCGTGATCGCCTCGGTGATCGGCGTGATGAGCGCGGGCGACACCGACTGGCGGCATATTTTCTATGTCGGCGGCGCGGGCCCGCTGATTCTCGTGCCGCTGTTGTTCGCGTTTCTGCCTGAATCGAAGGCGTTTTCGCAGGCCTCGCGAGACGGCAGCGTGACGCCCGCACCCGTCGGGCACGTGCTGTTCGGCGGCACGCGCGGGCTGTCCACCGTGCAAATCTGGGTCAGCTATTTCTGCACGCTGATCGTCCTGTACTTCCTCCTGAACTGGCTTCCTTCGCTCATGGCCGCGCGCGGTCTTACGCGGCCTCAAGTCGGCTTGGTGCAGATCGCGTTCAACGTCGGCGGCGGATTGGGCGCGCTCTGCATCGGCATGTTGATGGACCGGATGCGCTCGGCGCTGGTCGTCGCCGGCATGTACGCGGGGATCATCGCGTCGCTCGCGGCGCTCTCGGTCGCGCCCGGCTTCGGCGCGCTTGCGGCGTCCGCGTTCTTCGCGGGCATGTTCGTGATCGGCGGGCAATCGGTGCTGTATGCGCTGTCCGCCGCGTTCTATCCCACCGCGATGCGCGGCACCGGTGTGGGCGCAGCAGTCGCGGTCGGGCGCATCGGCTCGGTGGTCGGTCCGCTCGCGGCCGGCCAGTTGCTCGCGATGGGCCGCAGTTCGTCGGTGGTGATCGGCGCAAGCATTCCGGTGACGCTCATTGCGGCGGCCGCCGCGTTGCTGCTGATCCGCAGGCCGCGCGCAAACGACTGACGGCCTCGCCAACACTTTCATAAAAACAAACACACAAACAAAACGGTCTGGAGACTCCGCAATGAAAGCATCCGTATGCCTTGCCTTATGCACCGCGCTCGCTGCGACGAGCACCGTCGCGCTCGCGCAATCGAGCGTCACGCTCTACGGCATCATCGACACGGGTATCGAGTACGTGTCGCACGCAAACGCCGCGGGCAACGCAGTATTTCGCATGCCGTCCGTCACCGGCGAACTTCCGTCGCGCTGGGGCCTGCGCGGATCGGAAGATCTCGGCGGCGGATATAGCGCGATCTTCACGCTGGAAAGCGGCTTCAATACGCGCAACGGCGAACTGGGCCAGGGCGGACGATTGTTCGGTCGACAAGCGTTCGTCGGCGTGAAGAGTCCTTACGGGACGCTCGCATTCGGACGCCAGTACACGATGACGTATCTCGCGCTGATGAACGCGGACATCATCGGACCGGACATCTACGGACTCGGCTCGCTCGACGCTTACGTGCCGAACGCGCGCGCCGACAACGCCGTGAGCTATATCGGCGCTTATCGCGGCGTGACGCTCGGCGCGAGCTATTCGTTCGGACGCGACGCCGCAGGCACGGGCAATTCGCCGGGCGCGGGAATCTGCGCGGGATCGGTGGCGGGCCGTGCCACCGAGTGTCGGGATTGGTCGGTGATGCTCAAATACGACGCCCCGTTCTTCGGCGTCGCGGCATCGTATGAAGAGCAACGCGGCGGCGGCACGAACGCAGCCGCGAATTTCTTCGACGGCGTAGCGCCGACCACACTGATCGATGCCGCCGACAAGGACATTCGCACCCACGTCAGCGCTTATGCGAAGTTCGGCGACGCGAAGATCGGCGCGGGCTGGCTCAACCGGCGTGTCGAGACCGACGCGGCGGCCGTTCCCGATGTGCGCTCGAATCTGTTCTTCGTGGGCGCGTCGTACTTCGTGACGCCGGCGTTTCTCGTCGATGGCGAGGTGTACCGGATCGTGAATAACGATCACGACACGCGGGCGACGATGGGCACTTTGCGTACCACTTACTTGCTTTCGAAGCGCACTGCGATTTATGCGCAGGGTTCGTATCTCGCCAATAGCGCGCGGGCGCGATATTCCGTTAGCGGCGGGGGCGGTGGGACTACGCCTGCGGCGGGTGAAGGGCAGACGGGTGTGATGCTAGGGCTTCGGCATATGTTCTAGTGGGGTCGCTGGCGCTTGGGGTTGAGTTTTCGCTGGCGCTTGGGGGTGGGTTTTTGCTGGCGCTTGGGGGTGGGTTTTTGCTAGCGCTTGGGGGTGGGTTTTTGCTAGCGCTGCGCCTGACGGTTTTGGTCTGCTGCCGCTTGCTGCTTTTGTTTGCATGCGCTTCTTGGGAACCTGCTTTCGTGTAGGTCCATTAGCACGCCGCTATGCGCGGCAGCAGTCACTTTCTTTGCTGCTGCAAAGAAAGTAACCAAAGAAAGCAGCTTGTCCACCTAAGTGTCCACCTCGAATAACCACGCGGATAGGCCCGCAAGCTGACTCGGCCAACTCGCATCCATTCGAATTGGCACAGCGCCTGTCAGCTCCGTCCTCGCTGCGCTATGACGACAGGAACGCGAAGAAGCGAAACACCAAAACGCCAAAGCCCCAACGCTTCAACGGTTCAACGGTTCAACGGTTCAACGCTTCAACGCTTCAACGGTTCAACGGTTCAACGCTTCAACGGTTCAACGCTTCAACGCTTCAACGCTTCAACGCTTCAACGCTTCAACGCTTCAACGCTTCAACGCTTCAACGCTTCAACGCAGTTAGAGAACCGATGGTTTTTGATGATACGTGCTGGCAGGCATTTATGCCTGCCGGGATGAATGAGCGGCTCCACTCTGTTGGGTGGTGCGATGGCCGAATCAGCTTGCGCACCACTCCCGGTTATGGCCAGTGGTGGACACTTAGACGGAACAGCTGCTTTCTTTGGTTACTTTCTTTGCAGCAGCAAAGAAAGTGACTGCTGCCGCGCATAGCGGCGTGCTAATGGACCTACACGAAAGCAAGTTCAAAAGAAGCGCAAGCAAACAAAAGCAAGGGCGCCAGCAAACCACCCCGCGAGCAAGCTCCCAAAGGTCGCCTGACAACAAAAGCAAACCCAGCCAAAAACGACAAACCCAAAATCCCAAAAACGACTCGAGTCCACTAGCCCGTCAGGAAACCCCCAAATGTCCAATTCACGATCAGCAGCACTCGCCGCGACGATACTGGCGGCAACGACAGCAACGCTCACCGCGTGCGGCGGAAGCACCAACGACGCTACGTCCTCCCTACCGCAACTCAGCGCCGCAACGCCAGCGCCCCTCGCAGGATCCTGTGCCGCGCTCTCGCCAAAACTGGCATTCACGAACACCGTATTCACCTCAGTCACCGACGTCCCAGCGGGAACCCTAACGGTAGCCGGCAAGTCCGTGCCGGAACACTGCCTGATCCAGGGCAACATGAATCAACGCGTCAGCACCGTCGACGGCAAAACCTACGCGATCGGCTTTGAAATGCGCTTGCCCGTGGCATGGAACGGCCGCTTCTTCTATCAGGCGAACGGTGGCCTCGACGGCAACGTCCTCACCGCAACCGGTGAAATCGGCGGCGGCGGTCCGACCGACAACGCGCTCAACATCGGCTTCGCCGTCATCAGTTCCGATGCCGGTCACAGCGCCTCGCAAAATCCGCTGTTCGGTCTCGATCCGCAAGCGCGGATCGACTATGGCTACAACGCGGTCGCGACACTCACGCCGATGGCAAAGCAGATCATCAAGCTGGCGTACGGCAAAGCGCCCGATCGAAGCTACTTCGACGGCTGCTCCAATGGCGGACGCCACGCGATGGTCGCGGCGGCGCGTTCGTCGGCGGAATACGACGGCATCATCGCGGGCGATCCGGGCTTTCATCTGCCGAAGGCTGCAATCGGCGAGATGTGGAGCGCGCAACAGTTCGCGAAAGTCGCGACCGCGACCACGACGAGCGGCCTGCCCGACATCAAGACTGGCTTCACGGCAGCCGAGCGGCAACTCGTGGCATCGCGCATTCTCGCGAAATGCGATGCCCTCGATGGCGCAACCGACGGTCTCGTGCAAGACATCAAGGCATGTCAGGCGAACTTCAGCCTCGCCAACGACGTGCCGACCTGCGCGTCCTCCACGCGCGACGGAACGTGTCTCACGAGCGCGCAGAAAGACGCCATCGGCCAAGTGTTTTCCGGCGCGCACGACAGCGCAGGCACCGCGCTCTACGCGAGCTTTCCGTTCGACGCGGGCATCGACGGGGCGAACTGGACGGCGTGGAAGCAATCCAATTCCATCACGCTCGACCCCGCCGCCGCCGCGTTCACGTTCACCACGCTGCCTCAATCGGCCTCGCTGTTGAGTCAGTTATCCGCGTATGCGCTCGGCTTCAGCATGGACACCGACGCCCCGAAAATCTTCGCGACGAACGGCGTCTACAGCGAGTCTTCGTGGTCGTTCATGACGCCGCCGGACGAGACGAACCTGAGCGCCTTGAAGAAGCGCGGCGCGAAACTGATGGTCTATCACGGCACGAGCGACCCGGTGTTTTCATCGAACGATACGACCGACTGGTATCAGCGTGTGATGACCGCGAATGGCGGCGACGCGAGCAACTTCGCGCGCCTCTACACCGTGGCGGGCATGAACCACTGCTCGGGCGGCCCGACCGCCGATCAGTTCGACATGCTGACGCCGATGATCGCGTGGGTCGAGCAAGGCCACGCGCCCGACAGCGTGATCGCCACCGCGCGCGATGCAGCCAACGTCGTGCCGAATGCGGAAGTGCCCGCCGACTGGGGCGCGGGACGCACGCGGCCGCTGTGCGCGTACCCGAAAGTCGCGCGCTATAAAGGCGGCGACGTGAACGCCGCCGCCAGCTTTGCGTGCAGCTAGCGCATGAACGCGGGTTCCGGCGCGCAGTGCGCCACGCCCGCCTTCTCCAGACGACGCGCCGCCGCCAGCGCCAGATCCTCGCGCCAGGGCGGCGCGATCAATTGCACACCGATCGGCAAGCCGGCCGACGTCATCAGCGGCACGGTGACGACCGGCAAGCCGAGACACGATATCGGTTGCGCCAGCAGACCGAGATTCGGCCGCGTCGGCAGCAACCGTCCGCCAGCCGAAATATGTTCCGCGCCGATCACCGGCGCGACCACCGGCGTGGCCGGGGCAATCAGCAAATCGTGCTGCGCGAACAACGCGAGGAACTCGCGCCGCAACACCGCGCGCACGCGTTGAGCGTGCTGGACCCAAGCGGCGGGCAACAATGCGCCCGCGAGAAAACGGTCACGCGATAGCGGCTCGCGATCGGCGTAACGCGCCTTCAGATTATCCCGATGCAATGCGCCGCCCTCCGCCGCCGAAATCACGAATGCCGCGCCGCGCGCCGCCTCGGCGTGCGCGAATTCTACGGTCGCGTCCGCGCTCGCGTCGAGCGCGCGGGCGGCGTCCGTTGCGGCGGCGCGGGCGTCGTCGCCGGCGAAGTCATCGAAGTAGCCTGTGAGGCGCGCGACGCGCAGCGGTCCGTCTTGCGTGTCCGGTAAGCCGGGTTTTAGCGCGCAGGCTGGGTCGTCGGGATCGGCGAAGAGCAACGCCTCGTACACGGCGGCGAGATCGTCGGCGCTGCTCGCGAACGCGCCCAAATGGTCCAGGCTCGCGACGAACGGGAACGAGCCACGTCGCGAAAGACGTCCATAGGTGGGCTTGATGCCGAACACGCCGCAACACGACGACGGCACGCGGATCGAGCCATTCGTGTCGGAGCCGAGCGTGAGCGGCACGAACCCGGCTGCGACCGCCGCCGCGCTGCCACCCGACGATCCACCCGCCGTGCGGCTCAAATCGCGCGGGTTCCGGCAAACGCCGTGATGATGATTCTCGGTCGTGAAGCCGTAGGCAAACTCGTCCATGTTGAGCGCGCCGAGCAACACCGCGCCGCTCAGACGCATCTGTTCGACGAGCACGGCGTCGCGGCTCGCGGGCGGATCGTCTTCGAGCACGCGCGATCCGGCAACCGTCGTCACGCCTTCGATATCGAACAGGTTCTTCACTGCATACGGCACGCCCGCGAGCGGCGGCAGGCTGGCGCCGCTCGCACGCAGCGTATCGACCGCAGCCGCCTCCGCCAGCGCGCGCTCCGTTGTCACGTGCGTGAACGCGCGAACCTGCGGGTCGAAACGCGCGATGCGATCGAGCGCGTCTTGCGCCACTTCGACAGCGGTCGTCTCGCCGTCCGCAATCGCGCGGGCGATCCCCAGTGCATCGTGCGGAAGTCCGCTTTCTTCTATCGCTCGATTCATCGTGGCTCCAGGCTATAGACCGGCGCGGGTTCATCGTGCGGCGAGAGTTCGAACGCGAGCATCGGCGCCGCGACCATCGCGACGCGTTCCAGTTGTTCGAGCACGCGCGCCGCAACGTCCGGTGCGAGTTCGAAGCCTTGCAGCCGGGCGGCCGCGTCGAGATACAGCGCGAGCGTTGCGCTATCGGGGGTCGGTGTCATCGCGATTAATGGGTTGTTGTCGAGAGATAAAGCGTGCGGGCCAGCGCGAGCAGCGCGCGGTCCGTACCCCGTGCGCCGATCAGCGAGAGCGCCAGCGGCCGGTCGATTTCGTCGGTGAGCGGAATCGTCACTTGCGGCAAGCCGCCGAGCGCGGCGATGGAATTCATCGTGAGTGCGTCGCCGTAGAAGCGGTCGATCGTCGCAGCGGGCGCGTCCTTCGCGAGCAGCGCGCGCGGCGTGGTCGGGAGCACGAGCACGGTGTCCGCGAGCAACGCGGCGAGCTTCGCGCGCAACGGCTCGCGACGTTCGCGACAGCGCGCGACCTCGGCGGGATCGAGCGCGTCGAGCCGGGCGAAGCGTGCGGCAATCGACGGTCCGAACACCGGCTGCGTCTCCTTGATCCAGCCACCGAGCGCGGCGAGAATGTCGCCGTCCTGCAATTGCTGATAGCAATGGAGCCACGCATCGTGCTCGCCGTCGAATACGTCCATCGACGCGGTCGCGCCGAAGCCGCGCGCGAATGCCGAGAGACGCGCCGCATCGTCCGGTTCGTTCGCGGCGCGCGCGGCGAACGCTTCGTTGAACAGCACGAGACGGGGCGTCGTGCTCCCCGATTCGGTCTCGCTCGCGGCCGGTGGCAACAGCACGTCTCCCACGGCGATCAGCGTATCCACGTCGCGGGCGAACCAGCCTACCGTGTCGAACACTGGCGAGAACGGCAGCACGCCCGCCGTCGATACCGCGTCGTGGCTCGGACGAATGCCCCACAATCCGCAAAACGCAGCGGGCACGCGGACCGAACCGCCCGTGTCGGTGCCGAGCGCGAAATCGACCGCACCGCCCGCGACCGCTGAAGCCGATCCACTCGACGACCCGCCCGGCAGCGCATCCGGCCAGCGCGTATTGAGCGGCGTGCCGTAATGCGCGTTCTCGCCTTCGAGGCTGTACGCGAGTTCATCGGTCAGCACCTTCCCGTCCACCGATGCGCCCGCCGCGAGCAGCTTCGCGACTGCCGGCGCGTGCGCGCTCGCGGGTCCGTGTGTCTTGAGCCAATCCGGATTGCCGCCGCCGGTCGTGACGCCCGCCACGTCGATCAGATCCTTCACGGCGAAGCGCAGGCCGTCGAGCGGCCCGCTTGCCGTCGCGCTTGACACGACGCGCTCGCCCGGCACAAATGCGTTCAGCGGATCGTCGCTCATCACGTCATGTCTCCGGTGGTTTCAAGTGCATCGGCGATACGCGCCGAATCCGTCACGAAGCCAAAGCACTTCTTCACGTTCCATACGGTGGCTTCGGTGCAGAACGCGGGCGACGAGGTCGCGCAGCAGTCTTCCACGAGCACGCAGCCGTAGCCGAGGAAGTTGGCGTCGGTGAGCGAATGGAGCACGCACTGGTCCGTGTTCACGCCCGCGAACAGCACGGTGCGAACACCGAGATTGCGCAGGATGCTGTCGAGCGGCGTGTCCCAGAATCCGCTGATGCGGTATTTGTCCACGCAGATGTCCTGCGGCTCGGGCGCGAGTTCATCCACCACCGCCGCCGCCCACGAATCTTTTTCGAGCACATGTGCGTCGTGCTCCGGCAACGGCTCGCCGAGGCCGGTTCCGGTGCCCGTGGGCTTGTATAAATGCAGCTGATTCGGCGGCATGTTGGCGAGGTCCGGACGGTTTCCCCAGTTCACCCAGATCACCGGTACGCCCTGCACGCGCAGCTTCGGGAGCAGGCGCTGCAATGGTGCAATGGGCGCACGATCGACTTCGTAATTGCCCCCGATGTGGGCAACCCAGCCTCCTTTGGTGCAGAAGTCATTCTGCATATCGATCACCACCATCGCCGTGCGGCGCAGGTCGATCCGCACGTTCTGCGGCTCGCTTGCAAGCGTCACGGGCACGGGGTCGGGCGCGGGTATCGCCATGTCCACGAGCGTCGGACTGGCGCGCCAATGGTACTGATCCGAGCGGCCGAGCCGCCCGCTCACGCCCGCCACGTCTGCCTGTTCGTCCTTCATGCCGTTTTGTTCCATTGCTGTTCGAGTGGGTAAATGGGTTGATCGTCCGGGACCGCGATGCCGTGCGGTCAGCCGACGCATACGTGGTTTCGCGAGCCTTCTTCGCCGATGTTTTTCGCGCGTTGATCACGCTTGGCATCGAAGTTGCATTTCGGTCATGCATAACTTACTTACCCAAACCGAACGCAAGAGGAATGCCAGTATGTTCAACGTCTCCCGCTCCGCCGCCCGGCCGTACCGCTCGCTGATCCAGGCGACGCTCTTCGTCACCGCCGCCGCTTCGTTCTCGGGCGCGATGCTCAATGCCTACGCCGCCGACCCGCTGCGCGTCGGCGTGCTGATTCCCGGCTCGAAGTCGGACAAGGGCTGGATGGAATCGGGCTACGAAGGGCTCGTCGCCGCTCAGAAGGAACTCGGCCCGAAGATCAAGACGCAGATGATCGAGAACATCAACTACGCCGACATGGAGCAGGCGCTCACCAATCTCGCGTCGAAGAATCAGTTGGTGATCGGCGTGGGCGGACAGACGCAGGCCGCCGTGCTGAAGATCGCCAAGCGGTTTCCGAATACGAAGTTCGCGATTGTCGGCGGCAATAAAGGCCAGGACATGCCACCGAACGTCGCGGGCTATGACGTGAAGCAGGCCGAAATCGCTTACGTCGCGGGCGCGGCGGCGGCGATGCTCTCGAAGAACGGCGCGGTGAGTTATGTCGGCGGCATGGAGATTCCGTCCATCGTCAACGCGGGCAAGGAGTTCGGCAACGGCGCGCGCGCGATCAACCCGAAGATCAAGTATTTCGAGAGCTACACCGGCGACTTCGACAACGTGTCGAAGGCAAAGGAAGCGACGCTTGCCGCCATTTCGCAAGGCGCCGACGTTCACTATCACATTCTCAACCTCGGCCTGCGCGGTCTCGAACAAGCCGCGACCGAGAAGCACACGCACCTGATCGGCAGCTACACGGACCGTTGCGGCACGGACCCGCTGTATATCGCGTACTCCATCACGGGCGTCGGTTTCCAGGTGCAGTACGCAATCGACCAGATGTCCGCCGGAACGTGGCAGCCGGGCTACAAGGCGTTCGGTCTTGCGATGGGTCCGAAGGCATCGGGCATGGCGGTATGCAACGCGACGCCTGAAATGAACGCCAAGATCAAGCAGATCGAGGACGACATCAAGAGCGGCAAGATCAAGGTGTCAGAAGGCTGACGCGCATGGACTCCACCGTCACCACACCCGCCACTGAGCGCGCCGTCGCCCGTCAGGCCGTGTTGCGGCTCTCGGGCATCGGCAAGCATTTCGGCGCGTTCCACGCGCTCACCGACGTCTCGCTGGAACTCGTGCCGGGCGAAGTGCATTGCCTGCTCGGCGAAAACGGCGCGGGTAAATCGACGCTGTGCAACGTGATGTTCGGCGTGCATCAGCCCGATTCCGGCGAGATGTGGCTCGACGACGCGCCGTATCGTCCGCGCAGTCCCCGCGATGCGCTCGAACACGGCATCGCGATGGTTCACCAGCATTTCAGTTTGGTGGGCGACGTGACGGTGCTCGACAACTTGCTCCTGGGTCAGTCGCGCGGCTGGCTCGACCGTGGCGCGCAGGCGGCGCGCGTGCGCGCGCTCGTCGCCGATCTCGGGCTCACGCTCGATCCCGACGCGCGCATCGCGGCGTTATCGGTCGGCGAGCGGCAGCGCGTGGAAATCGTCAAGTGCCTGATTCGCGAGCCGCGTCTGCTCGTACTCGACGAACCGACCGCCGTGCTGCTGCCCGCTGAAATCGCCGCGTTGCTCGACGTGTGCGCGCGCGTCGCGAAGCGCGGCTGCGCGGTGGTGCTGGTGACGCACAAGCTCGCGGAAATCCGCCGCATCGCCTCGCGCGCGACCGTGCTTCAAAGCGGTCGCGTGGTCGCGCGATCGGCGAACCCTTCCGCCGATATCGACATGCTCGTGCGCGCGATGATCCAGCGCACGACCGAACGCGAACCCGTCTCCGAGGTCGCGAAAGCGCCGTCGCCATACGGACGCCCGCTCTCCGAGGAAGCGCTGCAAGTGGACGGACTCACCGTGCGCGACGCGCAGGGCGTGACGCGCGTGGACGCCTGCACGCTGGTTGTGAATCGCGGCGAGATCGTGGGGATCGCGGGCGTGGAAGGCAACGGTCAGAGCGAACTCGGCGCGGTGCTCGCCGGCATGCAGAAGGCGACCATCGGACGCTTCTTCGTGCAAGGCAAGGAAATGACGAACGCGAGCCCGCGCGAGATCACGCAGCACGGCGTGGGCATCGTTCCGGAAGATCGGCACGCGGTGGCCTGCGTGCCGGACATGAGCCTGATCGACAATCTGCGGCTCAACCGGCTCGACCAGTATTCGCGCTACGGTTTTCTCAAGCGCGGTGCGATGGCGCGCGATGCGAAAGCGCTGATGAAACGCTTCGACGTGCGCGCGGCCAGTCCCGATGTACCGTTTCGCGGCCTGTCCGGCGGCAATCAGCAGAAGGCCGTGCTCGCGCGCGAACTGACTCTCGACAACCTCGTGTTCCTGATGGCGGCGCAACCCACGCGCGGCCTCGATGTCGGCGCGGTCGCGGCCGTCTACGACCATATTCGCGCCGCACGCGATGCCGGCGCGGGCGTGTTGCTGATCTCCTCCGAACTCGACGAACTGCTCGGCGTCGCCGACCGCATCCTCGTCATGTATCGCGGACGCATCATGGGCAGTTGCGTGCCGGGCAGAAACGACAGCGACGACCCGAACGCCTCGAACGAGACGATTCAATCCGATCAACGCGCGCGAATCGGCGCATGGATGGCAGGGCAATCAGCATGAACTCGACGCTTACTTCTCCGCGCATCGCGTGGCGCGGCCTGCCGCAACTCCGCACGGCGGCCGTGCTCGCGGGCGCCGCGGCGGTCGCTATCGCTGCGGCGTTGCTGCTCATCAAACTCGTCGGCGTGCCGATCGGCGATGCGCTCGCCGCGTTCGCGGACGGCGCGTGGGGATCGCCCTACGCGATCGGCGCATCGATCAACCGCAGCCTCGCGTTCGCGTTGGTCGGCATCGGCTTCGTGCTCGCGGATCGCGCGCGGCTCACGAACGTCGGCGGCGAAGGGCAGATCGCGATCGGCGGGATCGTGGCGACGGCGGTGAGCCTGTATGGCGGCGTCGCGCACTTGCCGTTCGGACTCGCGTTCATTCTGCCGATGCTCGCCGCCGCGCTCGCGGGCGCGGGCTGGGGATCGATTGCGGGCGTGTTGAAGGCGCGCGCGGGCACGAGCGAAGTCATCAGCACGCTGCTGCTTTCGTTCATCGCCGTCTGGTTTCTCTACTGGTGCGTGCAATCGGAAGCGCTGTTGCGCCAGCCGATGAGCAACGCCTCCACGCTGCCGGAATCGCTCGAAATCCCCGATAAGACGAAGCTCCCGCTGCTCGCCGCCGCTAGTTCGCTCGGGCTGCATATCGGGCTGCCGGTGACCATCGTGCTCGGCATCGCCGTTGCGGTCGTGTTGCGCCGGACGCGCTTCGGCATGCATCTGCGGGCGGTCGGTCTCAACGCCATCGCCGCGCGCCGCGCGGGCATGCCGATCACCGCGACCATCGTCGGCGCGCTCGCGCTCGCGGGCGCATTCGGCGGTCTGGCCGGCGCCTTGATGCTGCAAGGCGATCAGTACTCGCTGAAAGCAGGCTTCTCGTCGGGATACGGTTTCGACGGGCTGGTGGTCGGATTGCTCGCGCGCGGCTCGGTGACGGGCGTGTTCGCAGCGGCGCTGCTGTTCGGCTTGCTGCGCTCCGGCGGGATCAATATGGAAATGGTGGCATCGGTGCCGTCCGCGCTGGTGCTGGTCGTGCAGGGCATCGTGATCGTCGCGCTAGCGGGCGGTTCGCTCTGGCTCGAACGCAACGGAGCTTCGCGATGAACGCAGAAATTGCCGCTGTATTCGTCGGATCGTCGATCCGCTTTGCCGCCCCGCTGATGCTCGCCTCCACCGGCGAACTCGTGAGCGAACGCGCGGGCGTGCTGAACATGAGCGTCGAAGGCATGATGCTGACCGGCGCGTTTCTGGGCGCGGCGGGATCGTGGGCGACGGGCAATCCCGTGCTTGGACTCGCGATCGGCATGCTTGGCGTGCTGCCAATCGCGCTGTTGCAGGCGTTCTTGAGCATCACGCTGCGCGCCAATCAGATCGTGACCGGCATCGGCATCAACATTCTCGCGCTCGGCGGCACGACGCTCGCGTATCGCGAACTGTTCGGCGAGCGTTCCAGCGCGACCATTCCCGGACTTTCCAAATGGTCGCCGCCGGGCCTGGGTTCGATTCCGGTGATCGGCGAACCGATTTTCGATCAGGTGTGGCTCGTCTATCTCGGCGTCGCCATTCTGATTGCAACCGCCATCGTGATGCGGCGCACGGCGCTCGGCGTCGCGCTGCATGCGGTGGGCGCCGCGCCCAAGGCCGTCGATCAATCGGGCTTGTCGGTCACGCGGCTGCGCTACGGCGCGGTGCTGTACGCGGGCGTGATGTCGGGCGCGGCGGGCTGCTTCATTTCCATCGGCGATATCCATACGTTCACCGAGGGCATGACGAACGGTGTCGGCTATCTCGCGATTGCCGCGATCATTTTCGGCAACTGGAAGATCGGCCGCACGCTCGGCGCGTGCCTGCTGTTCGGCGCGGCAAGCGCGCTGCAGTTTCAATTACCACTGATGGGCGTCCATGTGCCGACTGCGCTGCTCATCATGCTGCCGTATCTGCTCGCGCTGGTCGCGGTGGCCGGACTGATCGGCCGTCAGACCGCGCCGCTCGCGCTGACCCAGCCGTTCAAACGTTAATCAAGCGTTAGGCATCGACATCAAGCGAGCGCGGTTTAGAATGCGGATCTGCACCGCGCTCGTGTACGACGTACTTTTCCGCACAGGTTTTCGATGACACGCAAGACCACACGCACTGTCCCGTCCACCGCGTCAGCCACGCCCGACGACACCGCCGCCGCACCGCGCACGCAGCGCCAGAAGATCGCGGCCACCACACGTTCGCGCATCTTCCGGACGGCTATAGCTGAGTTCGCCGATAAAGGCTTCAGCGGCGCGCGCGTCGAGACCATCGCGAGCCGGTCGAAGGTGAATATCCGCATGATCTATCACTACTTCGGCGGCAAGGAAGCGCTCTATATCGAAGTGCTGGAGTACGTGCTCGGCCAGTTGCGCGACGAGGAACTCAAGCTGAGTATCGACGCGCAGAAGATCGCGCCTATCGCGGGTATTTTGCAGCTCTACGACTTTATCGAAGGGCATTTCGCGCGGCATCCTGAACTGCTGAAGTTGCTTTCTTCCGAGAACTTGAATCGAGCGCGCTTCATGAAACGTTCGCGCGCGATTCCGGAGATGTCGTCGCCCGTGCTCGATATGTTGCGCGCGCTGATCGTGCGCGGCGAGGCGGACCGCACGCTGCGCGGCGGCATGGATGCGCTGCATCTGTATGTCGCGCTCGTCAGTCTCGCGTACTTTCACAAGTCGAACGCATACACGCTGTCGCGCATGTTCGACACCGACATGCTGACCGACGAGTGGCAAACCGATCACCGCGCGCAGGCACATGAACTTGCGCGCGCGTACATCGTTGCCGGGCCGGAGAAGACGGTGAAAGCGGCGCGGGTCAGGACCGCGGTGAGCGTGGCTTAGATTTTCAGCCGACCCGCTCGTCCGCCATCTTCGTCACGATATCGAACGCCTTCTGCGTCGCGCCGACATCCGCGCGGCCTTGCCCGTGGATATCGAATGCGGTGCCGTGCGCGGGCGTCGCGATCGGTACGGGCAAGCCGCCATGAACCGTCACGCCACGCCAGAAGCCCATCAGTTTCATCGCGATCTGACCTTGGTCGTGATACATCGTCACCACGCCGTCGAACGCTTTCTGGTCGCGCGCGCGCACGAAAATCGTGTCGGCGGGAAACGGTCCTTGCGCGTCGTAACCCAGCTTGCGCGCTTCTTCCACGGCCGGCGCGATCACGTCGATCTCTTCGCGCCCGAACGCGCCGTTGTCGCCGTTATGCGGGTTGAACCCGCACACCGCGATGCGCGGCGCGACGTTCCCCGCACGCTTCAGGCCGTCGTGAATCAAGCGCACCGCGCCGATGATCCGCTCCGCCGAGAGCTTCGCGCTCACGTCCTTCAGCGCGATATGCGACGTCACGCGCGACGTCCATAATTCGTCGAGCACATTGAACTCGCAAAAGCTGCCGCTGTAGTCCAGTTGCCGCGCGAACCACTCCATCTCGTCGCCGGTTTCCATGCCTGCCATATGCAGCGAGGTCTTGTTGACCGGCGCGAACAACATGCCTTGCGTCCGGTTCGCCTGCGTCAACGCAAGCGCTTGCTTGAACGCATCGAGGCTGTAGCGGCCGCCACGTTCGCTAGCGACGGCGCGCTCGTAAGGCGTGTCGTCGGCCAGACGAAAGTCGATCAGCGAAGGGACGTCCGTGCCGGTTGCGGCCGCGTCCTCGCGATCGACCACGGCGTAATCGAATCGCGTTCCCGCGATCTTCATGCCCGCTTCCAGTTCGCGCTGGTCGCCGATGATCAGCAGATCGGCGCGCGCGCGATTTTCCGGCTTCGCGAGCAGGCGCGCGATCAATTCCGGACCGATGCCGGCGGGGTCGCCGAGAAGGACGGCAATGCGAGGTTTCATCGTGTTCACCTGGTGTGGTACGTGCAATGTGCGCGGCGTGAAGCGTCTTCACGCCGCAGAAATCTAAACTCACTCGATGATATTGAAGTCGTCGAGATGCTTGCCGGACAGCGTAATGCCGAGCCCCGGCGTTTCATCGGAGAGTTGCAGGAAGCCGTTTTCCGGCTGCGGCTCGCCTTCGAAGATGTAGTAGAACAGCTCGTTGCCCACTTCCACGTCGAACACGGGGAAGAACTCGGACATCGGACTCGCCGTGCTCGCCATCGTCAGATGATAGTTGTGCATCTGCCCCGCGTGCGGGATCACGGGCACGGACCACGCTTCCGCCATCGCGTTGATTTTGCGCGCCGCCGTGATGCCGCCGACGCGGTTCGTGTCGTACTGGATCACGTCCACCGCGCGCCGCTCCAGCAAATCCTTGAATCCATAGCTCGTGAATTCGTGCTCGCCGCCCGATACCGGCACGATATTCATTTTCTTGAGTTCCTGATAGCCCTCGACATCATCGGCGATTACCGGCTCCTCGATCCAGCGCGGGTTGAATTCGGCGAGACGCGGTAGCATCCGGCGCGCGTATTCGAGCGTCCAGCCCATGTAGCATTCGAGCATGATGTCGATATCGTCGCCCGCGAGTTCGCGCAAGAGCCGCACTTGTTCGAGGTTCTTCGCCATGCCCTTCGGTCCGTCCTTCGGCCCATAGCCGAAGCGCATCTTCATCGCGGTAAAGCCCTGGTCGAGATAGCCTTGCGCCTCGCCGAGGAACGCATCGCGGTCGTCGTTGTTATAGAGCTTGGACGCATAGCACCAGATTTTCTCTTTGGTGCGTCCGCCGAGCAGCTTGAACACCGGCTTCTTTGCCGCCTTGCCCATGATGTCCCAGATCGCGATATCGACCGCCGAGATCGCGGCCATGCCGATGCCCTTGCGGCCCCACGCATGCGTGCGCCGATACATTTTCTGCCAGATGTATTCGCTGTCGAACGGGTCTTCGCCGATCGCGATGGGCGCGAGATATTCGTCGACGATCTGCTTGGCGATGCGCGGCGCGAGCGCACAGTTACCGATCCCGATCGTGCCGTCGTCGCACTCGATTTCAACGACGAGCCAGCCATGAAAGCGGAACGAGCCCATCGCATCGCCGCGCTCGTAAAGAATGTCCACGGCGTTCGTGCAGAAATGCGCTTGCGGCGGCACGACCTTGCCTTTCCATTCAAAGACGCGCGTGCGGATATGTTTGATTTTCATCGTCGTAATCTCCTCCAGGCGAAGCGCTCGCCGCGGGGCGTGCCGGCGCTGGCTTCAGGTTCGTCCTGCATCGGGACCGGGCGGAAAATGCGCTGAACGGCAGGGAAAACCTGCGCGCTGTCGTGATTTCGTCTCCGGCTTTTATCGTTCACACGAGCGCCCTATCAGGGCTTGTTCGAGTGTTTTTGTCAGACGCTAGTGTGCGAAACTATGCGATAACTGACCACTGAATTAATCGAATCGCCCTATTCCCTGGAGTTATCGCTCGCATGATCGCGCCCGCGTCCACCCTTCGTAAGCGTTTGCGTCTGCGTCATTTGCAGTTGATGGTCGCGCTGTCCGAAACCGAATCGCTGCGCAGCGCCGCCGACGAACTCGCGATGACGCAGCCCGCCGCGACCAAGGCGTTGCAGGAACTCGAAGAAACGGTCGGCGTGAAGCTGTTCGTGCGGCACGCGCGCGGCATGGACGCGACCGTTTTCGGCGAGGCCGTGATGCGCTATGCGCGCGTGGTGTTCGAGGATCTCGACGAATTGCGCGAGGAGCTCGCCGCGATCGAAGCGGGCGATATCGGCAAGGTGCGGATCGGCGCGGTGATGGCGCCCGCGCCGGAACTGCTCACGCACACCATCGTCGCGCTGAAGGCCGCGCATCCGAGGCTGCAGATCACCGTGCAGATCGACACCAGCGACGTGCTTGTGCAGGCGTTGCAGCAGGATCAACTGGACATTGTGATCGGGCGGATTCCAGACGGCTTTCCGGCGCTCGATCTGAGTTTTGAAACGCTGTCGGAAGAAGCGCTATCGATTGTCGTGCGGCCCGATCATCCCGCCGCGAACGCGCGGCCCAAGCTCGCGGAACTCGCGCAGTATCCGTGGATCGTGCAGCCGCATCCGAGCCCGATGCGGCAGATCATCGACCAGACGTTTCGAGAGTCGCGCGTCGCGCCGCCGGTGAGCACGGTCGAGACGTCGTCCATTTTCACGACGCTCTCGCTGCTGCGCGACTCCGACATGCTCGCCGTCCTGCCGAGTTCGGTCGCGCAGTACTACGTGGCGCTGAACACCATCGCGTCGCTGCCCACGCCATTGCGCGGACGGCTCGCGCCATACGGGTTGATCCTGAGGAAGAACCGGCGCATCCGGCCGGCGACCCAGCTCGTTATCGACGCTATCCGGGCCGCTGCCTGAGCCCGCTCAATGCGCGGCGTGCTTGGCAAGTTCGAGGTCGTGCTCGCCTTGCGGATCGGTCGAACCGATACCCGCGTCGAGCGGAATATCCGGGCGCATGAAGAACGTCGCCACGATACCGACGGCAAGCAGCCCGAGCGACCCGGCGAACGGCAAGGTCCAGCTCCCGGTCCGGTCCACGACGAAGCCGAAGACGATCGGCGAGAAGATACCCGCCACCGCCGAGCCCGCATTCACCAGACCGCTCGCGATGCCGACGTGCTTCGGCGTCACGTCCATCGGCACGGCCCAGATCGGTCCGATCGTCATTTCAAGGAAGAAGAACGAGAGGCTCAACGAAGCCGCCATGATCGGCAGCGACTTCACGAACATCACCGGTGCGAGGAAAATAAGCGCACCCAAAAACGCGCCGATGATCACATTGCGCCGCGCGCTCACCACGTTGCCAGTGCGCTTGAGAATGCGGTCACTCAGCACGCCGCCCGCCGTGTTGCCCACGACGCCCGACAGAAAGACGCCCGCCGAAAACAGCGCCGAACTCTTGAGATCGAGGCCGCGTCCGTGCATGAAGAAGGTCGGCAGCCATGTGAAGAACAGCCAGCCGGTCCAGCCGTAGCAGAAGTAGACGAGCATCGTCGGTCCGATGCGTTTCAGGAGACGGCGCCACGGCGTCGGCACCCGCGTCTTCTCGATCACGACCTTGCCCGCCGGCGGCAGATCGACTTCTTCCTCGGCGGTCATGTGACGGTGCTTGCGCGGGTTATCGGTGAAGTACCACGCGTAGACGATCACCCACACCGCGGTCAGCAAGCCAACCAGAATGAACGACGCGCGCCAGGACGCGAACGCCACGAGCAAGGCAATCAGCGGCGGCGTCACGGCGTTGCCGAGACGCGAGAACGAGTGTGTCAGACCCTGCACGAAGCCGCGTTTGCTCGCCGGATACCAGTTCGTGAGCGCGCGGGCCTGCGCCGGCAATGCCGCGCCTTCGCCGATGCCGAGCAGCATGCGCGAGCAGAACAGGGACACGATACCGCCCGCCAGACCGGTCGCGATGGTCGCGACAATCCAGATGGACGCGCAGATGATGAGCGTGGTCTTCGCGCCGACCCGGTCGCTGAACCAGCCGCCGATTACCTGGCAGATCGCATACGTATAGGCGAAAGCCGCGAACACGAGGCCGACATCGGTATTGGTGAGGTGCAGGTCGTCGCGGATCAGACCGGCCGCCGCCGACAGATTCACGCGATCCAGATACATGATGAACGACATCGCGCACATGAGCGCGAGGATCGATCGACTGACTTTCGGTCGATGCAACATTGTCTCCTCCGGTTGCACCTCGGGGCGCTTTATAGTCGGGGTCACGACTCGCGCCGTCGCTTAACTGTGCAGCCGGAGCGGTCGTGATGGAAACAGAGTCTGATGAAACGAGCGATATCCGTCTATTGAAAATAGTTGATGTGGTGATTCATTTTGCTTATACGTCCAGCTTCGGCTCGCCGCGCCGGTCTTGGCGCGCGGAACAGCGTTTGCTGCATGAGTGGTTTCCCTAGTCAATGCGGAAGCCTCTCGAATGAAACCCTATATCGTCGCTCACATGATGTCGTCGCTCGATGGCCGCAGCCTCACCGACGGCTGGAATCTCGATTACGCGTCCGATCTATACGAAAACACGGCAGCCACTTTCAAGGCCGAAGGCTGGATTTGCGGCCGCGTCACGATGCAGGAAATCTCGCACGGAACGGATTATCCGAAGGGACTCGCGAAAGCGCCGGTCCCGCGCACGCATCGTTTCGCGAAGCGTGACGCGGACCAATACGCCATTTCCATCGATCCTAAAGGACTTGTTGCATGGAAGAGCGACACGGCGCTGAAGTCGCACGTGATCGAAGTCGTGACCGAACAGGTGTCCGACGATTTCCTGGCCTATCTGCAGTCCATCGGCGTGTCGTATGTATTTGGCGGCAAGAGCGAGATCGATCTCGCGGCGGTGATCGATACGCTCGCGCGCGAGCTCGGCGTGAAGACGTTGATCGTGGAAGGCGGCTCGCATGTGAGCGGCGCGTTCGTGAATGCAGGACTCGTCGATGAAGTGAGCGTGCTGATTTTGCCGCTCGTCGATGGACGGACGGAGCATCCTTCGTCGTTCGAAGTCGCGATGGACAAGTGGCACGCGCCCGCGTATTTGTCGCTCAAGTCGGTCGAGAAGACCGAGCACGACGCGATCTGGCTGCGCTACACGAAGTCACCCCGAAGCACGTGAAAACGCGCATCCGGGGTGACAAGGCGGTCAACAAGAATCAGGCTGTGATCCCGACGCTGCGCAGGAAGGACAACGACGGCGCGAAGAAATAATCGCCGCCCTTGAGCGTGACGAACTGCGCGAAGCCGGCCTTCTTGGGCGGAGCCGCTGGCCATGTGTAATCACGGCTCGTCGGGTCCGAGGTCGCGCCCATTTGACCGATGATCGGATCGATACCCACTTGAGGGAACGTCTTCGCGCCGATATTGGCGACGAATTTGTCGTTGTTCGCCCACGATTGCTGCGTGAACTCGAACTGGTTCTCGATGCTCGCCATGTAGGCCATGAACAGCAGTCCGATGTCCTTCTCCGGCTCATGGCCGGCGTCCGCGAATTCACTGCGGTCGGCGTTATGCGGACGGAGTGCGCCGTAGGTGATGCCACGGCGCGCCATGATGGGCCGACGTCCAGGTTGCGCGTCTTCAGTGCCGGTGATGCGCTCGATATCCCCGCGCGGATTGACTTTGCGGATGTGCGCCTGGAACGGGCAGCGCGCTGCATCCGCGTCGGCCGAGTAATCGAAGTTGTTCGGCGGTGCGGCTTTCAGTGCAGTCGGCGACAAGGTAAGTGGCGTACCGTCTTCGAATCTGCCGACGACCATCGCACCCGCGCGGTCGAGTTCGTCTTGCGACGCTCCCGGGCCGAATAACGTCTTGCCAAGTGCATCTTCCGCCGCATTGAAGCCGCGCGCATTCTGCTCGAGCTTGCGGAACACAAAGTAGCTTCCCGCCGAAAGCGGTCCGCGGCCGTTCGGATCCGCCACGATGAATTGCGACGGCTTGAACGCCGGATCCCAGCCGCCTTTAGGCTCGGCTGTAATGTCTTCTTGCAGGAAAAGCGGCTGGCTGCGGCCATCGACATAGCCGAAATGTTCGACACCCTGCGGAACGCCTGGCTGGAAATCACGCGTCTGTTGCAGGCCCGTTTCAACCGCCAGCACGGTCACTTTGGACGCTTTCAAATAGTGGATCACCGCATGCATGTCGCGATCGACCGCATGCGAGTTTGCATCCGCGATCAGGAACATTGCGTCGGGCTGCGCGTAGGTCCAGTGCGGGTCCCACGTGCCGCGCTCGGGGTCGTTGAGCGTATCGCGACGCTTCGGCATCCCCGCGCGATACGCCTCGCCCGCTGGCGTTTCGACCGTTGCGCCGAGCGCGGTATAGCCCGATGCACTGACGAAGAGGCAACGCACGGGACCGCCGTCGAGATGCGGCGGAAGGCGCTTGTTCTTGCGCAGTTGCTCGTAGGCGCTGGTGCAGGATTCCCCTAGTGCGCGCACGACTTCGGCGGTCTCCTGGGCATTCATGCCCGCGAAACTCATAAAGATATGGGCGGCGTGATGACGTCCGTGCCCTTTAAGGATATTCGCCTGAAGGTCGTCGAGAAAGAGCTTTAATTCCGCATCGGTGCTCGATTTCGTCCAGGTGATGGGCGTGTCTAGTACTGTGGCTAAAGTTGTCATGGCTTGGATCTCTGATGATGTGAGAATGCTTGAATCAAGCGTGCTTAGTTCGAGCACGATCCGAACACGCGGCGTCGTGCGCCTTCAATGCATACGCTAACCAGCAGCCAAGCCGATGCCATTCCGCGATTGTTTAAGTACCTTTGAAATTGTTCACGGCGCCCGGCACGGGGTTTTAGATCGCGCGTGCCGGTGAGCAGCTTGACCGGTGCGCGCGACGCTGCGCACCCGTAGCCCATACATGCACAGGAAACGATTGAGCCGTGGAAATTTTTGAATGCGAGCGCTGCGGTACGCCGCTATCGGTCGCTGACCGCTTCGAACCCGGCGACCGTCACCGCCAGTCCGCGAGAATCCGCGCGCACGGCAAGCGTGAAGGTCGCGCGATGCCGGGCCGCGACACGCGATGCAATCGCGAGACCGAGGCCGCTGCCCTGCCCTTGCGCGCCCGTGCCGCGATAAAACCGGTCGCACACGCGGTCGATTTCCTCGGCGGGGATACCGGGGCCGTCGTCGAGCACGGCAAGCGTCACGCCGTCACGCTCGCGCCGCAGAATCATATCGACGCGGCCGCCCGGCGCAACATGGCGAATGGCGTTGTCGAGCAAATTGTTGACGAGCACCGCGAGCGCGTGTGCGTCGCCCATCACCGTGTACGTATCGCTTGCGTCGCGCGGTTGTTCGAGTTCCAGTCCGAGATCGATGGCGCGCGCTTCGGCCACCATCGAGAAATCGCTCACGCAGCGCTCGCCGAGATGACGCAGGCTTAGCGGCGCGAACGATGCCGTATGTTCCGCGTCCTCGCGCGCCATGGTCAGCAGTTGCTGAGCAAGATGAATCGTGCGCTGCAGACGCCCGTCGATCCGCCCAAGCGTCTCGCTCTCGCCCTGCAGCGTGCCGTTCTGCACGGCGGCCTGAATCTGCAGCTTGAGCGCGGCGAGCGGCGTGCGCAGTTCGTGCGCGGCATCGGCGACGAAGGTACGCTGCGCCTGCGACGCCGCGTTCACGCGCAGCAGGAGATCGTTCAACGCATCGACGAGCGGACGGATTTCCACCGGCACGGTCCGCCCGAGCGTGGCCGGGTCGATCGGCTCGATCGACTCTGCGGAGCGGCTCGACAGCGCACGTGATAAACCGCGAATCGGCGCGAGGCCGCGCGCCACCACGAACAGCACCAGCATGATCGTGACGGGCGCCATCAATGCGAGCGGCCAGAGCGTGCGCAGCGCGAGCTTGAGTGCGAGTTCCTCGCGCACGGAATACGGCTGCGCGACCTGCACGAAGCGATCCGCCTGCTCGATCCCGAACACGCGCCACCGAATGCCCTCACGTTGCGTCGAACGAAAACCTTCGCCGATACGCGGCAGCGCCGGCTCCTTCAGCGAGTGATAGACGAGCCGCCCGGTGCGGTCCCAGATGTCGATCACGATACGATCGTCGGCGATGCCGTTGAGGGTTTCGTCGTGACGCTCGTTCGCGTCGCCGGCGGCGATATTCGTCGGCAGCGACAACGCGACGGTGCGCAGTTCGTAGTCGAACAATTCGCCCGCCTCGGCGCGCGCGGTGTGGAAGATGCCGTAGCCCGCGGCCAGACACGCCGCCGCGAGACCGAAGATGAGCCAGCCGAGCAGCCATCGGCGTATCGAACTCACGCGAGCCTCTTCAGCCGATAACCCACGCCGCGCACCGTCACGATCTGCTCGACGCCGATCTTGCGCCGCAAGCTGTGCACATGAACCTCGATGGTATTGCTGCCTACTTCCTCGCCCCATCCGTACAGTTTTTCTTCGAGTTCCGCGCGGCGAAACACGCGCGACGGCTCTTCGATCAACGCCTGCAGCAACGCAAACTCGCGCGGCACGAGATTGAGTTCCACGCCGCCCTTGGTGGCTTCGTGCGCCGCCGGATCGAGCGCGAGTTCGCCGTGCGTGTAGACGGGATGCTTCTGCCCGGTCCGGCGACGCAGCAGCGCACGCACCCGCGCGGCCAGTTCGTCGAGATCGAACGGCTTCATCAGATAGTCGTCGGCGCCGGCATCGAGGCCACGAATGCGGTCGTCCACCGCGTCGCGCGCCGTGAGGATGATGACGGGCGCCGTGCCGCCCGTGCGCCGGTAATCGTTGAGCACGTCGATCCCGTCGCGCTTCGGCAAGCCGAGATCCAGCAGCACGAGGTCGTACACGCCATTGCCGAGCGACAAGTCGGCCTCGCGCCCGTCGCGGGCCCAGTCCACCGCATAGCCGAGACGCCGCAGCGAATCGAGCACGGTCTCGGCAATCATCTCGTCGTCTTCCACCAGCAACAGACGCATGCGCGCCTCCTTCGATTCAATCCTCGTAGCCGCTGATTGTCGCGGGCCGTGCCTTAAGTCTTGCTTAAGCCTCTCCTAAGCTTGCGCTAAGCCTTCGCTAAGCGTTGGTTAAGGGTTTCTTAAGCATGCGGTTCATAGAATCGGCCACTCCTTCGAGCCGCGCGTCATGCACGGCGCGTCCATTGTCCGGGGAGTTCCGATTGTCTGCCAGTCCCGCATCCTCACCCGCGCCGAGGCGGCGCCGCGCCGTCACGGTCGTCGCTGCCGCCGCGCTGCTGCTGGCCGGCTGCACGTCGTATCACCGCGAGCCGCTCGCGCCGCGCGGCACCTCGACCTCGCTCGAATCGCTCGCGCGCCTGTCCATCGATCCCGCGACGATGCCGCTGCCCGAACTCGCCGCGCACCGCTTCGATCCATCGGACGGGCTCGATATCGAGGAAGTGGCGATCCTCTCCGTCGCGAACAATCCGGACCTCAAGCTCGCGCGCGGCGATCTCGGCATCGCCCGCGCGCAGGCATTTTCGGCGGGTTTGCTGCCCGATCCGCAACTCGCCGTATCGAGCGATTACCCGGGCGCGCAAGGCACGACGCGCGCGTTCAACTACGGCTTGAGCATGGACGTCATGGCCATCGTGACGCGCGGCGCGAACAAGGCGTCGGCGGACGCGACGGTCGTGAAGACCGATCTCGTGCTGCTCTGGCAGGAATGGCAAGTCATCGCGCAGGCGAAGCAGCTTTTTCTCAAGACACGCCTGCACGACACGACGTTACCGCTTCTTCGGCAGCAACGCGATCTGGCGCAGACGCGTTATGAACGGATGGCCGAAGCGGCCCATGAAGGCAATCTCACCGGCGAAGCCTTAAGCGCCGCGCTCACTGCTTACAGCGACGCCCGCAAACAATACACCGACGCCGAGCGCGCCGCCGAGCAGACGCATCACGATCTGAATGCGCTGCTGGGCGTCGCACCCGACGTGTCGCTGCAACTCGTCGATACATCCGACGCACGCGCGACGCCGCCCGCCGCCGCCGACATCGACGCGGCGCTTGCCGCTTTGCCGAAGCGCCGTCCCGATCTGCTCGCACTGCAAGCCGGATACGAGGCGCAGGAACAGAAGTACCGCGCCGCGATCATGTCTCAGTTTCCGAGCCTGAACGTAGGCTTCAACCGCGCCCGCGATACGTCGAACATCTACACCACCGGATTTCAGATCAGCCTGAGCTTGCCGATCTTCAACCGCAATCGCGGCAACGTCGCGATCGAATCCGCCACGCGCCAGCGCATGCGCGACGAGTATCAGACGCGGCTCAATCAAGCCGTGGCCGATGTCGCGCACTTGCGGGCGGACGGCGAGATTCTCGCGCGCCAGCTTTCCCAGACCGAAGCCGCGCTGCCGGAAGCGGACGCCGCCGCCCGCGACGCCCGCGCCGCGTATGCCGAACACAATCTCGCGCTCGGCGCCTATACCGATGCCGAAGCCGCCACACTGACGCGCCGTATCGATATCGCAACGCTCGCCGAGTCGCTCGCGGAACAGCGCGTCGGTTTGCAGGCCATTCTCGGCAGCGCGATTCCGGACGCCTTCATTCAGGACCAGACCTTCCTCGACGCCCATGAAAATTAATCGTCCGATCCGCCTCATCTCGCTCGCGAGCGTCTGTGCCGCGTTTGCGGCGTCTCACGCTCACGCCGATGAACCCGTCGTCGCGGTTCAGACCGCTACTGTGCAGCGCGGCACGATCGCGCAACCCGTGCGCGCCTATGGCGTGGTCGAAGCGTCCGCCGCGAACCTCGCGACCGTCAACCTGCCCTACGTCGCGCGGATCGTGGAGATGCGCGTTCAGGGCGGCCAGACGGTTGCGCGCGGAACGCCGTTGTTCGTGGTCCAGGCCGATCCTGCCGCCGCGCTCGCCGCCACGCAGGCCAAGAGCGCCGTGACGCTCGCGGGCGGCGAACTCGCGCGAACGCAGTCGCTCTTCGACAAGAATCTCGCCACCGCGTCGCAACTCGCCGCCGCCAAAAAGGCCGAACAGGACGCGCGGCAGGCTCTCGCCGCGCAGTCGAGCACGGGTATCGTCGCGGGCAACAAGACGGTCGTCGCGACGGTCGACGGTGTCGTGCTGCAAGTGCAAGCGAACCCCGGCGATCAGATTCAGGCGGGCGCCTCGATTCTTCAGATCGCGCGCGCCAGCAACGTGCACGATGCGCGCGGCAACGTCGTTCTCGGTATCGAGCCAGCGGATGCGCAACGCGTGCATCCCGGCGACAGCGTCACGCTGCACGGTCTCTCGACCACGCTCTCGCATCAATCGGCCGTGGGACGCGTCTTGCTCGTCGGCGCGTCGATCGACCCGCAGACGCAGCTTGTCGATATCAGCGCGAACGTACCGCTCGGCGCGACGCCGTTCCTGCCCGGCACGCACGTGAGCGCGGACATCGCGACCGCCGAGAACGTGCACTGGATCGTGCCGCGCGCCGCCGTCCTCAAGGACGCTCACGGCGAGTACGTGTTTCAGATAACGCCCGCGAAGAAGGCGCGGCGCGTGGCCGTCGTCACGAAAATCGAGGACAACGACCGCTACGGCATCGACGGTCCGCTCGATGCATCGCAACCGCTCGTCGTGACCGGCAACTATGAATTGAAGGACGGCGGCGCGGTGCAGACGAGCGGAGGCGCCCCGCGATGAATTTCGGACAATGGATGCAGGCGCATCGCCGCTCGCTGCTTTTCGTGATCGCGCTCCTGGCGATTGCTGGAGCGCTGACCGCGTTCCGTCTCCCCATCTCGCTCTTTCCGAACGTCGCGTTTCCGCGCGCCGTCGTCTCACTCGATGCGGGCGACCGTCCCGCCGAACAGATGGCGACGCTCGTCACCATGCCTGTTGAAGAGGCGTTGCGGCGCGTGCCGAACGTGCGCGATGTCGAGTCGAAAACGAGCCGGGGCGCCGCCGAAATCTCGATCAATTTCGACTGGGGCACCGACATGGCGCAAGCCACGCTGCAGTCGCAATCGGCCATCGGCGAGATACTCGGCACGCTACCGGCCGGCACGAGCATGCAGGTGCGCCGCATGGACCCGACGGTGTTTCCGGTGCTCGCGTATAGCCTTACGTCGGATCGTCAGTCGCTTTCCGCGTTGCGCGATCTTGCGCAATTCCAGATGCGGCCGCTGCTTTCGTCGGTGGAAGGCGTGGCGCGTGTCGATGTCACCGGCGGCGCGCAGGACGAGTTCGAAGTCGCCATCGACCCGGCTCGTCTCGCCGCGCTCAAGCTCTCGGTCGCGGATGTGTCGAAGGCGATCGGCGCGAGCAATGTGCTGATGGCGACGGGGCGTATCGAAGATCACTACAAGCTGTACCTCGTGATCGCGAACACCGTCATTACGCACATCGACGAGCTGAAGAACGTGGTGGTGCAGACGAACGGCGCCACGCAGATCCGGCTCGGCGATGTCGCCACCGTGCGTCAGGGCGTCACGCCGCAATGGATGCGCGTGACCGCCGACGGCCACGACGCCGTGCTCGTGAATATCTACCAGCAACCGGGCGCGAACAGCGTCGCGATGGCGAAGGCAATCCGCACGAAACTCGACGACTTCCAGCATCAGATGCCGCCCGGCGTGCGCCTTTCGAACTGGTACGACCAGAGCGAACTGGTCGTCGCTTCCGCCGCGAGCGTGCGCGACGCGATCATGATCGGCGTCGTGCTCGCCGCCTTCACGCTGTTCGCGTTCCTGCGCAACTGGAAGATCACCGCGATCGCGGTGGCGCTCGTGCCGGTCGTGATGGCCGCGACCATTCTCCTGCTCAACGTGTTCGGCATGGGCTTCAACATCATGACGCTCGGCGGCATGGCGGCGGCGGTCGGTCTCGTGATCGACGACGCTATCGTGATGATCGAACATATCGTGCGACGCATGCGCGAGGGTGGCGCGAAAGCGTTTCACGGCCGCGTGATGAGCGCCGCACTCGAATTCACGCGGCCGCTCGCGGGCTCATCGGCCGCAACGCTGATCGTGTTCGTGCCGCTCGCGTTTCTCTCGGGCGTGACGGGCGCGTTCTTCAAGGCGCTGTCGGTCACGATGGCAAGCGCGTTGTTCATCTCGTTCCTCGTGACGTGGCTCGCCGTCCCGATTCTCTGCGACCGCTGGCTCAAGCCGAGCGACGCCGACGAGCATCGCGAAACGCGCTTCGCCGCGTGGATGAACGCGCGCTACGGCACGCTCGTCGAGCGCGTGAGCGGGCGGCCATGGCTCGTGTTGATCGGCGTCGTGCCGCTCGTGCTGGTCGCCGCGTTCGCGTTCACGCAGGTCGGCAGCGGCTTCATGCCGACCATGGACGAAGGCGGTTTCGTGCTCGACTATCACACGGAAGCCGGCACGTCGGTAACGGAAACCGACCGGCTGATGAAAGAGGTCGAAGGCATCGTGAGCGCGAATCCGAACGTGGCGACGTATTCGCGGCGCACGGGCGCGGGTCTCGGCGGCGATCTTAACGAGCCGAACAAGGGCGACTTTTTCGTGCGGCTGAAATCCGGCTCGCGCGAGCCGATTGCGACCGTGATGGAAGAGATTCGCTCGAAGGTCGAGACACAAGTCCCGGGCGTCACGTTCGAACTGGCGCAGTTGATGGAAGACCTGATCGGCGATCTCACGGCCGTACCGCAGCCGGTCCAGATCAAAATTTTCTCCGACGACCAGAACACGCTCGATGCGACCGCGCACAAAGTAGCGGCCACGATTGGCGGCATCAAGGGCATCGTGGATGTGAACGACGGCATCAATCCCGCCGGCGATGCGCTCGAACTGCGCATCCGCCCGGACGCCGCCGCGGCCGAAGGCATGGACCCGCAATCCGTCGCGCAGGCGGTATCCGACATGGTCGAAGGCAATGTCGCGACGCAGTTCCAGACCGGACCGAAAACGGTCGGCGTACGCGTGCATGTCGCGAACGCGCTGCAACTCACCGATACGCAACTCGGCCTGCTGCAAATCCGCGCGCCCGACGGCCATCTGTTCGCGCTGAATCGCGTGGCGGATCGCGTCGTGGTCAGCGGCCAGCCGGAGATTACGCGCGACAATCTCAAACGCATGGTTGCCGTCACCGCGCGTATCGACGGTCGCGATCTCGGCTCGACCGTCGCCGATGTGCAGAAGGCGCTCGGCGCTGCCAACCTGCTGCCGAAGGGCGTTTATTACGAACTCGGCGGCCTCTATCAGCAGCAGCAGATTGCGTTCAAGGGCTTGATGACCGTGTTCGGCGCGGCCGTTGCACTCGTGTTCGGCCTGCTGCTCTTTCTCTACGAGCGGTTTCGCATCGCACTCGCCGTGCTCGCGATGCCCCTGCTCGCCACCGGCGCGGTATTCGTCGACTTGTGGGTGACCGGGATCGAACTGAACATATCGGCCATGATGGGCATGACGATGATTATCGGCATCGTGACCGAGGTGGCGATCTTCTACGTCTCCGAGCTACAGGGCCTCACGCGCGACGAAGGCATGCCGTTCGATCGCGCGCTGATCGAAGCCGGACGCAACCGCCTGCGCCCTATCGCGTTGGCGATGATTCCGGCGGCTCTGGCGCTCCGGCCGCTCGCGTTCGCCATCGGCCAGGGATCGGCGATGCAGCAGCCGCTCGCCATCGCGATCATCTCGGGACTCATCGCGCAGTTGCCGCTCGTGCTCCTCGTGCTGCCCGTGCTGCTCCGTCTCCTCATGCGAAAGCGCACGTAGCCATGCTTAAGCGTTCCATAAGGAAGGCCGGCGCAGCATGGTCGAATACCGGGGCGAACGTCCCCGCCGCGCGACCACGGAGACGGATCATGCGCATGTCCGATGTAATGCCGCTTTTGTCGTCGTTCCGCGCGAACCTCGTCTTGTTCGCGTTCGCCGTCGCGGCATCGGATGGCGCTTGGCTCGTGGCGTCGGCGTTAATCGGGCGGCCGCAATGGATCGGCTTGCTCGCCGTGCGGGCCGCGACGATCGGCACGGCCACCGCGATCACGCTGCTCTTGCGGCGCGCTGCAAAACGCGCCTTCGATACGGCCGACCGCGCGGATCAACTCGTCCCCGCGAGAGGTCGCGCGGCCTTGCCGACCGTATCCGATCGGTGCAACGACGACTGGCTGGTGCAGTTGCATATCGATCTGCATCCACGGTTGTTTCGCTGACGACAGCCGCAAAACCGCCGTGAAAATGGCAGGCGGCGTGCGTCCACGCGAACGGTCGTGACATTGAACCATGGCCGTTCCTTTAGCCCGGCGCGGCTCGCGCCGGGCTTTTTTTTGGGGTATGCGTCAAGTAGCGGACGCGTGGACGCGGCCCGGCGGCCTCGGGCGCCGCTAAGTTTGCCGCGCTACGCTCGGCGCATCGTCGATCCGGCTTGTTCTCATGACTTATTCCCATGACTTATTCCCAGACTTATTCCCATGACTTATTCCCATGACTTATTCCCATGACTTATTCACCGCGCCCCCGTCAACTCGATGCACCTGGCCGAAATTCGGCACAATCCATCCTACGGGTGCGCCCCGGGCGTCGCAAACATCATGAAGCGGAGTAGCGCAATGCGCGTATTGCTAGTCGAAGACGATCGCATGATCGGTGAAGCGGTAGAAGGGGCGCTGCGCGATGCGAGTTATGCGGTCGATTGGGTGCGGGACGGACAGATGGCGCTGGCGAGCATCGAGACGCAGATTTACGACATCGTCCTGCTCGACCTCGGCCTGCCGAAGAAGGACGGTTTCGAGGTGCTGCAAAACGTCCGCGCCCACGACAACCCGGTGCCGCTCGTCGTGATCACCGCGCGCGACGCGCTGGAAGACCGGATTCGCGGCCTCGATGGCGGCGCCGACGACTACGTGCTCAAGCCCTTCGAAATCTCCGAACTGCTTGCGCGGATCCGCGCCGTGGTGCGCCGTCGCGGCGGCCAGGCCGCGCCTGTGATGACCAACGGCGTGCTCTCGCTCGATCCGGCGACGCGCGAAGCGAGCATCGAAAATCATACCGTGCGGCTTTCGGGGCGCGAGTTCTCGCTCCTTCAGGCGCTGATGATCCGGCCTGGCGCGATCCTTTCGCGAGCGGAACTCGAAGACCGCATCTACGGCTGGAACGAGGAAGTGGAGAGTAACGCCGTTGAATTTTTGATCTATTCGCTGCGTAAGAAGCTTGGCAGCGATGCCATCAAGAACGTGCGCGGTGTCGGCTGGATGGTGTCGAAGCTCGCATGACGCGCTCGCTCCAGTTCAGGCTTTCCGCGTGGCTTTCCGTGCTGATCGCGGGTATCGCGGTGATCGCGGGCGTCATCGCGTTCAAGACCGCGTTTCACGAGGCCAACGAGTTGCAGGACGGCCAGTTGAAGCAGGTGGCTGCGCTCGTCACGTTGCGCAGCCTCGACGTGATGGAACGCGAGGCGCTCGAAAACGTGCCGGGCGCGGACCGCGAATCGAAGCTCGTCGTGGAGACGCTCGGTGAAGCGCGCGCCCCGCTCGCGCTCGCAGCGGACCTGCCCGACGGCATCCAGAACGCCGATGTCCGTGGCACGCCGTGGCGGCTTTTCGTCAAGACACTCGATGCGCGAACGCGCATCGTGGTCGGCCAGGAAACGGCGGGCCGCGACGAGATCGCGCGCAACAGCGCGATCGCGACCGTCATGCCGTTCGTCGTCCTCGTGCCGGTACTGCTGCTCGTGCTCGGCGCGCTCGTGCGGCGCATGTTCCGGCCGCTCACGACACTCGCCGCCGGTCTCGACCGGCGCGCCGACCATGACCTGTCCGAACTATCCGACACCAGCCTGCCGGCCGAGATCACGCCGTTCGTGGTCGCCATCAACCGGCTGCTTGCGCGCGTCGGGCAATCCGTTGCGCTGCAGCGCCGCTTTGTCGCCGATGCCGCGCACGAACTCCGTTCGCCGCTTACCGCGCTCACGTTGCAGGCCGAGCGTCTCGCGGCCTCCGGTCTGCCCGATCAGGCGAGCGAGCGGCTCGGCGCATTGCGCCGGGGCCTCGCGCGCACGCGCGCGCTGCTGGAGCAGTTGCTGACGCTCGCGCGCGTGCAGGATCAGGCAAGCGCCGCGCCGTTGCGCCTCTCGTTGCAGCATGTATTCCGTCAGGTGCTCGAAGACTTGATGCCGCTTGCCGAGGCTAAGCGGATGGACCTCGGTGTCGCGAGCGCGGATGACGCTTTCGTTTGCGCGCCGGAGGTGGATCTGAAGATCCTGATCAAGAACCTCGTCGATAACGCCATTCGGTACACACCGGAAGGCGGGCGGATCGACCTTTCGCTGCACGTGGCGGAGAAGCGCGTGCAGATCCGTATCGACGATAACGGACCGGGGATTGCAATTGCCGATCGCGAACGCGTGTTCGATCCGTTCTTTCGTGTGCTCGGCAACGATCAGGATGGGTCGGGATTGGGGTTGTCGATTGTGCGGACTATCGCCGCTCGGATTGGCGCGGATGTGGTTTTGGACGACGCTGTGGAGGGTGGATTGCGGGTTATGGTTTTTTTTGTTTTGCAGGAATAGGAGGGGTAGGGTTTGCTGGCGCTGGGGGGGGTGATTGCATGCGCTCGCTGGGTTGTGGACGGCGCTGTTTGGTGGCGCTTTTGCTTTTGTTTGCCTGCGCTTCTTGGGAACTTGCTTTCGTGTAGGTCTATTAGCACGCCGCTATGCGCGGCAGCAGTCACTTTCTTTGCTGCTGCAAAGAAAGTAACCAAAGAAAGCAGCTTATCCGTCTAAGTGTCCACCTCGAATAACCTAGCGGATAGGCGCGCAAGCTGATTCGGCCATCGCACCACACAACAGAGTGGAGCCGCTCATTCATCCCGGCAGGCACAAAGTGCCTGCCGGAACGGCATAACCGAACACCAAACCAAACCGACGGTTTTCAGATATGCCGGTCGTCCGAGCGCAGCGAGGACGGACCTGACAAGTGCTGTGCCAATACCAACGAATGCGAGTTGCCATAGTCAGCCTGCGTGCCTATCCGCAAGGTTATTCGAGGTGGACACTTAGGCGGATAAGCTGCTTTCTTTGGTTACTTTCTTTGCAGCAGCAAAGAAAGTGACTGCCGCCGCGCATAGCGGCGTGCTAATAGACCTACACGAAAGCAAGTTCTCAAGAAGCGGCCGAACATCAGACGGTGTAACCCACCCACCCACAAACCACCCCACGGCTGCAACACCATGCCCGGCAGTCTGACGGACTTCATCGACCGGGTCCTGCCCGAATTACGTCGGCGCGGGCTGTTCCGCCTCGACCACGAAGGCCGCACGCTGCGTGAGAATCCGGGCTTGCGTCGGCCGGTCAACCAGCATGCCATTGCAGATGAAGCGGCGTTCAATTAAACAATCGATATCAGCGATGCTAAGCAAAGTCTAAACACTTCGTTGGTTCGTCGCGCGAGCGGTGCTTCAATAATCCGGTCGCGGCAACGTCCGCCGCGATCGACCAAAAAACGCCGCCCGAACGGAGATATCAATGACTGCCAGCGTCACGCTCGATCAGACCTCTGCAACGCAATCTTCCTATTCCTCTTCGCAGCCGGACGTGCGCCAGATCGGCGGACGTATCGGCGCGGAAATTCGTGGCGTCCGGCTCTCGGCCGATCTCGATGACGCCGCCATCGCGGCCATCAACACGGCGCTGCTCCGGCATAAAGTGCTGTTTTTCAAAGGCCAATCGCATCTCGACGACGCCGCTCAGGAAGCGTTCGCCGCACGTTTCGGCGAGACAGTCGCGCATCCGACCGTGCCGTCGCTCGCGGGCAGCAACCGTCTTCTCGAACTGGATTCGAAGCACGGCACGCGCGCCAATTCGTGGCATACCGACGTGACCTTCGTCGATGCCTATCCGAAGATCTCGATCCTGCGCGGCGTCGTCATTCCGCCCGCGGGCGGGGACACGGTGTGGGCCAATACGGTCGCGGCTTATGAGCATCTTCCGGAGGCGCTGCGCGCGCTCGCCGACACGCTCTGGGCCGTGCATTCGAACGTCTACGATTACGCCGCCACCCGCGCAACACCCGCAACCGATGCCGAACTGGCCTATCGCGAGCAATTCACTTCGACGCTGTACGAAACCGAACACCCGGTCGTGCGCGTGCATCCGGAGACAGGCGAACGCAGTCTCGTGCTTGGTCATTTCGTGCAGCGTTTTACAGGCTTGTCGCAACGCGATTCGGACCGGATTCTCGATCTTTTTCAGGACCATGTCACGCGTCTTGAAAACACTGTGCGCTGGCGCTGGACGCAGGGCGACGTCGCGATCTGGGATAACCGCGCAACGCAGCACTATGCGGTCGCGGACTATGGGCAAGCGCATCGTGTAGTGCGTCGCGCGACCGTGCATGGCGACGTCCCTGTCGGGATCGACGGCCGCCGCAGCCGCGCGCTCGCCAGCGCTCCGCAAGCCTAAATGCGCTGAGTCGCAAATACGGACGCGTGGCGACACGCGTCCGCCGCTTATCCTCTTTCGATTCCAACATGACGCCGCGATCCCTGCTGAGCAAACTCATTACGATTTTCGGCGTGGCGCTGAGCGCCGGCGCATTCGCGGCCACACCGGCCGTGGTCCGTATCGGCGTGGCGCAACAAGGCGCGGGCGACCCGCCCGTATTCGGTGGATCGCCGGCCGCGACCGCGCAGCTTCAGCATCGCGTGGAAGATGCGCTGCAACCCGGAGGCGTGAAGGTCGAGTGGATCTTCTTCAAGGGCGCGGGTCCGGCCGTGAACGAAGCGCTCGCGAACAAGCAGATCGACTTCGCGTATCAAGGCGATCTTCCCGCCGTGCTCGGGCGTGCGAACGGGCTCAAGACGCACTTGCTGGTCGCGTCGAACGTGCGTGCCGGCGTGTATCTCGCCGTGCCACCGGACTCCGACATCAAGAGCGTGAAGGATCTCAAAGGCAAACGCGTCGGCATCTTTCGCGGCACGAACCTGCAACTCGTGGCCGACAACGTGCTGAAGGCGAACGGTCTGACCGAACGCGACCTGCGCGTCATCAATCTCGATTCAGCGGCGGCGCAAGCAGCGCTTGCATCGAAAGGCGTGGACGCCGTGTTCCTCGACTACAACCTGTTCAAGCTGCAGCGGCAGGGACTCGCGAAGATCGTCGAATCGTCGCGTGATGGCGGCATGCAGTTCACGCGACAGGCGCATCTGCTCGTGCTCGACGACTTCGAAGCCGCGCATCCCGAAACCGTGCAGAAGGTTGTGACGTCGGTGGTGCAGGCATCGCTATGGTCCTCCGACGATAAGAATCGCGACGCTTTGTTCAAGCTCTGGGCGAAGAGCGGCGTGCCGGTGGAATCGTGGCAATCCGAATATGCGAATCAGCAGTTGAAGGACCGCAGTTCGCCCCTGCTCGACCCGTTCGTGGTGTCGCGCTATCAGGCAGTCGCCGACGACGCGCTGCGCTTGAACCTGATCCGCCAGCCAGTTAGCGTGAACGGCTGGTTCGAGCCGAAGTACCTCGATCAGGCGCTCAAAACGTTGAAGCTGGAAAACTACTGGCCGCGCTACGACGCGTCCGGCAAGCCCCTGACGTCCTGATCTTCCGGAGACTTCGATATGGCGAACACTCTTGCACGTGTGCTGCTTCCGACTGATCGCGTGCACGCGTCCGCTGAACGGGCCACAGCGCGCATTGCGTTGCGGTCCATCGGATGGATCGCGCTGCCGTGGTTGCTGCCCGTTGCGCTCGCCGTGCTATGGGTGCTCGGCTCGCGCTACGGCTGGATTTCGGCGCAGGTATTGCCGCCGCCCGCGCTTGTCTTCGATACGCTCGCTGCGCTCACCCGCAGCGGCGAACTCTGGACGCATGTCGGCGCGAGCCTTTCGCGCGTCGCGGTGGGTTTCTCGGCGGGCGTCGTACTCGGCTTGCTGCTCGGCGGCGTGCTCGGTCTTTCGCGCACCGCCGAGGCCTATATCCTGCCGACGTTCAACGCCGTCGTGCAGGTGCCGGTGCTCGGCTGGCTGCCCTTCCTGATGATCGTGGCCGGGATCGGCGAGCCACTCAAGTACATTTTGATCGGACACGCCGCGCTCGTCCCCGTCACGCTCAGCACGATGCAGGGCTTTCGGCAGACGCCTTCGAAGTTTCGCGAAGTCGCGCGCGTCTATCGCTATACGCGCTGGCAAACCATCGCGAGCGTGGTGCTGCCCGCCGCCGTGCCGGTGATCGGCACGGGCGTGCGGCTCGCGTTCACCAAAGCGTGGCTGACGCTCGTGGTGGTGGAACTGGTGGCGTCGTCGGAAGGGCTCGGCTATTTGATCGTCTACGGACGACAGCTCTTTCAGTTGGATCTCGTGCTGGCTTCGGTGCTGATCGTCGGGGCAGTTGGGTACTTGATGGACCGCCTGCTGACCGCGCTCGAACGGCGGTTGCAGCGCGGCGCGGCAGCTTGACGGGACCTACGGAGACCAGCATGGCAGACACTTCTCTCAGGCTTGAAACAGGACTCGCGACAAACGGTGAACGTATCTCCGGCAACGCGCGCCGCTGGCGTGGCTGGGTGTTTCCGCTAGTGGCGCTGGTCGTGTGGTGGTTCATCACGCGCCATACGACCGCCGAGCACGGTATCGCGACATCGCCCGCGCAAGTGCTGCACACCGCCATCGATCAGATCCGCAGCGGCGCGCTGTGGCGCGCCCTCTCGGCTTCGCTCGCCCGCGAACTCACCGGCTTCACGATAGGCACGCTCGCGGGACTCGCGCTCGGCGCGCTGCTCGGTGTCTCGACGCTCGCGAATCGCGCCATCGGACCGAGCTTCAATACGTTCAAACAGGTCTCGCTATTCGCGTGGATCCCTTTGATCTCCGTGTGGTTCGGTCTCGGCGATGTCGCGAAAGTGGTCTTCCTCTCGCTCGCCGCGCTCGTGCCGGTCGTGGCGCACACGAGCGACGGCATTCGCGCCGTCGCGCCCGAAGCGCTCGAAGTGGCGCGCGTGTTTCGCTACAGCAAGTGGCAAACCGTGGTGTACGTAGTGCTTCCGGCCGCGCGTTCGTCAATCTTCACCGGCATCTATCTGGCGCTGATCTACTCGTGGCTCGCCACGCTCGGCGCGGAATATTTGCTGGTGGCGGGCAGCGGGATCGGCAATACGCTCGTGGACGGCAGCGAGCAGTTCCGCATGGATCTCGTCGTGTTCGGCGTGATCGTGATCGGGCTGACCGGACGCGCGCTAAATGCAGTGGCGTTGGCCGTGCAGCGGCGCTGGTTCAGCGATCCAGCGCAAACGGCGCGCTAGGTTTCGGCTCACTCTTAAGCAGAGGTTTTATCGACATGTCCACCGTCATGCAACACGCCGACAGCAGGCTCGACATCAGGCAAGTCAGCAAGCGCTTCCCCGGCGACGACGCCGCGCGCCCTGTTCTCGATCACATCGATCTGGCCGTTCAAAGCGGCGAATTCGTGAGCATCGTGGGCGCGAGCGGCTGCGGAAAATCGACGCTGCTGCGCCTGATCGCGGGACTTGACGACCGCTTCGACGGCGAGATCGCGTTCGGCGGCGAGCGCGTTCATAACACCGACCTCGCGCGGGGGATCGTGTTCCAGGATCATCGCCTGTTCCCGTGGCTCGATGTCGAACAGAACATCGCGGTCGCGCTCAAGAACTCGCCATTGTCGAAGGAAGCGAAGCGGCGCGCCGTGGCCGATCATATCGGTCTGGTCGGATTGCGCGGCTATGAGCATCACTTTCCGCATCAGCTTTCGGGCGGCATGGCGCAACGCGTCGCGATCGCGCGCGGACTGGTGAATCGTCCGCGCCTCTTGCTGCTCGACGAACCGTTCGGTGCGCTCGACGCCCTTACCCGCAGCCGCCTGCAACACGAGTTGCAGCGCATCTGGGAACACGAACGCATTACGATGATCCTCGTCACGCACGACGTGGACGAGGCCGTCTTTCTTGCGGACCGCGTGGTGGTGATGCAGGCGCGTCCTGGACGGATCGGGCGTGTTGTCGAGGTCGGACTTCAACGTCCGCGCAGTCGCAGCGATACCGCGTTCGTGCGGCTTCGCGACGAGATACTCGCGGATTTCGCCGAAGCCGCTTGACGAGTCCGATATAAGAAAAGCCCTTGTTTCAAGGGCTTTTCTGCATTATCGGCCGGCCAAATCGGTCATGCGACGCCTTTCATTTTTCTTAATATTTACGCGTTTCGAGAAAGTGTTTATCCGGAAAGGCGGCGCGGCCAACTCCCTATTAGGGGACAATTGGCCGCGCCCGCTCAAGGCGCATACGAAGAGATCGCTAGCGGCGAATCGTGGAGGAAGACACGCGCCGGTTCAAAAGACCGGTGACGTCGACAAGATGCCGCCGAACGTCGCGGACGGCACAACTATTCAAACTGACTCCATGAAACCCATCGGAATTTCCCCCGCGCGCCGTGCTTTTCTGCGCGACGCGCTCAAGATGGCCCCGGCTGCCGTCGCGGTCGGCACGGGCGTCGCGGGTTCGGCCATCGTCAAAGTCGCGTCGGCCGCCGACGCCGAACCGTTCAAACCCAAATACTTCACCGCCACCGAATGGACCACGCTCAACGCGCTGGTGGACCGTCTCATCCCCGCCGATGAAACCGGGCCGGGCGCGCTGCAAGCGGGCGTCGCCGAGTTCATCGACCTGCAGATGAACCAGCCCTACGGCTTCGGCGCGCTGTGGTACATGCACCCGCCGTTCGCGCAAAATGCGTCGCCGCTGATGGGCTATCAACTCGAATTCTCCCCGCGCACGCTGTACCGCAGCGCGCTCGCCGGGCTGGAGAAATCGATCCACGACGCACACGGCAAGTCCTTCAGCGAACTCGACGAAGCGACCCGCGACGCGGTGATCGGCGAACTCGAACACGGCAAGCTCGCCATCGGCGACGTGCCGCCCGCCGACTTCTTCGCCCAGTTGCTGCAGAACACGCGCGAAGGCTATTTCTGCGATCCGAAGCACGGCGGCAACAAGAACATGGACGCCTGGCGAATGATCAACTTCCCGGGCGCGCGCGCCGACTACATGGACATGGTCGAGCAATACGGCAAGCGCTATCCGCTGCCGCCGGTTTCCATCGGCTGAACGACCGCCTGCGGGCACTGCATGCGCCTTGGAATGGAACCGGTTTCATACGGGATTTCCGCGCATATCGGCGCCCTCGCGACCCCACACTACGGATAAGAAAATGACCGATAAGACGATGAAGCCGGTCGATGTCGTGATCGTCGGCTTCGGCTGGACGGGCGCCATCATGGCGAAGGAATTGACCGAGGCGGGACTCACCGTGCTCGCGCTCGAACGTGGCGCATACCGGGACACCTACCCGGACGGGGCGTATCCGAAGACACTCGACGAACTGACTTACCTGCAACGCTGGAAGCTGTTTCAGGACATGTCGAAGACGAGCTTCACGTTCCGCCACAACATGGGCGATACAGCGCTGCCGTATCGCCAGATCGGCGCGTTCAAGCCGGGCGAGGGCGTCGGCGGCGCGGGGCTGCATTGGTCGGGTCAGCACTGGCGCGTGTATCCGGAAGAACTCAAGCTCAAGAGCCACTACGAAGAAAAGTACGGCCGCAAGTTCATTCCCGAAGGCATGACGATTCAGGACTTCGGCGTGACCTACGAAGAGCTCGAACCGCACTTCGATTTCGTCGAGAAGATGATGGGGACGTCGGGCCAGGCGTATCGCGTGAAGGGCCAAGTGGTGGCGAACGGTATCGGCAATCCGTTCGAGGCTAACCGTTCGGACCATTTCCCGCTGCCGCCGCAGAAAACGCCTTATACAGCGCATCTTTTCGAAAAAGCCGCGCGCGAAGTCGGGCTGCATCCATTTCAGGAGCCGTCGGCAAACGTCTCGCAACCGTACACGAATCAGTACGGCTGCCAGATGGGTCCGTGCAACTTCTGCGGCTTCTGCTCGGGTTACGCCTGCTACAACTATTCGAAGGCATCGCCGAACGTCAACATCCTGCCCGCGCTCAAGCAGGTGACCAACTTCGAGTTGCGTTCGAACTGCAACGTGCTGCGCATCAACCTCGACAGCACGAAGAAAAAGGCGACCGGCGTGACCTACATCGACGCGAAAGGCGACACTGTCGAGCAACCGGCAGCGCTCGTGATCGCAAGCACGTTCGCCTATAACAACGCGCACTTGTTCCTCGTGTCGGGGATCGGCAAGCCGTATGACCCGGTGACGGGCGAAGGCGCGGTCGGCAAGAACGTCGCTTACCAGACCATGTCGACGGTGAAGGCGTTCTTCGAGCCTGGCAAGAACACCAACAACTTCATCGGCGCGGGCGGCAACGGTGTGGCGCTGGACGACTTCAACGCGGATAACTTCGATCACAGCGCGCTCGGCTTTGTCGGCGGCGCGCCGGTCTGGTGTAACCCGGCCGGCGTGAAGCCGATCTCGGGCGTGCCCGTTCCCGACGGCACGCCTAAATGGGGCGCGGCATGGAAGAAGGCCGCGAAGGACAGCTTCACCAACTTCGTTTCGTTCGACGTGCACGGCGCGAACATGGTGTATCGCGACTGCTATCTCGATCTCGATCCGACCTACAAGGACAGCTTCGGTCAGCCGCTTTTGCGCTTCACGTTCGACTGGAAGGATAACGACATCCGCATGAGCCAGTACGTGACCGGACAGATGCAGCAGGTCGCGAAGGCGATGAACCCGAAGTCCGTTTCGACAACCGTGATGAAGCTCGGCGATCACCTCGATCTGCGTCCGTATCAGACGACGCACTGGGCGGGCGGCGTCGCGATGGGTCCGGACCGCAGCAACAGCGTGCTGAATCGTTATCTGCAGAGCTGGGATGTACACAACGTCTTCGCGGTGGGATCGGGCGTGTTCCCTGTGGGGATCGGCTATAACCCGACCGGCCTCGCCACCGCACTTGCCTACTGGTCGGCCAAGGCGATCCGCGAACAATACCTGAAAGATCCGCGTCCTCTGATCGACGCCTGAGGACACGATAACAATGAAAATGTTCAAGCATCTCGTCTCCTTGCCGCTTGTCCTTGCAGCGAGCGTTGGCGGCATCGCGCACGCGGCGACCGCCGCTTCCGCCGATCAGCAGCAGGTCGCGCGCGGCGAATACCTCGCGCGCGCAGGCGACTGTATCGCGTGTCACACGGCGCGAAACGGCAAGCCGTTCGCGGGCGGCCTCGCGATTGCCACGCCGATGGGCAAGATCTATTCGACCAACATCACGCCCGACCAGAAGACCGGTATCGGCGCGTGGACCTACGAGGACTTCGCCGCGCTGATGCGTCATGGCGAGACGAAGTCGGGCTATGCGGTGTATCCGGCGATGCCGTATCCGTCGTATTCGCGCGTGAACGACACCGAAATGCACGCGCTTTACGCGTATTTCCAGCATGGCGTGGCCCCGGTCGATCAAGCCAATCGCGCAAACGATATTCCCTGGCCGCTTTCGATGCGCTGGCCGCTGAAAATCTGGCGCGCGATGTTCGCGCCGACGCCCGCGCCGTACGCGGAAACCGCCGGTATCGACGCGTCCGCCGAACACGGCGCGTATCTCGTCGAAGGTCTCGGACACTGCGGCAGTTGCCACACGCCCCGCGGCGTGGCGTTGCAGGAAAAGGCCCTCGGCAACGACAACCCGATCTACTTGTCGGGCGGGAGCGCCATCGACGGATGGATCGCACCGAGCCTGCGCAACGAGCACGGGGGCGGGCTTGCCGGGTGGAACCAGGCGGAGATCGTCGAGTTCCTGCACAGCGGCCGCACGCATCGCACGGCTTCGTTCGGCGCGATGAACGACGTGGTGGTCGATTCGATGCAGTACATGAACGACACCGACCTCAACAGCATTGCGCTGTATTTGAAGACGTTGCAGCCGTATCGCACCGAAGAGAAGCCCTACGCTTACGACAGCGCGATTTCGAAGGCGCTGTACGTCGGCCAGGTGCCGAACATAGCGGGCGCGCAGCTTTATCTCGATCGATGCGCGGGCTGTCACAAGTCGAACGGACGGGGCAATGGGCGCGCGTTTCCAGCGCTTGCGGGCAATCCGGTTCTGCAGACGTCCAATCCTACTTCGGCCGTTCATATCGTGCTGTCGGGCGGCGCGATGCCCGCGACGAAGACTGCGCCGTCGGCTATTACGATGGCACCGTATGCGGACATTCTGAACGATCAGCAGATCGCCGATGTGGTCTCGTTCGTTCAGACGAGCTGGGGGAATACGGGTGGACGTGCCACGGCGGATCAGGTCGCGAAGATGCGCAAGACTGCCGAGCCGGTGAAGTCGGAGGGGTTCACGCTTGCGCATCCGGAGTTGCATCATGCCGCGCCGGCGGATGGTGCGTCGGGGACGCAGGGGTAGACGGGCTTTTTTTGCTGGCGCTGTTGGTTTTGTGCGCCTGTGCGTTCTGGGAACTTGCTTTCGTGTCGGTCTATTAGCACGCCGCTATGCGCGGCGGCAGTCACTTTCTTTGCTGCTGCAAAGAAAGTAACCAAAGAAAGCAGCGTGACCTACTAAGTGTCCACCACGAACCGCAACCGGGAGTGGCGCGCAAGCTGATTCGGCCATCGCACCACACAACAGAGTGGAACCGCTCATCCATCCCGACAGGCACTTCGTGCCTGGCGGTTGGGTATAACCCAAAAAATAAACAAACCAATGGTTTTCGGATATGCCCGTCGTCCGAGCGCAGCGAGGATGGACCTGACAAGTGCTGTGCCAATACCAACGAATGCGAGTTGCCATAGTCAGCCTGCGCGCCTATCCGCAAGGTTATTCGTGGTGGACACTTAGGCGGATAAGCTGCTTTCTTTGGTTACTTTCTTTGCAGCAGCAAAGAAAGTGACTGCTGCCGCGCATAGCGGCGTGCTAATAGACCTACACGAAAGCAAGTTCTCAAGAAGCGCAGGCAAACAACAGCAAAGGCGCCAGCAAACACCCCCCCCGTGCGCTAAACCAGTGAAAACAACGTTTCCCCAACGCACCACAAAACCGCCCCCCGCACCACATCGGTGAACTTTAAGCATCCGCTAAAGAACGCGAACGTTCGGCCGATAAGCTAAGAGACAGGCAACCGGGCGACGTCCCCCGGCCATGCCCAAACGGTCCGACCGCGGCTAATCCCGGCAAAGAAACAGCCGCCCGGTCGGCCATCACTGAACTGGCTGGATACCATGAAGCGGAACCTGTTTTTCCGGTTTCTGGCTCGACTGCGGGTCGGCCGAAAACTGCTGCTCATCTATCTGCTCGACCTGAGCGCGGTCGTGTTCATCAGCAGCATCCTGATCCATGAGAAGTACATCGCGATCGATTTCTCTAACCGGGAAATCGTCGGCAATGCGTATGTGCGGACCGTGCGCGACGCGCTCGTCGATGTCGCGATGATCGGCGCCGGTCGGCCACTCTCCACCGCGACGCTCTCGCGGGACGCGCGCGATCTCGCCGATGCCGAGACACGCTACGGCGCAAACATGGAAAGCGCCGCGCTCAACGAACGCGTTCGCGGCGCGCTCGAAGCGCTCGCGCAACAGCCCGCGCCCAACACCGCCGCAATCGACGACGCGCTGCATGCATGCCGCGAACTCATCACGCGCGTGGGCAACCAGTCGAACCTCATTCTCGATCCCGACCTCGACAGCTACTACGCCATGTCGCTGTCGATCTTGCGCTACCCCGCGCTCTTGGATGCGATCAACGGTATCGGCGTGCAGTTGCACGACACGCCAAGCGCGGTTGCGAAAGCCGAGGTCATGCGCACGCGCTACCTCGTGCTCGAAGGGCAGCTCGACGCCGTGCTGCAAGGGCTCAAATCGGATTTCGCCGAAGCCACCGCGTCCAATCACTCGCTCACGATGCTGCTCGCGCCCTCGGTCGGCGAGATGCTGCAATCGGTCGAAGCGTATCGCGATGCGGCGCGCGTAGTCGTGGATAGCGGCGCCTCGGCCGATACGGCGATGCTCCGGCGCGCCGATGCCGCGCAGCAAGCCGTGGTGGCACGCGCGCACGATTCGTGGCGCAGAACGAGCGCGGAACTCGACGATCTCCTGCACGCGCGCGTGAGCGGTCTCTATTCGCGCATGTGGCTGCATCTCGGCACGGCGCTGTTCCTGCTCTGCGCGATTCTCGTGATGGTGTACTTCGTCGCGCAGCATATCTCGCGGCCGCTCAGACAACTCGCGCGCGTGATGGACACCGTGCGTCGCACTGGCGACCACTCGTTGCGCGCAAGTTGGGACAGTCAGGACGAGATCGGCCAGCTCGTCACCGGCTTCAACGAAATGCTCGGCCAGCTCGATCGCGAGCGCGACGCGCAACAGGAACTCGCCGCGACGGCGCGTGCATCGGCGGCGCAATATGCGCTCGTCGAAGCGACGCCGGTCCCGATGATGGTCACCGCCATCCCGGGCCACGAAATCCTGCACGTCAACAAGCCCGCGCTCTACTGGCTCAACAACTGCGAATCCGATCCATGGGCGCGCGGTCTCGATTCCGCTGTACGTGCGCGCTTTTTCCAGCAGTTGTCCGACCGCGAGGCCGTCGATGAATTCGAGGTCCGCTGGAGCGCGACCAAGGAACCGACCTGGGCGATGCTCTCCGCGCGGCGCATGGTGTTCCAGGGCCAGGACGCCGTGCTCACGGCCTTCACGCCGATCAACCAGATCAAACTGATGGAGCAGCGGCTCGAACTGTGGGCGAAGGTTTTCGAAGCGTCGTCGGAGGCGATTCTGATTCTCGACTGCGACTTCAGTCTGCTCACCGCGAACGCCGCGTTCTATCGCGCGACCGGCTACGGCGCCGACGACGTGATGGGCAAGCAGCCCGATTTCATATCCATCGGTGCCATCGGCACTGCCGGCGAAAACATGTCTGCGAGCGTGGCGTCGGCGGTCGGGCGCGCGAGCCATTGGCAAGGCGAAGGCCTGGTGCGCCGGCCGGAAGGCGGCGACTATCCCGCGTGGCTGATCGCGAGTGCGGTGCGCGACAAGCGCGGACAGGTGTCGCATTACATCTGCACGCTGATCGACGTGACCGAGCGCAAGCGCAGCGAGGCGCGCATCCAGTTTCTCGCGGAGCACGACGTGCTCACCGAACTGCCGAACCGCGCGCTGTTCACCAAGCGGCTCGGCGGCGAACTCGACAAGGCCGAGCGCGGCCAGCACGGCGTAGCCGTTTTGTTCATCGACCTCGACCGTTTCAAGAACATCAACGATTCGCTCGGGCATCATGTCGGCGATAGCTTGCTGCGCTCGGTCTCGCGGCGTCTGCTTGCCGCGGTGCGCTCGAACGATACCGTCAGCCGGCTCGGCGGCGACGAGTTCACGGTGATCCTGAGCGGCGTGAGCGATCCGGCGGAAGCCGCGCGGATCATCGATGAACGCGTGATTCCGCTATTGCGCGAGCCGCATCAGATCGGCGGCGTGAGTCTGCAGGTTTCGTGCAGCGTGGGCGTCGCGATGTATCCGGCCGACGGCGACGACATCAGTTCGCTGATGCAGAACGCCGACGCCGCGATGTATCAGGCGAAAGCCGCCGGCCGCAACCTCGTGAAGTTTTTCTCCGCCGACATGGCCGAACGCGCACGTCTCCGGCTTTCGCTCGAAGCGTGTCTGCGCTCGGCCATCGAGCGCAACGAGTTGAGCCTCGCGTACCAGCCGTGTCTCGACGCGAGGACCGGCGCGCTCGCGGGCGTCGAAGGCTTGCTGCGCTGGAACAGTCCGGAACTCGGTGCAGTGCCGCCTTCGCGCTTCATTCCGATTGCCGAGGAAACCGGGCTGATCATCCCGATCGGCGCGTGGGTGATCGACGAAGCGTGCCGCCAGATGGCACGCTGGCGCGACGAGGACATGATGGACGTCAAGGTATCGATCAACCTGTCGGCCATTCAGTTGCGCGATGCCGAGGTCGCTCACACGCTGCGGCACAGCCTCGCCGCGCACAGCGTCGCGCCGGCGATGCTCGAACTGGAGATTACCGAAACCGTGCTGATGGACAGCGCGGAAAACTATCTCGACGCGATCAATTCGCTGCGCGCGCTCGGCGTCATGCTGTCGCTCGACGACTTCGGCACGGGCTATTCGAGCTTGAGCTATCTGAACCGCTTTCCGCTCGACCGCCTCAAGATCGACCGTGCGTTCGTGCACGACATGCTCGATGCGCCCGCCGATCTCGCCATCATCAAGTCGATCATCGAACTCGGGCATCAGTTGGGATTGCGCGTCGTGGCGGAAGGTGTGGAGAGCGAACGCGAAGCGCAGATTTTGCGCGGCATCGGCTGCGACGAACTACAGGGCTTCCTGTTCTCGAAGGCGATGCCGCCCGACGCGCTGTGGTCATGGGCGAACGACAGAAAAGTAGCCTGACGATTGCGCGGGCGCGTTCGCCGCGCACTCACGCTGCGCGTGCTCAATGGTATGAGAAAACAAAACCGGACATATTCCCGGCCATTGAATTCGCTTTATCGTTTAGTATCTTTCTCGCAATAGCCTGGCATTAGGGTTTAGCGAACCGGCAAAAGGGATTTTCGATTTCTTTTTGTGACGTCCCGCGAAATATTGCCTTGAATAGTTTCATTAATGATTTATAAATTAAGTGATCCGTTTCCGCCGCAACGGATCAATGCGGTCGTCCACTGATCGCTATACGGTGCCGCGCCTTCACGCCTGTCGGCGATATAAAAACAATGTCGTTTTCTTTGCCCGCCCTTTCAGCGGATGCGGGAAATTGTCGGAATAATCCGCGAGCTATTTCACGTGCCGCCGGAGTAAATAATCGACTGCATCGATTACTCCGGTTGAAATAATGATTCACTTGATCGGAGCGACAAAATGCAAATGAAGCATCGGCTTGCGGCTGAAGTTTTCGGAACGGCCTGGCTCGTACTCGGCGGATGCGGCAGCGCGGTTCTGGCGGCCAAATTTCCGGAAACAGGTATCGGTTTCGCTGGCGTCTCGCTGGCGTTCGGCCTCACTGTCCTGACGATGGCTTATGCGTTGGGCCATATCTCGGGCGCGCATCTGAACCCCGCGGTCAGTGTCGGACTCGCGTGCGCCGGACGGCTACCCGCGCGCGAACTCGGCCCTTATATCGTGGCGCAAGTGATCGGCGGTGCGCTCGGCGCGCTCGTGCTTTATCTGATCGCGAGCGGCGCGCCCGGCTTCGACGTAACGGCCGGCTTCGCGACGAACGGATACGGCGAGCGTTCGCCCGGCCACTACACGCTTGCGGCTTCGTTCATCTGCGAAGTCGTGATGACGTTTTTCTTCGTGCTGGTGGTGCTCGGCTCGACCGACGGCCGCGCGATTTCCGGCTTCGCGCCGATCGCGATCGGCTTGTGCCTGACCTTGATCCACCTCATTTCCATCCCGGTCACGAACACTTCGGTGAATCCGGCACGCTCGACCGGGCCGGCGCTGTTCGTCGGCGCGCCCGCGCTCGGCCAGCTTTGGCTCTTCTGGCTCGCGCCGCTGATCGGCGCGGTGATCGCGGGGCTTTTGTATCCGCGACTCTTTCCTGAACTGACATCGCGCGTCGCGCCCGGACCGCTCGCGATCGACGCGCCGTGATTGGTTTGAAGTAGTTCGGCGAGATCCTTTCCCGGTTCTGATGGCCGGATACGCTCTTGAGTGAGCGTGTCCGGCCGTTTTGCTTTTGAGCCGTGAGTTAATTTCAGTCAAGATTTGTCGCCCGACGTTGTCTTATGGATGGATTCATTTACCTTCGTATCCCTAAGTTATTTGTCGTCAGCTATCTAGCAGATGTTACTGGATCGCTGACGCTTCGGGGAGCACGAAGTGGGAGATTTTGATTTGTTACGCAAGGGCGTCACGGGACGCCAAGCATATTTTCTCGATGTACCCGGTACGGAGAGCGCCGCGGCACTTTCCGTGGTGTCGTTCGAGGCGACTGAGAAGATGGGCGCGCCGACCGGAGTGCGTATCGAGCTGACGCATCCGCTACAACTTGCGCGCACCGACTATCTGAATCTCGACGCAACGTTTTCTATCGTGCCTGACGATGGAACGGTGCGAAAGTTCTCCGGCTTCATCTCGCGCTTCTCCACGATCCAGACGACGAACGACTTTATAAGGTACGAAGTCGTCCTGAAGTCGCATTTCGCGCGACTGGCGGCGGTGACGCGCAGGAAAATCTTCCAGAACGCGAGTACGCCGGAGATTATCGCGGCGATCCTGCGTAGCCACGGTTTCCGGCCCGAGCAGATGTCGTTCAGGTTGCGCGGTCAGTACCGCAAGCACCTGTTCCGCATGCAGCACCAGATAAGCGATCTGGCCTATGTCCAGATGCTGATGGAAAAGGCTGGCATCTATTGCTACATCGTGGAAACCGAATACGGCGATCAGGCCGCTTTCGGCGATGACATTGACCATTACCTCTACGATCCACGTTTGATCGTGCCGTACCGCGAATCGGCGGGGCTTAACGCGGAAGGCATCGAGGCGGTAACGGCGATCAAGACCCACGCCGTAACCGTGCCGCAATCGTTCACCGTGGCGGATTACAACCCCGAACAGTCGTGGGAGCGCTTTCGCGACAGGTCCAACGTTGCACCCGACGATTCCACGACCTACGGCCAGCCTTATATCTACGGCACGAACCACCTCGATCAGGCGGGCGCGAAGTGGGAAGCGCAGCTTCGCCATGAGGCGGCCATTGCGGGGCAAGTCGTCTATGAAGGCGAAAGCAGCGTGCTGGCGTTGCAGCCGGGACGCGTGCTGGAAATGGATATCAATTTGCCCGATGCGCCAAAAGGTCAGGTAATCGTAGAAGTCACGCATCGCGGCGCGCGCGACGAGCCCTATTCGAATAGCTACAAGGCGATCCCCGCCGATCGCCGCTTCCGCCTCAAGCTACAACCGGAAAATTGGGCCAAGGTGACCGGTACGCTTACCGCCGATCGACGCCGATGCAGACCAGTTGTTCAAATACGCCCGCTGGCTGCAAAAGCAGGACGGCCCGAAGGACTTCGCCGATATCGCGCGGTATTACCGGATCGCGGCAGCCCACGATCACTACAAGGCCAACACCAACCTTCAGCAACTGGTATCGACGGGGTTGGCTGATTCGCCAAACGCACCGCAAGAGACAGTCGATCTGGCGATCCAACTGGTAAAACAAGGCGTGCCGGCCGGCTATTACGATATCGGTCACTATCTCGAACTCGGCTATGGCCTGAAGCAAAATAGTGAGACGGCCCTGCGCTATTTCCGCAAGGCGGCGGATCTGGGAAGTCCGGACGCACAGTATTACGTTGGTCAAAAGCTGTTTCCGGTCGACGATGCACGAGATATTGCACGGCAAATGTGGAAATGCTCCGCCGACCAGGGGCACGGCAGGGCGGCGAGCGAACTGGGCATTGACCGTTCGACAGATAAGTTCTACGCCGAAGCACTCAAAGCTTTCCAGCAGGGCGTCATGGCGGGAAACAGCCAGGCCGCGTGGGCGTTGGAAAGCGGCTTCAATGGCCCCCCACCGGACGATCGCCTGAACTACCTTGCTGTTCCGAACGATCCCGAACGTTCACACCGCTACAAGCTGATCGGCAAATTCCTCGACGCTAACGAAGGTCTGAACCCCAAAGTCCCCGATATCGACAAAATCGTACCGCTGCCGCCGGCACCTTTGCCCGCGTGGGACGGCACGTTCCAGTGGGCGAAGGACCAGGCCGCGGCCGTGCCGCCGCAAAAGCCCGACGACAACCTGATCGACCGTCTCGCCCGCGAGAAAAATCTCGATCCCGCGACCGGCCTTCCTCTTGCGCCGGTCAAGAGCGCGAAGACCGAGCGCGTGCCGCTGGGTACGACCGTGTATACGGGCGAAGTCTGTCCGCAGGACGGCATCTGGTGCGTGCGGCCAGCCGACGAATACAGCCCCGCAGCCACGCGCCGGTTCAGCAAAGGCGACACGATGCCTCAACTGGCCGTGGATGATCCGCGCTTCATTCCCCTACTCGACACGCTGCGCGGCATGCGGATCGACCGTACCGACGCGCACTGGCGTCTGAAGGCTTACATCGAAGAGGTGTAGTGCGTTTCGTGACGGAATGCAAACCGCCTAACGAATAGCAGCCCCGAAACCCAACTCGACAAGCGTCTTAGTAAAAATCATCGTAAGCAACGCAGAAATCATGCGTTTGGCGACGCGAAATGCGTTGCTAATATCGCCGCTCGATTTCTCCGATCCTCAAAACAATGACAACACTCAGATCGCAATTCCCTTCCATCCGGCTCGGTGTAATCGGCGTGGCTGTCGCCAGTCTGGCGGCGCTGGCGTCCTGCGGTTCATCGGACGATTCAGCCAAACCGCCCGTCGTCGCGCAAAAGCGCCCGAACATTCTGTACATCATGGCCGACGATCTCGGCTACTCCGACATCCACGCGTTCGGCGGCGAAATCAATACGCCGAACCTCGACGCCCTCGTACAGTCCGGCCGCATTCTGACGAACCAGCACACCGGCACCGTCTGCGCGATCACCCGCGCGATGCTGATTTCCGGCACCGATCATCACCTCGTCGGGGAAGGCACGATGGGTGTTCCGACCGATGAACGCAAAGGCTTGCCGGGCTACGAAGGTTATCTGAACGACCGCGCGCTGTCGGTTGCGCAGTTGCTCAAGGACGGCGGCTATCACACCTACATGGCCGGCAAGTGGCACATCGGTTCGGGCATTGTCGGCAGCACGACGGGCGGCGGCCAGACGCCCGACCAGTGGGGCTTCGAGCACAGCTACGCGCTGCTCGGCGGCGCGGCGACCAACCACTTCGCGCACGAGCCGGCCGGATCGAAGAACTACACGGAAGACGGCCAGTACGTGCAGCCCGGTCAGCCGGGACAACCCGGCGGCACCGGCGGCAGTCCCGCCGTGTTCTACTCGACGGACTTCTACACGCAGCGCCTGATCTCGTACATCGACTCCAACAAGGGCGACGGCAAGCCGTTCTTCGCCTATGCAGCATTCACCTCGCCGCACTGGCCGTTGCAAGTGCCGGAGCCGTATCTGCATAACTACACGGGCAAATACGATCAGGGATACGACGTGATCCGCGCGGCACGTATCGCGCGGCAAAAGGCGCTCGGCATCATTCCGAACGACTTCACGCCGTACGGCGGCGCATCGGAAACGCTCGCTGCATCGCCCGCGACGGCCAACAACGGCACCGTCAACGCTAAGTATGTGAGCGCGGTCAACAGCGCGGCGCAGGGCTACACGGACTACGGTCCGGGCACCGTCAACAAGTCGTGGTCGAGCCTGTCGGCAGCCGAAAAGAAATCGCAGGCGCGCTACATGGAAATCTACGCGGGCATGGTCGAGAATCTCGATAACAACATCGGCCTGCTGATCCAGCATCTGAAGGACATCGGCGAATACGACAACACGTTCATCATGTTCCAGTCGGATAACGGCGCGGAAGGCTGGCCGATCGATTCGGGCGCGGACCCGACAGCCACCGACACCGCCAATGCCGCCGATGCCGTCTTCGACACGCTCGGCACGGACAACGGCGCGCAAAACGCGAAGCGTCTGCAATACGGCTTGCGCTGGGCCGAAGTCAGCGCGACACCGTTCCGCCTGACCAAGGGCTACTCGGGCGAAGGCGGCGTATCGACACCGCTTATCGTCCACTTGCCCGGCCAGACGACGCAAAGCCCGACCTTGCGCGCGTTCACGCACGTCACCGACAACACCGCCACGTTCCTCGCCGTCGCGCAGATCGCGCCGCCGACGCAGGCCGCGCCCGCGCTCCTGAACACGCTGACCGGCGCGGACCAGAACAAGGGCAAGGTGATCTACAACAACCGCTATGTGTATCCGGTGACGGGGCAATCGCTGTTGCCGCTGCTCAACGGCACGGCGACCGGTGAGGTCCACACGACCGCATTCGGCGACGAAGCGTATGGCCGCGGTTATCTGCGCAGCGCGGATGGACGCTGGAAAGCGTTGTGGACCGAGCCGCCGCTCGGGCCTGTCGACGGTCACTGGCAGTTGTTCGATCTCACCTCCGATCGCGGCGAAACCACTGACGTGGCCGCACAAAACGCATCGGTTATCGACGGTCTCGTGCAGCAGTGGAAGAGCTACATGAGCGGTGTCGGCGGTGTGGAACCGCTGCGTCCGCGTGGCTACTACTAAGCACGGACACGCGATGACACTTCGTCCCTGGCTGCTCGGCGCGGCGAGTGCGGCCGCGCTGTTCGCGGCGGGCTTTTCCGCCGCGCTCGCGACATCGGCGATTCATGACCGCAGCGCAAGCGCCTTCGATCAACAGAACGATTCGCGTCCGCTCGCCGCGCTCGGCTCCGAGCGTCAATGCGCGCGGTACAGCGGCTTGCCGGGCCGCTGGCGCGACGACCCGAGGGCCGGCATGGTGCATCTGCGCGGCGGCGAATTCGTGTTCGGCAGCACACTCGGATACGCCGACGAACGCCCCGCTGGCGACGGGCGCGCGAAGGTCGGCGGATTCTGGGTCGATCAGACCGACGTAACGAATGCGCAGTTCGCGGCGTTTATCCGCGCGACGGGCTACGTCACCGACGCCGAGCGTCAGGGCGGCGCGGTGGTCTTTCACGTCCCGACACGCGACGAGATGAACGCGCGCGACCTCGCATGGTGGAACTGGGTGAAAGGCGCGGCATGGAACCATCCGCGCGGTCCGGCGAGCGGTATCGAAGGTCGGGCCAACCAGCCGGTTACGCTCGTGACGCAAGCCGATGCGCTCGCCTACGCGCGCTGGCTCGGCCGCGATCTGCCGACCGAAGCCGAGTGGGAATACGCGGGCAAGGCGGGTCACGCGGGCGCGAATCTCGACGCCGCGCCTCTCGACGCCAACGGCAAGCCCGCCGCGAATTACTGGCAAGGCATCTTTCCCGTGCTCGATACGAAGGAAGACGGCCACGCCGGACTCGCGCCGGTCGGCTGCTATGCGGCCAACGATTTCAAGCTCTACGACATGATCGGCAACGCATGGGAATGGACGAAAGACCCGTACACGGGTCCGCACCAGCCGCACTCCAACGGCGACACGGCGGCGGTCGCGCCGCCCTCGCGCCGGCACGACACGCCGATGGTCATCAAGGGCGGCTCGTTCCTCTGCGCACGCGATTACTGCGTGCGGTATCGCGCTTCGTCGCGAGAACAGCAGGAGGCGGATCTGCCTGCATCGCACATTGGATTTCGCACTGTGCTGAGAGACGGCTGATGAACACACGCTTGCTTTTTTCGACCGCTGTGCTCGGTGTCGCGCTGATCCAATCCGCCGTCGCGGCGCCGGCCATTCGTATCGGCGTGACGCCTGGCGCTCATGCTGAAATCATGCAGCAGGTCCGGCAAGCTGCGGCGCGCCAGGGTCTGGTACTCGACGTCGTGGAGTTCGAGGACAGCACGCGGATCGACGCCGCATTGGCTGCGAGCCGGATCGATGCGGCGAGTTTCGAGGACGCGCCGCATTTCGATTCAGAGAAGGCACGTCACGGCTATCCGCTCGCGGCGGCAGCCACGACGATCACCTTGCCGATGGCGCTCTACTCGCGCAAGCTCACCGCGCTCACGCAATTGCAGCCGGGCGCGAGCATCGTCATTCCTGACGATCCGGAAGGCACCGCACGCGCGTTGATCCTGCTGCAGAACTTCACGCTGCTGACGTTCAAGGACAGCGCGGGACTCCACGCAACGCTCGCCGATATCACCAGCAATCGCCTGAAACTCAAGATCCGCCGCGTGCCGCACGAGCGTCTATACGACGCGCTGAAGAGCGCGAGCATCGTCGTGATCGACAGCGCGGACGCCACGCGCGCGGGGTTGCAGCCTGCGCGCGATAGCATCGGTATCGAGGACGCGCGCTCGCCGTATGCGAGCGTGATCGCCGTGCGCGAACGTGACCGGACAGCGCCGTGGGTCGCGCAACTCGTCGCCGCGTATCACTCGAACGATGTCGCGCGTTTCATCCTCACGCGCTATCAGGATTCGGTGCGCCGGCCGTGGTGAGCGCGCCTTCTTCCGGCTTCACGTTCGAGTGCTCCGCGTGCGGGAAATGCTGCAACAGCCCGCCCGCGATGTCGCTGCCGGAGCTTTTCAGACACCGCGATCTGTTCGTCGGCTGCCTCGCGATCAGTCGCGTGCCGCGCCGGCGCGCGGGTGGCATGCTCGATACGGCGGACGTCGCCGCGTTCGATGCCCTTTTGTCTGCGTTGCTACATCAAACCGCCTCGCATCCCGAGGAATCGTTTTCAATCTCGGCGCAAGGTTTCGATTATCCGTCGCTCGCGCGTTGCGCCGCGCTGGACGTGGACGGCCGTTGCCGTCTCCATGCCACCGGCAAACCGCTCACGTGTGAAGTCGTGCCGCTCGATCCGCTCGTCCCCGACTCGCTTCAGCATCTCGTGCTGGCGGCGCGGCAATCGAGCGCGAGTTATCTGGGTGCCGCGTGCATTCGCGAGCAGGAACCCGCGGGCCAGGACGCATTCGTGGCCGATGGACGGATTCACAATGTGCCGTCGGCGCGGGTGATCGGCGAGAAACGCAACGCGCTGGCGCTAGAGAAGGACATATGGGGCGGCGCGGTGTTCGCGACGCTGCGCCGCGAACTGTTCGATTCGCCAACAGCGCTCGCACGCATTCCTCCAGGCGGTCACTTGACGATTTCGCTCGCGCCCGCGGTGCTCGTGGTCGCGGGGTTATCGGCGCGATGCCGCGCGATGTGTATCGAGTACATCGAGCGTCAGCTTGGATTGATCGAACGAATGGTGGATTTGGCCTTGCAGCGCAGACGGCTCGATGACCGTCCGGTCACGCGCGAGCTTCGCGGGTTTAGCGACGCCTATGCCCGCGTCAAGGCGATTCTTGGCGATTGCCCGGCAGCGGTCGCCGCCGACGCAACCCCAACCGAAGCCGCACTAAGATTCGAAAGACAACTCGTCGAATCGATGAGCGCGTAGCGCGCTTTAGCGCGTCCAGCCGAAGGCCGTGAGACGCGTAACGGGCGCGGCGACCGTCACTGCGCCGACGATCTCACCGGGCATCGGAAAGTCGATTGTTTGGGCGTGCGGCTTCGTGCCGAACGTGGCCGTTGTGCGCGCGCGGCTCGCGTTCCGCGCATGCTCGGCGATAAGAGCGGGCGCCGGGGCTTCGTCGTTTGTAGCGGGTGCGGCCAGCGCCACGCCCACGCCTTGCGCGCTGGCGGCAATCACGATCCAGATGCCGGTGACGGCGAGATCGATATGCACCGCGCGCCCGTCGATCTTGTTGTTGATTTGCAAGCGCTCGTCGGGCGTTTCCTCGATCCGCACGTCGCCCGGATCGCACGCGAACATCGCGGCGAGGATCATGCGCAGCACCGTACGCGCCACGCCGAAACGCTTCCCGACCGCCGAATTCCGATAAGTCCTCAGACGTTTGCGTTCGTTCGGCGTGAGCCAGATGCCGCTATCCATTGCCGAGACGAATTGCCATTCCGTGCGCAGCCGCCACAGGACGAGTTCACCGGGCCCGGGCGGATTGCGTAAGTGGGTCTTGTCGCCGGGAAAGCGGCGGACCGAATGTTCGATGTCCACAGGCGACAGCTCAACCGGCCAGCGCGTGCCGATTTCGTCTGCTTCTTCCGTGGCTGCCGTTGTGGCGTTCATATCGAAGACATTTCCTGACGGGGTCGAACGGGATATGAAACCGGATAGTTTGCGCGTTGATCCTTAGGAGAGACATAGGGGTCGCTGGCGCTTGGGGTGGGGCTGGTTGGGTTACGGCGGTTTGGCGCCGTGGGGCCGCTTGTGGGGGGTGGGTTACACCGTCTGATGTTCGGCCGCTTCTTGAGAACTTGCTTTCGTGTAGGTCTATTAGCACGCCGCTATGCGCGGCAGCAGTCACTTTCTTTGCTGCTGCAAAGAAAGTAACCAAAGAAAGCAGCTTATCCGCCTAAGTGTCCACCTCGAATAACCTTGCGGATAGGCACGCAGGCTGACTATGGCAACTCGTATTCGTTGGTATTGGCACAGCACTTGTCAGGTCCATCCTCGCTGCGCTCGGACGATGGGCGTATTTAACAACCAGCGGTCGGTATGGTTCGCTGGGTTTGTTTTTTTGTTATGCCGTTCCGGCAGGCACTTCGTGCCTGCGGGGGTGGATGAGCGGCTCCACTCTGTCTTGTGGTGCGATGGCCGAATCAGCTTGCGCGCCACTCCCGGTTACGGTTCGTGGTGGACACTTAGACGGACAAGCTGCTTTCTTTGGTTACTTTCTTTGCAGCAGCAAAGAAAGTGACTGCTGCCCCGCACAGGGGCGTGCTAATAAACCGACACGAACGCAAGTTCACAGGAAGCGCAGGCAAACCAAAACCAGTGCAAGATAAGCGCGGCCACGACACCAAAGCTAACCCCCACAACCGTGCCAACAAACCCCCAACCCCGCCTCAACTACCAAAATAAATCGACTTAGCGTTATCGCTAGCACCCGCGCGAACCGGCGCACGCGCACCACCCGACGCTGAAGCGCCATCAGCAACGCCGCCATACCCCGACGACGCCGACGAAGCCCCCACCCGAGCCTCCGCGGCTTGCGCATCAGCCGGATAACGTGGATCGCTTGCGACAGCAGGGTTATAACCAGCCTGCTCGACCTGCACCAACTGCGCGCGCACTTCAGCGCGGCTCAAAGGCGCCGATTGCGCGAACGACACTGCAGGAACAGTGAGTGCAGCAGCAATAGCGACAGCTTGAATAAGCGATTTCATGATGACACCTCCAAAATTTTCCGTTCGCCGCGAACGCCTTGTTCGCGTCCAGTGATCTCAGTCTAGGTAAGCGGCGGCTTAAAATTAAGCGGAGATCGCGCAAGAGATTATTGTTCGATCAGGGGTAAACCCTTCAGCATGACGTTTGCCGAAACGAACACGCTCATTGCTCGCAATACGTCGTCATCAGGCCGATCAAATTCGGCAACGTGCACGGCTTAAGAAAAAAAGCATCGAAGCCCGCCTGCTGGCACTTCTCCCACTCCGGATACGTCGAGACGCTCGTATGCGCGATCAGCATCGATGCGTTTCCCGACGCGCGTACCGCGTCCGCAACCTGCCAGCCATCGCCGAGCGGCATCAGCAGATCCACGAGCACGACGTCAGGCCGCAGACGCTTCGTTGCGCTCACGGCGTCGATCCCCGTAAACGCCAGATTGACGACGAACCCCGCGTCTTCGAAAGCAAGCGCGAGCGCGCGGGACGAGGAGATATCGTCATCGGCGATCAAGACCGCTTTCGAGCGCTCGCGCTTCGAACGGGGTGGAACCTGCCAGACGTATTCTTTATGCGGTGCATCGTAAGCAGACATGTCGGATCTCCCTGGTCGCGCCGCATTGCAGCAACTCTCGTTCCGCACTGCCGCATTCGCCGTCGAGGATTTCTTCTTATTCCACCGCGCGACGCTCCGGCTCATTCATCTGACGACGATCGTGCCCGTCATGCGCGGATGCATCGAGCAAAAATACTTGTACGTGCCAGCCTGTGTGAAGGTCGCGGAATAGCGCTCGCCCGAATCGACCGCAGGCGAATGGATCACGCGCGACATATCGGCGCTCGCGACCATGTGCGGCATGTCATCGCGATTTTCCCAGGTCACGGTCGTGCCGGCATCGACCGTCAGCACGGGTGGATCGAAAGTGAAATTGCCGATCACGACCGTCGCCGTGTTCGCCGCCATCGCCGGTGCGCAATTCAGCAATCCGCTTAACGTCAGCGCAAAAAGTACTTTCGTGCTTCTCTGCAGGGTTTTCATGTGTTCTCCACGAGTTCAAGATTGAATGCGAGGCGGTTCAAGCCGAGAGCCGCGTGTCCACCACGGCCAGATCCGCCTGACCCGGCACGAAGTTGACCGAGCGCACACCGAGCAACGTGCGCAACGTATCGGCGGGAACCTTCATGGGTCCCGGACCCGGCGCGCTGCCCGGCGCGGGCTGCGGAAAGGCCGTCGAAAGCGCCGTGTAAAAGTTGATCTCGCCCTCCACTTTCTGTGCGACCTGATGCACGTGGCCGTTGAGTACGGTGACCGAGCCGAAGCGTTTCATCATTGCAAGCGCACGCGCGCTGTCGTCGGTTCCCCAGCCCCACTCCGGATAAAGCGACCAGAGCGGGATATGCGCAAAAACAACCAGAGGCGTGCTGCTCGAACGCGATTTGAGATCGCGTTCGAGCCACGCCAGTTGTTCGTCGCCGAGAAAGCCCAGACCGCCGCCGTGCAAATCGAGCACATTGACGAGGCCGATGAAATGCACGCCGCCCTGATCGAAGCTGTACCACTTCGGCGCGCCTGCCTTCGAGAAGCGGTCGAAGTACGACTGGCCGCCTTCGCTCAGCACGTCGTGTTCGCCGGGCACGTAATGCACGTCGAGCCGCGCCGCGCCGATGATCTCGCTCGCCGTGTCGAACTCGGCCGGTTTCGACAGATGGCTGATATCGCCGGTATGGATCATGAAAGCGGGGCGGACGGGCATCGACTGGACGTTGGCGATGGCCTGCTGCAGCGTGCTCGTCGGTTCGACGTTCGGGTCCTTGTTGAAGCCGATATGGCTGTCGCTGATCTGCACGAACGAGAACGCGCGCGAGTGGTTTTCGGCGGCGTCGGCCGAGCCGATCAGCCGCGATGCCGGCACACCGCCCGCGAGCGTCCACACGACGCCCGTGCCCGCCCACGCCATGCACTTGAGCGCGGTGCGCCGCCGGGAGCCGTGCGGGTCGAGCGGCGCGAGCGGCGCTTGGCCGGCGTCGTCGGGTGAGAAAGCTTTTTTATCTGCCATGTCGGGCTCCTTGAGCGGGGATAGGTGGCACGAACGTGTTTCGTCCCATGCCGGTAAAACTCCGGAGCCGCGCACTTTATTCGGCTTATATTTCTTCGATCCCGCGCGTATTCCGGGAATAAAAATGCGGGTGGCGAAGTAAGTGAAGGGAGAGGCCGGATCACGCCGGCTTACGATCAACCGGGCGAGGAGACCACCGATGGGACGAGACCCGGCCGCGCGTTTCGAAGCTTTGATGCTTCCGTACCTCGATTCCGCGTACAACCTTGCTCGCTGGCTGAGCGGCAGCCCCGCGGACGCCGACGATATCGTTCAGGAAGCGTTTCTGCGGGCGCTGCGTTATTTCGACGGCTATACCGGCGACACGCCGCGCGCCTGGCTGCTCGCGATCGTGCGCAATACGTGGTTCACGGAGTGGAAAAAGCGCGCGCAGCACGGCGTAACGGCCACGTTCGACGAAGAAATCCACGCCGACGCGCAGCCGCTCTGGAGCGACGAGCACGACGGCGACCCGGAAACGCTCGCCGTGCGTCACGACGATATCGAATTGGTGCATCAGGCGCTGGCGGCGCTCACGGTGGAATATCGCGAAGTGCTGGTGCTGCGCGAACTCGAAGACATGAGCTATCGCGAAGTGGCCGCGGTGACCGGCTTGCCGGTTGGCACGGTCATGTCGCGGCTATCGCGTGCACGCGCGCTGCTCGCTGCCGCCGTACGCGCGATGCAGGCGAGAAACGGCCGCCAGAGCGTGCGTCTCGTGAAGACGCCGCCGCACGATCCGGAGATATCCAGTCATGGAAACTAAAAACACGTCTTCGCTCGGGGAGACGCTGCGAAGCGGCGTCCTGTATGAAAATGCGCCGTCGCATCTGCGGGCGCGCGTGCTGGAAAGTGTGAAGCCCGCGCGTCCGGTGCGTTCGTCCGGCGCGTCCGGATGGCTCGGCGTGCTGCAAGGCGCGCGGTGGCCGTTCATGGGCGGCGGTGTCGCGGGGATCGCGCTCGGGGCGCTCGGCGCATTTTTCGCCATGCTGCTTTTTTCAGCACAGCCTTCGCGGCACGGTTCCGATGTCGCGCAAGAGGTCGTGGCGAGCCATGTGCGTGCGTTGTTGTCGACGCGGGCGATCGACGTCATCTCCACCGATCAACACACGGTCAAGCCGTGGTTCAACGGCCGGATCGACTATGCGCCGCCTGTCGTCGATCCGCAGGCGCAAGGCTTTCCGCTTGTCGGCGGGCGGCTCGATTATGTGGATCATCGCGCGGTGGCGGTGCTCGTGTATCGCTATCTGAAGCATCCGATCGACCTGTATGTCTTTCCATCGCACGCGGCAGGCGTCAGCGCCGCCAGCGCGCCGGTCGTCACGCGCTCGCCCGAAGGTTACTCGCTCGCCGTCTGGCAACGCGACGGCATGACCTACTGGGCCGTGAGCGACGCCTCGCCCGCCTACGTCGAGCAGTTCGCCGGCGCGATCATTCACGCCACGGGCCGCTAGCGATCCGCGCACGACCGTCGCATGGCGCGCATCGCAGCAATGCGATGCGCGCAAATCCTTGGCCGCTGCGGAATAAACCGCCCTCCTCGTCCGTTATCCAATCCATAGCGTGGCTCCCGATCACCCGCGTTTTTACGGCGGAGGACCGCGTTCGCCTGCCGCGCGGATAAAGCCGTCAATCACGATCAGGAGACGAGCATGTCAAGACCCGCGAACGCTTTCGCGCTCGCCGTAGCCGCCGTTCTCGGGCTGGCGGCGTGCGGCGGAAGTTCGAATTCAACCATGAGCATGACGGGCGGCAGTTCTAATACCGTGCCTGCCGCCGCTAGCTTCAAGGCGGCGGTTCTAGTATCGGACGGCAGCGTGAGCGCGCCGACCATCGACAGCCATTTAAGGAACGCCTGGGGCATCGTGTTCAATCCAGCGGGCTTCGTCTGGGTTTCGAACAACGGGACGCAAACGTCCACGCTCTATGACGGCAACGGTGCCGCGCAGCCGCTCGTCGTCACCTTGCCGGCGACAGCGAGCGGGCTGCCGGAAAGCCCGACCGGCATCGTGTTCAACAGCAGCGCGGACTTTGCGGTGACGTCCGCGGGCAAAACGGGAAGCGCGGTGTTCGTGTGGGCGACGCTGCAAGGCACGCTTGCCGGATGGTCGCCGAAAGTGCTGGCGACGCAAGCGGTCCTCGCGTACGACGACGGCGCGGGCGCCGCCGAATACACGGGCCTCGCGATCGCAAACAACGCGGGCGCCAACATGCTGTACGCCGCCGATTTCCACAACGGCAAGATCGACATGTTCGACCGCACCTTCAAGAAAGTCACATTGAGCGGCGCGTTCATCGACCCGAATCTTCCCGCTGGTTTCAATCCGTTCGGCATCCAGACCGTGGGCGCGACGATCTACGTGACCTACGCGAAGCTCGGCCCGGACGGTCATCGAGATGTGGCGGGCGCAGGTAACGGCGTGGTCGATGCGTTCGATACGGCGGGGCATCTGGTCAAGCGGATCGCCGCGAACGGCACGCTGAATTCGCCGTGGGGCGTCGCGATGGCGCCTGCCAGTTTCGGCGCGTTCAGCAACGATTTGCTGATCGGCAATTTCGGCGACGGGACCATCAACGCGTTCGATCCGGTGAGCGGCCAGCCGCTGGGTCCGCTCAAGGTCGCGAGCGGTGCGAGTGTGACGGAGCCGGGACTGTGGGGCATCGCGTTCGGCAATGGTATCGACAATCAGCCGGTCAATACGCTGTTCTTCGCGACCGGCCCGTCGGACTCGACCGGTACGTATGGCCGCATCGATGCTACGCAGTAGATTCATTTCGCTCTGACGTGCCCGCCTTGCGCGCGGGCACGCGGCTTGGCTTGTTTAAGTAAGCGCCGCCTTCGCTCGATCCCTCCCTCCAATCCCTCCTTCAAGACCCCACGCTCGTGGGGCTGTCGATACAGCACGCGCCCGATAACCTGAGCTTTCGCTGACCTTCGATTTTCCGGCGTTGAATGCCGGGGTTTGGAAGGCGCGCGACGTTTTCAGGTGGCGTTGCATGTCGAACTCGCCGCCCGTCGAACGTCACTGTCATGCACGCGCCAATTGAAACGTGCTGCATCCGTCCGGACGACCGAGCGTGTCCAAGCCTCAACCGGGACGAGAAATGTCCCGGGCGCCTGAACTCGCAAGAAATTCAGAGAGGAAGGTTATGTATCTCACCACCTGGCTCGCCGCCATCGTCGTTGCAGCGCTCGCCGCGCTGACCATCGCCATCGCGCTGCCCAACACGCCCGACGAAGAACTCAATCGCGCGTCGGCGGCGCAGGCAATCGTGGTTTCGTTTATCGTTCGCGAGGCGCATTGAAATGCTGTTGCGCGCCTATAGCGTTTTTACCGCCCGCTTATTAGCGACTCACGCGAACTCGCGCAAACGTTTGACTCGCGTAAATATTGCCGGACGTTGCGCATGGACTGATCGGCGGCTACAATCTCGCAAACGTTTAATCGCCGAGAAATAAAATACCAATACGGCGAAAAACGACCTCGACCGGCGCTCTCCCGCGCTGCTCAACGCGCTCCGCGCGACCGGTTTTTTTGCGAATAACAAGTTTTCACTCGCTTAAGTCGATATTCGGCGCGCCGCTTATCGGCAAAATTTCTGAAAACTTTATACGTCTAATTAACCGTCTTTTACCCCTCAGTTCAGTAAATTATTTTCCCCGGTTCTGGATACGATGTGCTCACTTCCTCGCGTGCGCACGAGTCGTCGGTACGCCCCGAAGGAAGCTTTCCAATCATCAAAAAGGGGTAGTTACCATGCGTCAACTCATGCAACGCTTTGTCCGCGACGAACGCGGCGTCAGCGCAATCGAATATGCAATTCTGGCAGCACTGATCGTCGGCGCGGTGAGCGCCGGTGCGGTCACGATGGGCGGCAACATAACGACGCTGTTCGGCACCGCGAGCAACAAGATTTTGAACGCGAACACTGCGGCCGCTGCGCACTAAACGAAGCAAACGTTCGGCGGGACAAGTCCCTTGTTCCGCCAACACCTGCTCGCCACCACCATGTCACCGCTCATCCGCCTTGTCGCCTGCGTCGCACTGTGTGCGCTCGCCGCCTATGACATCCGCCATCGCCGTCTGCCGACCCGGCTCGTCGCGATCGTGGGAGGCCTGTATTTCGTCGACGCCATCGCCGCTGGCGATTCGCTCACTCTCATTCTCACCCACTGCACCGTGGCGCTCGCTGCGTTCGTGATCGGTTTCGGTCTGTTCGCGCTGCGCTGGCTCGGGGGAGGCGACGTCAAACTCGCCGCCGTGATTTTCCTCTGGACCGGCGCGCCACTCGCGTGGCCGGTCCTTTTGCTGATTTCCGCGCTCGGCTTGCCGGTCGCGATGTTCAGCATGCTGGCCGCGCGCTTCGTAAAGCGGCGCGGCCAGAGCACTACGCAACATCAAGATTCGCCGCAGCGCATGCGGCGCCTCGCCAACTGGTGGTCGGCGAAGCGCGGCGTGCCCTATGGCGTCGCGCTGGCGCTGGGCGGCGGGACCGGACTGTGGCTGCCGGTGATTTTCCACTTACCTCGCTTTTGAGTTTCACCAAGTTCCCAGGTCCAGGCCGTCATGTCGAATACCTTCAAAATCATCCTGCTCGTGGTCGCTGCGGGAATCTTCGCGATCCTCGCGCGCACGCTCTTCATGAACGCGTCGCATCCGGCGGCCGCGCCCGAAGAGGCCAGCAAGATGGTGCGCGTCGCCGCAGCCGATCTGCCCGAGGGCCTGCTTTTGCGCGAGTCCGATTTCGCATGGCGCGCGGTCGATAAAAGCGCCGTACCCGCCGGCGCGATCGTGCAAGGCGCGGAAGCGACCGTCCTCAAAGGCGCACTGCTGCGCCACCCAATCTCGAAAGACGCGCTGATCGTCGCCGCCGACGTGATTCCCGCGAGCGATCCGGGCTTTCTCGCCGCGACGCTCAAGCCGGATATGCGCGCGGTGTCGGTTGCCATCGACGATGTCTCGGGCAATGCCGGTCTGATCCAGCCGGGCGACTACATCGACCTGCTGCTTACGCAGCAAATGGACCGTCAGGACGCGTCGCGCGACATGTCGATCACGAGTGAAACGGTTGCGCAACGCGTCCGCGTGCTGGCCGTCGGCTCGCAATTTCAGCGCCCGAAGGAAGGCAAGGAATTCGATACCCGCGTAAGCGCTCGCACCGTCACGCTCGAAGTCACGCCGCATCGCGCCGAAGTGATCGCCGTGGCGGCGAAGCTCGGCAGCCTGTCGCTGGCGCTGCGCAGCTTCGCGCGCACCGCCGTGGCGGGCGCGGCGAGCGATGCCGCCGAGGAAATGCCGCCGCCGGTCTACGCGGGCGACATCACCCACGCTGCGCGCGTGCAGCGCGAAACCGCGCCTGCCGTGACGCCGGTCGCCGTGCGCGCCGCGCCGGTGGAAACGAACGTACAAGTGTTCCGCGGCTCGGAAAAGACCGCAGTAGGGGGTCCCGTCGACCAGTCGTCAAGCGCGTGGAACGCGGGCGTTCCGCCGCTTCCGCCGATGCCGTCCGTATCCGGCGGCGTCACAAAACTGCCGGCGCCCGCCCAGCCGAAAGCCCCCGCCGCCAAGGCCGCGACGGTCGCATCGACCGACAGCGCCACCGTGCCGCAATGATGAAGGCCATCAAGATGACTTCCCATTGCGATCTGAACCCGACAGCATCACCGGACGTATCCGTCATGTTTTCTTCATTCAAGGCGCTGGCCGGCGCCGCGCTGCTGCTGTTCGCCGCGAGCGCCGCACAGGCCGCCAATAGCGCCACCATCCTCTCGGTGCCGCGCGCGAGCACGCCGTCCGTACAAGCCGGACAGCCCGCGCAAGCCCAGCAGACGGGGAGCGCCGCCGCGACGCTCACGCTCGCCGCCGGCAAGGGCGAAATGATCCGGCTGCCGGAAGCGGCGACCGCCGTGTTCGTCGCGGATCCGGAAATCGCCGACGTCAACGTGCCGAATCCGCGCGCCGTCTTCGTGCTCGGCAAGAAGGCCGGCACGACCACGCTTTACGTGCTCGGCGCAAACAACAAGCAGGTTCTGCGTGAGACCGTGGTGGTGAGCCAGGACATCACCACACTCGATTCGATCCTCCACGCGCGTTTCCCGACCCTGCAATTGCAGCTCATCAGCGCGCCCGGCTCGCTGATGATCTCCGGCAACGTGAACAACGCTGCCGAAGCGGATGCGATCGTTCAGACGCTCGCGCCGTACCTGAAGGACAAGGAACAGTTGATCAACCGCCTGACGATCCCGCGTCCGCAGCAGGTGCAATTGCGCGTGCGGATCACGGAAATCGACCGCAACGTGACGCAGCAGTTGGGCATCAACTGGAGCACGATCAGCAACTTCGCGGGCAATTTCTCCGCGGGCGTATTCAGCGGTCGCCAGATCCTGAATCTGAACACCACGCCGACCACGGTCAATCTGCCGACCAACAACGCGTTCTCGTTCCTTGGCGGCTTCCATACCGCCAATACGTCGGTGCAGGCGCTGATCGACGCGCTGAATCAGGAAGGGCTGATCTCCGTGCTCGCGGAGCCGAACCTCGTGGCCTTGTCGGGCCAGACGGCGAGCTTCCTCGCGGGCGGCGAATTCCCGATCCCGATCCAGCAGCAGGACAACGCGATCACGATCGAATTCAAGCAGTTCGGCGTGAAGCTCGACTTCACCCCGACCGTGCTCGCCGATAACCACATCAGCCTGAAAGTGCGTCCGGAAGTCAGCCAGTTGGATTCATCGGCGAGCATCACGACCGGCGGCATCACGATTCCGGGCTTGTCGGTGCGCCGGCTCGACACGACCGTCGAACTGTCGAGCGGACAAAGCTTCGCGATCGGCGGGCTGTTGCAGGCGAACTCGAACGACGTGATCTCGCAAGTGCCGGGTCTCGGCTCGCTGCCCGTGCTCGGCAAGCTTTTCACCTCGACCAACTACCAGAACAACAAGACCGAACTGGTGGTGATCGTGACGCCGTATCTCGTTCAGCCGACCGAGCCGGGACGTCTGCGCACGCCGACCGATTCGATGTCCGTGCTGTCGCCGAGCAGCGACGTCGAATACACGTACCAGAAAAAGATCGGGCTGGATCCGCTGTCCGCCTCGACGCCGCGCCTCGTGGGCGCAGCCGGCTTCATCTATTGAGTATCGCGACCATGTCAGTCTTTCGCCCGCTCCTTTGCGCTTCCGTCGCCCTCGCCACCTGCACGCTCCTGGCGGGTTGCCTGACGAAACCGTCGATCGGCATGCCCGACGCGTCCACGCTCTCCTACGACGGCCACTCGGTCATCGGACCGGACTGCGAGGCGCTCGAGCGTAAGTCGCTCGTGACCAACGCCGGCTTCCGCCGGCCAAGCGTCGCGTTCGGTTGCGCGACGTACTCGAATCTCGCGGCGCAGATCGCGCGCCCCGCCGACATCGAGGCGCCGTTGCCGATGGGTCCCGCGGACGGCGCGGTCGCCGCAGGCGCGGTGCGCCGCTATCAGACCGGCACGGTCATTCCGCTCGACACGACGAGTACGCGCACGCAACCGAAATGACCGCCATGAAGCAGTCTTTAGAGCAGAACACAAAGCAGCCGATCCCGACCAGGACACCAGCATGAGCCTCATCAGCATCCTGAAACCCGCTGCCGCGCAGGCGGCCAAGGCGAGCGAGTTCCTCGCGTTCGTCGCCGATCGCGAGAGCGAGGAAGCGGTTCGCCGATACATGCTCGACCAGATGCTGCCGCACGCGCACGTCCAGGTCGGCAATATCGATACGGCTATCGCTTTCCTCAAGGAAGCCGAACATTCGCCCACGCGTTTGCTCGTCGATATCACCGGCTCGACCATGCCGGTGTCCGATCTCGCGCGCCTCGCGCAGGTCTGCGAGCCTTCGGTGAAGGTGTTCGTGCTCGGCGACCGCAACGACGTCGGCCTGTTCCGGAACCTGCTGCAACTGGGCGTCAGCGACTATCTCGTCAAGCCGATTGCGCTGGAACTACTGCAGCGCACGCTCGACGGCGACACCAGCGCGCCGCTCAACTCGGCGCGCGCGGGCAAGGTCATCAGCTTTATCGGCACGCGCGGCGGCGTGGGCGTCACGACGCTCGCGCTCGCGGTCGGCCAGCATCTCGCCACCGACACGCACCGGCGCGTGGCCTACGTCGACGCGAATCTGCGTGGCGGTGCAGTCCATTCGATGCTCGGCATCGAGAGCAATAACGGACTCGCCGATGCGCTGCAGAACGTGCATCGGCTCGATCCGCAATACGTGGACCGCACGCTGATTCCGAAAAGCAACCGCTTTTACGTGCTGTCGTCCGAGCTCGACTACAACGCCGATTTCACGCCGCCGCCGGGCGGTCTCGCCGCGCTGCTCGGTGTGTTGAAGAACAGCTTTCACTATGTCGTGATCGACGTACCGAATGCCGAATCGGTTCTCGCCGACGAAGCCATCGCAGCGTCCAAGCGCGTGTTCGTCGTGGGCGACCGCTCGGTGCATTCCGCGCGTCACGCCATCCGCTTGTTCCGCTATGTCGAAAGCCAGCCAGGTTCGCTCACCAGTTCGCTCGTGCTGAACAATCCCGCGCCTGCCATCCCCGCTCAGGTCAAGGCGGCCGACTTCGCGCAGGCCGTTGGCCGCGTAGTGCTGGCCGAGCTGCCGTACGACGGCCGCGGCATCCAGACCGCCGAGAACCTCGGAGAAGGCGGACGTCCGGCGCAGCACTCGGCCTATACCGAAACCATCGAACAGTTGTGCGCGGAACTGACCGGTCAGCCGGTCGTGGCCCAGACCGGCTGGCTCGCTCGCCTGAAACGCAGGAGCGCATGATGTTCGGACAGAAAGCAGACGGCCTCGACGAAGTCTCCGCGCTCGACGCATTCGCGGCGATCGACCGCGCCGCCGCGGCGCCCCGCGCACCGGCGGCCGAAAGCCCGGCGCATGCGTCGTCGCCGGCCGCCCCGCACGCGACGAGCGTGGCCGGTATCGCCGCGGCGACTGCTTACGTCAGCATCGAAGGGAACGAGGCGCTCGTGCGCTCGGAGAACTTCAAGATCATCCGCACGGCCGTTTATGCGGGCATGAACGTGTCCGCCGTGATTCAGCAGACGCGTCCACAAGTGCGCAAGGGCATCGAGCAGATCGGTGCGCAGATCGTCGAACGTGACCGGCTGAATATCACGCAAGTCGAGCTGAATCAGATCGTCGATGAAATCCTCAACGACATGTTCGGCGTCGGCCCGATCGAGCCGTTGCTCGCGGACGATACCGTCACCGACATTCTGGTGAACGGCTCGGACCAGGTTTATGTGGAACGTCACGGGCGCCTCGAACTCACGCCGCTGAAATTCCGCGACAACGCGCACGTCGTCAACGTGGCGCAGCGGATCGCCGCTGCCGTGGGTCGGCGCGTGGACGAAAGCAGCCCGATGGTCGATGCGCGCCTCGCGGACGGCAGCCGCGTCAACGTCGTGCTGCCGCCGCTCGCGCTGCGCGGTGCGTGCATCGCCATTCGTAAATTCAGCAAGCGCAACATCACGCTTGCGCGCATGGCGCAGCAGGGCAACTTGTCCGAGGCGATGATGCGCGTGCTGAAAATCGCGAGCGCATGCCGCCTCAACACCATCATTTCGGGCGGCACGGGCTCGGGCAAGACCACGCTGCTCAACGCAATGTCGCACTTCATCGACGCGCGCGAACGGATTCTCACCATCGAGGATGCAGCCGAACTGCAGCTCCAGCAGCCGCACGTCGTGAGTCTCGAAACGCGTCCGGATAACACCGAAGGATTCGGCGGCGTGAACCAGCGCGACCTCGTGCGCAACGCGCTGCGGATGCGCCCGGACCGCATCATTCTCGGTGAAACGCGCGGACCCGAAGCGTTCGACGTGCTGCAGGCGATGAACACGGGCCACGACGGCTCGATGACCACGGTCCACGCGAACACGCCGCGCGATGCGCTCACGCGTATCGAAAGCATGGTGATGATGGCGAACGGCAACTTGCCGCTCGTCTCGATCCGCCGCCAGATTGCAAGTGCGGTGAACCTGATTTTGCAGATCGAACGGATGCGCGACGGCATGCGCCGTATCACGCGCGTGACGGAAGTGGCGGGCATGGAAGGCGACGTCATCATCACGCAAGATCTTTTCACGTTTCGCTACGATGCAACCTCGTTCAACGAGGAAGTGAAAGGCACGTTCGAAGCGTCGTCCGTGCGGCCCGCTTTCGCGCCGCGCGCCGCGTACTACGGCCTCGAAGACGCGCTCGTCGAGGCGATGCAGTCATGACGCCTGCCGATATCGTCACTGCGTCGGTCTTCGTCGGCTTCGTGTTCGTCGGGCTGATCGTGCGCACGGCCATGGGTTCGGCCCGCTCGCGCGCGCCGGCACGCATCAAGGATCGCTTCACGGCGATCGCGACCGCGCGCGGCGGCCAGGACAGCATTGCGGGCGAACGCGCGGCGAGCGTGTTCAAGGCGCAAGTGCGCAATCGCGTCGTAAAAGCGTGGATTCAGGCGCGGCTCGAACGGCTGCGAATCGTCGCGGGTCCGCGCAGCCTGCATATCGTCGCGGGCGCCGCACTGTTTATCTTCCTGACGAGCTTCGGTCTGCTGCATTTTTCATCGCTGCCCGTGTGGGGCAACTTCGCGGTCGCGCTCGGCATCGTGTCGTTCACGACGATCAAGCTCTACGGCAAGCTCGTCGCGCGCTATCAGTTGCGCTTCGTGAACGCGTTTCCCGACACGCTCGACCTCATCATCCGCGCGGTGCGCGCGGGCGTGCCGGTCACACAGGCCATCGTCGCGGCGGGCGACGAGGCAGCCGAACCCGTCCGATCCGAATTCAAGACGATGGGCAACTCGCTCAAGCTCGGCATCGACATGGACGACGTGCTCGAAGTCGCCGTGAAGCGCATTCAGATTCCCGACTTCTCGTTCTTCTCCGTGTGTCTCTTGCTGCAACGCGAAACCGGCGGCCAGCTCGGCGAAACGCTTGAAAACCTCTCGACGATCATCCGCTCGCGACGCGACTTGCGCCTCAAAACGCGCGCGCTGACCGGCGAAACGCGGGTGGCGAGCAAGATCATCGCAGCGGTGCCGTTCGTGATTCTCGGCATGCTGTACCTCGTGAGCCACGACTACATCATGCTGCTGTTCACCGAGCAAGGCGGCCACACGATCCTGCTGGTCGCAGCCGGTCTGCTCGCCACCGGCCTCTTCGTGATCGCGAAGATGTCGAACCTCGATAACGCACGATAGGCGCGCCACGACCATGACGATCGCCCCGGGCACCCTCCTCAATCTCGCGCTGTGCGTGCTGCTGCTCACGCTCGCGTACTACTACTACCGCGTGCGCACCGGTCCGAAGGAACGGATCGCCGACCGCGTGCGCACAATTCGCTCGCTCAAGATCAACACCGCGGATGACGTGGACGATCCGGACGATACGCTCGCGCAGCGCATTCTCAAGCGCCTTGCCGACCTGGGCGAACGCCTGCCGATTCTCGACGCGAAGCAGCGCAGCGCGCTTACGCAAACGCTGATTCGCGCCGGATTTCGGGGCCGCCGCGCGACCGCGCTGCTCGTCGCGGCGAAGTTCTTCTCGGGACTTTTCATCGGCATCGTGGCGTTCAGCTTCGCGCACCGGATCCCCACCTACGGCCAGTTTTTCGTGATGCGCATTTTTGCGCTGCTGGTCTCGTTCGTGGTCGGCATGATCCTGCCGGAGTACGTGCTGGCCTATCACTCGCGCCGCCGGAGAAACGAAATTTCGCTGTATCTGCCGGATGCGCTCGACCTGCTCGTGATCTGCACGAACGCCGGTAACAGCCTGAGCATCGCCATCCGCCGCGTCGCGTCCGAGGTCAAGCTCATGGCCCCGGCGCTCTCCGACGAGCTGACTTTTACCGCGAACGAACTTCAGCTCGGCGGCGACAGCACGTCGGTGCTGCGCAACTTCGCCGAGCGGGTCGATCTGCCGTCGGCGCGCAGCCTCGTATCGACGTTGATTCAGTCCTTGCAATACGGCACGCCGATCACGCAGGCATTGCGCGTTCTGTCGCGCAGCGAACGCTCGGCACGACTGATGGCAATGGAAGAAAAGGCCGCGAAACTGCCGCCGAAAATCACCTTGCCCATGATGCTTTTTATTCTGCCGACGGTCGTGATGATCGCTTGCGGCCCCGCCATTCTCACGCTTAAGTCTGTATTCGGAAGCATGCTCAAATGAAATCCACTCTGATTTCCAGCGCCGCCCTCGGCGCTGTTTCCCTCGCCATGATCGCGACCCTCGCCGCCTGCGGATCCGCCGCGCCGCGCGCGCAGATCCCGACGCCGCGCCCGACGATGCTCAACACATCGCCCAGCACAACGAGCGAAATGCATATCGCCGATACCGCGCTGCAAGGCGGTAACGTGCAGATGGCCGCGTCGATCTACGAACGCGAACTGACGGTGCATCCCGACTCCACCGAAGCGCTGCAAGGTCTTGCGGACGCGATGTACCTGAGCGGCGACAACGCGCGCGCCCGCACGCTATACGAACATGCGGGCCAAATTGCGAAAGGCGCACGCGGACCGCGCCTCGGTCTCGCGCGCGTCGCGGTGCGCGAACGCCGCTTCGCCGATGCCGTCGCGCTCTACCGTCCGCTCGTCACCGCGAATCCGAACGACGCTGTTTCGTGGGCCGGACTCGGGACCGCTTACGACATGAGCGGCGATCATCGCTCGGCGCAGGACACGTATCGCGCGGGGCTGAAGGCGTCGCCCGGCGACCTCGCGCTGCGCAGCAATCTCGGCTTGTCGCTCGTGCTCGACGGCCAGCCGCGCGAAGGCGCGAACGTGCTGCTCGATATCGCGGGTGGCCCGAGCGCGCCGCCGCAAGCGCGCCAGAATCTCGCGCTGGCCTACGGCGTGCTCGGCAACGACGAAGCGGCGAGCCGCATTCTCGCGCTGGATCTGCCGAAGGCATCCGTCACCGACGACCTGCGCTACTACGAAGCCGTGCGCACGTTGCTCGCTTCGCGTCCGGCGAGCGACAAGCCGGTACGCGGCCCCGCGGTAACCGACACCACCGACGCGCCAGCGCGCTGATCCGGCTCGTGCGAAACCCACTCGTTCTCACCACGCCGGCGCGACGCGATCGCCACGGCCGGCGCGCACTGTGCGATCGCGGCGTGACGGCCGTCGAGTTTGCGATCGTCGCGCCGGTGCTCGTTTTCATCACGCTGGGGATCATCGAGATGGGCCTCGATCTCTACGTCGATGCAACCGTCGAAACGGCCGTGCAGCGCGCGTCTCGGCTAGGCATCACGACGCTGCCGCCGACCAACATGTCGATGCCCGACGCGGTCGCCGCGTCCATCAAAAGCACGATGTCGGTATGGACGTCGCGCGCGCTCACGTTCAGCATCACCAACAAGTCGTACCCGTCGTATGTCACCTCGGGCGGCGCGGAGCCGTACACCGATGTCGGCAATGTCGGCCATTACGTGCAGGGCGATCCGTTCGTCGATATCAACAAGAACGGCGTATGGGACGCGGATCAGGGCGTGAACGGCACCGGCGGCTACGGCGACGTCGTGAGCTACACCGTCACCATCACGATGCCGAGCTTCACCGGCATGCCGGAACTTGTCGGCATTCCGTCCTTGAGCTTCACCCGAACCTTTATCGTGCAGAACGAGACCTCAATATGATCCGCGCTTTTATCCGCGCCTGTCAAAGGCGCGTAACGCACCTGCCGGTACGCCGTGCGTGGCGCTCCGACCACGGCGTCGCGGGCATCGAAATGGCTATCATCCTGCCGCTCGCGATGCTGGTCATGCTCGGCTTCACCGAGCTTTACATGTATCTCCGCACCGTGAGCGCCGCGGAGCGCGTGGCCTTCACACTCGCCGACACGATCGGCCAGAAGTCGTCGATCAACGACGTGAACAGCACGTCGAGCGCCGACAACATCGGTACGTACTGGTACGCGGCGAACGTGATCTCGCGCCCGCTCGACTTCGCCAATCGCGGCGAAGTGATCGTCAGCATGGTGTGCGACACGGCTTCGAATAACTGCGCCAACCCGGATGCCAAGGGCAGCATCGGCTCGGCCGGCGCCGCCGCGCTGATGTGGCAACGCCGCACGGCAGTCGCGGGCGGCAACAGTCCGAATCAGGATTCGCGCCTACAGTCCGGACTGCTGCCGACCAACTGGCCGTACTTCAGCGGCGACTCCATGATCGCCGTGGAAGTGTTCTACCGGTTCAACCCGTACCTGATGACCGGCGCGTTCTGGTCGAACGCGCCCGGAACCATCATCGTTTATCAGGTCGTCTACGCCCGCCCGCGCAATGGCCCGGTCACGCTGGTGACTTCCTGAGTTCATTTTTGCCGAGTTCATTTTGATCGACGCCGTCATGTCCCTGCTGTCTCGCGCTCGCCCCGGCGTCCCGCATCACATCGCGCATCGCGTAACGTCTCGCAAACGTCGCACGGAACGGGGCGCGGTCACGCCGTTTTTCGCGGTCAGCCTCGGCCTCATGCTGATGTGCATGCTGGGTGGCCTCGACCTCATGCGCACGCACATGATGCAGGCGCGCCTGCAAAATGCGCTCGATGCCGCGATGATCTCCGCTGGCGTCAACCTCGCGCTCTACCCCACGCTGCAAGGCACCGACTTCACCACGTGGAAGGCGAACTCGTACCAGTATCTGATGGCTAACGTGCCGAGCAACTATGTGGGCGGCTCGGTGATACCCGATAGTTTTCAGCTCGCGGTATCGGGTTCGCTCGGCACCGGCCAGACCACCACCGCGCAGGTCAGCGGCATCGTGCCGCTGTGGTCGGCGGGACTGCTGCCCATCGCGTCGAACACGGTCACCGCGCAAAACCAGACGCTGCGCCGCAACCGCACGAACCTCGAACTCGTGATGGCGCTCGACAACACCGGCTCGATGGGCAGCAGCGCGACCGGCAACGGCGGCGCGACGAAAATCGCCGGCTTGAAAAGCGCCGCGAGCACGCTCGTCACCTTGATGTTCGGCACCGGTTCGACCGCGCCCGCCGGTAACGCGTATATCGGTCTCGTGCCGTTCGCGAGCACGGTCAACGTGAAAAGCATCGCGAGTTCGAGCAACTGGTTCGGCGCGCTGCCGAGTTTCAACACAACGAACGTGGACGAAAGCGCGTGGAGCGGTTGCGCGGTCGAACCGCGCCTGAACAGCAGCGGGCAGCCTGACGAAACGAACGGCAACCTCGATATCCAGACTTATCAGCCGAGCGCGAAGCTCTTCAAGAAGTACTACTACAACGTACCGTCCAGCGGGATGACGGTCGCGACCTGTGCGAACTCGAGTTCAAGTGTGTCGCTGAAAAACTGCGTGGCGGCCGCCACGTCGACCAGCACCGTCGCCCAGGTGCCCTTTACGATCGGCTCGAACGGCGGACCGAACCCGAGCGGCGAGAGCGGCAACATCTACGGTGGCGATGCGGGTTCGGGTCTGACGCGGCTTTGGGCGCAGCGCAGCACGAGCCCAACGGCCACCTACACGCAGAACCAGAACTGCATTTCGCAGCGCGTAGTGTTCCTGAGCTCGGATCAGAAGGCCCTCAATACGGCGATCAACGGGATGTCCGCGGCGGGTTCGACCATCATTCCGCTCGGTCTCTTGTGGGGCTGGCGCATGCTGTCGCCGGACTGGGCGGGGACGACCGGCTGGGGCAGCACGACGCTTCCCTACCCGACCAGCACGGTCGGTTTGAAGCGGATCCTGATTATCCTGACCGACGGCCAGAACCAGGTCAGCGGCACCAACACGTTCCCGAACGGGGTGTACTACAACGGCCTGAGCGGGATCGGCAATGCGACGCTGCCGGTGCCGACCGTGACGCGAACGAACGGCACCACGCTCGCGAACGGCCGGATCGATTCGGCGGAACTGCACAATAACAGTCCGACGGATTCGAGCGCGAGCGGCGCGGGCTACACGGACGACCTGAACACCTTCCAGCTCGCACTTTGCAACAAGATCAAGGCGGAAGGCATCACGATCTACGCGATCACGTTCGGCTCGGACTCCGCGAGCAGCGCCGCCCAGCAGTCGATGCTCGCCTGCGCGACCGACAAGGATCACTATTTCCACGCGCCGGATAACGCCACGCTTCAGCAAACCTTTGGACAGATCGCGGGCGGGTTGAGCGAATTGCGGCTCATCCAGTAAGTCGCTTTCTCTCCGTTTCGATGGACAAAAAAACAGGCCCGCTTTCAAGCGGGCCTGTTTTCGTTCGCGGCCCTCTCTTTTTGCCGAGTTGGACGAGCACGCTGACTGGTGCATTGCAGCAAGCGCGCTTTGTGTCATCTCGCACGCGTTCCGTCGAGCCGAGAGGCCCGCCCAGCAAGGCTCCAGCACTTAATTCGGGTTAACCGCGTTGACAAATATCGTGTATGGAATATTGTATATCACAAGAACAACGTCCTTTCACTTGGAGACACCATGTCCGAAGTCGTCAGCAGCCGCCCCCCCGTCGACCAGAGTGCCGCCCACGGAAGCACCACGGCCGACGACACCCTGAAGCAGAAATCCCGCGGCGCCGGCATCGTCTCGGGCGGCCATCTGGTCGCCCGTGCCCTTAAGAACGAAGGCGTCGATACCATCTTCACGCTGTGCGGCGGCCACATCATCGATATCTACGACGGCTGCGTCGATGAAGGCATCCGCATCATCGACTTCCGTCACGAGCAAGTCGCCGCCCACGCCGCCGACGGCTATGCGCGCCAGACCGGCAAGCTCGGCTGCGTCGTCACTACCGCCGGCCCCGGCTGCACGAACGCCGTCACCGGCGTCGCCACGGCTTTCCGCTCGGAAAGCCCGATCATCCATATCGGCGGCCAGGGCGCGCTCACGCAACACAAGATGGGATCGCTGCAAGACCTGCCGCACGTCGACATGATGGCGCCGATCACCAAGTTCTCGGCCAACATCCCGTCCACCGAACGCATCGCCGACATGATCTCGATGGCCGCGCGCGAAGCCTTCAACGGCGCGCCCGGTCCGGCTTACCTCGAGATCCCGCGCGACGTGCTCGACCGTGAAATCGACGAGTCCAAGGCGGTCATTCCGCAGCCGGGCCGTTATCGCGCGTCGACCAAATCGATCGGCGATCCGCAGGCGATCGAAGCGCTGGCCGATCTGCTGGTGAACGCCGAACGTCCGGCGATTCTCTTCGGCCAGCAAGTCTGGACCGCGCGCGGTCACGAAGAAGCGATCGCGCTGCTGCGCGGGCTCGATATCCCCGGCTATTTCAATGGCGCGAGCCGCGGTTTGCTGCCGCCGGGCGATCCGCATCACTTCGACCGCACGCGCTCGCAAGCCTTTGCGAAGGCCGATGTGATCGTGATCGTCGGGACGCCGTTCGACTTCCGGATGGGTTACGGCAAGCGCATCAGCAAGGACTTGAAGCTGGTGCAGATCGACATGGATTACCGCACGGTCGGCAAGAATCGCGATATCGATCTGGGCCTCGTCGGCGATCCGGGCGCGATCCTCGGCGCGGTGTTGAACGCCGCGAACAGCCGTCTGAAGAACGACAAGCGTCAGGCGCGTCAATCGTGGATGCGCGATCTGGCCGGTGCCGAAGAAGTTGCAACCGCCAAGCTGATGCCGCTCTTCAAATCCGACAGCAGCCCGATTCATCCGTATCGCGTCGCTTACGAGATCAACGAATTCCTCGCCGACGACACGATCTACATCGGCGACGGCGGCGACGTCGTGACGATCTCCGCGCAAGCCGTGCGGCCGCGTCGTCCGGGGCAGTGGATGGACCCGGGCGCGCTCGGTTCGTTGGGTGTCGGCACGGGTTTCGCGGTGGCGGCGGGCTTGGCGAATCCGGAAAAAGAAGTGCTCTGCTACTACGGCGACGGCGCGTTCAGCATGACGTCCTTCGACATGGAAACGGCGAACCGCTTCGGCGTGCCGTACATCGCGGTGATCGGCAATAACTCGGCGATGAACCAGATCCGCTACGGCCAGTTGGCGAAGTACGGCGACGAGCGCGGCAACGTCGGCAATCTGCTGTCGGATGTGCCCTACGGCAAGTTCGCGGAAATGCTCGGCGGCTACGGCGAGGAAGTGCGCGATCCGTCGATGATCGCCGGCGCGTTGCAGCGTGCGCGTGAATCCTTGCAGAAAACGCGTAAGAGCGCGGTCATCAATATCTGGGTCGATCCGTCGGTCTACGCGCCCGGAACCATGGCGCAGACGATGTACAAGTAACGAACTCGAAAACGAAGATGGCGCCGGTCCGCCGGCGCGCTGCTTGATGTCCACACCAACCAAAGCCATTCAGGAGACAGACACCATGAGCAAGCCGCTCGAAGGAATCAAGATCATCGATTTCACGCACGTTCAGGCGGGACCTGCCTGCACGCAGTTACTCGCGTGGTTCGGCGCAGACGTCATCAAGGTGGAACGGCCGGGCTCGGGCGACGTGACGCGCACGCAGTTGCGCGATATTCCCGACGTCGATGCGCTGTATTTCACCATGCTCAACAGCAACAAGCGTTCGCTCACGCTCGACACGAAGAAGCCGGAAGGCAAGGAAGTGCTGGAAAAGCTCATCAAGGAATCGGACGTACTGGTCGAAAACTTCGGTCCGGGCGCGCTGGATCGCATGGGTTTTTCGTGGGAACGCCTGAAGGAACTGAACCCGAAGATGATCGTGGCATCGGTGAAAGGCTTCAGCGATGGCCACCATTACGATGACCTCAAAGTCTATGAAAACGTCGCGCAATGCGCGGGCGGCGCGGCATCGACCACGGGTTTCTGGGACGGCCCGCCGACCGTCAGCGCCGCCGCGCTCGGCGACAGCAACACCGGCATGCACCTCGCCATCGGCATTCTCACGGCGCTGATGGGCCGCCAGAAAACCGGCAAGGGCCAGAAAGTCGCGGTTTCGATGCAGGACAGCGTGCTGAACCTGTGCCGCGTGAAACTGCGCGATCAGCAGCGGCTCGACCGCCTCGGCTTCCTCGAAGAGTATCCGCAATATCCGCACGGCACGTTCAGCGACGTCGTGCCGCGCGGCGGCAATGCGGGCGGCGGCGGTCAGCCGGGCTGGGTGCTGAAGTGCAAGGGCTGGGAAACGGACCCGAACGCGTATATCTATTTCACGATCCAGGGCCACGCCTGGGCGCCGATCTGCCGCGCGCTCGGCAAGCCGGAATGGATTGAGGACCCGCTTTATGCCACGGCTCAGGCCCGTCAGCCGCACATCTTCGAAATCTTCAAGACCATCGAGGAATGGCTCGCCGACAAGACCAAGTTCGAGGCTGTGGACATCCTGCGCAAGTTCGATATTCCGTGCTCGCCCGTCTTGAGCATGAAGGAGATCGCCAACGATCCGTCGTTGCGCGAAAGCGGCACGATCACCGAAGTGCCGCACAAGGAACGCGGCACGTACCTGACGGTGGGCAGCCCGATCAAGTTCTCCGACATGAAGCCGGAAGTGACCGCATCGCCGCTGCTGGGCGAGCACACCGACGAAGTGCTTGCGAGCCTCGGCTACAGCCGCGAGCAAATCGCCCACTTGCACGAGTCGCAGGCCGTCTGACGCGCGTGCCGCGCGCCGCCCTTCCCCGGCGGCGCGCGGCAGGTTCGAACGCCCACAATCGAATAGCCCGAATACGATGAACGACAACAGTTCCCTGCAAGGCGCGATCGATTTCGAACAACTCGCCGGTGCGATAGGCGACGCCATCGTCATCTCCGACCCGAACGGCGCGATCACTTATTGGAACCCCGCCGCCGAGCGCATGTTCGGCTTCGCGCAAGACGCGGCGCTCGGGCAATCGCTCGACATCATCATCCCCGAACGTTTGCGCGGCCGTCACTGGAGCGGCTACGAAAAGACCATGAAAACCGGCGAAACGCGCTACGGCCATGACGTGCTGCGCGTGCCCGCCGTGCATCAGGACGGCCACGCGATGTCGATCGCTTTCACGGTCGCGCTGCTGCATTCGGACGAAGGCGCGGTGAGCGGCATTGTCGCCGTGATCCGCGACGAAACGACCCGTTTCAACGAAGAACGCGCGTTGCGCAAGCGTCTCGCGGAACTGGAGCCCAAGCCGTCAGCGTAAGCCAGTATCGACAGCGGACCGCGTTATGAAGCACCTTACGAAAGCACGACCGTGCCGATCGGAACGCACGCGCCGGCCCTCAGAACAAAGGAGCTTTGTCACAGAGATCGACTGAATTTCGAAAAGGCGCCAGACGAGCGCCAAAAATATGAACGGAGACAAGACATGGCAAATTCATCCCTATCAACGCCCGTACAACCCGTACGCGAACGCAATCGCTGGGCTCAGCTCGCGATCGGCATTCTGTGCATGGGTCTCGTCGCGAACCTGCAATACGCGTGGACGCTGTTCGTCGTTCCCATGGATGCCAAGCATCATTGGGGACAGGCCGCGATTCAAACGGCCTTCACGATTTTCATCGTGACCGAAACGTGGCTCGTGCCAATCGAAGGCTGGCTCGTCGATAAATTCGGGCCGCGTCCGGTTGTGATCGGCGGCTCGATTTGCGCGGCGCTGGGATGGATGATCGACGCGCACGCAACCAGTCTCGTGCATCTGTATATTGCGGCGGTCGTGGCCGGCATCGGCGCGGGCTGCGTATACGGCACCTGCGTCGGCAATGCGCTGAAGTGGTTCCCGGACAAGCGCGGTCTCGCCGCCGGCCTGACCGCCGCCGGCTTCGGCGCGGGTGCCGCCGTCACGGTGATCCCGATCGCGAACATGATCCAGCGCTCGGGCTACGAGCACACGTTCATGTTCTTCGGCATCCTGCAAGGCGTCTGCATCTTCGCGCTGGCGCTGTTCCTCGTGCGTCCGACGCCGCCGAAAAACATCGTGCTGCCCAAACGCCTGGTCTCGACCAAGATCGACTACACGACCAACCAGATGGTGCGCGCGCCGCTCTTCTGGGTGATCTACTTCATGTTCGTGTTCGTCGCGGCGGGCGGCATCATCGCGACCGCGCAACTCGGTCCGATTGCGAAGGAATTCGGCTTCGCCAACATGCCGATGTCGCTCCTCGGCGTCACGTTGCCGCTGCTCACGATGACGCTGTCCATCGACAACCTGTGCAACGGCTTCACGCGCCCTCTGTGCGGCTTTCTCTCGGACCGGTTCGGCCGCGAGAACACGATGTTCGTGATCTTTCTCGGTGAAGGCGCGGCGCTGCTCGGCCTGATGGCGTTCGGACACAACCCGTATGCGTTCATGTTCTTCGCCGCGATGATCTTCCTGTGCTGGGGCGAAATCTTCTCGATCTTCCCGGCGACCTGCGCAGACACGTTCGGCAGCAAGTACGCGGCGGCCAACGCGGGAACGCTGTACACGGCGAAGGGCACGGCGTCGATGCTCGTGCCGCTCGCCTCGATCCTGTCGGCCAACGGCGGCTGGAACTCGGTGTTCATCTGCGCGGCGGTCGTCTCGATTGCAGCGGCGGTGTCGGCCAAGTTCATCCTCGCGCCGATGAGAAAGCGCTGGATCGACAACACGCATGCCGTGGTGGACGGCGCGCCGTTCGTCGCGATGGCCGAACGCCCCGCTTCGTCGGGCCGCTAAAGGTCTGTCAGCGCGGATAAGGCAAGGGACTCAGGACCGCAAGGATCAACGGGATTTACTTTCGGGAACGCAACGTGGCTGAGTTATTTACCGGGCTGGCGGATCTTTCCAGCTTCGACATTACAAGCCGGATCGCGCCGATCGACGCCACCGAGCCGCTGCGCAAGCAGGCCTACGCGAAGTTGCGCCAGGCCATCGCCGATGCGGATATCTACGGCTCGCAGGAAGAAATCCGGCTCGACGAACGCAAGCTGACGATGGCGCTCGGCGTCTCCCGCACGCCGATCCGCCAGGCAATCACGCTGCTCGAACAAGAGGGTTTTCTCAAGACCGTGCCGCGTCGCGGCGTCTATATTCTGCGCAAGACGCGGCGCGAGATCGTCGAGATGATCCATCTTTGGGCCGCGCTCGAAAGCATGGCCGCGCGGCTCGCGACGCAACGCGCGAGCGACGCGGAAATCGCGTCCCTGCGCACGATGTTCGATTCGTTCCATGACGTGTCCCCCGCCGACGATATCGCGAACTATTCCGACTCGAATATCGCGTTTCACGAAGCGGTGGTGCGGCTGTCGAAATCGACGATGATCTTCGAGACGCTTTCGAATATCTTCGCCCACGTGCGCGCGATCCGGAAAATCACGATCACGCAAAGCGACCGCGCATCGCGCTCCATGTCGGATCACGATCAGATCATCGTCGCGCTGGAAAAGCGCGATCCCGACCTCGCGGAAATTCTGGTTCGTCAGCATTCGCTCGATCTCGCGCTGTTCGTCGAGGAACATTGCGACGCGCTAGGCTGAAGCCGGACGCTAGTCCGAATGCGCCGCGAGCAGTTGGCGGTGGCGCGCTTCGGTGGCATCGTCGGCGGGGAACATGCATTCCAGACGCAGTTCCTGCGCGGCGACGGTTTGCGGCGTGCCGACGCTCGTCACCATCGAAAAATAGCGAAGCACCACGCCGTCGAGCACGAAGCCGAGCGGAACGACCGGCATCGTGGACGATGGCGCGCGATACGCCTTCCAGTCCCGCGGCACGCCGGGATACGCGAGCAACGCGTCGAGCAGAGACCCGGTCTCACGGTCGATCACCTGCCCGACCGATTCGCGATACACCCGCTGCAGCAAACTGCGCGAGACGCTCTCCCAATCGTCGATGAACGGACGCATCCCGTCAGGATCGAAGATCAGATGCAGCATGTTGCGCGGACCTTTGCGCGCCGCCATATCGATGAAGCGATCGAAAAAACGCGGCGCGGCTTGATTCGTCATCAGCACGTTCCAATGGCGATCCATCACGATCGCCGGAAACGGTTCGTGCTGACCCACGACGCGCTCTAGCGCCCGAACGACGCTCTGCATCTCCTCGGCATTCCACGGCGACTCCGAATAAACCGGCGCATAGCCAGCGGCGAGCATCAATGCATTGCGCTCGCGCAGCGGCACGTCGAGCGTCTGCGCGAGAATCAGGACGGTGTTGCGGCCCGGCACGCTGCGCCCGCTTTCGATAAAGCTGATCTGCCGCTGCGAAACGCCCGCTTCGAGCGACAAATCGAGCTGACTCACGCCGCGAACGTCTCGCCAATAACGCAGGAGACGCCCGAGTTCACCTTGCGGCATGTTTGGATCGGGACTGGCGAGGTTCATCGGCTCTCCTTCATCGCGTGACGGATGAATATTACCGGCTCACGGCGCGGGCGCATGCCAGACGAATTCCTCGAACGGCGCTTCGAGCGGCGGCAGGGTCACGCTGCCGGTGTAGTTCGTGATGGTCGATGCCGCCACCACCGCGATCACTTCGAGTATCTGCTCGGCGCTGAATCCGGCATCGAGGAAGCGCTGCTGGTCGGATTGATCTACATGCCCGCGCTTTTCGATCAGCGTGCGCGCGAGCGTCGAGAATGCGGCGAGGTCTGCGTCGTTGGGCGAGCGGCCGGAGCGGATTGCTTGCACATCGGCGGAACTTACGCCTTGCTTCAACGCAAGCGCGGTATGAAACGCGACGGCCCACGCGCTCGCGTTCGTGACGGCGTTGGTCAGCAACAAGGTCTGGATCTGCTGCTCGGTCAGACTGCTCGCATGCACGCGCTCGAACAGGCCGATGAAGCCGTTGATGAGCACCGGCGAAGCGGCCATCGCGCCCGCGATATTCGGAACGAGTCCGAACGTCTGCTGTAATTGCTGCAGAACGGGCTTCGATTGTGCGGGGGCGGTTTCGACGGTGTAGACGGGATAGGCACGGACGTTTGACATGGTATCTCTCTGGTGATGAGCGCCACCGGAGCAGTGGCGCGACAACCAGAGAGTAGAAGCGGCCGCGCGGCGCGCCAATTACATCGGATGTAATCGTCGCGCCGCGCCAGACCGCGACTCACACCGGATTCAACGCGGGCCTTCCATCCAGAACCGCCGCGACATTGTCCAGCGCCGTCAAACCCATCTGGTCGCGCGTCTCCATCGTGGCGCTCGCCATATGCGGCGTGAGGAAGACGTTGTCGAGTTGCGCGAAACGCTTATCGACATTCGGCTCGCCGTGATACACGTCCAGCCCCGCGCTGAACAGATGCCCTGAAGTCAGCGCGGCATAGAGCGCATCTTCATCCACGAGACCGCCACGCGCCGCATTGACGAATACCGAGCCCTTCGGCAAGCGCGCGAACTCGCTTGTCGACATGAGCGGGACTCCGCCGCCCGGCACATGCAGCGTGAGCACTTGCGAATGTGGCAGCATCGCGTCGAGGCTCGGATAAAACGTCGCGCCTTGTTCAAGCGCGGGATCGGCGCGGCGGATGTCCGTGTAGATCACGCGCATGCCGAAACCCTGAGCACGCTTCGCCACCGCCCGCCCGATCCGCCCGAATCCGACGATACCAAGGGTCTTGCCGTTCACGCGCGTCCCCAGCATCTCGGTCATGCCGAACGATTTTCCCCAGCCGTTGCGCATGATTCGCTCGTATTCCGACGCGCGGCGGCATGCCGCGAGCACGAGCAGCATCGAGAAATCGGCGGTGCATTCGGTCAGCGCGTCCGGCGCGTTCGTGACCGCGATACCGCGCTCGCGGGCAGCGGCGACGTCCATGTGATCGAAACCCGCGCTCGCGTTCGCGATGATCTTGACGGTCGAAGGCAGCGCGGCAATGTGCTCCGCCTGCAAACCGGACTTCTTGCCGATCAGCACAGCCGGCACGTCATGCTTCTTGCAGAAATCGACGACCGACCACGAATCCATATCGGACTCGGTGACGAACGCGTGGAATTCAGCCTCGGCGCGATTCGCCACAGCAGTGGGAACCTTGCGCGCAACCAGCAGCTTCGTGCGTTTATTGTCCGACATGGTTTTTCCTTTGATCGAGTGGTGTCGAGAGACTACGAAACCGCGGACAGAAGCGTCAATATTGATTGATTGAATCAACTTATCGGCGTGCAATGGCTCCAACGCGCCCGGCTGGCGTACATGCGCACATCAGGAAAACCCTAGGCGGCTCCCGCCAGCAAAGCGCTCGGATGTTGATTCAACAAATCAAGATTGCTCAACGCATCGGCCGGATGCAACTCTGCTTCCATGTTCAATGACATGTGAAGAGGAAGTGAGATGCCTGCATCGAAGAAATTCGCAGCCGTCACGGGCGCCGGTTCCGGCATCGGCCGCAGCGCCGCTGTCGCGCTCGCCAACGCTGGATTCGCGGTCGCGCTGATCGGCCGCCGCGCCGAGCCGCTCCTGGAAACGAAAGAAGCCATCGGCCAGGCCGGCGGCGAAGCGCAGGTCTTCCAGGCGGACGTCGCCGACGCGGCTTCGGTCGATCGCGCGTTTTCGCAGATCGCTGAAACCTTCGGCCGCCTCGATGTGCTGTTCAACAACGCGGGCCGCAATGCGGGCGCGGTCCCGCTCGAAGACTACGACGTCGATTTCTGGAACGACGTGGTCGCGACCAACCTCACCGGCGTTTTTCTCTGCGCGCGGGCGGCGTATCGCTTGATGAAATCGCAGACGCCTCAAGGCGGCCGGATCATCAACAACGGCTCGATCTCGGCGCACTCGCCGAGGCCGAACACGATCGCCTATTCGGCGACGAAGCACGCGGTCACCGGCATCACGAAATCGATCGCGCTGGACGGCCGCGCGTACAACATCGCGTGCGGGCAGATCGATATCGGCAACGCGGCGACACCGCTGACCGAGCGCATGAATCGCGGCGTGCTTCAGGCGGACGGACGGATGGCGCCCGAAGCACGCATGGACGTGACGCACGTGGCGAACGCGGTCGTGCATATGGCGAACCTTCCGCTCGATGCCAACGTGCTCAACATGACGATCATGGCGACGTCCATGCCGTTCGTCGGCCGCGGCTAAATTCTTTTCGCCGAATAAAAAAATAATAAAAGGCTACTGTTCTGGAGACACCGATGAAAGTCGTAGAGGAACACACCCTGCCGGCGCAAAACCCGGCTTACGCGGATACCACGAAGCGCTCCCGAGTGCGGTACGTCGTGCTCTCGATGCTGCTCACGGCCACCATTCTCAACTACGTGGATCGCTCGGCGCTCGGTATCGTCGCGCCCGGTCTGTCCAAGAGCCTCTCGCTCGACAAGATGCAGATGGGCGAACTGTTCGCCGCGTTCGGCCTCGCGTATTCCATCGCGCTGGTCCCAGGCGGCGTGCTCACCGACATTCTCGGCTCGCGCATCGCTTACGCGCTGTCGCTCGTCGGTTGGTCGTTCGCCACGCTGACGCAAGGTTTCGCGAACGGTTATCACATGCTGCTCGGCTCGCGGCTCGCCATCGGCGCGCTGGAAGCGCCGGCGTTTCCATCGAATGCGCGCGCGGTCACGTTATGGTTTCCCGCGCGCGAACGCGGCTTCGCGACCAGCGTCTACGTGATGGGGCAATACATCGGCACGCCGCTGTTTACCGGCTTGCTGCTGTGGATCTCCGCGTCATATGGCTGGCGTTCGGTGTTCTACGTGACGGGCGCCTTCGGCATTCTGTTCAGCCTGCTCTGGTATCGCGTCTATCGCGATCCGCACCAGCATCCGGGCGCAAACGCCGCCGAGCTTCGATACATCAACGAAGGCGCGACGGGGACGCGCAAGCCGCGCGAGAAATTCGACTGGCGAATGGCGCTCAAGCTGCTCAAATACCGCCAGATTCTCGCTATCTGCCTCGGGAAATTCTGCAACAACACGCTGCTGGTTTTCTTCACTACGTGGTTCATGACGTATCTGATCGAAGCCCGCCACATGTCGATGATCAAGGTCGGCATCTTCCAGGCGCTGCCTTTTATCGGCGCGACGATCGGCATTCTCTCCGCCGGGTTTTTGTCGGACTTCTTCATCCGGCGCGGCGTGTCGATTTCGACGGCGCGCAAGGCGCCGCTCATCATCGGGACACTGCTCGGCGCGTCGATCGTGCTCGTGAATTTCGTCGAATCGAACGAACTGGTGATCGTCATTCTGACCGTTGCGTTCTTCGCGCAGGGCGTCGGGTCGATGTCGTGGGCGGCCGTCTCCGAAATCGCGCCGCGGCAATACGTGGGACTGACCAGCAGCATCACGAGCCTCGCGGCCAATATCGCGGCGGTGACCACGCCGCTGATGATCGGCTACATCACGCATCACACCGGCCACTTCTACTGGGCGCTGAACCTGATGGGCGCGATCTGTCTCGTCGGAACGCTCTCTTACTCCGTGCTGCTGGGGAAACTTTCCCGCATCGAACTGTGACGCCTTCGACCTTTCCGGTGATATCGAATGATTGAATTCAAGTGGGATCATCTGCAACTGTGCTCGGCGGATGCCGAAGCGACCGCCGCGTGGTTCGCGCGCTGCCTGAACGCGGAAATCGTGCGCCGGCCGGGGCGCGTGGACTTGCGGATCGGCGCGATCAATCTGTTCATCACGCCGCTGCCGGACGCGCAAACCGTGCGGGCCGACGGCGCGCGCAAGCAGGGTATCGATCATTTCGGCGTGCTCGTGGACGATCTCGATGCAGCGTTCGCGCATCTGCAGCGCTGCGACGCGGAGATCGTCGAGGCGGTCAAGCAAGTGCGCCCGGGCGTGCGGGCCTGCTTCGTGCGATCCCCTGGCGACATCCTCGTCGAGATTCTGGAGCGCCGTCCCGCCGAGATGACTTTTACGTGAAAAGACGTCAATATTGACGCTCGATTTTGCAGCATCACCTTGCCTGCCATCCCATGCGAAACTGGATCACGCTGACCGAAGCAGCCCGACAACTCGGCGTGCAAGCGCAAACCGTCTACGCCTACGTGAGCCGCGGCAACATCGCGGTCATGCCGGACCCGCACGACACGCGCAAGAGCCTGTATCGCGCGGAGGACGTTGCCGGTCTGTGCCGCAAAAAGCAGGTCGGACGCAAGCGCGAGGCGCTCGCCGCCGGGACGATCTTCGGCGCGGAACCATGCATTTACAGCAGCATCACCACGTTCTCGAAGGGCCGCCCGTATTTTCGCGGGCGCGACAGTATCCGGCTTGCCGACACCGCGACGCTCGAAGACGTGGCGACCTTGCTGTGGAACGCGAACGCGCCCGTTTCCTTCGATACCGGCGATCTCCCGCTATACGGCGACGAGCGCGGCCGGCAATGCGCATTCATGTCGCTGGCGGCGCTCACGGCGAACGGCCATTCGACCATCGGACGCACGGACAGCGCGCTGCATGTCGAGGCGGGCAGGCTGGTCGCGCTCATCGCGCAGGCGTTCGGCGCGCGCTATGACGCGGCGGCGCGCAACACGCACGAACGGCTCGCGCTCGGCTGGGGCCAGAATCGCGACGGCGCGGAACTGATCCGCCGCGCGATGGTGCTGATCGCCGATCACGAAATCACCAGTTCGGCGTTCGCGGCGAGAATTACCGCGTCGACCGGTGCATCGCTGCCCGGTTGCCTGCTCACCGGTCTCGCGACGTTATCCGGTCCGCTGCACGGCGACGCCTCGGGCCGCGTGCGCGCCGTCTTCGACGACGTCGGACGGCTCGGTGCCGAGCACGTCGTCGCGCATCATCTGCAATCGGCCATTCCTATTCCGGGCTTCGGGCATCATCTGTATCCCGACGGCGATCCGCGCGCGGCCGCCTTGCTCGACGCACTGAGTCCGCCGCGCGAACTCACGTCGTTCATCGACAAGGTGGTCGAGCTGACTGGTCTCAAGCCGAATATCGACGTCGCGCTGGCCGCGTTGGCGGCGCAACTCGCCTTGCCGCGCGATGCGTCGTTTGCTTTGTTCGCGACCGCTCGAAGCGTGGGACTGCTTGCGCATTGCATCGAGCAGCTTCGGGTCGGCAAGGTGATCCGGCCACGCGGGCGCTACACCGGACGCGCGCTGGAGGACGGTAACGCCGCGCCGCCGCTGGACGACAACGAAACGCCGCTCGATCAAGCCACGCTCGACAAGAACCGGCTGTTCAAGGCGGTCGAGCCGTGAAGGTGTGACGCCACGCGCCGCGCCGCCTTCGAGCACGGTCGGTCGATCGATGGCACTATTCTCTCCACCCTGCTGGACTTCTATTCAGACGATACATTGATCGGGAGAGATCGATGGCCGACAGACCGACTTCCAACGCGTCCCCTGTCCGTTCGCTGGTGACGATTGCTGTCGTCGTGGGCGTGCTGGTCGCGGCGTTCGCCTATACCGCCGGCTGGCTCTCGCCGGGCCGCCTCACGCCGGCGAAGATCGTCAACGGACTTGCGCCGCCGGGCGGCGCGGCGCTCGGCTTCCGGCGCAATCACGCGAAGGGCATCTGCTTTACCGGCAGCTTCGAATCCACCGGCGCGGCGGTCGCCCTTTCGCGCGCGCCGATGTTCGCGGCGGGTTCGTATCCCGTCACCGGACGTTTCAACCTCGCTACCGCCGATCCCCACGCGCCCGACGCCACGGTCCGCGTGCGCGGCTTGAGCCTGCGCATCGTCGCGCCGGACGGCAGCGAATGGCGCTCGGCGATGATCGATGCGCCCTTTTTCCCGGTTGCCACACCGCAGGCTTTCTACGCGCTGCTGCAGGCTTCGGCCAACAAGAGCGATCCGGACGCCATGAAGAATTTCGCCGCCGCGCATCCCGAGTTCGGCACGTTCGTCGCGTGGGCGGGCAGCGCGCCGTGGACCGGTTCCTACTCGCAGGAACGCTACAACAGCCTCAATAGCTTCGTTTTCACCAATGCGGCCGGAGAAGATCAGGCCGTGCGCTGGTCCTTCGTGCCCGCCGCGCCGCCCGAAGCCGTTCCCGCCGCGCAGTTGAAAACGCGTGGCGCGGACTTCCTCGCCGCCGACATCGCGCAGCGCGTCCAAAGCGCGCCGCAAAAATGGACTCTGGACATCACGGTTGCCAATCCCGGCGACCCGACCGCCGACCCGAGCCGCGCTTGGGGCCAAGACCGGCGCAAGGTCGAAGCGGGAACGCTGGTGGTCAAGACGATCGAGCCGGAGGCCGACGGTCCGTGCCGCGATCTGAACTTCGATCCCACCGTGTTGCCGCCCGGCATCCACGTCTCGGACGACCCGTTCCCCGCCGCGCGTTCGGCCGCGTATTCCGTGTCGTTCAACCGGCGCACCGCCGAGGATAAGGACTATCCGCGCCATCCGGGAGGAGCCACGCCATGACCCCGACGACGCTGAAACGCTTCACCCCGCTGCAGCGCGCGCTTCACTGGCTCATGGCGGTCTGTATTCTGGCGATGCTGTTTATCGGCGTTGGGATGGTGTCCACCGTGCGGCCGGATTACCTTTCGCTGGTGTCGATCCACAAGCCGCTGGGCATCACGATTCTCGTGCTGGCGCTGATCCGTCTGGTCGTGCGGCTGACGCGCGGCGCGCCGCCGCTGCCCGCATCGATGCCCGCGCCGATGAAACTGGCCGCTTACCTGTCGCATCTCGCGTTCTACATTTTGATGATCGCGCTGCCGTTGATCGGATGGGGCATGCTGTCCGCCGCCGACTATCCGGTTGTCGTGTTCGGGATTCATCTGCCGCCGATCCTGCCGCATAGCAACACGTTGCACACGCTGCTGTGGGACGCACACAAGACGCTTGCGCTGTGCTTCTTCGCGCTGATCGTGCTGCATCTCGCGGCGGCGCTGTTGCACGCGCTGGTGCGGCGCGACGGCGTTTTTCAGGCGATGGCGCCCTGGGTGAAACGATGAAACCGCGCTCCTGGATTACCAAGGGTTTACGCAGAAAAGCGACAACAATGTCTTGCTCACAACACGCTTAATTTAAAGCGATCGGCTGCCTAATCTTCTAATTACTGAACGCCATATGACGTTCCTGGTTAAAAGAAAATCCGGAGGTAGTCATCATGAAATCGCTTATTCAAGCTGTCGCCCTTGCCGCCGCGCTCACCGTGCCGGTGCTGTCGTTCGCACAGTCCGACGCGCCGGTCACGCGCGCGCAAGTACGCGCCGACCTGGTGCAGATCGAAGGAGCGGGCTACAACCCCGCCACCGCCAATCCCAACGCGTACCCCTCCGATGTCCAGGCCGCAGAAGCGCGTCTTGCCGCGCAACGCGGACAATCGACCGGTTATGGCGGCGTGACGGATGGTGCATCGGCGGCGGGTTCCGCCACTCGCGCAGGGATGGTCGGCTCATCGGCGCGCGCCGGTTCCGCGCAGAACGCGCAGTCGGTCTACTTCGGCAACTAATCCGCAACTTCGGGCGGCCCGTTCGCGCCGCCCATGCTTTCACTCAGAGTTTCGAACCTCCATTTCGAACCTCCCTCAAAGGGCGGAGTTCGATGTCTGCCCGATGAGTTGCCCGGCCGACGTTTGCTGGGCTTTTTTGCGTCCTTGTGTTTGGGCTACCGATAGGTCAGCGCCCGTAGCAACCGCATGCCCTCATCCCAATCTCCCAGACCGCTCTCGCCGTTCAGATGCCCGTGCGCGCCGGCATCGACGAACTCGCTGCCCCACGCTTTCGCGCGCGCCCGGGCGTAATCCGCGCTGCCGTACGGGTCGTCCGTGCTCGCCACGATCACGCTCGGGAACGGCAAGCGCTCGTCGGGCAACGGTGTGAATCCACGCGCCGACGACGCCGGGAAAGCCGCAGCCGTCGGATCCGGAACCGCGACCAGCAACGCGCCGCGAATCTTGGGCGCATGACGCGCGGCCCAGTGCGCGACGGCGAGACAGCCGAGACTATGCGCGACGATCACGGTGCCTTCCCCGAGCGCGCCGATCTGCCGCTCGATCGCTTCGACCCACTCGCCGCATTCCAGGTCGTCCCAGTCCGGAATTTCCATCCGCCGCCAGTCCGGATGCGCCGCTTGCCAGCGACTCTGCCAGTGCGCCGGCCCCGAATTGCCGATGCCCGGAACCACGAAAACGGGATAGTCCATCGCTGCGAATCTCCAATGAATAACGAAGGACCAGTGTAAAACCCGGCCGATTCCGGCACCATACCGATCCGAATGAAACAACGGCGAATCACCGTCGATCCAACGGAAAACGGGTACAGATGCAAATGAAACCTAAGCGGGTGACGCTCGACCGCCTCGACTGGCGGATTCTGGAAGCGTTGCAGGACAACGCGCGCGAGACGAACACCAACATCGGCAAGCAGATCGGCCTCTCTCAACCGGCGGTCACCGCGCGTATCCGGCGACTGGAAGAACAAGGCGTGATTCAGGGCTATACGGCGCGTATCGACGCGAAACTCGTCGGACGGAGTATCGGCGCGCTGGTTCGCATTCGCACCACGCACGCGCAGATCACGCCGTGTCTCGCCGCCTTCGAAGCGATGCCGGAGATCGTAGAGGCGCATCGCGTGACGGGCGAGGATTGCTTCGTCGTGCGTCTGCTGGTCGAGGAAATGCCGCAACTGGAGGCCGCGATCGACGCGCTCGCGCGCTTCGGTCCGGTCACGACTTCGGTCATTCTCGCGACCTACCCGCCGAAGATCGTCGCTGAGCGCGGCGGGCGTTAAAGAAACGGCGCGCGAGGCCGTAATCACGTCGGAGAAGCGCCCGTGCGCGGCGCTAGACCGAACGCGAACAATAAAAGGACACGGCGGCATGAATAGCAGCGATGCAGGCGAAGCGGTACTTGGCGCGGAATTTCTGCGCCATGACGAGACGGGACGCGCCCACGCGGCGGAGCGCGGCATCGCGCACGACCACGCGGTCTACCGGACGCTGCTCGAATCGACGCGCGCGATTCCGTGGAAGATCGACTGGCGCACGATGCAGTTCGAATATATCGGTCCGCAGATCGAAGCGCTGCTGGGCTGGCCGCCGTCGAGCTGGAAGAGCGTCACCGACTGGGCCGAGCGCATGCATCCGGACGACCGCGCGAAGGTGGTCGAGTTTTGCGTCGCGCAATCGACGGCGGGCTCGGATCACGAGGCAGACTACCGCGCGCTCACGCAAAGCGGCGGCTACGTGTGGCTGCGCGATGTCGTTCATGTCGTGCGCAACGAACACGGCGAAGTGGAATCGCTGATCGGCTTCATGTTCGACATCAGCGAGCGGAAAAAGACCGAAGAGCAAGTTGCGAAACTGCAAAAGGAACTCGAAGACCTGTCCTTCAAGGACGGCCTGACCGGTGCGTCAAACCGCCGTAAATTCGACCTGGTGATGAAGCACGAATGGGACACGGCACTCGCCGCGCGGACGCCGCTTTCGCTCATCATGATGGACATCGATTTCTTCAAGTCATACAACGATTACTACGGTCACGTTCAAGGCGACGAATGCCTGAAACGCATTGCCGCGGCGCTCGGCGAAGCAATCCGTCCCGGCGATTTTCTCGGCCGTTTTGGCGGCGAGGAATTCGTTCTGGTTTTGCCGGATACGAATGCCCGCGACGCGCTTAAAATCGCCGAGCGATGCCGTGAATCGATCGCGTCGAAACAGATTGCCCACGAGCGCTCGCCGCATCGGCAATTGGCGACCGCGAGTTTCGGCGTCGGCACGATTATCCCGGCGCATCGGACCGATGCAATCGGTTTCATTAATCTGGTCGATGCGCAGTTGTATAACGCAAAAGAAAATGGCCGCAATCGCATTACGGCCATCGATCGCGCGGATCCGTTTAAATAATCGTTCGCCAATCAGACCGGCCGGAGTACCCGCAAATCGGATGTCGTCATTATTTCGCGAATTCCATGCGGCACGCCGGTCCAGTAATCGCGCGAAAGTTCTTGCGCCTTGGGCAGAAAAGCGCGATTCGGTTCCGATTTGACCAGCGCCGCGTAAAGATCGAAGCTGCCGACGTGATGCGGATCGGCCGGATGCACGAATTCCACCTCGTACACACGCGATGCAACCGCAAAAGCCGATGCCCGCGCACGGGCGTCGGCTTCGGAAAGAAACGCGAAGGCGCTTTCAAAGCGGCTCGGTTTATCGGCGGCATGCTGAAGCCGGAAATTTTCGAGAACGAGTTCGGTGGCGAGACGCCAGCCATTCACGGCGTCTGCGGTGAAATGCCGATACGTATTGATTACCAGCCCATGATTTCCCGCATGCACGATAAAACCCGGCGTCAATGGCACCGGTGAAACATGAAAATAAGTCGTGCTCATAGTGCCATTCTCATTCGATTATTGTTGGGGACGCCGCACGTTAATCGTCGCCCATGCTACGCCGTGCTTTTTTCAATTTGCCTTCAAGGCGTGCACGTTCGCATAACAAGCCCAAATAATCGGTTCGAAAACGCACCGAGGATTTCGCTTCGGCTTCGATTAGCTCCGAGGCCGTTGGGATAAACCCCGTAATGACGTGGCTTTGCGCCGAATCGCGTGTCAGGATTGTTATAATTCTTCCATCGCCCGACTAAAATCTAACAACGCGTGCGGCATGGCCGATTGCCAGCGCGCTGAGCCCCTGTGATGGCAAAAAACGACCGCCTTCAATTGCTCGCGAGCGCACTCGAAAAGCAGAGCGTCATGCGCTTGCGCGACGCCGCCGCGCTACTCGGCGTATCGGAAATGACCGTGCGGCGCGACATTGGCGCGAGCCCCGGCCAGTTCACCTACCTGGGCGGCTATATCGTGAGCGCCGCCGACGTGCCCAACGCCGCGGGCTACACCATCGAGGAAGAAAAGGACCATTTCGCGCAGGCGAAAGCCGACGCATCGAATGCGGCCGCGCGTCTTTTGGTGGACAGCGAGACTATCTTCGTCGATTGCGGCACGACGCTCACCACGCTCGTGCGGCAAATTCCGGCCGAGATGCATCTCACCGTCGTGTGCTATTCGCTGAACGTCGCCGAGATTTTGCGGCGCAAGCCGAACGTGCGCATGATTTTGCTCGGCGGCGTGTATGTGCCGTCGTCGGATTCGTTTGCAAGCGATGAGAGCGTGGAGACGTTGCGGCGCATGGGCATCAACAAGGCGTTCATGTCGGCGGGCGGCGTCGACGAAATGCGCGGCGTGACCTGCTGGAATTTTCACGAGGTCGCCATCAAGCAAGCGGCGATGGCAAGCGCCGTCGAGCGGCATCTCGTGGTGGACGAAAGCAAGTTCGGCAAGGTGAAGGCCGTCCGTTTCTCGCAAATGAGCGACTTCGATTCGATCCTGACGGAAAAAGGCGCGCAACCGCGCGCCGCGAAATAAGCGGCTACGGCCGCTTATTCAACCGCCATTTCAACCGCGCCGTCCGAGCGCGAACAGCGTCCCGGCGATCAGGATAAACGCGCCGATAATCACCTTCTGCCAGGTGCTCGGCACGCCCACCAGAATCAGCACGCTGTTGATGAGCGTGACCAGCACGACGCCGAGCAGCGTCCCGGCCACCGTTCCCGTCCCGCCCGTGATGCGCGCGCCGCCGAGAATCACGGCCGCGATCACGTCGAGTTCGGTGCCGACCAGATCGAACGGATTCGCGAGACGGTTCGTCGATACGTGCAGGATGCCCGCGATACCGGCGAGCATGCCCGTGTAGCCGAACACGAACAGATGGATCGCGCGCAGGTTGTAGCCGAGGCGCTCGGCGATCGGCAGGCTGCCGCCCATCGCGTAGACGCCGCGTCCCATCATCGTGCGGTTGAGCAGCCACCAGGTCACGATCGCGGCGACCACGAGCGCGATCACGGAGACCGGCAGAACCGCGCGCAGGCCGTCGGCCGTGTGATAGAAAAACAGCGGCAGGCGGCCGAAATTGTCCATGCTGTGCGGAATGTTCATGAAGAACTGTGTGCCGACGAAGGTCAGCAGCAGACCGCGATACAGATACTGCGTGCCGATCGTCACGATCAGCGAAGGCGCCTTCAGCCGATGCACAAGCATGCCGTTGACGATCCCGAGCACGACGCCGCCCACGGCGCCCGCAAGCAGGATCAGCGCGAACGGCGCGTCCGGCCACCACGCGAAAACCGCTTTGGTGAGCGAGTACATCGTGAGCGCGGCAATGGCCGTGAACGACACGTCGATCCCGCCCGACGCGAGCACGACGAGCGTACCCAGCGCGAACAGCGAAACGGTCGTGCCGGAATGCAGCAGATCGAAGAGCGTCGCGAACTGGAAGAAGCGCGGGTTCAGCGTGCCGACCACGAGACACGTCACCGCGATCAGCGCGACCGTGAACCACTCGGGATTGCGCATCAGCCGCGCGTACCACGTCAATGGCCGCACGCGCGGCGCGATGTCCTTGGGGCCCGCGTTCAGTGTCGGTTGCGACACGCGATGAATCGACTCGCTCATGCTGCCTCGGAAAGTAGTGCGTGATAAAGATCGGCTTCCGCCATGCCTTCGGCGCGATATTCGTCGGCGATGCGGCCTTTCTTCATCATCAGGATACGGTCGCAGTTTTGCAGCAGTTCGGGCAAGTCGTCGCTAATCAGAATGATGCCGATGCCTTCGCCCGACAGCCGCTGCATGATGCGGTAAATGATGTCCTTCGACCCCACGTCCACGCCCACCGTAGGTCCATGCAAAATCAGAACGCGCGGGTCGATGGCGAGCCAGCGCCCGATTAAAACCCGCTGCTGGTTGCCGCCGGACAGCGACTGCACCGGCTTGTCGATATCGGGCGTCGCGATCTGCAACTCCCTGACCGTGCGCTCCGCGAGTTCGTGCGCGCGCTTGCGATCGATCTGGCCGAAGCGGTCGCGCAAGCTCGAAATCATCGCGGTGATGACGTTGTCGCGGATCGGTTTATCGAGGAAAAGGCCTTCGTTTAAGCGGTCTTCCGGCACATAGCCGATCCGTTGCAGCTTCGCGTCGCTTGGTGAATGGAGGCGCGCGCGCATGCCGTCGAGCGTCACCGTGCCGCTGTCGGCGGGCGCTACGCCCGCGAGCGCGCGAGCGAGTTCGTTGCGTCCCGAATCGAGCAAACCGGTCACGCCGAGAATCTCGCCGCGATAGAGCGAGAACGAGACATCGGCAAATTGACCTTTGCGTCCCAGCGCCTTTACGTCGAGCACGATTTCACGTTCGATGCCGGCCTGCGCCTGCTGCCCGGCACGGTAGCGTTCCGTCGACAAATGCTTGCCCGTCATCAGTTCGCTGATCTGCGCCTTCGTGTAATTCTCGATCGGCCCTTGCGCCATTTTCTGGCCGTCGCGCAGCACGATCACTTCGCCGCCGATGGCATAACATTCGTCGAGCTTGTGGCTCACGAACAGCACCGCGACGCCGTCCGCGCGCAGTTTCGCGAGCACGGCAATGAGGTTGTCCACTTCCTTTTGCGTGAGCGAGGTGGTGGGTTCATCCATGATGACGAACTTCGCTTCGCTCGCGATGGCCCGCGCGATCGCGACGAGCTGACGCGTCGCGATCGGCAATTGTTCGATGAGCGTCGCCTGAAAATCCGCTTCGCCAGGCAGGCCCACCGCTTCGAGCGCACGCGCCGCGTTGCGCGCCAAAGCGCGCCGGTCGAAGGTGCGCGCAAGCCGGCCGCCGTGTGCCGCGAGTTCGACGGTCAAGCCGACGTTCTCGGCCACGCTCATGTTCGGCAAGAGCGACAGGTCCTGATAAACCGTTTCAATCCCCGCCGATAACGCTTCGAGCGGCGACAGCCGCGCATGACGCGCGCCCTCGATCACGAGTTCGCCCTGATCCGGCGGCTGCGCGCCGGAGATGATCTTGATGAGCGTGCTCTTGCCGCAGCCGTTTTCGCCGAGCAGGTGATAGATCTGCCCGCGCGCGAACGACAGGCTCACGCCGCGCAGCGCGTACACGCCGGTAAAACGCTTGTGGATATCGACGACTTCGAGAAGCGGTGCTGAATTCATCATGGCCCTTGACTGCTTGACTTCAAGCACGGCGCGCGCCGGACGACGCGCGCCGTGTCTCACTGGTCAGAACGGATACTGCTTGTAGTTCGTCTTGTCGACGTCCACCCAGCCGGTGCCGCGCACGATCACGCCCTTGCCCGGACCCTTGCTCACCGTCACCTTGGTGTAGCCGGGAATGCCGAGATCCGCGCCGTTCTCGACCGTCTTCCCGTCGATCAGCATCTTCGCCACCTTGTTCATTGCGATGCCCGCGAGCTTCGGGTCCCAGAACGCAATGCCGTTGACCGCGCCGCTTTCGAGGAACTTGCCCGCTTCCGTCGGCAGGCCCGTGCCATACACGCAGATCTTGCCGATCTTGCCCGCTTCTTCCACCGCGCGCCCGATGCCGATCACGTCGAGCGACGACGACCCTTGAAATCCCGTCAGGTCCGGGTGCTTGCGCAGCACTTCCTTCGCCACCTGATAGGCGCGCTCACCGTCGTTATTCGTTTCGAGCTTCGGCTCGACAAGATCCATCTTCGGATACTTCTGCTTCGCATTGCCGATCCCGCCGTCGGCCCACTGCACCTGCGAGCGGCTGCCGAGCGAACCCACGAGCACCGCCCACTTGCCCTGCGAGCCCATGCACTTCGCAAGACGCTCGTTCAACCCTGCGCCATACGCCGTGTTGTCGAACGCCTCGATATCCACCATCGTGTTCTTCGCGTTGTCGGCCTCGTGCGTCACGACCTTGATACCGCGATCCATTGCCTTCTTGAGCGCCGGTTCGAGCGTCGGCGGATCATAAGGAACCACCGCGATCGCCGTCACTTTCTTCGCGATCAGATCCTCGATGATCTTGAGTTGCTGCGCCGCATCGGCACGACCCGGACCGGTCTGATACACGGTCACGCCCGGCGTCTCCTTGCCGAACTCCTTCACGCCGTCGTCCATGCGGTTGAACCAGTTGATACCGGTCACCTTGACCACCGTGACGATGGTTTCATTGGTGGCCGCGTGCGCAACGGCCAGCGTGCCGGCGGCGAGTGCGAACGCGGTGAGCGCGGTGCCGAGTCGAGTCAGTTTCATGCGATGTCTCCGTTATGGTTTGAATGTGCTGCACATGAGAATTGGAGCTAGCGTCCCGTCGATGCGGGCGGCGTTGGTGTCTTTGTCGTAGGCGCGGCGCCGCCGAGGCCGAAGATCTTTCGGGTGCGATCGCCGCCCGCGAAAGCGAGCGAGGCGAGCAGCAGAAAGCCCCACGCGCAATCGCCGAAAAACTGCGAGACGCCCAGCAGATTGAAGAGGCTCGACAGGAATTGCAGCACCGTCGCCGCGAGGAACACGCACACGATGCGCCCGTATCCGCCCGCCGGATTCACGCCGCCCATCACCGCGATCAGGATTGCGATCAGCAGATAGGAATTCCCGTAATCCCACTTGGCGCTCGACGTATGCGTCGCGCTGATAAGACCCGCGAGCGATGCGAGCACGCCGCACATGCCGTAAGTCACGATCAACATGCGGGCGCGCGGAATGCCCGCGTAAAACGCGGCTTTCGGGTTCGTGCCCATCAGGAAGAGGCGCAGTCCGAACGGCGTGCGTTTCATGATCCAGCCGAGCACGATCACCGCCGCGAGGAAGATCCACAGCGAAATGGGCACTTGCAGGAAAGTGCCGTTACCGATGTTCGACAACGCATCCACGTATTCGACGCGCACCGACGCACCGTTGCTCAACACCACCGCGATGCCCGTGAACAGGAGCGACGTCCCGAGCGTACACAGAATGGGCGTGAGCCTGAGACGCGCGATCACGACGCCGTTCAGCACGCCGCCGATCATCCCCATCAACACGACAATAGCGATGAAGCCCGCCGTATACAACGCAGGCGAATCGTCGGCGACGAGCAATTGCGGCATCACGAGCGCCGCCACCATGCCGGAAAGATTCGCGAGTCCGACGCCCGACAGGTCGATGCCGCCGTTGCCCGAAATCATCGAGAGCATGATGCCGAGCGCGAGCAGTCCGAGTTCGGGCAACTGGCTGCCCATTGATTGCAGATTGTCGATATCGACGAACTGGCCGCTCGACAGCCACGTCGCGACGATCACGACCAGCAGATTCACGCCTACCAAAAAGTTGAGTTGCCGATCCGCGAACCACTTCGATGCTTTCATCTCGTGGCCCTCAGGTGGCATGCGCAACCGGATCGCCGGGTGCTGCGTGTGCCGCGAGCACGGCTTCGGCCTCGGCGCGCGACGGCATCGACGGTGCGGTGCCCGGACGCGTGACCGACAGGCTCGCGAGTGCGCAGCCGAAGCGCACGGCGTCGAGCGGTGTTTCTCCACGTGCGAGCGCGGCGGCGAATCCGCCGGTGAAGCCGTCGCCCGCGCCCGCCGTCTCGACGACACGGCCGCAGTTGAACGCAGGTACGTGGACCGATTGTTCCGGCGAATGCAGCAGCGCGCCGCTCTCGCCCAACGTGACGATCACCGCGCGCGCGCCCTTCGCGATCAGCACGTCGGCGGCGCGGCGCGCGTCGTCGATGGACGCGATCGACACGCCGGTCAGCGCCGTCGCCTCGGTTTCGTTCGGCGTGATGTAGTCGCAGAGCGGATAGATCGCGTCGTCGAGCGGAAGTGCGGGCGCCGGGTTGAACACGGTCGTCACGCCGTGCTTGCCCGCGAGTTCCAGCCCGCGCTGCGCGGCGGGAATCGGCTGTTCGAGTTGCGTCACGAACACAGCGGCATCGGCGATATCCGCCTCGATGGCATCGACATCCGCCGGCACGAGCGCGCCTGCCGCGCCCGCCGCGACGATGATCGCGTTGCCGCCCGTCACGTCGTCCACGAAAATATGCGCCGCGCCCGTCGATAACCCTTCGGTCACCGTGGCGCGCGCCGTGATGCCTTCCGTGGCCCAGGTCGCGCGCGCGATCTCACCGAACGCGTCCGCGCCGATACGCGTGCAGAACACGACATCCGCGCCCGCGCGCGCCGCCGCGACCGCCTGATTCGAGCCCTTGCCGCCCGGTCCCATCGCGAAGGCCGTGCCCGCGATCGTCTCGCCGATCAGCGGCATGCGGCTCGCGCGAAAGGTCAGATCCGTCACGTAGATGCCGAGGATCACGACACTCTGCGCGCTCATGCCGATTGCTCCGCGACGTCCGGCGCAAGTTCGACGCCCTTCTTGAAAATGAAGCAGCCATAGCCGCGCCCTTCGCCGGTCGCGATCACGCAATACGCCTGTTTGGCGCGTTCGTAGAAGGCAAAACGTTCGATCGACGCGAGCGGCGTGGCGCGCCCTTCGGCGGCGTCCACTTCGCGTTGCGCTTCTTGCTGCACGGCCGGCAGCGCGTTCGCGTCGCCGACCACTTCCATGCGTTCCGCCGGGTGATCGACGAACGAGTCGAGCGGCATCACCGACAACACCGCGCGCACCGCACGCGGCGAACTCACGCCGTCGAGCCGCAGCACCTTGCCGAGCACCGTTTTGCGCGCGACCGAATCGGCCGGGAAATTCGCATCGCAGATCACCACTTCGTCGCCGTGACCCATCGCGCAGAGCGCGTGCAGGATATCGGCGTTCAACAACGGATCAATGTTCTTCAGCATCGTGTCTCCTCCGTTCAGGGCGCGCCTCGTTCGCGAGGTCTTCGCCCGTCGATTAGTCTCTCAACGTTTCCCCACTTCAGTCGCCGTAGGGAATCCAGATATTCTTGACCTGCACCGCCTGCCGCAAGAACGGCAACCCTTCGCTCGATGCCGCGTACCAGTCGAACGCGCGACCATGATCGACGAACGTGCGCTTCAGATTGCCCACCGATTCGCGCTCGGCCATCGCGGCTGTTTTTGCGCCGCCGAACGCCCAGAGCGTATCGACGTCATCATGTTGCGCGAGCGTCTGCGCGAGCGAGTGACGCTCGCCGGTGACGATATTCAGCGCGCCTGCGGGCACGTCCGACGTCTCGACGACCTGATAGAAATCGGTCGCCATCAGCGGGCAACGCTCGCTCGGCACGGCGACCACGCGATTTCCCATCGCGAGCAGCGGCGCGACCAGCGACACGAATCCGAGCAGCGGCGCTTCGTCCGAACACACGACGCCGGCGACGCCGAGCGGTTCGTGCATCGCGAGCGCGACGCCACGCAACGGCGGCGAATGCACCGCGCCGTCGAACTTGTCGGCCCATGCGCCGTAGGTGAAGAGGCGCGTCACCGCCGCGTCCACTTCGCGCCGCGCATCCGCTTCGCTCGATCCTGCCCGCGCGACGAGTTGCCGCGCGAATTCATCGGCACGAGCGGAGAGATTTTCCGCGAGGTAGTACAGGATTTGCGCGCGGTTGTGCGTGCTCGCCGACGACCACTTCTGCGCGCCACGAGCCGCCGCGACCGCATTGCGGATGTCCTTGCGATTGCCCTCGCCCACTTCGCCGACGATCGCGCCCGACGGCGCATACACGAGCCGCGAATAACCGCTGTCGGGGCGGGCCTGCTTGCCGTTGACGAACAGCTTCGCCGTCCGGTCGAGCGCGCCGACGTTCTGCATGTTTTGTGCGCGATCCGCTGCGGGCGTCATGGCGGACTCGTCGCGGAGAGCCAACTTGGTCCACGCGCGCGGCTTCAGATATTCGTAGACGCCTTCACGTCCGCCTTCGCGCCCGAAGCCCGACTCGCGATATCCGCCGAAGCCGACCGCCGCGTCGAAGAGATTGGTCGCGTTGATCCACACCACGCCGCATTGCAGTTGCGGCGCGATATCGAGCGCGCGCCCGATCGTCTCGCTCCATACGCTCGCGGCGAGTCCGTAGCGCGAATGATTCGCCAGCGCGACCGCTTCCTCGGGCGTGCGAAAGCTCATCGTCACGAGCACCGGCCCGAAGATTTCCTCTTGCGCGAGCGTCGATGCAGGCGCGACTTTCGTCACGAGCGTCGGCGGATAAAACGCGCCGCCTTCGGGCAAGCGCAGCGACTTCGGCTGGAAGATTTCACAACCTTCGCTCGCGCCGCGTTCGACGAGCGTGCGTATGCGCTGCAACTGAACGTCATCGACGATCGCGCCGAGATCGATGCCTTTGTCGAGCGACGTGCCGACCCGCAGCGTCTCCATCCGGCGCTTCAGCTTCTCGACAAAGCGCGCTTCGATGCCTTCCTGCACGAGCAAACGCGAACCCGCACAGCACACTTGCCCTTGATTGAACCAGATCGCATCGACCACGCCTTCGACCGCGCCGTCGAGATCGGCGTCGTCGAAGACGATGAACGGCGACTTACCGCCGAGTTCCAGCGTCAGCGATTTGCCCGAGCCTGCGGTCGCCACGCGAATCTGCCGCCCGACTTCCGTCGATCCCGTGAACGCGATCTTCGCGACGCGTGGATGATCGACGAGCGCGGCGCCCGTGCGGCCATCGCCCGTCACGACATTCAGCACGCCCGGTGGCAAACCGGCGCGTGCGCTGAGTTCAGCGAATAACAGCGCGGTCAGCGGCGTGTATTCCGCCGGCTTCAACACGACGCAATTGCCGAGCGCCAGCGCGGGCGCGATCTTCCATGCGAGCATCAGCAGCGGAAAATTCCACGGCACGATCTGCCCGACCACGCCGAGCGGAACCCAGTCCGGAAACTCGCTGTCCTGCAACTGCGCCCAACCCGCGTGGTGATAAAAGTGCCTTGCCACAAGCGGTATATCGATATCGCGGGTTTCGCGGATCGGCTTGCCGTTGTCTAGCGATTCGAGCACCGCGAACAAGCGGCTGTGGCGCTGAACCATGCGCGCGAGCGCATACAGATGCCGCGCGCGGCCCGCGCCGCCCAGCGCTTGCCAAGGTCCCAACGCGTTCTCTGCGGCGGCGACGGCGGCCTCGACATCGGCCACCGTGCCTTGCGCGATGCTCGCGAGCAAGCGGCCGCTCGCCGGTTCGCGCGACTCGAACCGCGCATCGTCGGCACCGTCCACACTATCGCGAAACGCGCCGCCGATGAAATGGCCCAGGTGTCCTGCGTGTTCATCGAGCCATGCGCGCGCGGCGCGGTCGTCTTCCGGTGCGGGTCCGTATTCCATCGAGGAGAAGTACTCAGCTACGCTCATTGGGGGCTTCTGGTTAGGTCGCATCGCGCGTTTGAAACGCGGTCCACTGCCGTGAAATCACGCGACGGGGTGACGGTTGAACGCCGAATATCGGCCGCTGACATGGTGTTCGAGCTGGCGCTCGATATCCGCCAGCAAACTCGACGCGCCGATCCGGAACAAGTCCGGCTCCAGCCATTGACGGCCGAGTTCTTCCTTCATCAGGATCTGATAGTCGAGCACGGTCTTGGCCGTCGATACACCGCCCGCCGGTTTGAAACCGATCGCGACGCCCGTGCGTTCGAAGTATTCGCGGATCATCCGCACCATGACGAGCGACACATCGAGCGTGGCGTTCACGCCTTCCTTGCCGGTGGATGTCTTGATGAAATCGGCGCCCGCCATCATGCAGACCATCGACGCCTTCGCGATATTCGACAGCGTGCGGATATCGCCGGTAGCGAGAATCGCCTTGATGTGTGCGTCGCCGCACGCCGCGCGGAAGTCGCGCATCTCGTCGTAAAGGGCTTGCCAGTTGCCGGTGAGAACGTGCTCGCGCGTGACGACGATATCGATTTCCGCCGCGCCGTCCGCAACCGATGCCTCGATTTCGCGCAGCTTGAGCGGATGCGGAATCAGCCCGGCGGGAAATCCCGTCGATACCGCCGCGACCGGGATGCCGCTGCCTTCTAGCGCGGCCACCGCCGCCGCGACGAAGCGGTGATACACGCAAACCGCGCCGGTGCGGATCGAACCTTGCGGCATACCGAGCGCGTCGAGAAGATCGTCGCGCACAGGTCGGCGCGCCTTTGCGCACAGCCGCTCGACGCGCGCGGTGGTGTCGTCGCCGCTGAGCGTCGTCAGGTCGATACACGTAATCGCTTTTAAGAGCCACGCCGCCTGCGCGTCCTTTTTCACCGCGCGGCGCGTGCCGAGCGTAGCGGCGCGCCGGCCGACCGCCGACTGATTTACGCGCAACGTGTCGATCCACGAAAGATCGAGGGGAACGCCGGGATTGCGGTCATGGACGACCGTCAAGGCCGTGGTGCCGGGCCATACGACCACCGATTTCGAAGCAGCATCGAGCATAGGGCTTCCGCGTTGTGCAACGCACAACAGTTTCTGATAGATTAATATCAGTTTATCCCATGTTTGTTATGATTGTGACATAGGGAAAGTGCGGAGATGGCAGGCCTCAGTGACTGCTTTGTATCTCTTCGCGACGGCTGCTCGACGGAGCCGACGCGTCGTACTTGCGCCAGATCCGCCGCATATGGCGCGCGGACCCGAATCCGGCCCGCTCGGCGACGGCTTCCATGTCAAGCGACGACTGCGCGATCAGTTCGCGCGCCATCGCGACACGCAACTGGTGCAGGTAATCGAGCGGACTCGTGCCCGCATATTCCTGAAAAAGCCGCGCCAGATGCCGCGTGCTGCTGCAGGCGATCCGCGCCATCTGGTCCGCATCCCAGTCACGCGCCGGATCGGCGGCAATTGCGTCCTGCACGCGATGCAACGCGGGATGCAGATGGTTGCGGCCGGTGATCCACGGCGACAGTTGCGGATCGGCCCCGCCGCGCCGCATATAGACCACCATATCGCGCGCGACCGCGCACGCAGCGCGCGGACCGGCGAGTTCCGCGAGCATTTGCAACATCAGGTCGATGCCCGCCGTGATGCCCGCGCTCGTGCTCACCGCGCCGTCCGATACGTAGAGCCGGTTCTCCAGCACCTTCGCGGCGGGCGCGAGCGTCTGAAGCGCGCCGCACAACGCGTGATGCGTCGTGCATTGCCGGCCATCCAGCAAGCCCGCCCGCGCGGCGATCAGCGCGCCCGAACACACGCACATGACGCGGTTTCCGTGCGGCGCGACGACGCTTTTCAGCCACGCGACGGCCGCATCGGACGCGGTATCGAATGCTCGCTGCGCACGCTTTTCGACACGCGAACTCACACCGACGATCACCACGATCGTTTCCGCCGGAAGCGAATCGGGCAACGGTTCAATCGCGCCGAGCGTCAATCCGATCGACGTCTGCACCTCGGCCACCGGCCCGACATAGCGAAGTGCGAACCGCGTGACCGGACCGCCCGCCTCCGCCGGATCGAGTTGCGACGCGAGCCTCAGCGCTTCTGCGGGACCGGCGAGATCGAGCATCAGCACGTTCGGCAGAATCACGAAGTACACCGGTACGGCGGCGCTCGGCGCTTTGGACGTGACCATTATTTGCGCGTCAGGCGACGGCCGGCTCGCGCACGGCGGCGAGCGCTTCGGCCACCGTCGCGATGCGGGCAAAGCGGCCTTCCAGCACGAGTTCGCAGCGCTCGCGAATCTCTTGCGGCGAGTAGACGCGTCCGCTGCGCGGGTGGGTCATCGCGAACGTTAGCGTGGCTTCGCTGACGTAATCGACTTCGAAACCGCTATCGGATGCGTGGCGCGTGGTGGTTTCGCAGCATTGCTCGGTACGGATGCCGCTCACGATCACGCGGCCGATCCCGCGCGCGACGAGCCAAGCGGCGAGCGGCGTGCCGGCCAGCGCGCTGTGGTATTGCTTGTGGAACGTGACGTCGGGCTTGATAGAGAGCGCATCCAGCGTTCGCACGTGACCGGACGCCAGAGAAAAATCGCCTTCTTCCTCGACGTGAAAGATCTGGACGACCGGCACGCCCGCCGCAACGCAGCCGTCGATCAGCGCCTGCTGCTTTTCGATATACGCCGACAGGTCTGTTTCGGACCAGTAAGGGCGATGCCGGAACGATTCCTGAACGTCGATGACGATAAGTGCGCTGAGAGCCATGATCTTTTCCTTTACCCTATATAACGATGAATGATGACACATCGTAGCGCGGAGGCGAGCTTCTCGACAGACGCTATGTGGACCAGCATCGGACGTTTTCGGACATCGTGACAAGTACTGAATGCTGCGCCTCGTAAGACTGCGTGAGGAATACGGTATTCAGGGCCAATGCGGAAACAGTGAACCTTTTGGTATTGTCGGTCGTCCACTGCGCGCCGCAGTTTTCCTCTCCGACCCATGAACCGACTCTCTCTGTCTCTCGTCGCCGCCCTGATGTTCGTCACCGGCGAGCATGCTGCGTTCGCGCAAGGCGCGCCGATGCCGCCCGCCGATCAGCCGCCGCCTTTCATGGACTTCCCGCCGCCGGGCCCCGGCTTCGCGGTGATCAACGATCTCGAACATCTGCAGCGTCTTTACGATCTGAACGGCCGCCCCGCCGAAATGACGCCGATCTACCGAGACGTACTAAAGCAGACAAAAGATCCGATGGTGCGCCATTTCGTCTACGACGCGCTTGCGCGGACCTATCTGCATCCGGCCAACCCGGATGAAGCCATCGCGACCATTCGTTCGAGCCTAGCCGAGGACCTGACGGCGCTCGCGAATCATCCTGAACACGGAGACGGCCACGAAGGTCCGCCGCCGGCCCGCTGAAACACGACACGGCACGGCGGATGCTACGTCTTCCTCAAGCTGCGCATGAGTCCGCAGTGCAAACGGAGACGAACATGACATCCATCACCCGAATCGCCAGCACGTTCGTGCTGATCGCGAGCGCCGCCGCTGCCACCAGCGCGCTCGCTCAGACTGCCAATTCCAACCAGCCCGCGCCCGACGCGGGCGCGACGAGTCCGTCGAAGATGAGCGGCGCGGACAAAGGCGCGAACAAGGGCGACGCCAACGGCAAAACACTGATGCAGCAGCGCGAAAAAGGCATGGCGCCCGACGCGGCATCCGGTGGAAAATCGACCGGCAAGATGACGCAATAAACTATCCGCCACGCAGGTTTTCCCGGCCCTCCACGCAATGAGCGAAACGACGAAAGGGCCGGGAATCCGGAAGAGCGATCCGCTGGCGGACCCGGCGCGAATCGTCGTAACGAATCTGCCTTCGCGGCTCGATCGTTTGCCGTGGGGCCGGTTTCACACGCTGATCGTGTTCGCGCTCGGCATTACCTGGCTGCTCGACGGGCTGGAAGTCACGCTCGGCGGCGCGGTGGCGAGCGCGCTCAAAGCGAGCGCGTTGCTGCATTTTTCGAACGCCGATGTCGGTCTCGCGAGCAGCGCGTATATCGGCGGCGCGGTGCTCGGCGCGCTCGGTTTCGGCTGGCTGACGGACCGGCTCGGACGCCGGCGGCTTTTCTTCGTCACGCTGACGCTCTATCTGACGGCCACCGCCGCGACCGCGTTATCGTGGAATTTCGCGAGTTTCGTGCTGTTTCGCTTTCTGACGGGCGCGGGGATCGGCGGCGAATATACCGCGATCAATTCGACCATTCAGGAGTTCACGCCCGCGCGCGTGCGCGGCTGGACGGACCTCGCGATCAACGGCACGTTCTGGGTCGGCGCGGCGCTGGGCGCGGGCGCGTCGCTGTTGCTGCTCGACGTTTCTCTTCTGCCGCCGGACTGGGGCTGGCGCGCGTGCTTTCTGACCGGCGCGGCGCTCGGACTCGTGATCCTGCCGATGCGCCGATGGATACCGGAAAGTCCGCGCTGGCTGATGACGCACGATCGCGCCGACGAAGCCCACCGGATTGTCGAAGACATCGAGGCGCGATTCACCCGGCGCGGTATCGTGCTGCCGTCTGAGCCGGTCAAGACGCTGCGTCTGCGCGCTCGCGCGTTCACGCCGCTGCGCGAAGTATTCGATACCCTGTTCCGCGTTCATCGCACGCGCGCGCTCGTCGGTCTTACGCTGATGACCGCGCAGGCGTTCTGTTACAACGCCATCTTCTTCACCTATGCGCTCGTGTTGACCGATTTCTACGGCGTGCCGGGCGACCATATCGGCTGGTATCTGCTGCCGTTTGCTGCGGGCAATTTTCTGGGACCGCTCCTGCTTGGCAAGCTGTTCGATGTCTTCGGCCGGCGCACGATGATCGCGTTCACGTACTGCGTATCCGGCGCGCTGCTCGCCATCAGCGGCTATCTTTTTCAGATCGGCGTGCTGTCCACGGCGACGCAAACGCTGGCATGGACCGTCGTGTTTTTCTTCGCATCGGCGGCGGCGAGTTCGGCTTATCTGACCGTCAGCGAGACCTTTCCGCTCGAAATACGGGCGCTCGCCATTGCCGTGTTCTATGCGTTCGGCACCGCGCTCGGCGGCGTGCTCGGACCCGCGCTGTTCGGCCGCCTGATCGACCTGCATCAGCGCGGCGCACTGTACGCGGGATATCTGATCGGCGCGGCGCTGATGATCGTGGCGGGCGTCGTCGCGGCGGTGTGGGGTGTCGCGGCCGAGCGCAAATCGCTCGAAGACGTGGCGCGCCCGCTATCGTCCATCGACGATTGCTCTCGCGTGTAGATCCCAAAACATCCGACCTTTTCTCTGCTGCGCCGAAACTTCAATTTCGCGGGAATAAATTCGTCTCTCGTTAAGTAATCAACGCATGGGAACACCGCAGCGCGCACGCCGCCCGGTGACTATCGTGAATGCTTGAGAGAGATGTCGAGATGCCTAGCGATCCGCTGTTGTCGTTCGCCGTCGCCTCGTTCGCGTGTACCGCAACGCCCGGGCCGAACGCGATGCTCATCATTCGCAATACAGCGGCCTACGGCGCGGGATCGACGCTGCCGACACTCGCCGGCCAGATGATGGCGCGCCTCGCGCTGGGCATTTCCGTCATGCTCGGCCTCAGTGCGCTGCTGGTTTCCATGCCGGCGCTCGCAGCGGTAATGCAGGTCGCGGGCGCGAGTTACCTCGTTTTTCTAGGGCTAAAACTGATGATGCCGCGCAGCCTGAAACGGTGCAGCAGTCTCGCCCCGGATGTCATCAGGAACGCGAGTTCGACGAATGCAGTGGTCGTCGAAGCTGCGCTCGTCAGCGGCTTGAATCCCAACACGCTAGGCTTTCTCGCCGCTGCGCTGCCGCAGGCGCTCGATACGAACAGGCCGATGCTCGGACAGTTGCCCGCGCTGCTTTTGATCGATGCAAGCGTGCTGCTATCCGTCATGCTTTTCTACGCATTCGCGACAAGGCTCGCAGCCGATCGCGTCGCGCAGGGCAACGGCGCGCGTGTGCTTCGGCGAATCGGCGGCGCGACGCTGATTGCGTTGGGTATCGGCATGCTGGCGAAAATTTAGATCGAGAGCCGCGTTATGCTGCCCGCTTTCGCGCCACGCGCTTTGTCGCGGGCGCAGGCGTGGGCGCTTCCTTTACTTCGGTCGCCGTAGTCGCGTTCGGCGTTACACCGCGCTTGAAATACGGTGAACTCAGCGTCGCCGCGCCCATGTCGGACGCGGCTTCGAGAAGCGCGGGCGCGAGCGCGTCGAGCCGCTCGGCAGGCAAACGGCTGGTCGGCCCGGCGAGACTCACCACGCCCACCACGACGCCCGACACCGGATGACGAATCGGCGCGGCCATCGCCGTCATGCCAGCTTCGTAGGTTTCGCTCGCGATACCGTAACCGCGCTTTCTCGCGCCCTGCAGATCGGCGAGAAACCGCTGGATAGTCTTGGGCGCCTTGGGACCTTTCTGCGCCGCCTGACCGAGCCCGCCCTGCCGCGAGACGATTTCGAGCGCCTCTTCGTCCGATAACGACGCAAGCCACGCCTGTCCGCTCGCCGTGCAATGCAGCGGCGGCTGGCTGCCCATGTCGGGGTCGTAACGCAGTCCCGATTTCGCGCCCTGCGCCTTCCCCACGAACGTAATGTGCTCACCTTCGACGACCCCGAGCCGGGCGAGTTCGCCCGAACTCGCCGCGAGCCGGTCCAGCACGGGCTGCGAAACATCGAGCACGCCGCCAGTCGAGAGATAGATCAGCGCGAGCGAGACCAGCTTGAGCGCCAGCAGGTACTCGCCGTGGTCTTCGTCCTGACGCACGTAGCCTTCGTCGATCAGCGTGGCGAGCAACCGGTGCGTGCCGCTGCGCGGAATGTTGAGCGTATCCGCGATCGCCGCGAGCTGCATGCGCCCGCCATTCCTCGCGAGCAATTCGACAATCGCCAGCGCCCGCTCCAGATTGCCTGCCATGGTGTTCTCATTTTTGTGAGGAGATCACGAATGAGAACACGATTCCATATTTGAATTCAAGTGGCGTTCCGTTGATTTCGCCGACGCAATCCACTTCCCGTTTCTTACTCAAAAGCCCGAATTCGGGCCCGATCCATCCCGCGCCCGCGCTAAAGAATTCGCTCCCAATGCCGATATGCAGGCTACGCACTGCCTCGTCGAATTTGCCGGTACGCCGGTACGCCGGTTCGCCGGTACGAGGCGACTGACCGCAGCAGCGGCACCACCGTGGCAACGCCATTGGCTCTTTCGCGACGCGACGTGCACCGGTCCGATACCAGACGCATCAAATTTTTCCGACCGAAGCCAGGCCGATTCATCCCGAAACCGACGAGTGAACTGCAAGTGCGACGAATTGAGTTTGCTACCCTGCTAGCTGGACTGGTCAGCCTGGTTCTCGTGGCGCTTGGCGGTTGTCGTCACGAGGACCGCAATGCCTCGCCGATCGCCGCAGCCGTGCCCAAGACCACCATCACCGCGTTGATGTGGGCGCCGGACTGGCCCGAGGAAATGCTCCAGATCGCCGCCGAGTTCGACAAGCAGAATCCGGACATCAGCGTGAACGTGCAGTTCATGATCGGCAATTCCGTCGAGGAAAACATCAAGCCGAGAATTGCCTCGGGCAACCTGCCGGATTTCGTGAGCGTTAATCCGAATGCCTATGCAGCCGAACTCGCCGACCAAGGGATCCTCGCGGACGTGAGCGGCACGTCGGCATGGAAAAACATGCTCGATCCGCTCAAGGACGACTGGACCAGCCGCCAGTCGCGGAGTTTCGGCATTTCCGGCGGCGTGGCGACGACGCTGATCTACTACAACGAGGCCATGTTCGCGAAAGCGGGCATCAAAACGCTTCCCACTAATTTCGACGAATTCCTGGCTATTTGCGAACGGCTCAAACGCGCGGGTTTCACGCCGATCATGTGGAACGGCGGCTTTCCGAACATGCTCGGTAACGGCCCGTTCAGTTTCGGCTTCGCGAACAACGTGGTGGCGCGCGACGCAGACTGGAAAGCCAAGATCGGCGACGGCACGCTGGACCTGAACACACCGCAAGTCGCCGATATCTTCGCGAAGATCCGGCTGATGGCCGACCGCGGTTACGTGCAAAAGTCCTACATGTCGACCAACTACGACGAAGGCATCCGCCTCTTCAAGGAAGGCCAAGTCGCGATGGCGTTTCACGGTAGCTGGGCGGCGGGTCCGTTGCTGCACGGCAATCGGTTCAAAGCCGGCGTGTTCATTCCGCCATGGAACGCGCCGGGCAAGCGCGTCGTGCCCGTGATCGGCAGCGAGACCGGCTTCGCGGTCTGCGAGACGCCGAACAAGGCGGCTGCGATGCGTTTCCTCGAATTCATCGCCGGGAAAGGGTTCGCCATTCTCCAGCGCAAGCGTCAGAACATCGCGCCGTTCAAACAAGTGGCGGGCGCGACGGTGAGCGATCCCCGAATTGTCGATTACACGCGCATGGTCAGCCGGTTTCCGGTGACAGCCAGCCCGTACTATTCGGTTCTGCCGTCCAATTCGATCGAGCGCCTGCATCCGCTGATGCAGGACGTCCTCTTCAAGAAGATCACGCCGGGCCAGGCGGCGAAACTTCTGGATGCGTCCGTCAAGAACGAAGCGAAGATGCATTACAAATGAGCTCAATCATCTTTTCGCTGAAAGGCGCGTTCGAATATCTCTCGCTGGATCTGCTGCGCCGCGTGGAGATTCGCTATCGCCTGATGACCGCGTTCATCCTGCTTTCGCTCATTCCGATCCTCATCTCGGGCTACATCTCGTATGTGGAATCGACGGCGGCGATCAAGGAAAAGGCCGAGATATTCTCGAAGGAAGTGGTGAAGCAGGTCTCGCGCAACGTCCTGTTGCGGATGGAACAGATCGAGACGGAAAGCAGCCTCGTCGTGCTGTCGGACCGCGTTCAGGGCGCGCTGACCCGCGTTGCCAACGGCACTGAAACCGAGCAGAGCGAGGCGCGTCAGGACATGACACGGCTGCTGCTGGAACACTACGGATCGATTGACTTTATCAACCAGAAGTATCTGCTCGACAAATCCAACCGCATCATGGACACGCAGGCGTTCGCGCAACTGACGCGCGGCGTGATGCGTCTGGTGAAGCAGGCGCCCGAACGCAACGGCCGCCCTTACTGGGGCAGCTACGACAACGGCGTCGGCCAGCAAAACCTCGGGATGGTGCGGGCGATTATCGGCAAGAGCAATAACCGGCTGATCGGCAATCTGGTCCTGGTGATCCGCCCCGAACATTTCTCGACCATTTTCAACGACGTGGCGCCCGGCAGCGGCACGGAGATCTACGTTCTCGACGCGAGCAACGACAAGCTGATCGTTCGCGCCGACAACACCTCGGCCAAGTCGGGCGACACGCCCGAAGCCGGGCTGATCGACCGCCTCGCGCAGAGCGCGCCGAATGGCTTCGTCGCCTTCGAAGGTCGTCGCGGCGGCCGTTATCTTGCGGCATACACGCGAATTCCCGGCACCACATGGTTCGTCGTCAGTACCATGGCCGAAGAAAAACTGACGGCGGAAGCGCAGTCGGTGCGCAACCAGATCGTGCTGGTCGGCATCTCGGGCTTTCTGCTTTCCATCTTCTTCGCCTACTTCATTTCGCACAGCATCTCGGCGCCGCTCAGGGAACTCGTGCGAAACCTCTACGGCGCCGGCAACGCGGCAGAAGCGGACCTGGAACCGGAACCGCTCACGAACGCGGGCGGCCAGGACGAACTTGGCCGCCTGTCGCAACGCTTCGGAAAAATGCGCGAGGCGATCAGGCAGAAAATCCAGAAGATCAACGAGATCAACGCGTCGCTGGAGCAGACCATCGCCGAGCGGACGGCGGAACTCATCACGAAAGAGCACGAGTCGCGCACGCTGATCGAGAACTCGCCCGACACGATCACGCGCTACGACCGCGCGCTCCGGCGCACGTACGCCAATCCGGCGTTCTGTGCGTCGGCGGGACACAGCCTCGAAGAATCGCTCGGCAAGCGTCCCTCGGAAATTCCGGGCGGCGCGAATGCGCTGATCTACGAAGAAAAAATCAGCGAGACCATTTCGAGTGGGGAGCCGGCGCAGTTCGAGCTCAAATGGACCGCCAGGGACGGCCGGGAACATTGCACGCATATTCGCCTCACGCCGGAAATCGACCGGTCGGGCGTGGTGAGTTCGGTGCTCGCGGTCGGCCGCGATATCTCGGAGCGCATGGCTTTCGAGGCGACCATCTGGAAACAGGCCAATTTCGACGCGCTGACCCAGTTGCCGAACCGCCGGATGTTCCAGGACCGGCTGGAACACGAAACCAGGATTTCGCGGCGCTCGGGACGGCCGATGGCGCTGATGCTGGTCGATCTCGACCGCTTCAAGGAAGTCAACGATTCGCTTGGACACGATACGGGCGACGTCCTGCTGATCGAAGCGGCCCGGCGGATCACGGCGTGCGTGCGCGAATCGGACACGGTCGCGCGCCTCGGCGGCGACGAATTCACCGTGATACTGCCGAATCTCGACAACACGGAAAGCATCGAACGCATTGCCGAAACGATCATCCAGGCGATGTGCGAACCGTTCAGGCTCGGCCCGGACGAGGTCTACATTTCCGCCAGCATCGGCATCACGCTTTTCCCCGACGACGCCGGCGAACTCGACATCCTGTTCAAGAACGCCGACCAGGCCATGTACGCCGCGAAGAACGCGGGACGCAGCCGTTTCAGCTATTTCACGCCCGAGTTGCAGATCGCGGCGGAAAAGCGCCTGCGCCTCACGAGCGATCTGCGCGCCGCGCTGCCGGGCGAACAATTCCGCGTGTATTACCAGCCAATCGTCGATCTGGCGAGCGGCGAAATCTACAAGGCCGAGGCGCTGATCCGCTGGATGCACCCCGAGCGCGGCATGATCAGTCCGCTCGATTTCATTCCGCTCGCCGAGGATACCGGGCTCATCATTCCGATCGGCGACTGGGTATTCAAGCAAGCCGTCGATCAAGCGCGGCAATGGCGCAGCCGCTTCCATCCGTCGTTCCAGATCAGCGTCAACATGTCGCCGCTGCAGATTCGACAGGACGGGTTCGTGAGCGCCGAATGGCCCGAATATCTGCTGCGCGAAGGGATGCCAGGGCAAAGCGTCGCCATCGAAATTACCGAAGGCTTGTTGCTGCACGCTGAATCGAAGATCGACGAGCGCTTGCAGACGCTTCGCGACGCGGGCATTCGAATTTCGATCGACGACTTCGGAACGGGATATTCGTCGCTCGCCTATCTGAGGCGTTTCGACATCGACTATCTCAAGATCGACCGTTCGTTCGTCCAGAACCTCGCCTTCGATGGCGACAATCAGGCGCTTTGCGAAGCGATGGTCGTGCTCGCGCACAAGCTGGGGCTGAAGGTCATCGCCGAGGGCGTGGAGACGGTCGAGCAACGCGATTTTCTGGTCGCGGTGGGATGCGATTTCGCGCAGGGCTTTCTGTATTCCGAACCCGTCCCGGCGCATCGCTTCGAGGCGACCGTATGGCCGGGCCGGGATGATCGCATTGTGCTCAACGCCGAACATGCGCTCGGACAGTCGGCGTGAATGCGCCCTTGCTGCGAGCTCAATGCGCGGTGTGGTCGGGCGGCGGCAAAGCGGGATCGAGCTTGGCGGATTCTCTGACCAGTCCGTCCGTCATCGCGGATGCAACCGGATTCGTGCCGTGACGGCGCGTGGTGTCGCGGCTGGGCGGCGCCGATAAGCTGGACAGACTGTTGCGGTCGGGCGGCGGCAATGAGGGATCGAGTTTCGCGGACTCCCTGACCAGTTCATCGGTCATTGCCGACCCAGCCGGTTTCGACGCGCGGGTCACCGCGACCGCGGGCGGCGGCGTGCTGACGGAAGGTTGAGCCTGCACTATTTCGCGCGGCGCGGCGGCCTTTCGATGCGGCTTTTCTTCTGGCGGCGCGGCTTTTGCCACGCTGGTGGCCATCGAGGCAGATTGTGCCGCCACGTCTGGAACGTGTACCGGTTTGGGTGCCGGAGTGGTGCTGCTCGCGGACGGCACGGCGGCGGCGATACTGCCTTCGGTCACATGGATTTCGGCGGCGCGGAGATCGGCGAGCGCGGGGGCCGACGTGCTGCTCGCGGCGACGTGGGACGGGGAAATCGACGAATCGCCGGTACGGAACAGCAGATAACCGCCGAACACCAGCACGACCAGAAGCACACTAATTAATAAAGCTTTGACTGTATTCATCATATTGAACCAACGGGGTCGATCGGGCGACGCAATTGGACAATGATACCCGGGCGCTTTCAGAAGACCTGCAAGCGAGCGCCGTCAACCCTCCTCGCCGTCCTCCACTTCCTTGCGTTCCCGCCGCTCTTCGTTGCTTCTTCGGGCGCGCACGCGTTGCCGCGACAGTTGCGCGATGACCTCGCCGTTGCTCGCGTTTGCAGGCAGCTCGTTGCGGATGACGTTCGCGATCATTGGCAGGCCCGCGCGTTGTCGACGGAGCGCCTTGGCGATGGCTCTCCGGCACGCCTGCCCGTGGCAGTCCCACTCTTCGCGCTCTTTTCCGCAGTAACGGCACGTATCCATAGCCGGTAGTCTAGCTGGATTTGGACGGAGGACGCTGGCGCTTTGATTGGACGGGTTTGGTTTTGCTGGCGCTCTTTGTACGGGTTTGGTTTGCTGGCCCTTTTTGGTTTGCTGGCGCTTTTGGTTTGGTTACTTGGGCGCTTCTTGGGAACTTGCTTTCGTGTGCGTTTATTAGCACGCCGCTGTGCGCGGCAGCAGTCACTTTCTTTGCTGCTGCAAAGAAAGTAACCAAAGAAAGCAGCGTGACCGTCTAAGTGTCCACCACGAACGATTTCCGGGAGTGGTGCGCAAGCTGATTCGACCATCGCACCACACCACAGAGTGGAACCGCTCATCCATCCCGGCAGGCACAAAGTGCCTGCCAGAACGGCATAACCCCAAAAACCAAACCAAACCAAACCAAACCGATCGCTGGTTCTTGATCTGCCTGTCGTCCGCGCGCAGCGAGGACGGAACTGACAGGCGCTGTGCCAATACCAATAACTGCGAGTTAGCCGAGTCAGCTTGCGCGCCTATCCCTGTTGTTATTCGTGGTGGACACTTAGGCGGATAAGCTGCTTTCTTTGGTTACTTTCTTTGCAGCAGCAAAGAAAGTGACTGCTGCCGCGCATAGCGGCGTGCTAATAGACCTACACGAAAGCAAGTTCCCAGAAAGCGCAGGCGCATCAGACGGTTTACCCCGACCACCCCCAAGCCGCCCCACGGCGCCGAATCCCGTGCTGCCGCGCATAACGGCGTGCTAATCAACCTACACGAAAGCAAGTTCCCGGAAAGCGCAAAGGCAACCGGCCGGTGCACCACCCACCCCACGCAACCCAGCAACCCAAAAAATCAGCTGTTTTTTCAAACAGCCCGCGAGGTTATACCTGCTTCGTATCGAAGATCAACAACTCCACGCCTGCCTGCGCGAAATTGGCAAGATCGGCCGCGGTCGTTTTCCCTTCGGGCGATTCGAGTGCCGCACCGATCGCCTCGGCGGAATCGAACGCCAGCAGCGCGACCAGATAATAATCGGTGCCGCCGCCGACAGGCCCAGTGCTGATGTCGTAGCGCGTCAAGCCCGGCAAGGTCTTCGCAAGCGGAATATGCGTGGACGTGTAGTGCGCATCGAAGGCCTGTTTATCGGCCGGTGTCTTGTAGAGCGCGACGAGTTGTGCCATGACATGTCTCCTGAAAGGTCTGCGTGGTTTCACTTCTTTTCGAGTTGCAGGTAAAGCCGCTGCACGTTTTGCGGCTGCGCGCTCGCGTACAGCTTGTAATGCTCAAACGCCGGCACCTGCACGGTTCGCATCGCCTCGATCAAACCCATGCCCGAGTCGAAGGCGCGCGTCACGCCAGCATCGAGTTCGCGCAGATACGTGCCGGTATCGGCGGCTTTATCGCGGGTCACGGGCGGCCCGAATGCAGGCACGATCAAACTCGCTTCGAGCGTCTGTAGCTTCGTCAGCGCGGCGAGCCAGCCGGGAATCTGCTCGTTGCGCAATTCGGGAATGCGTCCGACATTGACCAGACCGCCCGCAAACAGCACGCCGGTCTGCGGATCGCGCACGACAAGATCGCCCGGCGTGCTCGCGGGGCCGAAGTACAGCAATTCGATATCGCGCCCGCCGCTCGTGATCTGCGTCGTGGCGTCGATCGTTCGGTCCGGCACGGTGACGCGCGAGCCGCTCATCTCTTCTTCGCCCAGCGTTTTGCGCAGGTTTTTCAGGCAAATGGCGCAACGGTCGCGGATCAGTTCCGCCGTTCGCCGATGCGCGAGAATCGGCACGTCGCGGTCCCGGAATGCCGCTGCGCCAAAGACGAATTCCGGACCCTGATGCGTGACGATCACAAGTTCGACCGGCAGCGGCGTGACGCGGCGGATCGCTTCGATCATCGCGCGGCCATAGCGATACGACGCGCCCGTGTCGATCACCGTCACGCCGCTCGATCCCACGATAAACCCGTTGTTCGCCACCATGCCGCGATTGGCGGGCGCGACCGCATCGCCGCTGCCCTGCATCACGTAGACGCCCGGCGCGAGCGCGACGGGCGCGGGCACATCGCCGGACGCGGCGTTCGCGAACGGCAGTGCCAGAAACAACATCACCCCGACAATCCTGCGCATCACAGCTTCGTCGAGGAAGTCTGTTGCGCCGATGGTTGCGCGCCCACGGCAATCGCGCCATTGAACTGATGGCTCTTCGTATCCTCGATATTTGCGCGCAACTCGCCGCTCTCGCGCGGCACGAAGTAGAAGCGGAAATTCGGGTTCTCGCTGATCGAAAAATTCACGTTCGCGATCATCACGGGCTGGTCGGCGTAAGTCACGGTCACGCGGCGCACGAAGTACGCGGTCGCGTAGTTGCGCGTCACCTGGTCCATCGCCATGCCGGTCCGGTTCGGATGACGCACCATCAGTTGCGCGAGTTGCGGTTTACCCGCGACGCTCGCGCCTTCCGCCACGAGCCTGACCTTGCCCGCGTTGGCCTCGGCGGCGGCATCGTCCTTGCCCGCGGGCGCCGAGCATCCACCCGACGCCTTCACGAAACGCACCGAGCTATAAAGATGCCCGTCGTTCGTCTCCGCGATCACGCGCATGAACGTGTAATCCTCCACCCGCACGCGGGTTTCCACGCTCGCGAGACCGGACGCCGGCGAGAACTCGAACGAACCCGCGTACGGCTCCGGGTTTTCATCGATGAAAAGATAGACGCGGCGAATGTAGCGCGTGGAGGTCTGCGGAAACTGCGCGACGATCGAGATCGGCACCACCGCGCCATCGGCCGCGCGCGCCGGCGCATCGAGTTTGATGACGGCGTCGCCGTGCGTCTCGATCTTGCGGTCCTTGAACATGCCTTCGCGGAAGTCCTGCCAGCGCGCGACGGTGTCGGGATTGTCCTCGGGCTGCGTGGCCTGCGCGGGCTGCGCCGCAAACGTGATGCCGACAATCCATGCAACGGTCAGCGCCGCACTGAATGCTGTCCTGCTCATGATCCACCTCCATACCGCTATTTTCGACGCAGCGTCTACGGTTCCCATTCGAGTTCCGCGTAAGCCGTCGTCACGTTGCGCCGGTGGTAGAGATCGAAAAGCCGCCACCGTTCCCGCTCGTCGAGTCCGATCGTATCGACCGCCTGCTGCATGGTCTCGCCGCGCCGGATCGCGCCGCGCACATCGCGCACGAGCCGCGCGAGATACGCTTCCTCGGCGTCGAGCGCCTGCGGCCACGGCGTGTCGATCGGACCATGACCCGGCACGGCGCGCGCCGGATTCATCCGGCGGATCGACGCGATATCGCCGAGCCAGCCGAGCACGCTGCCATCTATCACAGGAATGCACTGGACAAACAGCAGATCCGCGAGCCACAGCGTGCCACTTGCTTCATCGTATACCGTCAGGTCGTTGTTCGTATGCGCTGTTTTCCACGCCTTCAGATGCAGCACCCGGCCACCGAGATCGAGTGTCATGTCGTTACTTACAACAAGCGTCGGCGGGATGATTTCGCTGCCGTCCGCCGCTGCGCCGAGTTCGCGTTTGAGCGCGCGCAAATAGCTTTGCGCATGCGACGCTTCGGCCTCAGGGAGCGTCGCGCTGCCGACGAACTGCACGCCGTCGCCTTTGAACGCGACATTGCCGAAGATATGATCGGGATGCATGTGCGTGTTGATCACGTAGCAAACCGGCAATGCCGTGACCGAGCGGATCGCTGAACGCAATGCGCGTCCTATGGCAGCTGTGCCGCCCGTGTCGATCACCGCGACGCAGCGCGTGCCGACGATAAATCCGATGTTCGCGATGTCTCCGCCATTCGTGGGCGTCGCGACGTCGTCGTCGCCGCGATGCACGTAAAGACCCGGCGCGAACTGCGTCAGGTTGAATTGAGTTTCGGCGTGCGCGCCGCCCGTCAGAAAAAAGCACAGCGCGATCGCACATAAAGCACGCATCTCAAGACGCACCGGCGGGCGCGGCATCGCCATGCAATTTGCCGGTACGCGTAGGCTTGTGCAGCACCAGATGCGCGTATTCGCGCTCCAGATACGGCTCCGCGTGTTCGAGCAAAAAGCGGCGAAACGCGAGACAGGTCGGCGATAACTGCTTCGAGCGCAGATGCACGATCTGCCAGGTCCGTTCGAGCGGCGTGCCGTTGACGTCCAGCAGCGCGATCTCGCCCGTGCGCAATTCAAGCGCGAGCGTATGCAGCGAAATGAGGCTCACGCCCATGCCCGCCATCACCGCTTGCTTGATGGTCTCGTTGCTGCCGAGCGTCACGCGCCGCGCCGGATTGAACAGGTTTTGCCGGAACATGTGCTCGGCCACCGCGCGCGTTCCCGAACCCGGCTCGCGCAGAAGGAAAGTATCGCCTGCGAGTTCCTGCAGGTCGAAACGGCGCATGCCCCGCAACGGATGCGTGAGCGGCGCGACGATCACATGCGGGTGATAAGCGAGCGGCTCGGCCGTGGTGCCGAGTTCGGGCGGCGGACGGCCCATGATGGCGAGATCGGTTGCGTTGTCCTGCAAAAGACGCAGCAATGTCTCGCGATTGCCGACCGAAAAATGCACATCGACGTTGGGATACTGCTGCGAATAAAGTGCCAGTAATTTAGGCGCGAAATAGGTCGCCGAACTGACGATACTCACCGCGATCGTGCCGCTCTCGGCCTGCCGGAGCGACATCATCGTGTCCTCGGCGTCCTTGATCTCGCCGAGCATCCGGCTCGCGTGATGCGATAGCCGCTCGCCCGCCTCGGTGAGCGTGAGACGCCGCGCGATCCGCTCGAACAGCGGCAAGCCGACCGCTTCCTCCAACTGACGAATCTGCATCGACACTGCGGGCTGCGTCAGATGCAGTTCCTCGGCTGCCCGCGCGAAGCTCGGGCAGCGGCTCGCGATCACGAAAATCTGCAACTGCCGCAGGGTCAGCGAGCGGATCAGGTTCACGATGAGCAGTCACCCCGCAGTAACGTTCAAACACGATCAACGGCTCGCGCGTGGCGCGTTCGGCGGCTTCACCGGCGCGGTCGTGCCCTTCGCGGGCGGGAGATTGTGGAGCGCGCCCTGAAAACTCAGCGTCTCCGTTTGCAGCGGATGAACGAAATCGCCGTTCTCGCCGGGCACTTCGGTGCTGATGAGCATCACGCTTCCCGGCACGTCATCCGCGATCAGGAACGTGTAGCGCTTCGCGATGTACTTCGCGAAACGCTGACCGTTGGGGTCGCCGAGATACGGCTGAATCACGATCTTGCGCGCCTTCACCGGCTTGCCGTTTGCGTCGGTCGTCACTTGCGTGATCGGCGGCCCGGCGGCGAGTGCGAGACGCACGCGCTGCTGGAAATAGCGCCGCTTGCCGCCCGTTTGCTGCTCCATCTCCGCGATGTCGCGCTCAAGGAAATAGAGGATCACCGGGTTGCACGGCAAGCCGCCCGGCACCTCGACCGGTCCGCTGCGGTCCGTCACGCGCGCGTCGCCGCCCGTGTTGTCGGGACTCGTGATCAGCACGCGCACGGTATCGGCGACCTTCTCCGACGGCCCCGCCGCGTTCATCGCGTAGTCGAGTTCGGTTTGCGGCGCGATGCCATGCAGATGCGTCGTCATGAAAAGCAACCGCTCGGCGGGCGCGATATCGCTCGATTCCGCCGCGCTCGCCGTGCTCGCCGCGAAGAATGCGGCGGCGAGCGCGCACGCGGACAATCTCCGCACGCCGCGCATCATTGCGTGGCGGCCGGCGCGCTGGCGATCGGCAGTAGCGGTACTTCGTAGCTCAACAAAATCTTGTCGATCTTGTCGTGATTCGCGCCGATCCACTGATCGACCTTGTCTTTCCACGCCTTTTCGCCGTAGCGCACGCCCATCGAAATTTCGTAGTCGAAGCGAATGCCGGGCTGCGGCGGGAACGGCACGATCTTCACGCTATCGCCCGCGAGCTTCACGAAATAGCCGGCAATCGGTCCCCACAGGAACACGACGTCCACGTTGCCCTTGGCGAGATCGCGCTGGATCATTTCACCGGGGAACGCTTGCGGATCGCCGCTTTGCGCCTGATACGACACTGCCTGCTCGATCAGGTTATTGCCGAGCAGCCAGTCGACCGCGGGTGTCTGCGAGAAAATGCCGAGCCGCAACTTGCGCAATTCGTCGGGCGGGAGTTTAAGAAGATCGGCCGGCGTGTTGATGTTTGCCAGTTCCGGCCGCTTCGGAAACACCATTGCGTAGGTGGAATGCAGATACGGACGCGTGGTGGCCGTCAGGTCATAACCCTTCGGCACGCCGATGATCAGATCGCACTTGAAGCGGTCCGTGTCGGGCACCTTGTCGCGCAGCGTGCGGCGCACGAAGCCCATGCGCTGCGGAAAGTACGTGTATTCGAGCTTGTAGCCGAAATCGCTCGCCATCGCCGCCGCGATCTTGTTCTCGTAGCCCTCGCCCTGACTGTTCGAGAGCGGCATGTTGTTCGGATCGGCGCAGACGCGCAGCACGCCGTCGGCGCCGTCATTGTTGGGCAGAACCGGCGGGGGCGCGGCGGGCGGGCCGCCAGCGGGCGCCTGAGCCTGCGCGGCGTATGAACTCAAACAGGCGAGCGCGGACACGGCCAGCATGCACGCGGCGCGGGCAATACGTCGATCACGCATCGCGTTCTCCGGTTGCACGCAAGCCAAACGCGACGATATACAAAACGGACGAGCCATGATTATTTCGCATCGATTGCCTGCAGGTCGCCGGGGTTGATCTTGCCATCCGAACGCCCTTTCAGATACGCGTACAGGTCTTCCCAGTTCTTCTGCATCATTGTGCTCGAACTGAAATCGGGCATGCCTTTATCGATACGCCCGCCGAACACGGTGCGGTGAAATTCGGTCTTGTCGATGGTCTTGAGCGCGTCGATCAGCGACGGTCCGACCATCCCTTCTTGCTTCGCGCCGTGACAGCGTTCGCATGCGAGCGCCCGCCATGTCTTCCAGCCTTGCAGCGTCGCGGTATCGACCTTGTTGCCGTCCACGACCTTATAGTTGACCGGCTTCATCTGCCCCACAGGGGCCGGCGCAGGCGTTTGTGCGTAAGTCGCGGGCAATGCGAGCCATCCGATCGCCGAAGCGAGCGCGAACCCCAGGAAAATGCGGCCTTTCATGCGTTTGTCTCCATCTGTTCATGGGCGGGCTTCTTATGCGGCGCGTCCCTCCCAGGTCGCGCCGCACGATGCCTCACATCGTTTCTGCCAGACCGTGAACGGGCGTCAGGTCAAAGACGCGCCGTTCACGAAAACACCACTTGAAACTCAGCCGTTGCCGCCCGGAATCGCGAAGACGAACAGCGTGCCGCCGAGCGCGGTGTACTTCGCCAGTTCGCGATAGCCGCCGACAGCGCCCAGGCCTTCCGTCGACTTGGCGAGGCCGGCTGCCATGCCGATACCCGCCCAGCCGCCGATGCCCGAATACACGCCGACGTACTGCTTGCCCTGGAACTCATACGTGAACACGTTGCCGATGATTCCCGAAGGCGTCTTGAACTTCCACAGTTCCTTGCCATCGCTGATACGGACGGCCTTGATATAGCCTTCCAGCGTGCCGTAGAACGCGATGCCGCCAGCGGTGGCGAGCGCGCCCGACCACACCGAGAACTTCTCCGTCTTCGACCACGCGATCTTGCCCTTGGCCGCATCCCATGCAATGAAGTTGCCCATGGCGCCGTTTTCGTTCGGGCCCGGGAACATCGAGAGCGTGGCGCCGACGTAAGGCTGTCCGGACACGTATTCGACCTCGAACGGCTCGTAGTCCATGCAGACGTGATTGGTCGGCACGAGGAAGAGATTCGTCTTGGGATCGAAGGCGGCGGGCTGCTGGTCTTTCGAACCGAGCGCGGCAGGACAGATGCCCTTCACGTTGTGGTCCGGACCGGCTTTCTGCGTGGAGTAGCTTGCATTGCGAATCGGCAGGCCGCTCTTCACATCCACGCTGTCGGCCCAGTTCACCGCCGGGTCGTACTTGTCGGCGACGAGCAACTGGCCCGTCTCGCGATTGAGCGTGTAGCCGAAGCCGTTGCGGTCGAAGTGGACGATGGCCGGAATCTTCTTGCCGCCCATCGGCAGGTCGACGAGGATCATCTCGTTGACGCCGTCATAATCCCACTCGTCGTGCGGGGTCATCTGGTAGACCCACTTCGCTTTGCCGGTGTTCAGGTCGCGCGCGAAGATCGACATCGACCACTTGTTGTCGCCGGGCCGTTGAGTCGGATTCCAGGTGCCGGGGTTGCCGGTACCGTAGTAGACAAGGTTGAGCTTGGGGTCCCACGCGTACCAGCCCCAGGTTGTCCCACCGCCGGATTTCCACTGATCGCCCTTCCAGCTTTTCAGCGATGAATCCGCGCCGATCGGGCCCATCTTGCCGTCGGCCCAGGTCATGGTCTTGTCCGGGTCCATCAGCATTTCATTGTCAGGACCGGTGCTGTAGGCCTTCCACGCTTCCTTGCCGGTCTTGATGTCATACGCGATCAGCCGGCCGCGCACGCCGAATTCGCCGCCCGAGATGCCGGTGAGCACCTTGTCGCCGAAAACGTGCGGCGCGTTGGTGTTGGTTTCGCCTGCCTTCGGATTGCCGTTCTGCGCGCTCCAGACCACTTCGCCGGTCTTTGCGTCGAGCGCGACGAGTTTGGTGTCGGCCTGTTGGAGGAAGATCTTGCCGTCGCCGTAAGCGAGCCCGCGATTGACCGTATCGCAGCACATCACGGAAATGACTTGCGCATCCTGCTTCGGCTCGTACTGCCACAGGAACGTCTGGTCCTTCAGACTGATCGCGATGACCTTGTTGGGGAACGGCGAGTGGATATACATCGTGTCGCCGATGACGAGCGGTGAACCTTCGTGACCGCGCAATACACCGGTCGACATGGTCCAGGCAACTTGCAGCTTGCCCACGTTGGTTTCGTTGACTTGCTTGAGGGTGCTATAGCGGTGATTGGCATAATCGCCCGCTTGAGCTGCCCAGTTCGATGGGTTCTTGATCAGCGTGTCGAGCTGCGAATCGGCCTGCGCTACATAAGAACTCAGCGCAGTCGTCGCAGCCACCGCCAGTCCAAGAACCAGGGTGCGTACGTTCATGTCTCCTCCAGAGGGTGAAACCGTCCAACTCATGATGACCACGCTACCGTCTTGCACCGATCGCGCCTTTACGGGGCAGGTAACGAGCTAGGGCTTTACCCGGTACGTTGCCGGGCTCATGCCTGCAAAGGCGATTTGCATATTCCATGCCGGGAGCCATTCCCGATTTGCCCCAAGTAGGCCGCATGCGCAGTGACAGCGCGGCCCGGCTCCATTCGGGCGGCCCGAAGCCGTTGCCGCGCGGCCCGCGTGGAGCGCGCGGCGAGACATACTGTGTCAAATCCGCGATACGGTTCGTGAGGCGTTGCGTTTGCTGCACACTGGGCGCGTTGCGCATCTATGCTTTGTCTATCGCGTCGTCCGTCAAGCCGCACATTCCGGAGGTGAGTCATGACACAAGCCGAGCAGGTCTATACCGACGAGGAAATCCAGCAACGTCTTACGGGTCCGCTGGAACACTGGTATCTCGAAGATGGCTGGCTGCGTCGCAAGTATCGGACTGAAAGCTGGAAGGGGACGCTGATGGTGGTCGCGACCGTGGGGCATCTGGCGGAGGCCGCGTGGCATCACCCGGACCTCAACGTTTCGTATGCGTTCGTCGTGGTGAAGCTCAAGACGCATTCGGCGAAGGGCATCACCGATAAGGACTTCACGCTCGCGCGGAAGATCGAGGAAGTGATCCAGTGGCAGCCGGGGAAGGACGGGGGGGCGCTGGAAGGTACACCCAGTGAGGATCAGCGGTTTCGCTATATCAAGTACGACTAGGGGAAGGGCTGACAGGGACGTCGGGCGGGTTGTGTTTGCTGGCGCTCGGGGTTGGTTTGCTGGCGCTCGGGGTTAGTTTGCTGGCGCTCGAGTTTGGTTTGCTGACGCTCGGGGTTGGTTTGCTGGCGCTTGGGGTTGGTTTGCTGGCGCTCGGGGTTAGTTTGCTGGCGCTCGAGTTTGGTTTGCTGGCGCCCTTTGCTTCTGTTTGCCTCCGGTGTCTGGGACCTTGCTTTCATGTAGGTCCATTAGCACGCCGCTATGCGCGGCAGCAGTCACTTTCTTTGCTGCTGCAAAGAAAGTAACCAAAGAAAGCAGCTTGTCCGGCTAAGTGTCCACCACGCATAACAACCGGGATAGGCGCGCAAGCTGACCCGGTCGTCGCGCACTCGTTCGGATTGGCACAGCGCCCGTCAGTTCCATCCTCGCTGCGCTCGCACGACAGGCGGATCTCACAACCAGCGGTCGCTTGGTTCGGCTGGTTCGGCTGGTTCGGTTGGTTCGGTTCGGTTCGGTTCGGTTCGGTTCGGTTCGGTTCGGTTCGGTTCGGTTCGGTTCGGTTTTGCGGTTATGCCTTACCGGCAGGCACTTTGTGCCTGCGGGGATGGATGAGTGGTTCCACTCTGTGGTGTGGTGCGATGGCCGAGTCAGCTTGCGCACCACTCCCGGAAGCCGTTCGTGGTGGACACTTAGACGGATAAGCTGCTTTCTTTGGTTACTTTCTTTGCAGCAGTGTACGGACCGGAGACATAGTTGACACATGTACGAGGACATCGTTGACACCTGATGTTCAGGGTTTTGCTGCTTTCAGGTCAAGTTTTGCAATGCGTTGATGGGCAAACCAGAACTCAATTACGCCGTCTTCGTCGTGCTTTGGACGTGCGGCCACGTACAGCCCTTTGAGCGCAGTCGACAGACGCAGCGCCTCGCCTCTGAAACGCACCAGGCCATTTGAATTGACCCGCAGCACTTCATCGGCAGGCCCGTATTGCGGTTCTGGCAGATGCTCGGGCATCGCTCGCGGGCTGGGTTGGTAGCGGCTCACCGGCGTCGCCAGGTCCAGCGCCTCATGCGGGCGTTGCGTGTTGTACACCTGTCGCCAGCGTTCCAACTCCTGCTGCACGTGGGCGTGGGTCGTGAACACGTGCCGCGCCAGCACTTCAGCTTTCAGCGACCGATGGAATCGCTCATCCTTGCCATTCGTCTGAGGATGATACGGTCGGCTGTAGCTCACGTGAATACCCAGTCTGATCAGCCACACCGCGAGCTCGGTCAACTGGCCCGGCGCGCTCGGGGAACCCCACGGCGCACCGTTATCGGTATTGATGCGTGACGGTAGCCCATAGCAGCGAAACGCCCGCTCGAGCTCGGTCTGCACGACTTCCGTGGTTGTCCGGCCGCAGGCGGCGAGCACGATGTTAAAGCGCGAGTGATCGTCGAGCACCGTCAGCGGCGCACAGCGGCCACCCTCCAGGGTCGGGAAATCGCCCTTGAAATCCATCTGCCACAGCGCATTCGGATGCTCGTGCTCGAAGCGCTGCCAGGGCCGCTGCGGTCTGTCCTCAGGCGCGTGGAGCAGGTCGTGACGGCGCAGGATCTCGGTGATCGTGGAGGGTGCGGGCACATTGGCGTGGCCGAGATCTTGCAGACGACGCTCGATCTTGCGTCCGCCCCAGCCGTACTCGCGGCGCAGGTCGAGCACGACGGCGACGATCTCATCGGATGAGCGCGCGGGACTGTCGTGCGGACGACGCGAGCGATCGACGAGACCTTCAAGGCCTTGCGTCGAGTGGCGGGCAAGCCACTTGTAGCCGGTCTGGCGGCTGACGTTGAAACGTCGGCACAACTCGCTGAACGGCACGCTCCGTTGGGTGGCGAGTTGAACGAATTCCTGTCGGAGACTCATGGTGTCTTTTACGTTCCAGGGCATGGGAGGATTTCGGGCGTTCGATTACCCGAAAGTGTCAACCATGTCTCCGTACACCTGTCAGCTATGTCTCCGGTCTGTACACAGCAGCAAAGAAAGTGACTGCTGCCGCGCATAGCGGCGTGCTAATAAACCGACACGAAAGCAAGTTTCCAGGAGGCGCAGGGCAACCAGACGGTGTACCCAGCCCAGCCCACCCCACCCCGCCCGGCCAGCCACTCAAACCGCGCGCGAAACCTTTCGAAACCACCAACACCCCCGCGGGGCCAAATCCGAACCCGCCCCTTGCATTGGTGCGGCTCTTGCTTGATAACCCCGGCCCCCGCGTGGCCGGCCTGAGCCGTGCGCGGTCCGCTCCACGCCAGCCCCGAGGACACTCGCGATGCCGATGCACACCGACCGCCCAGCGCCGCTGCCTGTCGCACACGCCGTGACCGTCGAAGCGCCCGCGCGCCTGCATCTCGGCTTCCTCGATCCATCAGGCACACTCGGCCGCCCGTTCGGTAGCATCGGGCTGGTGATCGAAGATCACGGCACGCGCGTTACTGCCCGCCGCTCGAGCGAAACACGTGTCGAAGGTGCGTCGAGCGAGACGCAGCGCATACGGATCGAACACTATGTAGAGCGGCTGCAGGCCGCCTTGGGCGGCGGCCCGATTACGATCGACGTGGAACACTGCCCGCGCGGTCATTCCGGCCTCGGTTCGGGCACCCAGATGGCGCTGGCGGTCGGCGCGGCGGTCATGCGTCTCACCGGACACGTCGCGACGAGCGCCGATATCGCGGAACGGCTCGGCCGTGGCGCGCGTTCAGGAATCGGCGTGCTGGGCTTCGAGCATGGCGGATTGATCGTGGATGGCGGGCCGGGACGCGCGCCGGGACGCAGCGGCGTCGCCACGTTGCCGCCGCTCTTGTCGCGCCACGCTTTTCCAGACGCCTGGCGCATCCTGCTGATCGACGACACCACGCGCGAAGGCCTGCACGGCGACGACGAACGTCGCGGCCTCGCCGCCCTCGCCCCGTTTCCCGCGACACTCGCCGCCCATCTGTGCCATCTGGTGCTGATGCGCGCGCTGCCCGGCATCGCGCAGGCCGACTTCAGCGCGTTCGCGAACGGGATCGGCGAAATTCAGCAGACCATCGGCGAATATTTCGCGCCCGTACAAGGCGGCGTGTTCGCGAGTCCCGCCGTCGCGCAAGCGCTTAACGCAGTGCGCGACGCGTGTCCGGCCGGCATCGGCCAGACGTCCTGGGGGCCGACCGGCTTCGCGTTCCTGCCGGACGCCCGCACCGCCGAGCGCGCACTCGCAATCGCGCGCGACGCCTTGAGCGACGCGCCGGGCGTGGTGTGTTCGATCGCCGCCGGACGCAACCGCGGCGCGTGGCTGCGCGCCGAGGACGGCGAGCCGCACCGCCAGCAATGCCGCGCCGGCACCGCATGAATCTCAAATCCAACAGGTGCCACGCGTCACGCGTGCCTGTTCGTTGTTCGCGTTGTTCGCCTGCGGCTGCGGCCGCCTTCCTGTCCGCACAATGAGTCCACTGCCATGCCAGAAGCCACAGAAAGGCCTTACATCCTGCACATGTTCACCGCGGCGCCGCAAATGAGCCCGTTCGACGTGAACATGGCCGCCGATGCCGGTTATCAGATTCTCGTACCGTATTGCAACGTGGGACTGGAAAGCGTCGTGCAGCTCACGCAGGACGCGATCTTCTCGCGCGGACCGAAAGGCGTGTCGCGGACGGGCATTTTTATCGGCGGGCGCGACGTGATGCTCGCCGCCGACATGCTGGAACGCGCGCGTCAGGCGATGGTGCCGCCATTCGAGGTGGCCGTCTTCGCCGATCCAAGCGGCTCCTACACGACCGCCGGCGCGCTCGTCGCGCTGGTGGAGCGGCATCTGAAAGCCGAACACGGCACCGATCTGGCAGGCAAGCGCGTGCTGATCCTCGGCGGCACGGGCGCGGTTGGACGCGTGTCGGCGGCGATGGCGGCGTCGCTCGGCGCCGAGGTCACGCTCGCGAGCCACTCGGACCTGTCGCGCGCCCAGCATGTCAGCGCGGAAATCAACCAGCGCTTCGGGATCGAGAGTCAGGGCGTTGCGACCGGCACGCCCGAGACGCTGCGCGCCGCGCTCGCGCAGGCGGACATCGTGTTCGCGACGGCGGCGGCGGGCGTTCAGGTCGTCGGTCCCGCCGATCTCGCGAGCGCGGCCAATCTGCTGATCGCCGCCGATGTGAACGCGGTGCCGCCGGAAGGCATCGCCGGGGTCAATGTGATGGATAACGGCAAGCGGCTCGCGGGCGCGGCCCGGCCGGACGCCATCGCGATCGGCGCCCTGGCGATCGGCCAGGTCAAATATCAGGTCGAGCACCGGCTGTTTTTGCGCATGCGCGGCGGCGGCAAGCCGGTTTATCTGGGTTATCCGGAAGCGTTCGAGGAAGCGCGGGCGATTGCGGCCGGGCTGTCCTGAGACCCCGCGATGAACCGAAGAACCTCCGCGAAGCACGCGCCCTATGTGGCATTGGCCGGGTTATCGGCGCGCTTTCTGGCGCAATCGGCGGCGCGCGCGGGCTTGAGCACGGTCGCGCTCGACGCGTTCGGCGACCGCGATACGCGGCATCTGTCCGCGCTGTGGTTCGACGTCGGCGGCACGGGCGTGACGGTGGACCGCGCGAAGATGATCGATGCACTCGGCGGCGCGGCGCGGCTCCCGGGCTTGCTCGGCGTGGTTCCGGGCAGCGGGCTGGAAGCACTGACGACAATCATGCGGGACACGCCGGGCTTGCCCCGGCTGATCGGCAACGATGCCGACGCCACCGCCGCCGTGCGCGATCCCCGGCGCTTCTTCGCGTTGCTGGATGCGCTCGGGATCGGTCATCCGCAGGTTTCGTTCGATCTTCCGGTGAGGGAGCGCACTGGCTGGCTGAGCAAGCATGCGGACGGCTGCGGCGGCGTGCACATTCAGGCGGCGAACGGCGTGCCGCTCGCGCCGGGGCGCTATTTTCAGCGTCGCGAGGGCGGCCTTTCCATGTCGGCGCTTTTCCTCGCGGCGCGCGGCGAGTGTCGCGTGGTCGGGTTCGCGGAGCAATTCACGCTGGGTAGCTCGCCGTATCCTTATTTGCATACAGGGTCGGCGGGGCCGGTCGAATTGCCGCCGCGCATCGCCGCACAGATCCAAGACGCCATCGCGGCGATCGTCGCGAAAACCGGGTTGGTCGGGCTGAACAGCATTGATTTCCTGCTCGACGGCGACACCGTGCGCGTGCTGGAAATCAACGCACGTCCTTCATCGACGATGAGCCTGTATGAGACTGCGTGCCCGGAGCGCTGGCCGCACGGACTGCTCGCCTGCCATCTCGACGCCTGTCTGCACGGGCGTCTGCCCGACCCCTCGCCGCCCGCCGCTGCGCTCGCCGTCGCGGCGCAGCGCGTCGTGTTCGCGACCCACGCGCTGTGCGTTTCGCGGGCGTTGAGCGACGCGCTGTTCGTCGATCCCGCATGCCACGACATTCCGCTGCCCGGCACGCGAATCGCGGCGGGCGAACCACTCTGCACGCTGATGGTCACGGGTTCGCGCGAGACGCTCGCAGCCGAGCTCGACCGCCGCCGCGCGATCCTGCTGCATCGCACCGAAACCTGCCACGAGAGCGCCGATGACCTCATCTCATCCGACTGATTTCGCACGACCCGCCTTGAGCGTGAACGCGCTGGCCGAACCGCTGGTCGCGCAACTCCTCGACAATGCCGCGCGCTTGCGCATCGGCGTGTCCCGCACCGCAACAGGCACCGTGATTGCCGATGCGGGCCTCACCGCGCCCGGCGGCATCGAAGCGGGGATTTTGATCGCGCGGATCTGCATGGGCGGTCTCGGACACGTTGCGCGGCAAAGCGCGCTCGACGCCGATCCGCTCTGGCCGAGCGCGATCGACGTGCAGACCTCGTGGCCCGTGCTCGCCTGTCTCGGCAGCCAGTACGCGGGCTGGAGCCTTTCCGCCACGCGCGAGCAGACCGGCGGCAAGAAGTTCTTCTCGCTCGGTTCGGGCCCGGCGCGCGCGCTCGCGGGCAAGGAATCGTTATTCGACGAAATCGCGTATCGCGATACCCATTCGCACGGCGTGCTCGTGATGGAAGTCGACCGGCCGCCGCCGCAAGTGGTGATCGATAAAGTGCTCGCCGATTGCGGGCTCTCGCCGGACCGGCTGGTGATCATCGTCACGCCGACACAATCTGTCGCGGGAACGGTTCAGGTCGTTGCACGCATCGTGGAAGTTGCGCTGCACAAGACGCACGTGCTCGGCGTCGAGCTCTCGGAGGTGGTCGAGGCGAGCGGCTCCGCGCCCTTACCGCCGCCTGCGCCGGACGCGATTCAGGCAATGGGGCGCACGAACGACGCCATTCTCTACGGCGGCCGGGTCCACCTCACGGTGAAGCAGGATGTCGTCGCGAGGAGACTCGCGGCGGAATTGCCCTCGTCCACGTCGCGCGACCACGGCCGGCCGTTCGCGGAAATCTTCACATCGTTCAATTTCGACTTCTACCAGATCGACCCCGCGCTTTTCGCGCCCGCCGAGGTCTGGGTGAGCAGCCTGGAAAGCGGCGCGACGTATCACGGCGGGCGGATCGACCGCGCGCTCTTGCACGGTCTCTGGAACGGCGCGCCCGACGCCGCCGCGCCATGAACGGACTCGCCGGAAATCCGCGCGTCGCGATCATGGCCGACGAAACCGGCTGGCACACCACGCGTTTGAAACGAGCGTTCCGGGAGCGCGGCGTGGAGGCGCGCTGCGTCGATCTCGCCGATTGCCGCTTCGACACCACCTGGAGCCCGCACGGCATCGCCATTCCCGGCTTTGGTCGCGATCTGCCGGATGCCGTGCTGGTGCGCGGGATCGCGGGCGGCAGCTTCGAGCAGGTGACGCTGCGGCTCGGCATCCTGCACGCGCTGCGCGAATGCGGCGTGATCGTCTATAACGACGCGCGCGCGATCGAACGCAGCGTGGACAAGTCGATGACCAGCTTCCTGCTGCATCGCCACGGTGTACCGACACCGCCCGCGTGGGCCTGCGAATCGGCCGCGTTCGCGCAGCGCGTGCTGATGCGCGAAGCGGCGGCGGGCAGGCAAGTCGTGATGAAACCGCTGTTCGGCTCGCAGGGCAAGGGCTTGCGGCGGCTTGGCGCGAGCGGCGGCTCGACGAGTTTGTTACGGCCGCTGCCGTCGCTCCGCGCGGTCGGGCAGGTGGCGTACCTGCAGCGGTTTGTCGGCGTGGCGCGGCCGGGCTTCGACTGGCGCGTGCTCGTGATCGGCGGGCAGGCGGTCGCGGCGATGCGCCGGATCGGCGGTCGTGGCTGGATTCACAACGTGGCGCGAGGGGCGCGCTGCGAACCCGCGCCCCTCGATGCCTTGCTCGCGGATACCGCCGTGCGCGCCACGCGGGCGGTCGGTCTCGACTATGCGGGCGTCGATCTGATCCCTGGCGAAGGCGCGCAGCCGCTCGTGCTCGAAGTCAATGGCGTGGCGGCGTGGCGCGGCCTGCAATCGGTCACGCAAGTGGATATCGCCGCCGCGCTCGCCGACGACCTTCTCGCGCGCGTCCACGCAGCGGACGCTGGCCTCTCGCGTCATGCGGCCTTCTGACGCTCTCGGCCAGCGCGCGCGGACGGCGTTCCTCCGCGCATGCCGTCTCGACGTCGAAAGCATCAAGCCCGGCAACGTCAGCGTGACAAGTCCCGGACACGGCATGACGGCGGCACAGTTCATCGCGAGCGCCGAGGCGGCGGCGCCCGCGCTGTTCGCGCCGAACGCAACTGTCGGCGCGCGCATTCTCGACGCCGTGACGCGCACGCAGGCGGTCGCGGGCTGCAATACCAATCTGGGCATCCTGCTGCTGGTCGCGCCGCTCGCCGCCGCGCTGGATCGGCTCGACGACGCCGCGCCGGTGAGCGCCGGGCGCTGGCACGAAGCGTTGAGCGAGGTGCTCGCGGCGCTCGGCATCGACGATACGCGCGATGCCTACCGCGCGATCGCGCTCGCCAATCCGGGCGGCCTCGGCGATGCACCCGAGCAATCGGTTCACGACGAACCGAGCGTCGATCTGCGCGCGGCGATGCAACTCGCCGCCGATCGCGACAGCATCGCGCGTCAATACGCGAGCGATTTCGCCGATATCTTCGCGGAGGCGGAACGACTCGTGCAAGCGTCGCCGGACAAGCCGCCCGAGGCCGCGATGCTCGACGTCTTCCTCACCTTCCTGCGAACGTTCCCGGACTCACACATTCTGCGCAAACACGGTGTATCGCTGGCGCAAAGTGTCACGCGCCACGCAGCGACGATTCACGACGAATGGCGGCGCGCGCCGCCCGCCGACGCGCTCGCCGCGATCGAAACATGGGATGCCGAATTAAAGGCGCACGGCGTGAATCCGGGCACGAGCGCCGACCTGAGCGTCGCGGCGGTGTTCGTGGTGGCCGTGCTGATGCCCGAGCGGTTCGCGTGCGCGGACGCGGCGCGGTGAAATTGGCACGAAACATGATAGGGACTTCCGTGGTCCGCCAGATTCTCAAAGCGCGGCAGACGTCCGTGCGCCCCGCGTCGAGCGCAGGGCAAATATCCATATCCATCACTGGAGGAACAGCATGGCCAAGATCAACCGCGTCATGGTAGGCGAGTCGCTTATCGGCGAGGGCAACGAAGTCGCGCATATCGATTTGCTGATCGGACCGCGAGGTTCGGCGGCCGAAACCGCGTTCTGCCACGCGCTGACGAACAACAAGGACGGCTTTACCTCACTGCTCGCGGTGATCGCGCCGAACCTGCTGACCAAGCCGAATACCGTCATGTTCAACAAAGTGACGATCAAGGGCGCCAAGCAGGCCGTGCAGATGTTCGGCCCGGCTCAGCATGGGGTAGCGCTCGCGGTGGCGGACAGCGTCGAGGACGGCACGATCCCGCAGGACGAGGCGGACGATTTGTTCGTATGCGTCGGCGTGTTCATCCACTGGCAGGCCGAGGATGACAAGAAGATTCAGGAATACAACTACAAGGCCACGCGCGAAGCGATCCAGCGAGCGGTAGCGGGCGAGCCGAGCGCGGCGGACGTCATTGCGAAGAAGGGCAGCGCGGCGCATCCGTTCGCGCCGAACTAGGCCGCGTGTGTTGTCCGCGATGCGGCGTGGCCGCTTCGCCGCCTCGCATCGCGGTTTTCGCTCAAGCGCCACGATATCGACGAGAGATTCCGGATGACTTCATGTTTTCGCGCGGGGCCGGTGGCCGCGTGTTTCGCGCTGGTTTTGGGAATGGGTTTGATGGCGCCGGTGGCGTTTGCCGTCGACGGCGGGCAGGACGTGTCGGCGCACGATTATCCGACGCAGGGGCGCGTTGAGTACGTGCTGGGTTGCATGGACGACAACGGGCATGACTTTGCCAATGTCTATAAGTGCTCGTGCGCGATCGACCATATTGCGGCGGCATTACCGTATGACGATTACGTCGAACAGATGACGTTTTCCAAATATTCGACGCTTGGCGGGGAAGGCGGGTCGGAGTTTCGCGTCGATCGCGCGAAGGCTAAATCGCGGAATTTCTTATCAGTACAAGGGGCGGCGTATCGCGCCTGTGGGTTGACGCGGACCGCGGGGGCTAAGTGAACGCTTAGGCTTCGTTTTTTGGCTTTTTCCGCTTCGCGCCGGTTGAACTTTTCTCGCGAGCGGAGGTGGGGTTTTGCTGGCGCCCTCTGGTTGGGTTTTTTGGGCGCGTCTTGTGAACTTGCTTTCGTGTAGGTCGATTAACTCGCCGCTATGCGCGGCAGCAGTCACTTTCTTTGGCTAGCGGCGAAGAAATCAGCACGGTGGTTCGGCGCCGTCGGGCGGCTTTGGAGTGGGTTACACCGTCTGATGTTCGGGCACTTCTTGTGAACTTGCTTTCGTGTAGGTTTATTAGCTCGCCGCTATGCGCGGCAGCAGTCACTTTCTTTGCTGCTGCAAAGAAAGTAACCAAAGAAAGCAGCTTTTCCGTCTAAGTGTCCGCCTCTAAGAACTACACGGATAGGCACGCAGGCTGACTCGGGCAGCTCGCATTCGTTGGTATTGGCGCAGCGCCTGTCAGTTCCATCCTCGCTGCGCTCGGACGTCGGGCACATCAAAAACAACGGGCGGCTTGGTTTGATTTGTTCGGTTATGCCGTTCCGGCAGGCACTTTGTGCCTGCCGGGATGAATGAGCGGTTCCACTCTGTTGTGTGGTGCGACGGCCGAATCAGCTTGCGGACCACTCCCAGAAACGGTTCGTGGTGGACACTTAGACGGACTAGCTGCTTTCTTTGGTTACTTTCTTTGCAGCAGCAAAGAAAGTGACTGCTGCCGCGCATAGCGGCGTGCTAATAAACCGACACGAAAGCAAGTTCCCAAGAAGCAGAGGCAAACAAACCCAAACAGCGCCAGCAAACCAAAACCCGTGCAAGTTCCCCAGAAAGCTCTAACCGCCTAACCAAACCAGGCGCCAGCAAACCAAATCCCTCACGGCCCGAACCCTTCCCCAAGCGCGCCTAACCCACGCGCACTCTCCCGCGAGCGAACGCGCTCAATGACCACTCCAACCGCCACGACAGAAGGAAACTTAGCCGGCTTGGCCAGCGAAACCCGCACCCAGCAAGCACCAAACTCCCCTATCACCATCTGCGCGATCCGCTCAGCGAGCGCCTCCAGCAACTGCACCCCGTGCGACGCCAGAAGCACCCTAAGCGCATCGTGCACCGCCGCATAATTCACCGTATCCTCGATACGATCCGTCGTACAGGCGCGTATCGACGGTACGCCAATCGCCAGGTCCAGCCGCACCGGCTGCGCCACGTGCAGCTCGCTCGCGTCGATCCCGATCACCGTCTCTCCGGTGAAACCCTCGATATACACGATATCCATCGCCGATCCCGCCCGTATGCGGCCATCACCCGCGTATGCATCGGCGAGAATGCCGGCCTGCACCGTGTTGAAACGATCCATGAGCGCGCTCCGCCGCAGTGCGGCAAAAACCTTCATCTTCGGAAAAGTCCGCCGCGCGCCATGCCACATGGAACACGGCGCGCGGAAAAACTCTCAAAGCAAAAAGCGGGCTTGATAAGCAAAACCGATGCGACTACTTATTGAATACACTCGTTATCGGATGTAGAGTTTTGCCGGAGTCTGGCTAGTACGAGGCGCGTTACATAGCCCGGCTTGTCCGCATGCGTGGCCGAGAACACGCGGCATCCAGGGGAAACACATACAGACATTGCGCCGGATCCGCCGCTTAAAACGACGCACCGGACGCATCGGAGACAAGGCCCCATGTCATCGCTCGCTGACATCGACACGCATGTCCGGGAAGTGCTGAACATCGTCAACAATCAACCGGCTACGCGTCCCACCAGCGACTCCGTCGCGAAATCGTGGACGCGCTGCCTGAACGAATTCAAGCTCGACCCCGGCCGCTTCGTGATGCCGCCAATCCTCACGCAGCAGGAACTCGCGGCGCGGCGCGAGGCGGCCACCGATCTCATCGCCTGCTCGAAGCTCGAAATGACCACGCTGTATCAGCAACTGGCCGACCCCGAACTCGCGGTCGTGCTGGTCGATGCGGACGGGGTCATCGTGCATCAGGTGTCGTCGCTGCAATTCGGCGAAGCGGTCGCCGCCGACGGCCTGCGCGTCGGCGCGGTCTGGAGCGAGCGCGAAGCGGGCACCAACGGCATGGGCACGTGCCTCGCGGAGCGCGAGTGCATCGCGGTGTATCAGCACGAACACTTCTATCCGCGCTACACGTCGCTCACCTGCTCGGCCGCGCCCATCTTCGACGAACGCGGCGCAATCGCCGGCGTGCTCGACGTGACGAGCCGTTCGAAAATGCTTCAGCAGCATTCGCTGGTGCTTGTCGGCATGTCGCGGCAGATGATCGAAAATCGTTTGATCGATGCCCGTTTTCGCCGCGCGAACATGATCCATTTTCATAGCCGCCCCGAATTCGTCGGCACGCTGCACGCGGGCAAACTCGCGGTCAGCGACGACGGCGTCGTGCTCGCCGCGAGCCGCAGCGCGCTGTTCCAGCTCGACTACCGCTCGCCCGCGCAACTGTGCGGCAAGCGCGTTGAAGAGGCGTTCAACGCGTCGCTCGAAGACATGGTCGCGCGCAGCATCCGCGGCTCGTTTCACCCTATCACCGTGTACAGCGCCAGCGCGAATAACCGCTTTTTCCTGATCGCGCAGACGCCGCGCGACGCCGCCACGCCGGCCACGCACGCGCTGTCCGTCGCGTCCCCCGCGGCGCTCCGCAGCAAGGCGCCCAAGCCAAAGGAAACACGCGACGCGTCGACCAACCGTCTCGACAAACTCTCGCACCTCGAATTCGGCGACCCGCGCATGGCGTCGCAAATCCAGCTCGCGGCGCGCGTGATCCAGCGCAACATTCCGATCATCCTGCGCGGCGAGACCGGCTCCGGCAAGGAAGTGTTCGCGAACGCGCTGCACAGCATCAGCCCGAAAGCGGGCGGCAGTTTTGTCGCGGTGAATTGCGCGTCGCTGCCGGAGAACCTGATCGAGAGCGAACTGTTCGGTTATCGCGCGGGCGCGTTCACCGGCGCGCAGCGTGAAGGCAGGCGCGGCAAGATCGTGCAGGCGAACGGCGGCACGCTGTTCCTGGATGAAATCGGCGATATGCCCGCCACGCTCCAAGCGCGTTTGTTACGCGTGCTGGAAGAGCACGAGGTGACGCCGCTCGGCACGGAAACCACGGTCAAGGTGGATTTCCAGTTGATCAGCGCAAGCCACCGCAATCTGCTCGAACTCGTGCAGACCGGCCTTTTCCGCGAAGACCTTTACTACCGGCTGAACGGCATCGAAATCAACTTGCCGCCGCTGCGTGAAAGAGCAGATGCGCTGGCGCTGATTCATCATTTGCTTGAAAGCGAAACCGACGATCCGCCGACGCTCAGCGCCGAAGCCCGCAACGCGCTCCTGAGTTATCCGTGGCCGGGCAATATCCGCCAGTTGCGTCATGTGCTGCAAATGGCAATCGCGTTGCTCGACGGATCGGAGATTCGCTGCGCGCATTTGCCGGCTGAAATCACGCGCAGCGGTGGTGGCATTGGCGGCAACGCGGCAACTCACGCGCGATCCGTACCGGCTCCGGCGGCGGCGAACGTGTCGCGGGCGCATCCGATCGACGAAGTGGACATGTCGGCGCTCAACGCCATTCAGGTCAGGGAACGCGAAACCGTGCTCTCGATGCTCGACGAGCATCGGTGGAATGTGAGCAATGTCGCGAAGGCGCTCAACATCAGCCGTAACACCCTGTACCGGAAAATGCACAGGTTGCATATCCGCCTGTCACACGACGGCACGCTCGCGCCTCACGACGCCTGAACGCTGCATGAGCGACCCGACGCCCGCACGACGCCCCGGCACGTTCAAACCCGACGCGCGTTTTGCGTGGTGCGTGACCGGCTCCGGCCACATGCTCGAAGAATCGGTCGCGCTCGCGCTGGAACTGCCGGGCGTCGACCTCTTTCTCTCGGCAGCGGGCGAGGAAGTCCTGCCGCTCTACGGCTGGACGGTCACGAAACTGCGCGAGCACTTCCGCGTGCTTCGCGACAACAGCGCGAGCAGCGTGCCGGTCGGCCGGCTCTACACCGGCGAATATCACACTGTCGTCATCGCGCCCGCGACCAGCAACACGGTCGCGAAATGCGCGTTCGGGATCTCCGACACGCTGCCCACCAACGTGTTCGCGCAGGCGGGAAAGCAGTGCGTGCCGGGCATCGTTTTCGCATGTGACACCGAGCCGAGCGTCATCACGCAAAGTCCGCACGAATGGGTGGAAGTGCGGCCGCGCTCGGTCGAACTGGACAACGTGGAGCGGCTCGCGCGTATCGAATACACCACCGTGGCGCGCTCGCTCGACGCGTTGCGGGCCGCGCTCGATCAACGGCTGACGCAACTCGGGCTCGCATGGAACACATCGTCTTCCTGACCGGACGGCTCGCCGAACGTAGCGTGGTGCAGGTGCTCGAAGGCCTTTCCGGCGCGCCGTTCACGTGGGAAGTACGCGAAATCGGCTTACAGGTCGCCGCATTGATGACCGCCGACATGATCCGCCGCCGCGTGCCGCTGCCGCTCAACGCGAACCGGATGATCGTCCCAGGCCGCTGCCGGGGCGACCTCGATTCGCTTAGCGCGCATTTCGGCGTGCCGGTCGAGCGCGGTCCCGAGGAGGTGAAAGATCTGCCGCAGTTTTTCGGACGCGCGGCGCGCAGCTTCGATCTGTCGCGTTACGGGACCGAGATTTTCGCGGAAATCGTCGATGCACCGCGCCTCGATCTGGACGGCATCGCCGCCCGCGCGCGCGCGTACGCCGATCAGGGCGCGGATGTGATCGATATCGGCTGCCTGCCGGAAACGCCGTTTCCGCATCTCGAAGACGCGGTGAAGCTGCTTAAATCGCAGGGTTATCGCGTGAGCGTCGATTCGATGCTCACCGATGAACTCCTGCGCGGCGGCCATGCGGGCGCGGATTATCTGATGAGCCTGAATCTCGACACGTTGTGGATGGCCGACGAAGTCGCGGCCACGCCGGTTATCGTCGCGCGCGATCCGCGCGACCCGGCCTCACTCGATACCGCCATCGAACAGCTCACACGCGCGGGCCGCGCGTTTCTCGCCGATCCGATTCTCGACCCGATTCCATTCGGCTTTGCGGCGTCGATTGCGCGTTACGTGCGGTTGCGCGAGCGTTATCCGGACGTCGCGATCATGCTCGGGATCGGCAATCTGACTGAACTGACCGAAGCCGATACGAGCGGCATCAACGCCGTGTTGCTCGGGATCGCGGCGGAACTGAAGGTGAGCGCGGTGCTGACGACCTCGGTGAGCCTGCACGCGCGGCGCGCCGTGCGCGAAGCCGATGTCGCGCGGCGCATCATGCACGCCGCTAGCGAGGCGCAGGTGTTGCCGAAGGGGATATCGTCGGCGTTGTCGGCGTTGCACGCGAAGCGGCCGTTTCCCTACGATGCCGCCGAGATCGATGCGTTCGCGCGCAATGTCCGCGATCCCAATTTTCGCGTGCAGGTCGCGGCGGATGGTATTCATGTCTACAACCGCGAGGGACATTCGATCGCTGCCGATCCGTTCGAGTTGTATCCGCGGCTCAGGCTTGAGCTTGATGGCGGACACGCGTTTTATATGGGCGTGCAGCTTGCGCGGGCGGAGATTGCCTGGCAATTGGGCAAGCGATTCGATCAGGATCAGCCGCTTGATTGGGGGTGTCAGGTTGAACGGCCTGACGAGGATTTGAATGTGTGGTGTGGGCCGGGGACGACGCGGTGAGTTGTGCTCGGGGAAGGGTTTGGGGGTTTGGGTTTTGCTGGCGGTTTTGGGTTTTGCTGGCGCTCGTTGCTTTTGTTTGCCGGTGCTTTCGGGGAACTTGCTTTCGTGTAGGTTTATTAGCACGCCGCTGTGCGCGGCAGCACTCACTTTCTTTGCTGCTGCAAAGAAAGTAAGCAAAGAAAGCAGCGTGACCGTCTAAGTGTCCACCACACATAACCACGCGGATAGGCGCGCAAGCTGATTCGGCGATCGCACCACACAACAAAGTGGAGCCGCTCATCCATCCCGACAGGCACGAAGTGCCTGCCGGAACGGCATAACCGACAAACCAAACCAAACCAAGAACCAGACCAAAAACCAAACCAAGCCGCCCGTTGTTTTTGATGTGCCCGACGTCCGAGCGCAGCGAGGATGGACCTGACAGGCGCTGTGCCAATACCAACGAATGCGAGTTGCCATAGTCAGCCTGCGTGCCTATCCGCAGGGTTATTCGAGGTGGACACTTAGGCGGATAAGCTGCTTTCTTTGGTTACTTTCTTTGCAGCAGCAAAGAAAGTGACTGCTGCCGCGCATAGCGGCGTGCTAATAAACCTACACGAAAGCAAGTTCCCAGAAAGCAACCGAACAGCAGACGGTGTAACCCACCCTAGAGCCGCCCAACGGCGCCGAACCCGTGCTGCTTTCTTTGATTACTTTCTTTGCAGCTAGCCAAAGAAAGCGACTGCTGCCGCGCAGAGCGGCGAGCTAATAAACCTACACGAAAGCAAGTTCCCAGACACCACAGGCAAACAAAAACAACGAGCGCCAGCAAAACCTAAACCGCGACGCGACAACCCTCCCCCACCACCCCTTCAACGGTGACACCAAAATACTCAAACAACGCCCCGGCGGGAGCCGATTCCCCGAACCGGTCGATCCCGACCACCCCACCCTCAAGCCCGACATACTGTCGCCAGAACGCAGTCACACCGGCCTCGACAGCAACCCGCGGCACGCCCGGCGGCAACACCTTATCGCGCCAGGCACGCGACTGCCGGTCGAACGCATTCGTGCATGGCATCGACACGACGCGCGCAAAAATACCCTGCGCCATCAACGGCTCGACGGCGGCCAAAGCCAGCGCCACCTCGGACCCCGTGGCGATCAACACGACCCGCCGCGCGGAAGGAAACGACGGATCGGTCCAGTCGCGCAACACATACCCGCCGCGCCCGAGAGAATCCAGTTGCGCTTCATCGCGCGGAACGAACGGCAAATTCTGGCGGCTTAACAGCAAACACGACGGACCGTCACGCTCGACGGCGCTCACCCACGCCTGCGCGGTCTCGACCGTATCGCACGGCCGCCACACGTCCAGCCCCGGAATCAGCCTGAGACACGCGGCATGCTCGACCGACTGATGCGTCGGCCCGTCCTCGCCCAGCCCGATGGAATCGTGCGTGAACACGAACACCGCACGCGTCTTCATCAACGCGGCCATGCGCAGTGCGTTACGCGAATAATCGGAGAACGTGAGGAACGTGCCGCCGAACGGCAAATGTCCGCGATGCAGCGCCAAACCGTTCAGCGCCGCGCTCATGCCGAACTCGCGCACGCCGTAATGCACATAGTTGCCGCCTTGCGGACCGGCATCGTCGGCGGTCACGGTGACGGCCTCTTTCCAGCGCGTCAGGTTGGAACCCGTCAGATCCGCCGAGCCGCCCAGGAATTCGGGCAACGCGCGCGCGAGCCGCTCGATCGCCTGCTGCGACGCGCGGCGCGTCGCGATCGTCTCGCCCGCCTCGTTAGCCTGATCGACGAGATTCTGCGCCACCTCGCGCCAGTTCGCGGGCAACGCACCGCGCGTGCGGCGCACGAACTCGGCGGCATTGTTCGGATAGGCGCGTCGATAAGCATCGAAACGATGCGTCCAGTCCGCCTCCGCCGCCGCGCCCTGCTCGCGCCGGTCCCACAGGCAACGCACGGACGACGGCACCTCGAACGGCGGATACGGCCAGCCGAGCGCCGCGCGCGTCGCGGCGACTTCCTCTGCGCCGAGCGGCGCGCCGTGCGACTCGTGGGTTCCAGCGAGCGACGGCGAGCCACGTCCGATCTGGGTCCGGCAACAGATGAGCGTCGGCCTGCCCGAGCCGCGCGCGGCGTGCAACGCGCGATCGACCGCGTCCACGTTGTGGCCGTCCACCGCGCGCACCACGTTCCAGCCGCACGCGGCGAAGCGCGCGGGTGTGTCGTCGGCGAACCAGCCGTCGACGTGGCCGTCGATGGAAATGCCGTTGTCGTCGTAAAGCACTGTCAGCTTGCCGAGCTTGAGCGTGCCCGCAAGCGACGCGGCTTCGTGCGAGATGCCTTCCATCAGGCAGCCGTCGCCGGCGAACACGTAGGTGCGGTGATCGACGATAGTGTGTCCCGGCCGGTTGAATTCGCGCGCAAGCAGCGCCTCGGCGAGCGCCATGCCGACCGCGTTCGCGAAGCCCTGCCCGAGCGGTCCGGTCGTCGTTTCGACGCCCGGCGTCAGACCCACTTCGGGATGCCCCGGCGTCTTGCTGTGCAACTGACGAAAGCGTTTGAGTTCGTCGAGCGGCAGGTCGAATCCGGTGAGATGCAACAAGCCGTAAAGCAGCATCGATCCATGTCCGTTCGACAACACGAAGCGGTCGCGGTCGGCCCAGTCCGGATTGCGTGGGTTGAACTTGAGATGCCGGCTCCACAACGCGACCGCGATCTCCGCCATGCCCATCGGCATGCCGGGATGGCCGGAATTAGCGGCTTGCACAGCGTCGACGGCGAGCATGCGCAACGCGTTCGCCATCAGCCGCGTATCCGACGCGGCGGCGGGTTTTTGAGTCAGGGTTTCGGCGACGGCGCTCATCGGAGGCCTCCTTTCAATGGTCGAGGAAACTGGGGTGAGCGCGTCAGGCGCGCGCGCGGCGGTCGCGCAATTGCAGGATCATCGGCGTGAAGATCAACTGCATGGCGAGTCCCATCTTGCCGCCCGGCACGACGATCACGTTGGGCCGCGACATGAACGAGTCGTGCAGCATCGTGAGCAGATAAGGAAAGTCGATACCGCGTGGCCGCGCGAAGCGAATCACCACGAAACTCTCGTCCGGGTGCGGAATTTCGCGCGCCATGAACGGGTTCGAGGTATCGACGGTCGGCACGCGCTGGAAATTCACATGCGTGCGCGAAAACTGCGGGCAGATGTAGTTCACGTAATCGGGCATGCGCCGCAGGATCGTATCGACCACCGCCTCGTGCGAATAACCGCGCAAGGTCTGATCGCGATGCAGTTTCTGAATCCATTCCAGGTTGATGATCGGCACCACGCCGACCAGCAAATCGGCATGACGGCCGACGTCGATATCGCCGGTCGCCGCCGCGCCGTGCAGCCCTTCGTAGAACATCAGGTCCGTGTCCGGTTCGATGTCGGTCCAAGGCGTGAACGTCCCCGCGTCCTGCTTGTGAACGAGCGCCTCGGCATCGTCGTGGACATAGCGGCGGAATTTTCCGGAGCCGGTCCGACCATAGGTTTCAAACAGTTGTTCCAGCTCCGCGAGCAGGTTCGCTCCCGGTCCGAAGTGGCTGAAGCTCTGCACGCCGTCGCGTTCGCTTTGCTTCATCGCCTCGCGCATGCCGAGCCGGTCGTATCGGTGAAACGCATCGCCTTCCACGATCTGCGCGTTGATGCGCTCGCGCCGGAAAATATGCGTGAAACTCTTCATGACGGTGGTCGTGCCCGCCCCGCTGGAACCGGTCACGGCGACGATCGGATGCTTGACTGACATGGCGCTCACTCCCTGTGGTTTTGTGTTCTGTGATGCCGCGACTGTCAGGCCGGCGCTTCGGGCAAAAACAGCGAGCGCTCGTTAAAGAGCGGCGAACTGAACGGCTTGTCCTCGCCGCGATCGTATTCGCTGTGATAACGCCAGATGCGCGCCACCTCGCTCTTCGACCCGAGAATCACCGGCGCGCGTTCGTGCGGCGTGCGCGGGACGAGATCGAGAATGCGTTCGCGCCCGGTGATCGCCATGCCGCCCGCTTGTTCGATCAAGAAGCTCATCGGACTCGCTTCATAAAGCAGCCGCAGCTTGCCCTCCATTGCGGGCGTCTTGAAGTCGCGCGGATACATGAACACGCCGCCGCGCATCAGGATGCGATGTCCTTCGGCGACCATCGACGCGAACCAGCGCATGTTGAAATCGCGTTTGCGGCAGCCGTTGCGGCCGTCCTTGCATTCCTGCACATAACGGCGGACGGGCGGTTCCCAAAAGCGCTCGTTCGATGCATTGATCGCGAATTCGCCGGTTTCGTCCGGCACGAGAATGTTCGAGTGCGTCAGCACGAAATTGCCGATTTCGCGGTCGAGCGTGAAGCCGTGCGTGCCAGTGCCGACCGACAGCACGAGCATGGTGGTCGGGCCGTACACCGCGTAGCCCGCCGCGACCTGCTCGCTCCCCGGTCGCAGGAAACTGTCGTCTGCAAGCACGCCATTCGATCCGGGCGGCATCCGCAACACGGAAAAAATCGAACCGACCACGCCGTTGATATCGATATTCGAGGAGCCGTCGAGCGGATCGAACGCGAGCAGAAAGTCGCCGCGCGGAAAGCCGGGCGGGATCGCGTACACGTCGTCCATTTCCTCCGACACCATGCCCGCGAGCAGGCCGTCCCACTCGCATTGCTTGAGGAAGACCTCGTTGGTCGCGAGGTCGAGCCGGGTCTGCTGTTCGCCATGCGTGTTGAACGTTTCCGTCTTGCCGTAGTGACCGCCGAGCGCGCCTTTGGTCAGCATCGCGGAGATCGTCTTGATGGCGGCGGCCACATCGACCAGCAACGCCGACAGACCAGCCGCCGAGGGCGGCGCGGAGTCGCGGTCGAGCGTATCGATGAGGAACTTCGAAAGCGTGGTTCGTCCATCCTGCATGGCGCGCTCCTAGGAGTCATTGGAAAGCGTGTTGGGCGGCGCGTCGAACACGCGGCTGCCACGGATATCGGCGGCAGAAAGCAGCGTCAGCGCGGCGCGGTCGGCGGGCGGGCCGCCTTCCATCGCGGATGCAAAGAGCCGGTTCGCCTGACGCAGCCGCGCGCGGTCGAGCGCGTTGCGCACGGAGCGCGCGTTGGCGAAATTCGGCTGACTGAGCCGCCGCGCGAGATAGTCCTCGAACGCCGCGCGGGCGTCGGTGTCAAGACGATAATTCAGCCCGCCGAGCATGCTCTCGGCAATCTGCAGCAGTTCGTCGGGCGCGTAATCGGGGAACGTGATGTGATGCGCGATACGCGAGCGAAAGCCGGGATTGCTCTCGAAAAACGTGTCCATCCGCGACGCATAACCCGCCAGAATCACGACGAGATCGTCGCGCTGGTTCTCCATGGTCTGGAGCAAAATCTCGATCGCTTCCTGACCGTAATCGCGCTCGTTTTCCGGACGGTACAGGTAGTACGCTTCGTCGATAAACAGCACACCGCCCATCGCGCGCTTGAGCACGTCGCGCGTTTTCGGCGCGGTGTGTCCGATGTATTGACCGACCAGATCGTCGCGCGTCACCGAAACAAGATGATCGCGGCGGATATAGCCGAGCCGGTGCAGCACCTGCGCCATTCGCATCGCAACCGTCGTCTTGCCGGTGCCAGGATTGCCGGAAAAGCACATGTGCAGCGTGGGCGCCCCGCTCTCGATCCCGAGCGATTCACGCGCGCGCGCCACGAGCAATTGCGCGGCGATTTCGCGGATGCGCGTCTTGACCGGCGTGAGGCCGACCAGATCGCGGTCGAGTTCGGCCAGCACGTCGCCGATCCCCGACTCGCGAAACAGCGCGACCAGATCGACGCGCGGTATCTCGGTGTCGAGAATCGCAGCGGGTTCGAGTATGGCAAGGCTCATCGTGCTCTCCGGTTTTCGCGCGTTGCAGGTGGCTCTCAGTGGCTTATCGCGGTGCGACGTAGCGCTCGCCGCCGGGCTTGTCGCCCGCGTAACTCTTCAGGCCGTAACGCTGCGCGCGGCCTTCGCCTTCCTGCCGCTCCAGACGGAAACCCGGCTCGGTCTGCGGACGATTGACGATGAACGAAAGACGCATCGTCTCGAAGCCGCGCACCGAATCGAACGCGTTCACCTTGATGTAGTGCTGCGGATACGTCGTGCGGCAGGCCGCGACTTCCTGCATGACGCCCGCTGCGTCGTGCAGATCGAACATCGGCAATGCCCACATGTCCCAGTACGTGTTGCGCGGATGCGGGTCGTCGGTGAATTCGACTGAACAGGCCCAGCCCTGACGCAATGCGTAGTCGATCTGGAGACTGATTTCCGGATCGCTCAGGTCCGGCAGGAAAGAAAATGTGCCTTGGGTAATGCGCATGGAAGAACTCCTTTTCGGGTGTCTTATGAATGTGCGCGCCGTTCAGGCCACGCTCGGCGTGTTAGCGAAATCGGGCGTGTCGGTAGACGCGTAGTTGAACGTCACGTCGCGCCATGTATCGAGCGCCTGCTTGAGCGGCGTGCAACTCCGCGCGGCGGCTTCCAGCAGTTCCGGCCCTTCGTTTGCGATATCCCGGCCTTCGTTGCGCGCCTTCACCATCGCTTCGAGCGCCACGCGGTTGGCGATTGCGCCCGCCTGAATGCCCCCCGGATGGCCGATCGTGCCGCCGCCGAACTGGAGAATGCAGTCGTCGCCGAACAGTTCGAGCAACTGATGCATCTGCCCTGCGTGGATACCGCCCGATGCGACCGGCATGACCTTGCGCAAGCCCGCCCACGGCTGATCGAAGAAGATGCCGCGCGACAGATCCACCGGGTTCTGCGACTCGCGCAGCACGTTGTAATAGCCTTGCACCGACAGCGGATCGCCTTCGAGCTTGCCGACCGCCGTGCCCGCATGCGCGTGATCGACGCCCGCCATGCGCAGCCATTTCGCGATCACCCGAAACGAGATGCCGTGATTGCGCTGACGTGTGTACGTGCTGTGTCCCGCGCGGTGAAGATGCAGGATCATGTCGTTTCTGCGCGCCCAGCGGGCCATCGACTGAATCGCGGTCCAGCCGATCACGAGGTCGATCATCACGATGCATGAGCCGAGTTGCTTCGCGAATTCAGCGCGCTCGTACATGTCCTCCATCGTGCCGGCCGTCACGTTGAGATAGTGACCCTTCACTTCGCCGGTTTCGGCTTGCGCGCGGTTGACGGCGTCCATCGAAAAGAGAAAGCGGTCGCGCCAGTGCATGAACGCCTGCGAGTTGATGTTCTCGTCGTCCTTCAGGAAGTCCAGGCCGCCGCGCAAACCTTCATACACGACGCGCCCGTAGTTCTTGCCCGACAACCCGAGCTTCGGCTTGACGGTCGCGCCGAGAAGCGGGCGGCCGTATTTGTCGAGCCGCTCGCGCTCCACCACGATGCCCGTCGGCGGCCCTTGAAACGTCTTCAGATATGCGATCGGGATACGCATGTCCTCCAGACGCAGCGCCTTGAGCGGCTTGAAGCCGAACACATTGCCGATGATCGACGCAGTCAGGTTCGCGACCGAACCTTCCTCGAAGAGATCGAGTTCATAGGCGATATACGCGAAGTACTGCGGGTCGCCGCCTGCCGACGACGGCACCGGATCGACGCGATACGCCTTGGCGCGATACATGTCGCACGCCGTGAGCCGGTCGGTCCACACGACCGTCCACGTGGCCGTCGACGATTCCCCCGCGACGGCGGCGGCGGCTTCTTCGGGATCGACGCCCGGTTGCGGCGTGATGCGAAAGAGCGCGATGACGTCGGTGTCCTTCGGCGTGTAGTCCGGTTCCCAGTAACCCATCTCGCGATACTTCATCACGCCTGCCGCATAGCGGTCGCGCGGCGCCTGGGGAGACTGGACCGCGGCCTTGCTGAAATCGTTCATAACGGATCCCTGAAGATGAGTGACGGAAGGCCGCGACCGCCGGTGGTGCTTAGGTGGCGAACGGGTTCGCGGTTCGGTGAGGTCAATGTAGGCGCGTGGGATATCGAAGGGAATTCACGATTTTCTTGGACTGACTTAAGCGATCGCTTGGGGAGGGTTTAACCGAGGGCATGCACGAAGGTCACGCGCGCAGTCGCCGGTGGGACACTTTGCTGCGATATCGCGACAGTGATCCGGCTGGATGCTCCGGCGCGGGACAATGCGCCGTGCTTTGTGTGTGTCGAGCGACTGGCATGCGCCTTGCATCGGCTGAGCGTGCCGGCGCGGCCGAATGCTGTGGCATCGGTCGCACGGGCGTCTTGCTGTTCCACCCACGATGGAGGATGACTATGCAATGGACGACACCGAGCTACACCGATATGCGTTTTGGTTTCGAAATCACGATGTATATCGCAACCCGCTAACTTGTTAGCCGCCGCAAGCCGCGTTGAGCGGCTGACGTGCGGTTCGTTTTTTAGCTAGCCAACCCGCCGGTTCCGGCGCGCCGCCACGACCAGCGTTCCCCGCCATGATCCATGAAACGATCGTCACGACCGCGGCGCGCGATGGCCGGCCTCACATCGCACCGATGGGCGTGCGCTTCGAGGACGGCATCGCGATCCTTGCGCCGTTCCGGCCGTCCACCACGCTCGACAACATTCTCGCGACGCAATCCGCTGTGATCAATTTCACGACCGACGTGCGCGTGTTCGCGGGCTGCGTGACTGGCGCGTGCCGAAGCTGGCCGACGGTCGTTGCGCATTACGTTGCGAGCGTGCGGCTTGCATCGACACTCGCGCATACCGAGTTAAGTCTCGATCAAGTCAGCGACGACACCGAGCGTCCCGTTCTGCGCATGCGCTGCGTACACAGCGAGACGCACGCACCGTTCGGTGGCTTCAATCGCGCGCAAAGCGCGGTGGTCGAAGGCGCGATTCTCGTGAGCCGTCTTTTCATGTTGCCCGCCGACAAGGTGGATCGCGAGATGGCGTACTTGCAGATCGCCATCGATAAAACCGCTGGCGATGACGAACGCACCGCGTGGGCGTGGATCCTCGACGCGGTCGAGCAATATCGCGCGCGTGCCGGCGCGCAGTCCGATTTGTCTAAGCCGTCCGGTCGCGCGTCGTCTTGATCGTCGTAGTAGTAGAACCCATTGGAACATTGGAGAGACCATGACCGCGTTGCTCGCGAGCGTTCGCTCGCCCGAGGAAGCATTGGATGCCGCCGAGGCCGGCGCAGATTTGATCGACCTGAAAGAACCGCATGCCGGTGCGCTGGGTGGCGTGGCGGTCGACGAGATCGCGCGGATTGTCGTCGTGTTGCGCGCGCGCTTTCCGCTCAAGCCGATCAGCGCGACGATCGGCGACATTCCGACCGAGGCGTTCGACGCGATCGCCTCGCGGGTGATCGAAGTGAGCGAGACGGGCGTGGATTACGTGAAGGTCGGCGTGAGCGCGAGCGTGGCGGCCGAGGCGTGTCTCACGCGGCTGGCGGGATTGCCGGCGTCGGTCGTGCCGGTCTTGCTGTGCGATGACGGGATCGACGTCGAGTTGGCTTCGTATGCCGCGTCGCTGGGATTTGTGGGCATCGTCTTCGATACCGCGCAGAAGGATGGACGAACGCTATTCGATTGCGTTGATGAGGAGGTGCTGGCGCGGTGTATCGGGACGATCGGCGCGCGCGGGATGATGGCCGGGGTCGCCGGATCGCTCGATTGGGCGCAGCTTGCGCAGATTCGCGCGCTTGCGCCGGACTTTGCCGGATTTCGATCAGCGTTGTGTAGCGCGGGGCGCGCGGGGAGGATTGATCCGTTGCGCGTCGCGCGGTGGGTGGGGGCTGTACATGGGTTTTGATTTTTTTTGCTGCGCTTGAGTTGGGGTTAGGGTTTGCTCGCCCCGGCGGATGTTTGCTCGGGCTGGGTTGGTTTGCTGGCGCTGTTTGATTTTGTTTGCCTGTGGTTTCTGGGAACTTGCTTTCGTGTAGGTCTATTAGCACGCCGCTATGCGCGGCAGCAGTCACTTTCTTTGGCTAGCTGCAAAGAAAGTAACCAAAGAAAGCAGCTTTTCCGGCTAAGTGTCCGCCACTCATAACAACTCGGATAGGCACGCAGGCTAACTCGGTTATCGCGCAGTTATACTTTTTTGGCACAGCGCCTGTCAGTTCCATCCTTGCTGCGCTCGGACGTCGGGCATAGCTGCCTAGTTACGCGCTTTCTGGGAACTTGCTTTCGTGTAGGTCCATTAGCTCGCCGCTGTGCGCGGCAGCAGTCACTTTCTTTGCTGCTGCAAAGAAAGTAACCAAAGAAAGCAGCTTTTCCGTCTAAGTGTCCGCCTCTAAGAACTACACGGATAGGCACGCAGGCTGACCCGGGCAGCTCGCATTCGTTGGTATTGGCACAGCGCCTGTCAGTTCCATCCTCGCTGCGCTCGGACGTCGGGCATAGCTGCTTAGTTACGCGCTTTCTGGGAACTTGCTTTCGTGTAGGTCCATTAGCTCGCCGCTGTGCGCGGCAGCAGTCACTTTCTTTGCTGCTGCAAAGAAAGTAACCAAAGAAAGCAGCTTTTCCGTCTAAGTGTCCACCACTCATAACAACTCGGATAGGCACGCAGGCTGACTCGGTTATCGCGCAGTTATTCGGATTGGCACAGCGCCTGTCAGTTCCATCCTCGCTGCGCTCGGACGTCGGGCAGATCAACAACCGTCGGTTTGGTTTGGTTGTTCGGTTATGCCGTCCCGGCAGGCACTTCGTGCCTGCCGGGATGAATGAGCGGCTCCACTCTGTAGGGTGGTGCGATGGCCGAATCAGCTTGCGAACCACTCCGGGAAGCCGTTCGTGGCGGACACTTAGACGGTCACGCTGCTTTCTTTGGTTACTTTCTTTGCAGCAGCAAAGAAAGTGACTGCTGCCGCGCATAGCGGCGTGCTAATAAACCTACACGAAAGCAAGTTCCCAAGAAGCGCAGGCAAACAAAAGCAACGAGCGCCAGCAAACACCAAAAACCAAACCCAAGCGCCAGCGACCCCTAAACCACGGGAATATTCAAAAGCCGCTCCCGCATGGCCCCCACGTCCCCTTTCCCGAGCAATTCAACAACATAGTTAGCGTCGCTGACATACTCGACAAACCGCGCATCGAGCACTCCGGCCCCAGCAAGCGCCGCCAGCGAGGCGCCCCCGTCGACCTCGCAAGACTTCACCACAATCAACCGCTCCGCATTCAGCGAAGTCGAAAGCCATGCGGCAAGGCTGTCGGAAGTCGTGTCCCAGTTCGTCATGGCGTCGGGCGTGCCGCGCATCAACCCAATCGGCACCCACACCGCCACACGACCATTACGCAACGCGCGCCGGATCAACTCCTCGCTCGACGCCAACACCAGCTCCGGCTGCACCCCCTGCATCAAAATCGCGTACTGCGCCATCGCGAGCAAACACATGTTGTGTGCGGCCAAGTCGTCGAATTCCCATTCGCGCTGGTAATGCCGCACCTGATCGGCAAAATCGCCGCCGCCCGGCACAATCACCACTCGCCCGCCGCCTAGCTCCCAAAGCTGCGTGAGCCAGTCCCGCAGCAACGGGTCGTGACTCAGGCTTCCGCCGATTTTCACCACCCACATGTTCATTACCCCCGCAAAAACCCAACATGATCGGCACCTACGCGAACTCCCGCGACGCCAGCAACAACGCCACCGCCGCACTCGGCGCGCACGTGGAGATCCACTCGGACAGCGCCTCGGCACGCTCGCCCCGCGCGCCGAGCATCGCGAAATCGAGATGACTGCGGGATTCCTGCTGGGCAAGCGCGGCGGCCAGAAACCGCCCGCATCCCGCGCCGACAATCGGCGCGCGCGCGAGTTCGGGATGCCGCGACGCCACGCGCAACACGTTCGCGCCGATCGCGCGCAATTGCTCGCCGCGCCAGGTCTCGGCGAAGATCCGCCAATCGGCGTCACCCGCCTCGGCGGCATCGCGGCCGATCATGCGTGCCAGCCGTTCGCGGCTCGCGGCGGCGGTTTTCGGGCCGTTATCGGCGGCGGGATACTGGTCGTGCGGCGGCCACAGTTCGCCGGTCAACCGATACACATCGGCGCTCGTCGCGAACCACTCGTTCATAACGCCGGTCGTCTCGCCCCGGAACGCGATGTGATGCGCCACGCCGCACAAGGGGGTCCGCACGACGCCCTGATACACGAGTTCGCCGTTCTGCAACCGCGCGGAATCGGTCGAGCCGCGCGCGGCGACGCGCCCGCGCACGATCGGCACGATATCCGTGGTCGTACTGCCAATATCGACGAAAATCGCGTCCGGCACGCGGCTCGCCACCCACCGCGCGCTCGCGTGCCAGTTCGCCGACGCCACCTCGCGCCACGCGGCCACGCATTCATCGGCGCGCAGCCAGCCGCTGGCGCCCGCGCTCGCAGCCGCATAGAACGCGGTGTCCGCGCCGAGCCGCGCGGCGAGCGTGCGCGAAATTACGCGCACGCCTTCGGCACGATCGCCGAACAGATCGACCATTTCGCCCGTCATCGTGATGCCGTGGCGCGCGCCGCGCGCACTTGCGGACGGCCAGCGCGCGAGCACCGCGTCGATGGTCCGTTCGAGATGCTCCAGCCCCTGCCAGAGCGGACACGCCCACTGCGCGACATCGACCAGCACGCCGGACGCATCGGCCATCGACACTTTCACGTGCGCGCCGCCGACGTCCCAGCCGAAAACATCGCCGTCCGGAACCGCGTCAGCGGCGCTCACGATACGGCTCCGCACGCGGTGATATCGACGTCGTGCGCCGCCAGCAAATCGGCCGCCAGATTGCGCCCGAGCCGCGCGGAAAGTCCGCCATACGCGACCGTCAGACGCGGATTAACCTCGATCACCACCGGCCCGCGCTCGGCGTGCCACACGACGTCGATCCCGCAAAACCCGCGCAATCCCGGCAGCGCATCGCAGACACGCCGGGCGAGCGCATCGAGCACGCGTCCCTGAACGCCATTCCGGTCGATCCTGTCCACATCCACACCGCCGAACTCAACGAGCCATCCCGGCCCGTCGACGCTGCTCAGTCCGATCCGCTGCCGGTTGATGCTCACGAGGCGTGGCCCTCGCGCGCCGCACACGAGCGACAGACTCAGCGGCTCGCCGTCCACCCACTCCTGCAGCACCGGATCGCGCCCGGCGGCGGCGCGGGCCTCGAAGTCGGCGCTGGCGTCGGCGGCGTAATCGTAGAGCGACGTTTCGAGGCCGCCCGCGCCGTCGTCGGGCTTCACCACCCAGCGCCGCGCGCCGCGCCCGTCGAGCTGCGCGGGCGTGAGCGCGGGCGTCACGTCGATACCGTGCGCCGCGAGATGCGCCGCCGTCGTGCGTTTGCTCGACGCCGTGCGGATCGCCGCCTCGTCGCAGCCCAGCCAGCGCGGCGCGCCGACGACCGCCGCGAGTTGCAGCAAAAGGCCGTCGCATTCCGGCGCGACGATGAACGCATAATCGTGTTCGCGCGACACCCGCGCGACGAAATCGAGCATCGGCTCGCCGGTCTTCGCGCGGCAGTAAGCGAAAGCGGGGCCGGCGCTTTCGATATTCTCGAAGCGCGAACTCGCGACGCACGTTTCCACGCCGTCGAGCGCGCGCAAGTCGGCGGCGAGCGCGTCGCGCATCGTGCGGCCTTCCGCGATCAACGCGCTGAGGTCGGCCAGGCTGCCCGCCGGGGCCAGATCCGGGTCGATGCCGCCGCCGGTGAGATACTCGAAGACAAATATCTTGATCAAAGGAAATCCTTTATGCGCGTGATACCGGTTCTCGATCTGCTCGACGGCCACGCGGTACGCGCGGTGCGGGGCGAGCGTTCGGCCTACCTGCCCATCCAGTCCTCCTTGTGCCCGACGAGCGAACCGCTCGCCGTCGCCCGCGCGCTGATCGACCTGACAGGCGCGAACACGTTGTATATCGCCGATCTCGACGCGATCCTCGGCCGGGATAGCCTCGGTCACGCCGCCCTGCTCGGCGCGCTTTGCACCTGCTTCGCCGAGGGCGGCCGCACGGCGAAAATCTGGCTCGACGCAGGTTTCGCCGACTTCCCTTCGATGCTCGCGTTCTTCGAACGCATCGGCATCGAACGCGCGCGGGCGACGCTCGTGCCGGTGTTCGGCACCGAATCCCTCATCGATCCCGCCGCGCTCGACGCCGCCGCCCGCGCCGGCTTCGACCCTATCCTGTCCCTCGACCACCGCGCCGGGCGGATGATCGTCCATCCCGACGCGCCGCCTCCATCCTTGCCGTCGTCCACACCTTCGCGCTGGCCGCGCCGCGTGATCGCGATGACGCTCGATCAAGTCGGCGCTTACGAAGGTCCGGACCTCGCCACCTTCAACGCGATCCGCGCCAAGGCCGGCGAGCGCGCGGTGATCGGCGCGGGCGGCATCCGCCATGCCGCGGATCTCGCCGCAGCCGCCGCGAACGGCGCGCCCGCGTGGCTGGTTGCATCGGCGCTGCACGATGGTCGACTCGACCTTGGCGCCGGAGAGCGCCGCAGCCGGTAACACAATATCCGTGCCAGTCGCCGGATCGCGCGTGCGCCGCGCGGTACGTGCCGCGACCATTCGGCGTGTGACACAGTGTTCCGGAAAGACGCACATTCTGTGTTGCACTGCCCGGTGCGGGGCTTGAGGCACGGACGCAGCGCGCTCCGACCCGCGCCGTAATTTCCGGCGGAGGCACAAACCGCCGCCCAATCGACAAAATCGATAAAAATCGGCATGGACCTTGCTCTACCGAGCGCCATGTCCCTGTCCTCTCCCACCGATCCGAACGTCGCCAATCCGCTATCCGCCGCCGTCACGCGGGGCTGGACCTGCCCGTTCTGCCCGCTGCTGTGCGACGACATCGATGCCGCTCAACACGCCGACCACACGCTCGCCGCGCCCGCGACGGACTGCTCCCGACTGACCGGCGCGCTCGCGCGATACGGCGCGCAGGACGGTCGATGCAGCGCGTCGGTCGATGACGACGACGTCGCGCCCGACGCCGCAATCGCTCGCGCGGCGGAACTGCTCGCGGCGTCGCACCGGCCGCTGTTCGGCGGCTGCGCGACTGATGTCGAAGGCGCACGCGCGCTCTATACCCTGGCGGCGCATTGCGGCGCGACACTCGATCATCTCGACGGCGACGCGCTCGCCGTTTCAACGCTTGCGCTGCAGGATCGCGGCGCGATGTTCGCGACGCTCTCCGAGGTCCGCAGCCGCGCCGATTTGCTGGTGGTGATCGGCTGTCAGCCGTCGTTGCGTTATCCGCGCTTTTACGAGCGTGTTTTCGGCGGGACCGACACGCCGCGCGAGTGGTGTTTTGTCGGCTGCGAGGCGGATCCGAACGCACATCAACCCGGCGCCGCGGTCGTCGCGCCCGGCGTCGATCTCCACGGCCTGCTCGCGCTCCTGGCCGCGCTCGCAGAAGGCCGGCGCGCGGAATCGCTCGACGACGGCTCGGGCCTGGCCCAAACGCTCGCCACGCTCGTCACGCGCGTGGCGTCGGCGCGCTACACGGTGTTCGTCTATGAACCGGCGGCGCTGCCCGGTGCGCACGCGGCGCTCTTGATCGAAGCGCTTCAGCGGATCGTCAAGGCCGTGAACCGGACGACGCGCGCGGGCGCGCTCGCGCTCGGCGGCGCGGAAGGGGGAATAAGCGTGAATCAGGCGGTGACGTGGCTCTCGGGCTTCCCGCTGCGCACGCGCGTCGCCAAACCGGGTCGCGCGGCCGGCCTAGCCCCGCTCGATTACGATCCGCATCGCTACGCCACGGCGCGCTTGATCGGCGAAAAGCAGATCGACGCGCTGCTCTGGATTGCCAGTTTCGAGCCGCATCCGCTGCCCGACGCGCTCGATCCGCACGTTCCCGCCATCGTGCTCGGCCATCCGGCGCTTTGGCACCGGCTCGGCACGCGCGCCGCGCCGACCGTGTTCATTCCCGTCGCGACGCCCGGTATCGACGCGAACGGGCATCTGTTCCGCATGGACGGCTCGGTGGTCGCGCCGCTGACGGCCGCGCGGGGATTGGGGCTGCCGACCGTCGCGCAGGTTTTGACGCAAATCGCTGCGCGCCTCGACGCCGGGAGCACGCCATGAGCCTGACGCGCCTCACCGGAGGACGGCTCTACGATCCGACGAACAACGTGAACGGCGAGCAACGCGACCTGTATTTCCGCGACGGCCGGATGGTCACGCCCGAGCCGGGCGCATCCGTCGATCACGACTACGACGCGCGCGGCATGGTGGTGATGGCGGGCGGGATCGACCTGCATTCGCACATCGGCGGCGGCAAGACGAATCTGTCGCGGCTTTTGCTGCCCGAAGATCACCGCGACGACGCCCCGCGCGACTACGCTTACGAGTCCGTGCGCGACGAAAACGGCCGTTATCTGCGGCTGCCGTCGTGCGGCACCTGCACGCCGGGCACGCTCGCGACCGGCTACCGCTACGCCGAAATGGGCTACACCGCCGCGTTCGAACCCGCGATGATGCCGTCGAACGCGCGTCACACGCATCTCGAAATGGGCGACACGCCGATCATCGATCACGGCGCCTACGTGATGCTCGGCAACGACGAATTCTTGCTGCGCATGCTCGCGGGCCGCGAGGATTTCGAGCGCATGCGCGATTACGTCGGCTGGACGATTCACGCGAGCCGCGCGCTCGGCGTAAAAGTGGTGAATCCGGGCGGCATTTCGGCGTTCAAGTTCAACCAGCGCTCGCTCGATATCGACGAAAAGCACGTCCACTACGGCATCACGCCGCGCGACGTGCTCGCCACGCTGACGCGCGCGCTCACCGAATTGCGCGTGCCGCATCCGCTGCATGTTCACGCGAGCAACCTCGGCGTGCCGGGCAATCTCGCCTCGACGATCGCCACGATGGACGCCGCCGGCGGCTTGCCGATCCACCTCACGCACATCCAGTTCCACAGCTACGGCACGGACGGGCCGCGGAAGTTTTCGTCGGGCGCGCGAGAAGTCGCGGAGGCCGTGAACGCGCGGCCGAACGTGTCCATCGACGTCGGGCAGATCATTTTCGGGCAGACCGTCACCGCGTCCGGCGACACGATGATGCAGTTCAAGAACGCGCCGTTCGCGAATCCGCGCAAGTGGATCGCGGGCGATATCGAGTGCGATGCGGGCTGCGGCGTCGTGCCGTTCCGGTATCGCGAGCAAAGCTATGTGAATGCGCTGCAGTGGATCATCGGGCTGGAGATGTTCCTGCTGGTCGCCGATCCGTGGCGCGTGTGCATGACGACCGATCACCCGAACGGCGGCCCGTTCACGAGCTATCCGCACCTGATCCGCCTTCTGATGGACAAATCGTTTCGCGACGAGCAACTCGACCGGCTGCATCCAGAAGCGAAAACCGGCAGCGCACTCGCCGAAATCAGCCGCGAATTCTCGCTCTACGACATCGCGATCATCACGCGCGCGGGCCCGGCGCGGCTGCTCGGGCTCGCCGACCGCGGCCATCTCGGCGTGGGCGCGGCGGCCGATATCGCGGTTTATCGGGAAGACGCCGACCGGGAGCGCATGTTCACGTCGCCCGCGTTCGTGTTCAAGGACGGCCGGTTGGTCGCCCGCGACGGCAACCTCGTCGCGACGCCGACGGGCGGCATCCACTATGTCGCGCCCGAATTCGACCGTGGCATCGAGAAGACACTGCGCGCATATCGCGAGGCGAATCTGGTGGGCGAACACGCGCACACGGCCATCGGCGACGACGAAATCTGCGGCTTCTGCCACGGCGGACGGCTGCTGCCGGTCGCGTGCGCGGCCTCGGTCTAGGCACCGGGCGAGCAATGCGGATCAACGAAACCCTGATCGACGATACCTTCGCGGAAGCCTTCCCGATGAAGGCGACGCGGCTCGTCATCACCGCGCATTCGCCCGTCTGGGCGCGCCACGCCGCGCAGTCGCTCACCGGTTTCGCAACTTCGGTGATCGATTGCGGCTGCGAGGCGGGCATCGAGCGCGCGCTTTCGTCGGAAGAAACGCCGGACGGACGCCCCGGCATCTCGGTGCTGATGTTCGCGATTTCGTCGAAGGAACTGGCGAAGCAGATCGCGCGGCGCGTCGGCCAGTGCGTGCTGACCTGCCCGACCACGGCAGTCTATAGCGGGATCGACGCTTCAACGAGCCGCGCGCCGCTCTCGGATCGTGCGCCGCTCGGCGCAGCGCTGCGCTTTTTCGGCGACGGCTGGCAGATTTCGAAGATGCTCGGAGAAACGCGCTACTGGCGCGTCCCGGTGATGGACGGCGAGTTCGTCTGCGAGGACACCGCGCAAACCGTGAAGGCGGTCGGCGGCGGCAATCTGCTGTTTCTCGCGCGCAATCTGGACGCCGCGCTCGACGCCGCCGAAGCCGCCGTCACCGCGATGCACGCGCTCCCGAACGTGATTACGCCGTTCCCGGGCGGCGTGGTGCGTTCCGGATCGAAGATCGGCTCGAAATATGCCGGCGCGCCCGCGTCCACGAACGACGCGTTTTGCCCGACGCTGATTGGTTTATCGAAGAAAAGCGAGCTCACGGCGGAGATCGGCTGCGTGCTGGAAATCGTGATCGACGGGCTGACCGACGCCGACGTCGGCGCGGCGATGGCCGCCGGGATCGCCGCCGCGAGCGCGCCGGAGCGCACGGCCGGCGTGCTGCGCATTTCGGCGGGAAACTACGGCGGCAAGCTCGGACCCTATCATTTTCATTTGCGCGAACTGGCGACGCGCGCCGGTCTCGACGGGGAAGCGTCATGAGCACGCTCACGTTGCGCGTGCGCACCGCGCCGGGCTTTCGGGTCGATGGTTCCGCGCTGCTGCCCGCCACGCTCGCCGCGCTGCCGGACGCCGAAATCGGCCGCGTGCTGTTGCCCGCGAGCAACGATCTCTGCGCGCTCGGCGATCTCTTCGATATTTCGCGCACGGAAAGCGACGAGCCCGCGCTGGTGATCGAAGGTGACGTGCGCTGGCTCGACCGACTCGGCGCGGCGATGGCGTCGGGGAATTTGCGCGTGGTGGGATCGGCGGGCGATTACGCCGGACTGCGAATGAGCGGCGGCGAATTGCGGATTGAAGGCGACGCGGGCATGTTCACCGGCGCCGAACTGCGCGGCGGACGCATCGACGTGACCGGCGACGCCGGCGATTTCGCGGCCGGCGCGCTGCCGGGCGACATGGAAGGCATGAGCGGCGGAACCTTGTCGATCGAAGGCAGCGCGGGCGCGCGTCTGGGCGACCGGATGCGGCGCGGCGCGGTGCTGGTGGGCGGCAATGCCGGCGATTACACCGGCTCGCGGATGGTGGCGGGAACCATCGCCATCGCGGGCACGACGGGTGCGCATATCGGTTACGGCATGCGGCGCGGCACGCTTTTGCTGCTGAACGCGCCCGCCAGTATCCCGCCGACCTTCACGGAAGGCGGACGCGGTTTCGACGTATTCTGGTCCTTGCTCGTGCGCTCGTTCGCGAAAGAGCGCGTGCCGTTCGCGTTATTGGCCGCGCACGCGTTGCCGCGCCGTTTTGCGGGCGATCTCGCCGTGGACGGACGCGGGGAATTGCTGATCGCGGGCTGACGCCGAACGACGCATGATAGGAGAGCACTTGCGCCACGATTTGCGTACACGGGCTTGCGGCACAGGGAGACGACATGAACGCCACGCATTCCGGCAGTACGGCGCGCGGCCCGAACACGGCGCCGCTGCGCTACACACCGACGATGATCGCGCTGCACTGGCTGATCGCGCTCGGCATCATCGGCATGCTCGGCGTGGGCCTCTACATGGTTTCGCTGCCGAAGGGGCTGCCGTTCAAGGCGACGCTCCTCAACTTTCACAAGTCGCTCGGCTTGACGATTTTCCTGCTGGTGCTGATCCGCATCTTCGTGCGCATGGCCTCCGGTCGGCCGCCGCTACCGCCGATGCGAGCGTGGCAACGCGCCGCCGCGAGCGCCACGCAGGTTCTTTTATATGCAGGCATGATCGTGATGCCGCTCTCCGGCTATCTCGGTTCGTCGTTCAACCGCTTCGGCACGCGCTTCTGGGGCATTGCGCTGCCGAAATGGGGCTGGGACGACGCGCATCTGCGCAGCATTTTCTTCGGCATCCACGAGGTGAGCGCGTGGGTGCTGATCGCGGCGATCGCGCTGCATATTCTGGGCGCGCTGAAACACCAGTTCATCGACCGCGACAATCTGCTTTGGAGGATGAAACCATGACCAGACGAGCTTCCGCGCGATGAAGATTCGGGTGTTGGGATCGTCGGCGGGCGGCGGTTTTCCGCAATGGAACTGCAACTGCCGCAATTGCGACGGCGTGCGGCGCGGGACGATCGCGGCCACGCCGCGCACGCAATCGTCGATTGCGGTGAGCGTGGACGGCGTGTCGTGGCTGCTCGTGAACGCGTCGCCCGACCTGCTCGCGCAGATCGCGGCCAACCCGGAATTGCAGCCGGCGCGCCGCGCGCGCGACACCGGCATCGCGGCGGTGCTCTTGATGGACGCGCAGATCGACCACGTCACCGGTCTTTTGATGCTGCGCGAAAACGCCGCGCCGTTGCCGCTCTATGCCACCGATTCCGTGTGGCAGGACTTGTCGGCGAGCTTTCCGGTCGTGCCGATCCTCTCGCATTATTGCGGCGTCGAGCATTGCCGGATCGCGCTCGACGGCGCGCCGCTTCAGGTGTCCGCGCTGCCGGGCGTGCGGATCGACGCGTTGCCGCTGTCGAGCAAGGCGCCGCCGTATTCGCCGAATCGCGAAGCGCCCGTGCGCGGCGACAACATCGGCTTGCTGTTCACCGCGCCCGATTCCGGACGGCGCGCGTTCTACGCGCCCGGTCTCGGCGTGCTGGAACCGCACGTGCTCGACGCGATGCGCGAAGCCGATCTGCTGTTGGTCGACGGCACGTGCTGGACGGGCGACGAAATGATCCGGCTCGGGTTGTCGAAGAAGACGGCCGCCGACATGGGGCATCTCGCGCAAACCGGCGCGGGCGGCATGATCGAAGTGCTCGAATCGATCCGCCGGACCGGCGTGCGGCGCGTACTGATCCATATCAACAACACGAATCCGATCCTGATCGAAGACGGCCCCGAGCGGCGCGTGCTGGCCGAGTACGGGATCGAAGTGGCTTACGACGGGATGACCTTCGAACTATGAACGCCAACGCTGCAAACTCATCGCCAGGTCCGGCCTGGAGCCGCGACGAATTCGAAGCGCAGTTGCGCGCGAAGGGCAAGGCTTATCACATTCATCATCCGTTCAACGTGAAGATGAATTCGGGCGGCTGTTCGCGCGAGCAAATCCGCGGCTGGGTCGCGAACCGGTTCTACTACCAGATCAACATTCCGCTGAAAGACGCCGCGATCATGTCGAATTGTCCGGATCGCGAGACGCGCCGCCGCTGGGTGCTGCGCATTCTCGACCACGACGGCTACGGCGAGGACGAAGGCGGCATCGAAACGTGGGCGCGGCTGGGCGACGCGGTCGGCCTCTCGCGCGACGAACTCTGGTCGCTCGAACACGTGTGTCCGGGCGTGCGTTTCGCCGTGGACGCCTACGTTAATTTCGCGCGTCGCGCGCCGTGGCAGGAAGCCGTGTGTTCATCGCTGACGGAAATCTTCGCGCCGCAGATTCATCGCGACCGCCTGGCGACATGGCCCGGCCACTATCCGTGGATCGAAGCGGACGGTCTCACGTATTTCCGCTCGCGCATTTCGCTTGCGCAGCGCGATGTCGAGCATGGACTCGCCGTCACGCTCGATTACTTCAAGACGCGCGAGCAGCAGGAACGCGCGCTCGATATCCTGCAATTCAAGCTCGACATTTTGTGGTCGATGCTCGATGCCATCGAAAAGGCCTTCCCGACATGAACGACCCGACCCTGCCCGAAGGCGCGGTTCTCCGGCCGAAGCTCAAGCGGATTTTTCGTCTGCAATGGGAGCCGGCGCAGGACGCGCACGTCTTGCTGTATCCGGAAGGCATGGTGAAATTGAACCAGAGCGCCGCGCAAATTCTTCTGCGCTGCGACGGCACGCGCGACATGCCGCGCCTCATCGCCGATCTCGAAGAGGCGTTCGGCGCGGCCGGGCTTGCCCCCGAGATCGAAGCGTTCGTCGCCGATGCGCAAACGCGCGGCTGGCTGGAGTAATCCATGACCGATCTGTCCATTCCACTGTCAGAACCCGCGCCGGTCCCGGCCGCGCCGCCCGTCGCGCCGCCGCTGTGGCTGCTCGCGGAGCTGACGTATCGCTGTCCGCTGCACTGCGCGTTCTGCTACAACCCGGTGAACTACACCGATCACCACGACGAACTCGATACCGCGCAGTGGATCGACGTATTGCGTCAGGCGCGCGCGCTCGGCGCGGCGCAACTCGGCTTTTCGGGCGGCGAGCCGCTCATGCGCGACGATCTGGAAACCTTGGTCGGCGAGGCGCGCAAGCTCGGCTTCTACACGAACCTGATTACCTCGGGCATCGGTTTGACGGACAAGCGGCTCACCGCGCTGAAGGAAAACGGGCTGGATCATATCCAGCTTTCGTTTCAGGATTCGACGCAGGAACTCAACGATTTCCTGAGCAGCACGCGCACCTTCGACCTGAAAAATCGCGTCGCGCGTTCGATCAAAGCGCACGGCTTCCCGATGGTGCTCAACTGCGTGCTGCATCGCTACAACCTGCCGCACGTGGACAAGATCATCGAGATGGCGCTCGCGATGGGCGCCGAATATCTCGAACTCGCCAACACGCAGTATTACGGCTGGGCGCACACGAACCGCGCGCAATTGATGCCGACGGCCGAGCAATTGCAGGAAGCCGAAGCGGTGGTCGAGCGCTACCGGAAGGAAATCGGCCATCGCTGCACGATCTATTTCGTCGTGCCGGATTACTTCGAGACGCGGCCGAAACGCTGCATGAACGGCTGGGGATCGGTGTTTCTCGGTATCGCGCCGGACGGCGCCGCGCTGCCCTGCCACACCGCGCGATCGCTGCCCGGCCTCGAATTTCCGAACGTGCGCGACGTGCCGCTGCGAGAAATCTGGTACGAGAGCGACGCGTTCAACCGGTTTCGCGGCTTCGACTGGATGAAAGAGCCGTGCCGCAGTTGCGAGGAAAAGACGCGCGATCTCGGCGGTTGCCGGTGTCAGGCGTATCTGCTGACGCAGGACGCCGCGAACGCCGATCCGGTTTGCGATAAATCGCCGCATCACGAGAAGGTCGTGCAGGTGGTGCGCTCGGCGGCGGCACGCGCGCCCAACGAACATCCGGTCGTGTTCCGCAACGACGCCAATTCGCGCCGGCTCGCCACGACTTCCCCCTCCGATCCAGACCCGCGCCCATGACGAACGCCTGCATATCCGTCCTTCTGGTCGACGATCACGCCGTGGTGCGCGAAGGCTACCGGCGTTTGCTCGAACTCAGCCCCGACGTCCGCGTGGCGGGCGAAGCCGCGGATGCCGCGCAGGCTTATCAGCGCTTTTGCGCGGTACAGCCGGACGTCGTGGTGATGGATCTGGCGCTGCCGGGCGCGAGCGGGATCGAGGCGATGCGGCGCATGCTCGCGCGCGAAGCGTCCGCGCGCGTGCTGATTTTCAGCGTCCACGAGGAAACGCTTTTCGTGCGGCGCGCGCTCGATGCCGGCGCGCACGGCTACGTGACCAAGGCGAGCGCGCCCGATGTGCTCGTCGAAGCCGTGCGGGCGGTCGCGCGGCGCGTGCGGTATCTGAGCGCCGATGTATCGCAGGCGCTAGCGCTACGCACCGCGTTCAGCGAAGGCCCGCCCGGACGCCAGTTGTCGGCGCGCGAGTTCGAAGTGCTGCGTTTGCTCGTGCAGGGCTACACGCTGCCCAATATCGCGGAACGGCTGGGCTTGAGCCAGAAAACCGTGGCGAATCATCAATCGGTGATCCGGCAGAAATTCGGCGCCGATAACGGTGTGCAGCTCGCGCAGATGGCGAACCGGCTCGGCCTTCACTTCTCCGAATTCGCGGCGGCCGGCGTACCGTCGGTGTCGCTGGAATCGCTCGGATCGATGGGTTCGCTCGGGTCGAGCAGCCCGGCCTGAACGCGCACGCGCGCGCAGAACAGAAAACCGCCGCCCGCCTCGCTCGCGACGTGAAATTCGCCGCCGAGCGCCTCCACGCGCTCGCGCATGCCGATCAATCCAAGTCCCGCGCGCGGTTTGGCGAGATCGACGCCGGGGCCGTCGTCGGCCATGCTCACCACGACTTCGCCCGCGCGCCCGTCCTGGCCCGGCGTTCGCACCAGATAGATTTCGACCCGCGCCGCGCGCGCGAACTTCGATACGTTCGTCAGCCCTTCCTGAACCAGCCGGTAAAGCGTGATGTTGAGCGCGTCGCTCAAATGCGAGAAATCGCCGTCGATGGTGAGCGCGAAAACCGCGTCCGGCAGCCGCTCGCGCCAGCCTTCCACGCAATGTTCGACCGCGCTCGGCAGGCCGAATTCGTCGAGACCGATCGGGCGCAGCCGCCGTATCATCCCGCCGATCTGCCGGTACACGAGGCTCGCGCTCTGCATCACCGCAAGCGACACGCGATGAATCTCCGGCTCCCGCGCCGCCGATAGATCGCGGATGCGCGCGGCATCGAGCGAAATGGCGTTCAGATACTGCCCGAGTTCATCGTGAAGTTCGCGCGCGAGATGCCGGCGCTCGGCTTCCTGCGCCTCGATCGCCTGCGTGGCGAGCCGCCGGTTATCGGCGAGCAGCCGCTCGGCCTCCTCCTCCAGCGCGCGCCGGTACGCTAGCTCGGCCCGCGACTCCCGATACCGCCGCCACGCGAACCACGCGAGGGCGATTGCCAGCACGAGCAGCGTGGCAGGCAATTCATCGAGTTGAAACCCCTCGGCGCGGCGCGTCCAGCGATACGCGAGTTCGCTCACGTCGAAACTCGCGCACAACGCCGCCGCGATCAGCGTGACGGCGAGCACGCAGAAGAGGTCGAGCCGCACCGTCGAGCGCGACGCGTTACGCGGCTCCGGCCGGGCATTGAGTGTGACGGATTCGGTTTGCATGGAGAGGCATTCTACGCATGGGCCGAGTGCGCGTTGTGCGTGCAATGGCGGGTTTGGGAACGATTCCTGACACATTCGGGAGAACTTCCCGGGTCGCGCGTGCCTCTCTTGTGCGACGCTTGCCTTACAGTTCCGGCGGCGTATCGAGCGTGCCGGACTTCAAAAAAAAGCAGCATAAAAGCGACCGGAGACGACGATGAAAATCATGGCGCGCAAAAAGCTTCGTGGACACCCGTTCAAACCCCGGGCCGCGTGGCGGCTCTGCTTCGGCGGCGCGCTGGCGGGACTCTCCGCTACCGCGTGGGCGCAGGCCGAGCCGACCACGCCGAACGCCGCGAGCGCGCCCACCGCCGCCAGCGCGCCGAGCGCGACCGAAACCGCCGTCACCGAATTGCCGCCGATTCTCGTGATCGGCACGACGCCGCTCCTGGGTGTCGGCACGCCGCTCGAACGCGTGCCCGCGAACGTCCAGACCATCCGTGGGCGCGACATCGACCAGCAGCATCCGAACACGCTCACCGATTATTTTTCGAGCAACGTGCAGAGCGTCGATGTCAACGAGGCGCAGGGCAACCCGTCGCAGGTGGACATCAACTACCGTGGCTTCACGGCCTCGCCGCTGCTTGGAACGCCGCAGGGTTTGTCGGTATTTCTCGACGGCGTGCGCGTCAACGAACCGTTCGGCGATGTCGTGAACTGGGACCTGATTCCGCAGGCCGCCATCAGCACGATCCAGATCATTCCCGGCTCCAATCCGACCTTCGGCCTCAACACGCTCGGCGGCGCGGTCGCCGTGACGACCAAGAACGGCCGCTCGGACCCCGGCGGCGAGGCCGAGATCACGGCCGGATCGTTGGGACGGAAGTCCGCGCAGATTCAGCAGGGCGGGACGATCGGTCAGAACCTGGACTACTACTTCACCGCGAACGCAACCAACGACGACGGCTGGGCCGACCACAATTCGAGCCGTCTGCGCCAGGCGTTCGGCAAGCTGCGCTACACCGACGCCGACACCACCATTTCGTTGTCGGCGGGCGGCGCCGACAACACGCTGCAAGGCTCGCAGACCATTCCCCGCTCGTTTCTCGACAACTACAAGCAGGCGTACACGTTCCCGGACGAGAACCACAATAGCGTCGGCTACCTGACGCTCTCGGCGGATCACTATTTCACGCCGAACGTGCAGTTGAGCGGCAACATGTACTACCGGCATTACCGGAACACGAACATCAGCAGCAACGTCAACGACGACTTCGGCACCGTCGACGACGACGGCAATATCGACGATACGCAAGCGAGCAACGACAAATCCGTGATCGTGACGGACAGCTACGGCGCGAGCGTGCAATTGACGTTGCTGCAAAAGCTCTTCGGCCGCGACAACCAGTTGGTGCTCGGGACGGCGGCGGATCTGTCGAACTCGCACTTTTCGCAATCCTCGCAGGACGCGGCGTTCACGGACTCGCGCGCGACCATCGGCACGGGCGATTTCGTCCCGAACACGGACGCGAAGACGCGCAACGAGAACTACGGCATCTATTTCGAGGACACGTTGAGCTTCAACGAGCAATGGTCGATGACGCTCGCCGGGCGTTATAACTGGTCGCGCGCGGTGATCGGCGATGAAAGCGGCGTGCAGCCGCTCCTCGACGGACGCCACACGTTCTCGCGCTTCAACCCGGCCGTCGGCGTGAACTGGAACCCGACGCCGGGATTCACCGCCTATGTCACGTACAACGAAGGCATGCGCTCGCCGACCTCGATCGAACTCGCGTGCGCCGATCCGGCCGCGCCCTGCTCGCTGCCGAACGATTTCATCGCCGATCCCTCGCTCAAACCGGTGATTTCGAAAACCTTCGAAGTGGGCGCGCGCGGGCGGCTCGGCAATCACACCACGTGGAGCGCGGCGGCCTACAGCACGACGCTCACCGACGACATCCAGTTCATCAGCAGCAACGGCGCGGCGAGCACGCTCGGCTATTTCCAGAACGTCGGCAAGACGCGCCGGCAAGGGCTGGAACTCGCTGGACGCACGCAGTATGGTCCGCTCGGATTCGCCGCGAGCTACAGCTATATTGACGCCACGTATCGTTCGACCTGGACCGAAAGCAGCGGCAGCAATTCGAGCGCGGACGCGAACGGCAATATCACGGTGAATTCGGGCGACAAGATTCCCGGCATTCCGGCGAACACGATCAAGGTCAGGATCGACTATGCGGCCACGCCAAAGTGGAATATCGGCACGAACCTGAGCTATCGCGGCAGCATCTTCGCGCGCGGCGACGAGAACAATCAGGATCAGAACGGCTCGGTCGCCGGGTATTTCCTGATCGACCTCGACACCACGTACAACATCACGAAACAACTCCAGGTGTTCGCGACGGTGAAGAACCTGCTGAACAAGCGCTATTCGAGCTTCGCGATTCTCGGCGAGAACTTCTTCAACGGTCCGAACCATACCTTCGACGGCACGGCCACCACGAACGAGCAGTTTCTCGGGATCGGCGCGCCGCGCGGTGCGTGGGTCGGCTTGCGGTATGCGTGGAAGTAAAGCGGCGTGAACATGAAAAAGCCCCGCTTTTTGCGGGGCTTTTTCATTGGTAGAAGCGGCGAAAGATTACTTCGACTCGATCGATCCCGCACTGCGCGGCCACGTTACGACGCCCCACGCGAGCGGCAGATCGCCGATCTGCTTGATGGTCTGGAAGCTGGTGGCGTCGAGCACGTACACCGCGTTCGAGCGGCCGCACGCGATCAGCAGCTTCGAAGCGTCGGGCGTGAAGCTGAAATGCCAGCAACGCTGTCCGATTTCCGCATCGGCGATGTGATCGTAGGTTTTCGCGTCGAACACTTGCAGCGTCTTCGCGCGCGCCGCCGCGACCAGCAAGCGCTTTCCGGCGGGATCGAACGCGACGCCGTAAGGACCGGTCTTGGTTTCCACGGACTTGACCGTCGCCAGCGTTTTTGCGTCGAGCACGACGAAGCGGTTGGTGTTTTCAAGCGTCACCACATATTGCGAGCCATCCGGCGACACTCTGATGCCACGCGGACGCGAGCCTTTGTCGAGCTTCACCTCGCGCACCGGCGCACCGCTGCCGGTGCGGTAGACGGACACGGTGTCGTCGCCTTCGTTGGTCACGAGCAACTCGCGGCCATCCGGCGAAAATTCGACGCCTTCCGTCTCGTGTCCGCTTTTCACCGAGCGGATCACCTTCATCGTTTTCAGATCGACGATGGCGATTTCCGCGGGAGGGCGGTTCGGGTCGTCGTCGTCGTCCTTGCCCGGCGGCCCGCCGTTCTCGCCCGGCTCATACGTCACATACGCGAATCCGCGATGAACCCGCACGAACTCCGGGTTCTTCCCGATCGTGACGCGCGTGACGACCTTGCCCGTCGCGGTATCGATGGCCGAGAGCGTGCCGGACTTGTTGGCAACGTAAAGACGCCGTCCGTCCGCGCTCAGGCTCAGGCCGCGTGGACCGTCTTTGCCGAGATCGATGGTCTTCGCGAGCGTCATCTGGTCGAGGTCGATCACGCCGACGCCCGCCGTCTCGCTCGTCACATAGGCGGTCGGCGCGGGCGCGGCATGCGCGACACCCGCAGCCAGCGCGATGGCGGATAACAGCGCGCGTCGCGCGCCGGGATTTCTGCGATGCATTCGTGTCTCCTGCTGGGTGCTGTTTTTGTTGTTCGTGGCGTGTTCCGTCGAAGTGTCGTTGTCGCCTGCCTCAACTTAGCGCAAGCCCGACACCGTTGACAACGCCAGCAGACGGGAGAATTTCCCGAATTCCCGCTGATCGCGTACTTCAACGGCGCGCGTCGGGGTCGGCGGCGAGCAAATCGACGAGCGAGCCGATCCCGCGCCGCCACGACAGGTCCGTGTTGCCGCGAATATCGACGGAGCGCTGGAACAATGTCGCGCCGCTGCCGACATCTTCGACCCGCAGATTGATATTGAGGATGAGGTTGCTGATCTTCTGCACCCAGCACACGCCGACGCGTTCCGCGCCGAGCTTGCGGCCGATCTCGCGCTCGCAGCCGTTGCAGGCGTTGAGGTCTTGCGAGGATTGCAGTTGTGCGATCAGGGCGGCGGCGGGCGCGGTGTCCAGCACGTCGAAGATTGCGCGCGTGCCGAGTTGCGTGCGCAGTTCGTTGCTGGCGACGGTCACGCGTTCGCGCTGCGCGCGATCGGTTTCGGCGTCGTTATAGGCGGCGTTATCGTCGATCAGCGTGCAGTCCGCGACCGCGATGCTGCGCGTGGGCGGCGATTGAGCGAACGCGCCGGTGGCGCAGATCGAAAGAACGCTCGCGCAGACGGCGAGCGTGGATCGCAGGAATCGCATGACGGCCTCGGGTTGCACGGCGGATACGTCGTTCAGGCGTATGCGCGAGCAAGGGTAATGCCAGGCCGTCGCGTTAAAACCTTAGTTGCCGATTTTCAGCAGTTCGACTTCGAAAGTCAGCGTGCTGTTCGGCGGAATCGAGCCGACGCCGCGATCGCCGTAAGCGGTCGCCGCCGGGCAGACGAGCGTCGCCTTGCCGCCGACTTTCATCTTCTGCACGCCTTCGGTCCAGCACGGAATCACGCGGCCGAGCGGGAACGACGCCGGCGTGCCGCGCTTATACGAGGAGTCGAACTCCGTGCCGTTCGCGAGCGTGCCGCGATAGTTCACCGTGACGGTATCGGCGGCGGTCGGTTGCGCGCCGGTGCCTTCCTTGGTCTGGGTGATCTTGACGCCCGACGGCAGCGTTTCAGTCGTGCCGGCGGCGTGAGCCGACGCGGCGATGACGACGGACGTGAGCAGGAATGCGAGCTTTTTCATTTGAGCTTCCTCGGTTCTATATCGCTGACGACGCAGCGTTATGGTGTGACGAACCGAGGAAGATAGCACGCGTCGCGCGTTTTACCCCTTCGTCGCGCCGAACGTCAGCCCGGCGACGAAGTGGCGCTGCATCGCGAAGAACATCATCACGGATGGCAGCGCCGCCAGCACCGATCCCGCCGACACCAGGTTCCACGCGGTCGTCCACTGTCCTTTCAGCGCGGCGACGCCGACGGTGATCGGTGCGGCTTCATCGCCTTGTGTCAGGCACAGCGCCCAGAAGTAGTCGTTCCACACGAACGTGAACACGAGAATGCCGAGCGCCGCGAGCGCGGGCCGGATCAGCGGCAGCACGATCTTGAAGAACACGGTCCACTCGTTCGCGCCCTCGATCCGCGCCGCCTCGATCAGTTCGAACGGCAACTGCTTGATGAAGTTGCGCAGGAACAGCGCGCAAAAGCCGGTCTGAAACGCGATGTGGAAGAGAATCAGCGCGCCGACCGTGTTGAACAGCCCGAGTTGCAGCGACAGGTCGCGCACCGGAATCATCAGGATCTGGATCGGCACGAAATTACCCGCGACGAACGCCGCGAACAGCGTCGTGTTGCCGCGAAACGTGTAGATCGCGAGCGCGAAACCCGCCATGGCCGCGAGCGTGATCGAGCCGATCACGGCGGGCACGGTGATGAGCACACTGTTCCAGAAATAATGCAGCATCGGCGAGGTGGTGAGCGCGTCGCTGTAATTTGCGATCAGCGAAAAATGGCGCGGCCAGCCCCAGTAATTGCCCTCGACGAGTTCATCGGATGAGCGGATCGACGTGACCATCACCGCGATCAGCGGCAGCAGCCAGATCAAGAGCGCGATCGGCAAGCTGAGCTTGTACAGCGCGCGATTCGCGGGTTTCCATTTTGCAACTGGCGTGGGAAACATGGCGCGCTCCTTATTGCTCGGTGCGCAACATGCGGCGCAGGTGGAAGACGATATAGACCAGCATGATGGCGAACAACACCACGGCAATCGCGGCGGAATAGCCGATGCGGTAGTACTTGATAGCCTGGTCGTACATGTAATACGCGAGCACGGTCGAACTCTCGAACGGCCCGCCGCCGCTCATCACGGCAATCAGGTCGAAACTGCGCAGCGCGCCGATGATCGTCACGACGATCGCCATGAACGTGGTCGGCCGCAGTTGCGGCAGCACGACGTGCCAGAGCATCGTCCAGCCTTTCGCGCCTTCCATGCGCGCCGCCTCGATCTGCTCGGCGTTCAGCGAGGTCAGCCCGGTCAGATAGAGAATCATGCAATACGCGGTTTGCGGCCACAGCGCCGCGAAGATGATGCCGAAGGTCACGTAGCGCGCATCGCCGAGCACCGGCACGCCGTGGCCCAGAATCACCTTGAGCAAGCCGAACGTGGGATCGTAGAACCACGAAAACATCAGGCCGACCACCACGCCCGACAGCACGAACGGCGCGAAGAACAGCGACTTCACGAGCCGGATGCCGGCCACTGCCTGGTTCAAATACAGCGCGACGGCGAGGCCCATCGGCGGTGCGAGCAGGAACAGCACGAGCCACAGCACGTTGTTCTTGAGCGCGGTGTAGAAGGTCGGCGCCTGAAACAATTCGACGTAGTTCGAGAGACCCGCGAAGGTCTTCTCCGACATCCCGTCCCAGTTGTAGAAACTCAGCGTGATGCTGGAGAGGATCGGATAAACCACGTAGATCGCGACCATGATGCAGGCGGGCGCGAGAAAGAGGAACGCGGCCAGCCGCTGCTGGCGCGCGGTCGAGGAGATGCGGCGGCGCTTCGCTTTCGGTGCCGCGGCGCCGAGCGCGTCGGGGCGCTCACTTCGGACGGACTGCATGACGGACTCTCCGGGATACCACGGCGCGCGACCGGGAAGGTCACGCGCCGTGTCAAACGAGGATGCTACTTCTTGTAGATCCGCTTGCGCGTCGTTTCGAGTTGCGCAAGGATCGCATCGAGCTTGGTCGGATCGGAGATGAACTGCTGCATGCCCTTCATGCCTTCGTCCGCCATTTCCTTCGTCATGTCGCGGTCGTAGAACTGCGCAATGCCGCCCTTCGTATTCGACAGGATCTGGAAGCCGATCTTCGAAATCGGATCTTCCGGTTCCGGCGACTTGGCGTTAGCCGGCAGCGAGCCGAGACCCTTCGCGAGCTGCGCGCTGATATCCGGCGTTTCCATGAACGCGAGGAACGTGTGCGCGTCGGCCTTGTTCTTCGCCTTCGAAGGAATATGCATCGATTCGACCGGGCCGTCTTCCGCCGTCGGCACCTTCGCGTCGATGATCGGGAACTGGAAATAGCCCATCTGCGGCTTGATGTTCGCCGGGAAGCCCGCCGTGATGAACGTGCCCATCAGCATCATCGCGGCCTTGCCCTGGAACAGGAACGGCTGCACGGCGTCGAGATCGTAGGAGAGCGAGTTGTCGATAAACACGCCCGCGTCGATCAGTTCCTTCCACGCGGTATAGACCTTCTTCACGCGTGCGTCGGTGTACGGCACTTCGCCCGCCATCAGCTTCTGGTGGAAAGCGTTGCCGTTGATGCGCAGATCGAGATAATCGAACCAGCCCGCGAGCGTCCACGCGTCGCGGCCCGCAACGGCCACCGGCGCGATACCCGCTGCTTTCAGCTTCTTGCATGCATCGAGGAATTCGGGCCATGTCTTCGGCTCGCCGGAAATGCCCGCTTTCGTGAACAGATCCTTGCGATAGAACATGCCCCACGAGTAGTACACGGTCGGCGCCGCGTATTGCTTGCCGTTGTACGAAGACGCTTCCTTCGTCGATGCGTACATCGTGTTCCAGTCGTTCTTGTTCCAGTCGTTCGTCAGGTCCTCGAACAGGCCGCGCTTCGCGTAGTACGCCATGCGCTCGCCGTTGTGCCACGTCACGATATCGGGCGCGATGGTCGAAAGCCAGCCGGGCAATTGCACCTTGTAGGCTTCTTCATCGACGAACGAAACCTTCACGTCGATATCCGGATGCGCCTTCTTGAATTCGTCGATTGTCTGTTGCCACACCGCGCGCTGGCTTGCGCCCTTGAACGCGACGTTCACGTTCAGCGTGCCGGCCTGCGCCAGTCCCGCCGTGGCGAACGCGGCCGCTACGGCGGCGCACATCAGCCCGTTGCGAATTGCAATCTTCATGCGTGTCTCCTCATTGATGAGTGTTGTGTCATGTCATTGCTCGCGATAAATCGCGATGCCCTGCGGTCCAACTTCCTCCTGCCCCACGATAAAACGCGCGCCCTTCGCGGGGATCGTGTACGGCGTTTCAGCGTAGTTGAACACGTACGTCAGCGCACCGCGCCGACTGACGCGCACGCCTTCGCCGAGACGCAGCACGTCGAGTTCCGCCTCCTCCGCGACGCGGGCGAAGACGTCTTGCGTGAACGCTTCGTCGAAGAGGCTTGCGCAGTAGTGGAACGCGCCGTGCCGCACGATGGCCGCGTGGCCGTCCTCGAACGACGCCTGCACCTGCACGCCCTCGCCTGCCTCGATGAAGTCGCGCCAGTGCCGCGCCTGCCCGCCATCGCCGACCGCCACGGTCACGTTGGGCCGCATCGACTCGACGCGCCAGACGCGGATTGGCAATGCGCTTGCGAGCGGTCCCGGCGGCAGATTCGCGGGAATCGTGAGGTTTTCCGTCTTCGATCCCGTGCGCGGACCGATCACCACCTGCGCGCCGCTTGCGGCGAGCCGCTCGGCGAAACCATCGGGCAGCACCGGCAGCGGCGGCACGACGATCATCTTGTAACCGTCGAGCGGCGCCGTGACCGGCACGATATCCACATCGAGGCCGAGGCTGCGCAGCGCGCTGTAGTACTCGTAAGCGAAACGCGGATAGTGAAAATCCGCGCCCTGCGGATGAATCTCGAACAGCCACTTCGCTTCGTAATCGAAGACGAGCGCGACCTTCGCCGCGACGGGCGCGATGGCGTCGGCGTTGTCGGCGGCGAGCACTTGCGCGATCTCGCGCGCCGTCTGCTCCGCCTCCGACCCGCCGATATCCAGCCGGTTATCGGGCGTGTTCAGCCCCGCATGCATCTGTTCCTGCGCGAACGGCGCCTGACGCCAGCGGAAATACGACACGCAACCCGCGCCGTGCGCGAACGCTTCCCAGCTCCACAGCCGCACCATGCCCGGCAGCGGCGCCGGATTCCACAGCGCCCAGTTGACCGGGCCGGGTTGCTGCTCCATCACCCAGAATGGCTGCTTCGACATGCCGCGATACACATCGTGATTAAACGACGCGAAATCCGGATGCCCGGTGCGCAGCCATTTCGCCTTGATCGACGGATCGAACCATTGTTCTTCCAGCGCGCCGAGCGGATAGCTGTCCCACGCGGCGATATCGAGATCGGCGGCGACCTTGTAGTGATCGAACTCGGTGAACAACTGCATGAAGTTATGCGCGACCGGACGACCCGGCGAATGCGCGCGGATGATCTCGGTCTGCATGCGATTGAAGCGCACGACTTCATCGGAGGCGAAACGGCGGTAGTCGAGCCGATGCGACGGATGCGCCTCGGTGACGGTGGCGACGGGCGGGTCGATCTCGTCGAAGCTGCGGTATTCCATGCTCCAGAACACCGTGCCCCACGCGGTATTCAGCGCATCGACCGTGCCGTAACGCGCCTTCAGCCACTCGCGAAAACGCGCGGCGGCGGCCGGCGAATAGCTGACCACGGTGTGATGGCAGCCGAATTCGTTGTCGGTTTGCCAGAAGGCCACGGCCGGATGCTGGCCGTATCGCGCGGCGATGGCCGTGCAGATTTTCTTCGATGCCTCGTAATACGACGGCGATGAAAAATCGTAGTGACGGCGCGAGCCGAACGCACGCGGCCGGCCATCGGCGCCCACCGGCAGAATGTCCGGATGACGGTCGATCAACCACTTCGGCGGCGTCGCGGTCGGCGTGCACATGACCACCTTCAGACCCGCGTCGGCCAGCACATCGATCGCGCGATCCAGCCAGTCCCACTGGTATTCGCCGGGGCTCGGCTCGATCCGGCTCCACGCGAACTCCGCGATCCGCACACGTTCGATACCGAGCGCCTTCATGCGCGCGGCGTCGTCGCGCCACATCGCTTCAGGCCAGTGTTCCGGGTAATAGCAGACTCCAAGGTGCATGCGGTGCGCTCCTACGCAAGTTGTGCAACGGACGGCGAAGCGACTGCGAAGCCGTCTTCGGTGAAAAGATGACACGACGCGGCGGGCAGGTTGAACGCGAGGCGCTCGCCCTGGCGCGGCGTGCGGTCGCCGGGCGCCTTGGCGATCAGCACCGCGCCGCCCGGCTGTTCGAGATGCAGGTAGCTGTGCTCGCCGAGTTGTTCGACGAGCGACACCGTGCGCGTGATTTGCTGCGCGTCGGGCGCGGCGGTGAACGCCGGTTCCAGATGCTCCGGCCGGATGCCGAGCGTGACCGGCTGACCGGCACTCAACGCGTCGCCGGCAAGACGGGTTTCAATCGTTTCGCCGGTTTGATCGAGCGTGACCGTTACGCGGCCCGCGCTCGTCTTCGCGACGCGTCCCGGCAGGAAATTCATGCGCGGCGAGCCGATAAATCCCGCGACGAAGCGGCTTTTCGGCCGGTGATACAAATCGAGCGGCGCGCCGATCTGCGCGATGCTGCCGTATTTCGCGGTATCCGCGCCGGCGTGCAGCAGCACGATCTTGTCGGCGAGCGTCATCGCTTCGATCTGGTCGTGCGTCACGTAGACGACGCTGGCTTTGTCGAATTGCTTGTGCAGACGCGCGATTTCCACGCGCGTCTGGCCGCGCAGGGTAGCGTCGAGATTGGAGAGCGGTTCGTCGAAGAGAAAAACGCCCGGACTGCGCACGATCGCGCGGCCGATCGCCACGCGTTGCCGTTGCCCGCCTGACAGCGCTTTCGGACGACGGTCGAGCAGCGGCTCCAATTGCAGGATGCGCGCGGCTTCCTTGACCTTCCGCTCGATTTCATCCTTCGGCGTCTTGGCGAGCGTGAGGCCGAACGCCATGTTCTCGTACACGGTCATGTGCGGAAACAGCGCGTAACTCTGGAACACCATCGCCACGCCGCGTTGCGCCGCCGGCACCTCGTTCACGAGCTTGCCCCCGATATAAAGATCGCCTTCGGTAATGTCCTCAAGCCCCGCGATCATCCGCAGCAGCGTGGACTTGCCGCAACCCGACGGACCCAGGAAAACGCAGAACTCGTGCTCGCCGATTTCGAGGTCCACATCGCGGATAACCGGCGTGTGATCGCCATACGCTTTCTGGACGGAACGAAGTGAAATGCTCGCCATGCCGACATCTCCGATATCTGTCCGGAGACTGGAGGCGCGCTTGAGGTTAAGCGCTTAACCTTCCACCCGACAAAAAAACGATCTTGCGAGAAAAGATCGTTTTGCCTGGCTGTCTCCGTTCATGTTTTTCGAATGCTTTGACGGAATTTAGCGCTGGAGAACGGTGTTTAGCAAATGGCGGGATGCAATCCCAAACTGTGGTCACGCGCGTCCGAAGTTGCACGATAGCGACAGGCTCGGCACAGTTCGCCGAACTTAGGCGCAGATCGCCTCCGTATTAACCCTGAGAACATGACCACGCTCGCCGAAGTCGCCCGCCTTGCTGGCGTGACGCCCGCCACTGTGTCGAACGTCCTGCGCCAACGCGGGAAGGTCGGCGCGGCGACGCGCGCGCGCGTGCTCGCCGCGGTCGAATCGCTCGGCTACCGGCCGCATCTGACCGCGCGCGCGCTCGCCGAAGGCCGCGCGCCGACCATCGCGCTGATGGTGTCGAGCATCGCGAACCCTTTTTATCCCGAGTTCGCGCTCGCGGCCGAGCGGGCCGCGCGCGAGGGCGGGCGCTTTTTGATCGTCTGCAATACGAACGAAGATCCGGTGATCGGCCGCGCGTATCTGGAGCAGATCGCCGGCACGCTTTCCGAGGGCGTGCTCGTGATGAACGCGAATCTCGATTTCGACGATCTGCGCAAGACCGAAGCACGCGGCACGCCGGTCGTGCTGTGCATGTGGGAACGCCCCGGCGAGCCGCCCGGCATGCCTTGTGTAGCCGTCGATTTTTACGCGGCGGGAACGCTCGCCGCGCAGCATCTGCTCGATCTCGGCCATCGGCGGATCGGCGTGGTGATCGGCAGTGAGCGGCACGGCGTCCAGGCCGCGCGTTATGAAGGTTTTTGCGCGACGCTAAAAGCGGCGGGCGTGCCTCACGCTCCCGCCGAGGCCCGTTTTACGCGCGATTCGATTCAGGGCGGCTACGAAGGCGCGGGGGAATTGCTGCGCGCCTATCCGGACCTGACGGCGATTTTCGGGACCAACGACCTGCCTGCGCTCGGCGCGATCTACGCCGCCGCCGACATGAATCTGCGCGTGCCCGACGACCTTTCCGTGATCGGCATCACCGATATTCAGCTCGCGCGCGAATCGCGTCCGGCACTCTCGACGGTCGCCGTGCCGACCGATCGTGCCGCTGAAATGGCCGTGGATTTGCTGCGCGATCTGATCGAATATCCGCATCGCGCGGCGGGCGACAGTGCGCCGCCGATGGTCGTCGCGCCCGCGCCCACGCTCGTCGCGCGCGCCTCGACCGCGCGCATTCGCAGCTAGGCGGCGCTCGTGGCCTGCGGCTGCGCCTGCGGCTGCGGCTCCGATTGCGGCCCCGATTGCGGCCCCGATTGCGGCTCCGATTGCGACTCCGATTGCGACGTCAGCGGCGGCGCCTCTCGGGCGAAATGCGCCACCAGAAAATCCACGAATACGCCGATACGCGGATTCGATTGCCGGCGGGCGGAATACAGCGCCCACACGTCCATGCTGAGGTCGGTCATGGTTCCCCAGTTCGCGAGCACGCCATCGGCGATCGCATCCCGCGCGCGGCGCGATGGCAATACGGTCGCGCCCGCGCCCGCGAGTACGGCATCGTAGAGCATCGAGATGGACGAGAACCGCGCCACGGCTTGCGGCCGGAACGCACGTTCCTCGTGAGCATCGCGCACGCGCCAGACCTTGTCGTCCGGCGTCGATAATAAAACGATGGCCGGAACCGGCACGGCTTCCGAACCGTCGACGGGCGGCTTCTTGAGCGACGGCGCGGCGACCATCACGAGCGCGTCATGAAGCACGCACCGGCCGACCAGCGCTGGATCGGGCGTCGGATTCGCGCGGATCACCACGTCGTAGTCGCCCGCAATGCAATCGACCTGGCGATCTTCGGTGACCACCTGCAACTGCACTTCCGGGTATTGCGCGATGAACATCGCGCTGATGCGCCCGACCGCTTCGTACGCAAACAAGGCGGGAACGCTGACCCGCAGCCGGCCGGCGGGATTCTGCGAGTATTTGCTCACTGCGTCGGTGACGTCCTGGAGATCGGCCAGCAAGCGCGCGACGTGCGCGTAAAGAAACGCGCCCTCTTCGGTCGGCTCGACCACGGAGCCGGCGCGCCGCAACAATTGCACGCCGAGATCCCGCTCCAGTTGCGAAACGTGCCGCGAAAGCGTCGCCTTCGGGCGGCCGGTCGCGCGGCTGGCAGCGCCGAAGCCGCCATTGCGGACGATGGCGTCGAAATCCGACAGCGCGTTCAGTTCCATGGCGGTTCCTTTCGATACGAGGAATGGTGCTCGGCGGTCTAAGTATAGGTCTCCAGGTTGGTCGATGGCGTGCGCGGATTGGCTTCACTTCGCTGCGTGTTTTAGTCGGCGCGAACGTTTCATTTCGGGGAATTCGCGCGGCTATCGCTCAATACACGTCGCGAACGTAGCGCTTGTCGCGGGCGAGACGGCTCACGTAGTCGGCGGCGTCTTCGTCCTTCATGCCGCCGTGCTGCGCGACCACTGCTCGCAACGCAGCGTCGACGTCTTTCGCCATCCGGCTCGCGTCGCCGCACACGTAAAAGTGCGCGCCTTCGTCGAGCCACGCCCAGAGTTGCGCGCCGTATTCGCGCATCCGGTCCTGCACGTAGACCTTGTCGGCCTGATCGCGGGAAAACGCCGCGTCGAGCCGCGTCAGAAGTCCTCTCGCGCGCATCGTTTCGAATTCGTCGCGATAGTAGAAGTCCGTCGCCGCGTGCTGTTCGCCGAAAAAAAGCCAGTTGCGGCCCGTGTCGCCGCGCGCGAGCCGTTCATGCAGAAAGCCGCGAAACGGCGCGACGCCGGTGCCTGGACCGACCATGATCATCGGTGTATCGCCGTTGCGCGGCGGCCGGAAATGCGCCGATTTCTGAACGAAAACCGGGACGGCAAGGTCATCCGCGCGGTCCGCAAGGAACGTCGACGAAACGCCTTTGCGCTCCCGACGCCCGTTGCTATAACGCACGGCGGCGACCGTCAGATGCACCTCGCCCGCGTGCGCCTTCGGACTGGACGCGATCGAATAAAGCCGGGGCTGCATGCGTTTGAGCGCGCCGACCAGTTCCGTCGCGGACAGCGCGGCGGGGAATTCGTGTAGTACGTCGGCGAGTTGCTGGCCCCACAGCCAGTGCTTCAGATCGGCCTTGCGCGCGTCGCCGAGCAGCGATTGCAACGCCGGGTTCGCGCTGCGTCCGGCAATCAGCATGAGCGCCTCATGGCTCGGCCGCGCGATTTCGAAATGCTTGCCGAGTGCATCGCGCAGACGCATTTCACCGACGCCCGCCACGCTCACCGCTTCATCGGCGCGCGCGCCGGTGAGGTCGATCAGTTCATCCACCAGCGACGCACAGTTGGTCGGCCAGACGCCAAGCGCGTCGCCCGCCTCGTATTCGAGCGCGGAATCGCCGGTCGAGAACGCGACGTAGCGCGTGTCCTTGTTCGCGCCGGACTGGTTAAGGCGCTGATTCGCGACCAGCCGCGCGGACGCGGGATGCGCCTTGGTCGGCGCGCTGCCGGGCACGCCGCCGGGAATCATGCCGCCTTCGGGAATGGCGTGGAGTTCGGCGTCCGCCGCGTCGATCCGCTCGACGACGCGCGCGAGCCATGCATCGGCGGCGCGCTGGAAGTCGGTATCGCAATCGACGCGCGGCGTCAGCCGCACCGCGCCGAGTTCCGCGAAGCGCGTATCGAGCTTGCGGCCGTGCGCGCAGAAATCGTCGTAGTTGGGGTCGCCGAACGCGAGCACGGAAAAGCGCACGCCTTCGAGACGCGGCGCGCTCACCGCCGACAACGCGCGCCAGAATTCGACGCCGTTGTCGGGTGGATCGCCGTCGCCGAAGGTGCTCGACATCAGCAATACGTATTGCGACTTCGCGAGCGCGGAGACGTCGAAATCGGCCATCGCGGCGGTGCGGATCTCGAAGCCGGATTGCATCAATTGCGTGGCGTAATCCTCGGTCAGCGACTCGATATTGCCTGTCTGCGAAGCCCACAGCAACGTGACTTTCGGCCGTGCGTGGACGATCCGCAGCGCGTTCGATTCGGCGGATTCGGGTTCCTTCAGCGCAGGCGTACTTTGGGGAAACGCGCGGCTATAAAGCCCGGCAAGCGTACCGTCGATCCACATCCGTGCGGCGGGCGCGAGCGGCGCGCCGGGCGGCAGGACTGGCACGCCATCGGCACGCGCGCCTTCCGCCGAGCGCAACCCGCCGATAAACCCGCCCACGTAAAGCCGTTCCGCATCGCTGAGACGCGGCGGCGTGAAATCGCCCAGGTCGAGCAGGCGCGCGAGGGCGTCGATATGCGGCATGTCTGTTTCCTGAAGAGGCGCCGTGCCGGGCGCGGTTTCGGGCGCTGCGACCGCCGCCGCCACGCGCGTCAACGCGACCGCGCAGAACTTGAACTCGGGCTGCTGCGAAACCGGGTCCACGGCGTCGTTCGTGACGGCGTTCACGCAAAGGTCTTCGCCGAACACGTCGTTCCAGTGCATCGGCGCGAAGCAGGTGCCTGCATTCACGCGATCCGTCACGACGGCAGGCAGCACCGCGCGGCCCCGGCGCGAGCGGATTTCGGCGCTGTCGCCCGCTGAAATGCCGAGCGCGGCGGCATCTTCGGGATGCAGTTCGACGAACGGCGCGGGATTCAGCTTGTTCAGCATGGCGACCTTGCCGGTCTTGGTCATGGTGTGCCACTGATGCTGCAAACGGCCCGTATTCAGCACGATGGGAAATTCGCCGTCCGGCATTTCGCTCGCCGCGACGTGCGGACGCGCGAAGAAGACGGCGCGTCCGGTCGGCGTCGGAAATACGAGCCTGGGACGCGTGCCGCCCGGCGCGATCAACAGCGGCTGGCTCACGCCGTCGTTGAGATAGCGCACCGGATTGCGGTCGCCCGATTGCGACGGCGGACACGGCCATTGCAGCGGCGTTTCACGCAAACGCGCGTGGCTCGCGCCGCGCAGATCGTAGCCGGTGTTCGGGTTCGAAAAGCGCGCGATTTCCGCGAACACGTCTTCGGCGCACGCGTAATCGAATGCGTCCGCGTAGCCCATTTCTGCCGCCACGCGCGCGATGATCTGCCAGTCGGGCATCGCGTCGCCGGGTGGATCGATGGCTTTTTGCATGAGCGTCATGTTGCGCTCGGAGTTGATCATCACGCCTTCGCCCTCGGCCCACAACGCGCCGGGCAAGAGGATATCGGCGTAGCGGTTGGTCTCGGTATCGAGGAACGCGTCCTGCGCGATCACCAGTTCGGCCGCCTGCAAACCGGCAATCGCGTTCTGCCGATTCGCGACGCTCGCCGCCGGATTCGTGCAGATGATCCAGCACGCCTTGATATCGCCCGCCGCCATGCGCGCGAACATGTCCACGGTGCCCGCTCCGCCGTCCGCGCGGATCGTGCCCGCCGGGACCTGCCACAACGCTTCGACAAACTCGCGGTCGGCCGCAACCAGCGCCGAGCGCTGTCCCGGCAAGCCCGGTCCCATGTAGCCCATCTCGCGGCCGCCCATCGCGTTGGGCTGGCCCGTCAGCGAGAACGGGCCGCTGCCCGGGCGGCAGATCCGGCCCGTCGCGAGGTGCAGGTTGCAGATGGCGTTCGTGTTCCAGGTGCCGTGCGTGCTCTGGTTCAGGCCCATCGTCCAGCAGCTCATCCATTCCGGCGCCTCGCCGATCCACTGCGCCGCGCGTCGAATGTCCGCTTCGGGAATGCCGGTGATGGCGGCGACCTTGTCGGGCGTGTAATCGCTGAGAAACGCGGGCATCGCGTCCCAGCCTTCGGTCGATTCCGCGATGAAATCCGCGTTCGTGTGACCGTTTTCATGGATCAGATAAAGCAGGCCGTTGAGCAGCGCGAGATCGGTGCCGGGCCGAATCTGCATGAAGAGGCTCGCCTTGTCGGCGGTGGCGTTGCGGCGCGGATCGACGACGATCAGCTTCGCGCCCGCCTTCACGCGGTCCATCACGCGCAGGAACAGGATCGGATGGCAGTCCGCCATGTTCGCGCCGGTGACGAGGAACACATCGGCTCGATCGATATCCTCGTACGAGCCCGGCGGGCCATCCGCGCCGAGCGACAGCTTGTAGCCGCTGCCCGCGCTCGCCATGCAGAGCCGCGAATTCGACTCGATATGCCGCGTGCGAACGAAGCCCTTCGCGAGCTTGTTGACGAGGTACTGCGCTTCAATCGACATCTGCCCGGAAACGTAGAACGCGAGCGCATCCGGGCCGTGCGTGTCGATCGTCGCGCGCAGGCGGCGGGCGGCATCGGCGATGGCTTGCGACATCGGCAACGGCGTCAGATCGCAGCCGCGCTCACGCCGGACGAACGCGCGTTCGAGCCGTCCGGACTGGCGCAACGCGACGTGCGCCGACGATCCCTTGGTGCAGAGCCGCCCGAAATTCGCCGGATGCTCGCGGTCGCCCGAAATCTTCACGACCCGCTCGTTCTCGACGTGCAACACCATGCCGCAGCCGACGCCGCAATACGGGCACACGCTCTTGACCGTTTTCTCCGTCATGCGCCGTTCGCCTCTCGTAGCGTGCACGCGGTCAAGCCGCGATCCAGACGAAGCCATCCTCGACGCGGGTCGCGAAGGTATCGACCGAATGCGCCGGCGCTTCGAGGCACTCGCCGGTGCGCAAGTCGAAGTGCTGCTTGTAGATCGGCGACGCAACGACGATCCGCTCCCCCAGATTGCCGACAAGCCCGCGCGAAAGGACGGCGGCGTTCGAGTTCGGATCGTAGTTGGCGATGGCGAACACGCGGCTTTCGCCGGCGATCACGTGGAATACGGCCACCTGGCGTCCATCGACGAGCGCGCAGACGCCGGTATTCGGGACGATATCGCCGAGTGCGCACACTCGGGTCCATGCTTCATCGGCGCATTGCTGGGTCATGGTGGTCTCCGGGAAAAGGTCAGACGGTCTCGACGGCGAGCATGATCGGCGCGCGCATCGACTGGCGCTCATCAAGCGTGGCCGGACGAATCTGGCCGCGTTCCTCGACGAACGTCACGTTCTCGTCGCCCTTCTCGCTATTCACGAAGTGGCGGAAACGCTTGCGCGTTTCGGGATCGGTCACGGCCTTTTTCCACTCGCATTCGTAGCTGTCCACTACCTGCTGCATCTCGGTTTCCAGTTCACTCGCGATGCTTAGGCGGTCGTTCACCACGACATCCTGCAGATAGGCAAGCCCGCCTTCGAGGTTGTCGCGCCACACGCTCGTGCGTTGCAGCCGGTCGGCGGTGCGGACATAGAACATCAGGAAACGGTCGATCAACCGCACGAGCGTCGCGTGATCCAGATTCGACGCGAGCAGTTCCGCGTGGCGCGGCTTCATGCCGCCGTTGCCGCACACGTATAGGTTCCAGCCCGTTTCGGTGGCGATCACGCCGACGTCTTTGCCCTGCGCTTCCGCACATTCGCGCGTGCAGCCCGATACGCCGAACTTGATCTTGTGCGGCGTGCGCAAGCCCTTGTAGCGGTTCTCCAGTTCGACCGCGAGGCCGACGGAATCGCCCACGCCAAAACGGCACCACGTCGATCCGACGCACGACTTCACGGTGCGCAGCGCTTTCCCGTAGGCATGGCCGGATTCGAATCCCGCCGCGATCAGTTCTTCCCAGATGAGCGGCAATTGCTCCGCGCGCGCGCCGAACATGTCCACGCGCTGGCCGCCGGTGATCTTGGTGTAGAGGCCGTACTTCTTCGCGACCTGTCCGACCGCGATCAATCCATCCGGCGTGACTTCGCCGCCGGCCATGCGCGGCACGACCGAATACGTGCCGTCGCGCTGGATGTTGGCGAGGAAGTAGTCGTTGGAATCCTGCAGCGACGCGTGCTCTTTCTTCAGCACGAATTCGTTCCAGCACGAAGCCAGAATGCCCGCGACCGCCGGCTTGCAGATATCGCAGCCCAAACCGTTGCCATGTTTCGCGAGCAGCGCGCCGAAAGTCTTCACGCCCTCCACGCGCACGATGTGATAAAGCTCCTGCCGCGAATACGCGAAGTGTTCGCACAAGTGGTTATTCACCGCAAGGCCTTGCTTCTTCATCTCCGCTTTCATCACTTGCGTGACGAGCGGCACGCAACCGCCGCAGGAACTGCCCGCCTTGCACGCGGTCTTGATCGCGCCGATGGTCGTCGCGCCCGCGCACACGGCCTCGCAAATCTGCGCCTTCGACACATCGTTGCACGAGCAGATCTGCGCGGCGGCCGGCAGCGCTTCGACACCGAGCGCGGGCTTCGCCGAGCCGTCGGCTTGCGGCAAAATGAGAAATTCCGGCGATGCAGGCAACTCGATACGGTTCAGCATCATCTGGAGCAGCGTGCCGTATTCGTTCGCGTCGCCTACCAGCACACCGCCGAGCAGAAACTTGCCGCATCCCGACACCACCAGTTTCTTGTAGATCTGCTTGCCGTCGTCGCTGAACTGGTACGTGCGGCTTTCCGGCGTCTTGCCGTGCGGATCGCCGAGACTCGCCACGTCCACGCCCATGAGCTTCAACTTCGTGCTCATATCCGCGCCCAGGAACGCGCTTTCGCCGCCGAGAATCTGCTTCGCCGCGACGCGCGCCATGTCGTAGCCCGGCGCAACCAGTCCGAACACTTGTCCGCTCCAGAGCGCGCACTCGCCGATCGCGTAGATATCGGCGTCGCTCGTGCGGCATGCGTTGTCGATCACGATCCCGCCTCGCGCGCCCACTTCGAGCCCGGCCGCGCGCGCGATTTCGTCACGGGGACGAATGCCCGCGGAAAACACGATCATGTCGGTATCGAGATGCGTGCCGTCCGCGAACTGCATGCGGTTCGCGGCGGTCTCGCCATCTGCGATTTCCAGCGTGTTCTTATGCGTGTGGACCGTCACGCCGAGCGCCTCGATCTTCGTGCGCAGCATGCGTGCGCCGCCGTCGTCCACCTGCACCGCCATCAGGCGCGGCGCGAATTCCACGACATGCGTTTCAAGCCCCATGTCGCGCAGCGCCTTCGCGCATTCCAGCCCGAGCAAGCCGCCGCCGATCACCGTGCCCGTCTTCGACAGCGCGCCGCACGCCTTCATCGCGACGAGATCTTCGATCGTGCGGTAGACGAAACAGCGCTCGCGGTCGTGGCCCGGGACCGGCGGCACGAACGGATACGAACCGGTCGCGAGCACGAGCTTGTCGTAGGACAGCACTTCGCCGGTGGAAACCGCTACCGTGTGTGCGGCGCGATCGATGGCGACCGCTTTTGCGTTGAGTTTCAGCAGAACGTTTTCGCGCTCGAAGAATCCCGCTTCGACGAGCGACAGATCGTCCGCCGACTTGCCCGCGAAAAATTCCGACAGATGCACGCGGTCGTAGGCCGGACGCGGCTCTTCGCAGAGCACCGTGACGTCGAGCGGCTCGGTGCGCCCTTCTGCCAGGCTTTCGAGAAATTTGTGGCCCACCATGCCGTGGCCGATAACGACGATCTTCATGACTGAACTCCTTTAATTAGCGACGTTAGCGACACTGCGGCCGATGCCCAGCGCCTGATCGCGCAAGGCGGCCTCGCGTTCCTTGTGCTCCGCGCTGAAGCGCACGGCCAGCGCGCAGACCGCCGATACCGTGACCAGCACGCCGAGCAGCGAAAGCGTCTGCTGAACGCTGCCCACGCCTTTCATCAAGAAGCCCGCCGCGACCGCGCCGACATTGCCGCCCGCGCCGATAATCCCGGCGACGCCGCCAAGCGCCTTGCGGTCGATGAACGGTACGAGCGCGTAAGTCGCGCCGCACGCCATGTGGGTGAAAAGGCCGAACGTCAGCATCGCGACCACTGCGAGCGCGACGCTTTCCGCATGTGAAAACCACACGAGACCGAGGCCTTCGCCCGCGATCATCGCGAAGAGCAGCGTCGCGCGGATGTCGAGTCCGCGGCGCGCGGCGGCTTTGTCGGAGAGCCAGCCGCCGAGCGCGCGGGCGAACAGCGCGAGCAGGCCGAAACTGCCCGCCGCCATGCCCGCCGACGCCAGCGAAAGCTTGAAGTGATCGACGTAGTAGATCGCCGCGATGTTGTGGATGAACACTTCCACGCCGAAACACGCCGCGTAGGTCACGAACAGCATCCACACGCGATAGTTCGCGCATGCCGCGCGAAAGCTCGCCCAGCCGCCTTTCTTGCCGCCATCGACGGTGATGCCTTGTGCGCGCAGTTCCGCATAATTGCCTTGCGGGCAATCTTGCGTGAAGCGCCAGTAAAGGATCGCCATCAGCGGCATCGCGAGACCCGGCGCGACGAGCGTGAGACGCCACGCCGACGGTTCCGTCACGCCGAACGCGACGATCGCGGCCAGCATCAGCGGCACGAGCGCCTGCGCCGCGCCCGCGCCCGCATTGCCCCAGCCCGCGCTCGCCGCGTTGGCCGTGCCGACGACATTCGGCGCGAACATGACGCTCGTGTGGTACTGCGTAATCACGAAGCTCGCGCCGACCGCGCCGATCCCGAGACGGCACAGCAGAAAGCTTTCGTAGCTATGCGACAGCGCCGCGCCGAAGAGCGGAAACGCGCCCGCGACCAGCAGCGCGCAATACACCTTGCGCGGCCCGAAGCGATCGCAAAGCGGCCCGACGATCAGCCGCACGAGAATGGTGATCGCGACTGCCGCGATATTGATGTTCGCGACCTGATCGGCCGAGAGATGAAATTCGCGCTTGATGAGCGGCATGAGCGGCGCGCACGCGAACCAGGCGAAGAAACAGACGAAGAACGCCATCCAGGTCAGATGAAACGCGCGCATCGGCGCGGTGCGCAGACTGAACAGGTCGATGCGGGTAGCCTTGTTTTCGATCATTTTGCGGGGTCCAGAAAACAAAAAGGCGTCCCGCGAACGTGATCGAATGACCATGTCCGGGGACGCCGTTGTCCATACTGCCGATATGAAGCTGCTCGAATTCCGTCGAGCCGCCGTTGGCTCGCACGGCTATTAAGGCAAGCCCCATGCCATGCGCGGCGTATTCCGGGTAACGCTTGCTGCGTAAGGATCTCCGCGTGCTCGGCCGATTTTCCCGAGCCGAGCGCGCGTCGCTTTTTGATGCGCGCCAGCACGACGATGGTGCGACGCGGCACTAACGCCGTGCGAACGGGTCTTCGTCCGGTGAATCAATTTATTCGTTAGGATCGCGATGTATTTTTATCGGATTGCACGAACGCGATGCGCATCGCGCCAGAATCGTGCATGCGTTGCGCGATTTCGCACACGCGCAGTGCGCCGACCTGGCGAAAACGACCTTTATCGCGTGGTCCGGATTTTGCGTTTAGGGTCGTGCGTGCCTGGCAATGGCGTCGGCGCGTTCATTACCGAATTAGCAATCCAGGACAACGGCGTCCCCTCGTGCAGATACGAGCGGACGCCGTTTTTGCGTGTCCTTCGCGAACTGCAAGACCTCGATTACGCAGCCGCCCTTCAGGAAACAGGACATCACGATGACAACCGGAAAAGTCACTCTTCTCAGCGCAGGTCCCGGCGATCTGGATCTGCTGACGATCCGGGCCGCGAAAGCGCTGGCCATCGCGGATATCGTGCTGCTCGACGATCTCGCGAACGCGGACATCGTGACGCTCGCACCGAACGCGCGCGTGATTCGCGTGGGCAAACGCGGCGGATGCCGCTCGACGCCGCAAGCGTTCATTCAGCGTCTGATGCGCCGATACGCGCAACAAGGGCTGCACGTCGTGCGCGTCAAAGGCGGCGATGCGCTGCTTTTCGGCCGCGCGGGCGAGGAGATGACTTATCTGCGCGACGCGGGCATCGAGGTGGCGATCGTCAACGGTATCTCGTCGGGATTCGCGGCGGCCAACAGCCTCGGCATTTCGCTGACCCATCGCGACCATTGCCAGGGCGTCACGTTCGTCACGGCGCACGCGCAGGATCACAGCGATCCCGACTGGGCCGCGCTCGCCGCGAGCGGCACGACGCTCGCGATCTACATGGGCATGAGCCGGATCGAGCGTTTGTGCGGCGCGTTGCTCGCCGCGCTGCCGGCGACCACGCCAGCGGCCGTCGTGCAATGGGCCGGCACGCCCGAAGAGCGGCGCGTTCTCGGCACGCTCGCGCACATCGCCGACGATGCCGCGCGCGCGGGCCTCGGCAGTCCGGCGGTGATCCTGATCGGCAATGCGATTGGCGAGGCGCGTGAATTTGCTCATGAAGTCTCCGGCGCACGAGCCGCATGAAGCAACTCGCCCGCGCCGATATACTTTCAGTCATGCCGCGCGCGCCTTCCGGCCGCGCGTCGGCGTAAATTCACGGGCGTCCACTTCATGCTTCGCGTGCTTCTTGTCACCGATACCGACAAGCCCATCGGCGATCTGCGTCAGGCGCTCGCGCGCCTCGGCTACGACATGCTCGCGGAAGTGGCCGCGCCTGCAGAACTTCCGCGCGTTGTGGAGGAACAGCGGCCGGACGTCGTGATCATCGACGCGGAATCGCCTTCGCGCGACACGCTCGAACAGCTCGCGGTGATGAACCAGACCGCGCCGCGCCCCGTGCTGATGTTCAGCAACGACGCCGATCACCAGTTCATCCGCGCGGCGGTCGGCGCGGGCGTGACGGCGTATCTGGTGGAAGGGCTGGCGGCTGAACGGCTCGCGCCTATTCTCGAAGTCGCGCTCGCGCGGTTCGCGCACGAAGCGCAGTTGCGCAAGCGTCTTGCCGACGTTGAAGGTGAACTGGCCGACCGGAAGGTCGTCGATCGCGCGAAGCGGCTTCTGATGGACCGGCGCAAGATGACCGAACAGGACGCTTATGCGACGTTGCGCAAACGCGCGATGAACGAAGGTTTGAAAGTCGCCGAGGTGGCGCGCCAGCTGATCGCGATGGCTGATCTAATCGGATAACCGCACGACATGAACACGCCGTATCCCGCTCCACTCGACACCGCCCGCCCCGAGCGCACGCATGTGCGGCTCGGCTTCGTCGCGTTGAGCGATGCCGCGCCGCTGGCCGTCGCGAGCATGCTCGAACTCGGACATGCCCACGGCATCACGCTGGAATTGTGCCGTCAGCCTTCGTGGGCGGCGGTGCGCGACAAGCTGCTGTCAGGCGAAATCGACGCGGCGCATGCGCTTTACGGGCTGCCGTATGGCGTGCAACTCGGTATCGGCGGACCGCGGGCGGAGATGGCGGTCTTGATGGTCCTGAACCGCAACGGCCAGGCCATTACGCTTTCCAACGAACTCGCCGATGCGTTGCAAACGACCGGCAATCTGCGCGAGACGCTCGCCGCGCTCGGACGTCCGCCGGTTTTCGCGCAGACGTTCCCGACCGGCACGCACGCGATGTGGCTGTATTACTGGCTCGCGGCGCAAAACGTGCATCCGCTGCGCGATATCAGGAGCGTCGTGATTCCGCCGCCGCAGATGGTCGAGGCGCTGGCGTCCGGTCAGCTCGACGGCTTTTGCGCGGGCGAGCCGTGGAATGCGGTCGCCGAATCGCAGGGCGCGGGCCGCACCGTCGCGTTGACCAGCGAAATCTGGCCGGATCATCCGGAGAAGGTGCTCGCGAGCCGGCGCGACTTCACGGCGCTGTATCCCAATACCGCGCGCGCGCTCGTCGCGACGCTGCTCGAAGCGTGCCGCTGGCTCGATAGCACCGAGCATCGCCGCGATATTGCTGGCTGGCTCGCTGCGCCTGAGTTGATCGGTGTGGAGCGCTCGCTGATCGAGCCGCGTCTCGTTGGACTTTACGATTCCGCGCATCTTTCAGCGCCGCCGCTTCCGGTCAAATTTTTCGACGACGGCGCGGTGAATTATCCGCGACCGTCGGATGGACTCTGGTTCCTGACGCAATTCCGCCGTTGGGGCATGCTGCGCGGCAACGACGATGGCGACGCCGCGACAGCCGCCGGCATCAACCAGACCGAGCTTTACGCCGAGGCCGCCGCCGCGGTCGGCGTTCCGCTCGCGCCCGCTATCCGCGCCGACCGTCTTTACGGCGGCGCGAGATGGGACGGCAGCGATCCCTCCGCCTACCTCGAATCGCTCGCGATGCGCGCCTGATTTCATTCGCGCGGACCCGGCCATTCCTCGCGCGGGTTCTCATCGACCACCGACATGCACGCGCCCGGTGTCATGCGTACCGGCACGGTGGATGGATCGAAGTGATCGAGGCAGCGCACGTTGACGCCGAAATGATCCGGCGCGGCGCGCTTCCGATGAAACGTGTAGATCCCGCAGCGCGAGCAGAAATAATGCTTCGCGCGCCGCGTATTCCATTCGTAGCACGTTAGACATTCGCTGCCTTGCACGATCGTCAACTGGCTTTCATGCACCTTCGTCATCAGCGCGTTCTTCTTCGCGCAAAGCGAGCAGTCGCAGGTCGTCAATTCCTCGATGCGCGCGGTGATCGCGAAACGCACCGCGCCGCAATGGCAACTACCGAGATGCGTCGTGATCGGTTCAGTCATGGCATTTTCTGTCGATTGAAGTACCCTCTTAATGTGCCATTTCCCGGCGTCGTGCGCTCATGCGCGATGGAATATTGCCGCGTCAGCCGTTCGACAGGTATGTCCGTTGCTCGCAGTTTCACTTTCTTGTTCGACAGGTATGCCCGTTGCTCGCAGTTTCACTTTCCTCCATGAAAGGTGCTCAAGATGATGAATCGCGATAAACCCGTCTGGCTGATTACCGGTTGCTCGACCGGCTTCGGCCGTGAACTTGCCCGGCTCGTGCTCGAACGCGGATGGCGTGCCGTCGTCACGGCGCGCGATGTATCGAAGGTGGCGGATATTGTCGCCGGCCACGAAGACAGCGCGCTTGCGCTGCCGCTCGACGTGACGCGCCGCGAGCAGATCGACGAGGTGGTGAAGAAAGCGCACGAGCGGTTCGGACGTATCGATGCGCTCGTCAATAACGCGGGCTACGGCTATCTCGCCGCGATCGAGGAAGGCGAGGACGACGCCGTCCGCGCGATGTTCGAGACCAACGTGTTCGGTCTTATCGATGCGACAAAGGCCGTGCTGCCGCTCATGCGTGAACAGCGCAGCGGCCTTATCGTCAACGTTTCGTCCATTGGCGGAATCGCGAGCTTTGCCGCAACCGGCTACTATCACGGCACGAAGTACGCAGTGGAAGGCCTGTCGGAATCGCTTGCGCAGGAAGTGAAGCCGCTCGGGATCGACGTGATGATCGTCGAACCGGGACCGTTCCGCACGAACTGGGCGGGGCCGTCCATTAAGGAATCGGCCACACGTATCGACGATTACGACGCAACCGCCGGCGAGCGGCGGCGTCAGACAGCGGCGCGCAGCGGCAATCAGGCGGGCGATCCGGTGCGCGCGGCGCAGGCGATTATCGACGCCGCGCTGTCCGACACGCCACCGCTGCGCCTCTTGCTCGGCAAGACCGCGCTCGAACTCGCGCGCAAGAAGCTGGAGACGTTGCGAAACGATTTCGATACTTGGGAATCGACCACGCTGGGTGCCGACTTCCCGGACACCGCGAAATAAAAGTGCGGCACGTACCGCGCCTGGAGACGACGATGAACAAGCAGACTTTAGGCGCAGGCGTGCTTCTTTGCGCGTGCTGGCTTCCATCAGTAAGCCACGCGGAATTGAACGACCGGACGAAGAAGTTGTTGCAGACCGAGAGCGTCAATCGTTCGCAAGAAGGCACGGTGTCGAAACAAAAGGACCCGTCCAGCCGCGACAACGCAAGCGATCCGAACCGGTCGAATTCGCAACCGGCGAACCCCGGCAACGATAAAACGACGGGCCAGCCGCCAAGGCAATGAACATGCGACGCTTGGCGACTTATTGGCGTCTCGCCGCAAGCTTTGCGCGTGAGAGTCGCATCGACGCAGGCGATACCGCTTCGCGGCGCGTGCTACGCGCCATCGGCACGCATCGGAGCGCCGCAGACCCCGCATCGCTTGCACGCGCGCCGATCCTGCTGCATTTGTCGGCCGTGATGGATCAGGCGTCGCGCGCGGTCGAGCGGCATCCTGCCTTAGCGGAGACCGCCGTTCGCGTCGCGCTCGACGAGTACACATCGCTATCGGCGCCGCATTCAGCGGACGAATTTCGCCGCACGCTGCAAACGGCTTTGCCCGCTTTAGCCACGATCGACGCGTTAAGCGACACGCCGCTGCGTTGCGGGATCGCTGAACAGACGCACACGGCGCGCATCGGCAAGACGCCCGTTCGTGTCACGCTCATTAACGGCAAGACGCGCAGCCATCTCACCGACGATCTCGAACTCGCGCTCAAGGCCGCGCGCTTAGCCGAGCGATATTCGATTCACGCACGCGCGCTGCATGTCGCTGCCTTGGTGGAACGCGCGTCGGTGTCGATCGGCGCGATGCTCGACTTGCGGCAACGTGCGGCGGACCAAAGCTATTTGCGCTACAAGCTACGCGAGGACAACCGCTTGGTCGTGGCCGAAGTGCTTTGGGATTTCTGTAACGACACCGTACTGACGACACGCGCAATTTCTGGCGTGCGGCTAGCCGACGAAGCCGCGCTAAGCGCGCACGGCCTCGTGCAGGCCGATCTGATCGCGACTTTGATCGAAGCGTTTTTCGAAATGGCGATGAGTGCGGGCGTCTATCACGCGGGACTCGATGCAACCGGCGCGCGAGTCAGTATCGAGCCGGCGACACTGGGACGGATCGTGCTCGACGCCGATACACCGGTTGCGTTCTTCGCGGCGCATGAGCGCGACTTTCTCGTGCTGGCATCGGATGCGCTTTTTCGCGGCGATCACAAGGCGGCCGCGCGCGAGCATATGGAACACGGCCGTTCCGCCGACGCCGAAGCGCACCGTGTGGTGAAGGTCGAGGCGACGTACCGGCGTGAGGCCGAACGCTTTGCGGCATCGTCGACTGCGCGGACCGCGCCCGTCGCCGATCTGTTCGGCGCGCTGGCGAACGGTACGCTCGAACACGCGAATAGCGACGCGCACGCCGGCATCGCATCGCGCGCGGCGTTGCTCTCACGCTCGGTCGAACGGATCGAAAGCATGGCGCGAGAGCTTGCGCCGGGCATCGATGTATCGCGGATCGCGCGCAAAGTGATCGGGCGTCTGGCCGCCGATCAATTCGGCCGGCATGGCGTCGTCGCTCAGCTCGCCAAAGAGATCGTCCACTGGCCGCATGCGTTGCCGCGCGTGCCGAATCTGCTAGCCGACTGGCTCGCAACTGAACAGCGCGCGGGCAGCCGGAATATTCGCTGATCCCTTGGTTTGCTAGTCCCGGCTTATCCACAGAAACCGTGGATAGCGCTGTGGGTAACCTGCGCATTACTTCGCTAAGCCATTGATGCAAAAAGAATGAGGCATACGAATAATGATTGAGGCAATCGCGCTGTCGCAACGTTGTTAGCGGGAGCGTTAGCCTCGACAAATGGTTTTCAACTCTTTCGATTAGCCGTATTAATCGTGCATTACGTGTCTTAGCAAACTTCAGGCTTAAAAACGCCACTCGCCAATCAGAGAGGCCCATGGCATAGTGCGGTCAGTTCCCCTTAAGGAGGCCAAAATGCCGACGCTCGAACAAATCCAGGTAAAGATGAAGAAGTTGCAGGCGCAGGCCGAGGCAATGATCGCCCGTCAAGCTCAAGCGGTTCTGAATGACATTCGTTCGCTGATGGAAAAGCATGGCCTCACGACGGCGGATATCGAATCGCATAAGGCTGACAAAAAGCGGGTTGGTCGTCCGGCAAAGACCGCCGCGCTGCCCGCGACCAAACGCAAAGACGCTAAGGTTTCGGAAGCCAAAGGTAAGTTGCCCGCCAAGTATCGCAACCCGAAGACCGGCGAAACGTGGAGTGGCTGGGCTCGTCCGCCGGCGTGGATCAAGGATGTGCGCGACCGCACGAAGTTCTTGATCGACGCGAATGCCGTCGAAAGCTCTGCGGACTCCGCGAAGGCCGCAACCAAGAAGACGGCGGCGAAGAAAACCGCCGCAGTGAAAAAAGCGCCCGCGAAGAAGGCAGCCGCCGTGAAGAAAGTGGCTGCAAAGAAGGTCGTTGCGAAGAAGGTCGTTGCAAAGAAGGCAGCCGCGAAGAAGGCGACTGCAAAGAAGGCGACAGCGAAGGTCGCCAAGAAGGTAGCCACTAAGAAGGCGGTTGTGCCGGGAGCGGAAGTCCGCGCCGAATCGAGTGCGCCGGAAGCCGGTTCGGTTTCGGCTTAAGCAATTAGCCGACCTATTCGCTCGCTCGATGTTCGGGCCGCTCCGCAGCCTCAACGTCGAGCGGCTCTCAACTTCTTCTTGTCGCCGCTGCGCCTGAGCGCACACGCTTCGATCATTGCAAGGGAGATCGGGTTCGCCTGATCCCGCTTCGTCTCCTTAGTTCTCTCGCGCCGCACGGCGCACTCAAGCTTTTCCCAAAAGTGCCGTTAGTTCGTTTAACGGCATTCGCACGTCCCGTCGATTGCCAGCTCGCACACGCGATTCGCGCGTTCACCGCGCCGAGACTGACAATGCAAACTCACTACGACGATCTGCAAGTCGCCCGCGACGCACCGCCCGAGGTCATCAAGGCCGCTTATCGCGCGCTCAGTCAACGCTATCATCCCGACCGAAACGCAAGCCCCGACGCGACGCACGTGATGTGCGCGCTCAACGCCGCGTATGCGATTCTCGGCGATTCCATTCGACGCCGCGCTTACGATCGGTCGCTCGCTGGCGATGCTGCTATGTCATACGAAGCGCAGTCCGGCGATTATCGCGAGAGCACGATTTCCGGTTCCCGGCGACGCACTCACGCCAGTCGATCGTCGCGCGTGTCGGGAAGTTCGACGATTGCCGGGCTAATCACGATGTTGATCCTCGCGATCCATTTCGCACCGGTTCCCGTGCCCGCAGCACCTCCCTCCGATGAGCTTTCCGCCGACGTGGGGATGGCGCGATCGAGCAGTCGCGTGTCCGATCGCGTGCAGATTTCATCGGATGAGAATGCGGCTGCCATCGAACATCTGAAGGACCGTGTGCGCGCGAACGCTGTCTTGATGGGTGCGCCTAAGGGGCTGGAGACGGTTGTCAGCGTGCGCTATTCGTCGTCGGGAGAATTGTTGTCGGCGCGACTCGCTCGATCGAGCGAGAACGGACAATGGGACGAGGCCGTTTTGCGCGCGGTACGCTGGTCGGGATCTTTGCCGGCGTCATGGGCGGGTTTGCGCGAGACGTCCAACGCATTCGAAATCGCGATTAACTCTTCGCGGTAAAGGCGTCGCGGGCGCTCTGGTTTAGACGCGCACTGAAACGCAAAAACCCCACCTTTTCGGGGTGGGGTTTAGGCGATACTGCATAAGGAGCCTGACGATTACCTACTTTCACACGGGAACCCGCACTATCATCGGCGTAGAGTCGTTTCACGGTCCTGTTCGGGATGGGAAGGGGTGGTACCGACTCGCTATGGTCATCAGGCATGACTTGTTGTTGCGTCGTTTCTTGGGAGAAACGTCCACAACCAATCTGGGAAGAAGTAGTCGAACTGCGCAGGTTAAACGCGTTCGGTGTTACTGGTGTTACTTGGGCTGTGCTTGTATTGGGCACAACACTTAATCTCAACCTGGGTGTGCATGACGTACCCCCTTCGGGGGTGGTCCTGAGTAAGCGCTACAGGACTCACTCATGACGTAAAACACACTGGTTATAGGATCAAGCCTTACGGGCAATTAGTATCAGTTAGCTTAATGCATTACTGCACTTCCACACCTGACCTATCAACGTCCTGGTCTAGAACGACCCTTCAAGGGGCTCGAAGCCCCAGGGATATCTCATCTTAAGGCGAGTTTCCCGCTTAGATGCTTTCAGCGGTTATCTCTTCCGAACATAGCTACCCGGCGATGCCACTGGCGTGACAACCGGTACACCAGAGGTTCGTCCACTCCGGTCCTCTCGTACTAGGAGCAGCCCCCTTCAAATATCCAACGCCCACGGCAGATAGGGACCAAACTGTCTCACGACGTTTTAAACCCAGCTCACGTACCTCTTTAAATGGCGAACAGCCATACCCTTGGGACCGGCTACAGCCCCAGGATGAGATGAGCCGACATCGAGGTGCCAAACACCGCCGTCGATATGAACTCTTGGGCGGTATCAGCCTGTTATCCCCAGAGTACCTTTTATCCGTTGAGCGATGGCCCTTCCATACAGAACCACCGGATCACTATGACCTGCTTTCGCACCTGCTCGACTTGTCGGTCTCGCAGTTAAGCACGCTTATGCCATTGCACTATCAGCACGATTTCCGACCGTACCTAGCGTACCTTCGTACTCCTCCGTTACACTTTGGGAGGAGACCGCCCCAGTCAAACTGCCTACCATGCACTGTCCCCGACCCGGATCACGGGCCAAGGTTAGAACCTCAAACAAACCAGGGTGGTATTTCAAGGACGGCTCCACCGAAACTAGCGTTCCGGTTTCATAGCCTCCCACCTATCCTACACAGATCGGTTCAAAGTCCAATGCAAAGCTACAGTAAAGGTTCATGGGGTCTTTCCGTCTAGCCGCGGGGAGATTGCATCATCACAAACACTTCAACTTCGCTGAGTCTCGGGAGGAGACAGTGTGGCCATCGTTACGCCATTCGTGCAGGTCGGAACTTACCCGACAAGGAATTTCGCTACCTTAGGACCGTTATAGTTACGGCCGCCGTTTACCGGGACTTCAATCAAGAGCTTGCACCCCATCATTTAATCTTCCGGCACCGGGCAGGCGTCACACCCTATACGTCCACTTTCGTGTTTGCAGAGTGCTGTGTTTTTATTAAACAGTCGCAGCCACCAGTTTATTGCAACCCTCTCACCCTCCTGGCGCAGGCCAGTCAAGCTACAAGGGCGTACCTTATCCCGAAGTTACGGTACCAATTTGCCGAGTTCCTTCTCCCGAGTTCTCTCAAGCGCCTTAGAATACTCATCTCGCCCACCTGTGTCGGTTTGCGGTACGGTCTTGTTAGACTGAAGCTTAGAGGCTTTTCTTGGAACCACTTCCGATTGCTTCTTCACCTAAGTGAATGGCCTCACACCCTTGAATTCCGCGCCCGGATTTGCCTAAGCGCCTTCTCCAATGCAAGGACCGGGACTTCCAACACCCGGACAACCTTCCGCGATCCGTCCCCCCATCGCATCTAACAATGGTGCAGGAATATTAACCTGCTTCCCATCAGCTACGCATTTCTGCCTCGCCTTAGGGGCCGACTCACCCTACGCCGATGAACGTTGCGTAGGAAACCTTGGGCTTACGGCGAGGGGGCTTTTCACCCCCTTTATCGCTACTCATGTCAGCATTCGCACTTCCGATACCTCCAGCGCACTTTTCAATGCACCTTCGCAGGCTTACGGAACGCTCTCCTACCATGCATATAAATATGCATCCGCAGCTTCGGTGACTGGCTTGAGCCCCGTTACATCTTCCGCGCAGGACGACTCGATCAGTGAGCTATTACGCTTTCTTTAAAGGATGGCTGCTTCTAAGCCAACCTCCTGACTGTTTTAGCCTTCCCACTTCGTTTCCCACTTAGCCAATCTTTGGGACCTTAGCTGGCGGTCTGGGTTGTTTCCCTCTTGACACCGGACGTTAGCACCCGATGTCTGTCTCCCGTGATTGCACTCTTCGGTATTCGGAGTTTGCTATGGCGTAGTAATCCGCAATGGACCCCACAACCATGACAGTGCTCTACCCCCGAAGGTGATACACGAGGCACTACCTAAATAGTTTTCGGAGAGAACCAGCTATTTCCAAGTTTGTTTAGCCTTTCACCCCTATCCACAGCTCATCCCCTAACTTTTCAACGTTAGTGGGTTCGGTCCTCCAGTACGTGTTACCGCACCTTCAACCTGGCCATGGATAGATCACTTGGTTTCGGGTCTACGCCCAGCAACTGAACGCCCTATTCGGACTCGCTTTCGCTACGCCTGCCTTAATCAGTTAAGCTTGCTACTGAACGTAAGTCGCTGACCCATTATACAAAAGGTACGCCGTCACCCCTTACGAGGCTCCGACTGTTTGTATGCATGCGGTTTCAGGATCTATTTCACTCCCCTCCCGGGGTTCTTTTCGCCTTTCCCTCACGGTACTGGTTCACTATCGGTCGATCACGAGTATTTAGCCTTGGAGGATGGTCCCCCCATCTTCAGACAGGATTTCACGTGTCCCGCCCTACTTGTCGTACACCTAGTTCTTCCTCGCTGTTTTCGTCTACAGGGCTATCACCTGCTATGGCGGCACTTTCCAGAGCCTTCGACTAACAATGAAGATAAAGAGTACAGGCTGATCCCATTTCGCTCGCCACTACTCTGGGAATCTCGGTTGATTTCTTTTCCTGCGGTTACTTAGATGTTTCAGTTCACCGCGTTCGCTTCGCATGACCTATGTATTCAGTCATGGATACTCCATTAGGAGTGGGTTTCCCCATTCGGACATCTACGGATCAAAGCTCGTTTGCCAGCTCCCCGTAGCTTTTCGCAGGCTACCGCGTCCTTCATCGCCTGTGATCGCCAAGGCATCCACCACATGCACTTGTTCGCTTGACCCTATAACGAGTGTGTCTCCGTGTCCCCGTAGGGAACTTCGCCACAACGCCATAGGTTGAGTATTCGTGTTGCGCCGTATTCCAAAGCAATCTTTCGATTACCTTTTCATACTTTGATACAATCACAACCCTGATCCACCTACTCACACACCCATCTCTAAGTATGCTTTCGTGAATCTCTTTACTACTTCTTCCAGATTGTTAAAGAACGTGCAGCCGATATTAAATAATTAATATCCTCTGACTGGCTCAATCGCCAATGCACAAGATTCAAAACCATTCACCCGAATGGCAAACCCTGTGCATTGAAGATTGGTGGAGGATGACGGGATCGAACCGACGACCCCCTGCTTGCAAAGCAGGTGCTCTCCCAGCTGAGCTAATCCCCCTATTACCATGTCGCTTGAGGGTCCGCACAACACGCATTGCGTTTCGCGTGTCATGGTGGGTCTGGTTGGATTCGAACCAACGACCCCCGCCTTATCAAGACGGTGCTCTAACCAACTGAGCTACAGACCCTTAGCCTGTCTTCTTACAGCCGATAAGCGTGAGCGCTCAACGTTGACGTCTTGAGCTCGAGAAAGGAGGTGATCCAGCCGCACCTTCCGATACGGCTACCTTGTTACGACTTCACCCCAGTCATGAATCCTACCGTGGTGACCGTCCTCCTTGCGGTTAGACTAGCCACTTCTGGTAAAACCCACTCCCATGGTGTGACGGGCGGTGTGTACAAGACCCGGGAACGTATTCACCGCGGCATGCTGATCCGCGATTACTAGCGATTCCAGCTTCACGCAGTCGAGTTGCAGACTGCGATCCGGACTACGATCGGTTTTCTGGGATTGGCTCCACCTCGCGGCTTAGCGACCCTCTGTTCCGACCATTGTATGACGTGTGAAGCCCTACCCATAAGGGCCATGAGGACTTGACGTCATCCCCACCTTCCTCCGGTTTGTCACCGGCAGTCTCCTTAGAGTGCTCTTGCGTAGCAACTAAGGACAAGGGTTGCGCTCGTTGCGGGACTTAACCCAACATCTCACGACACGAGCTGACGACAGCCATGCAGCACCTGTGTATCGGTTCTCTTTCGAGCACCCCTAGCTCTCACCAGGGTTCCGACCATGTCAAGGGTAGGTAAGGTTTTTCGCGTTGCATCGAATTAATCCACATCATCCACCGCTTGTGCGGGTCCCCGTCAATTCCTTTGAGTTTTAATCTTGCGACCGTACTCCCCAGGCGGTCAACTTCACGCGTTAGCTACGTTACTAAGGAAATGAATCCCCAACAACTAGTTGACATCGTTTAGGGCGTGGACTACCAGGGTATCTAATCCTGTTTGCTCCCCACGCTTTCGTGCATGAGCGTCAGTATTGGCCCAGGGGGCTGCCTTCGCCATCGGTATTCCTCCACATCTCTACGCATTTCACTGCTACACGTGGAATTCTACCCCCCTCTGCCATACTCTAGCTCGCCAGTCACAAATGCAGTTCCCAGGTTAAGCCCGGGGATTTCACATCTGTCTTAACGAACCGCCTGCGCACGCTTTACGCCCAGTAATTCCGATTAACGCTCGCACCCTACGTATTACCGCGGCTGCTGGCACGTAGTTAGCCGGTGCTTATTCTTCCGGTACCGTCATCCCCCTCAGGTATTATCCAAGAGGTTTTCTTTCCGGACAAAAGTGCTTTACAACCCGAAGGCCTTCTTCACACACGCGGCATTGCTGGATCAGGCTTTCGCCCATTGTCCAAAATTCCCCACTGCTGCCTCCCGTAGGAGTCTGGGCCGTGTCTCAGTCCCAGTGTGGCTGGTCGTCCTCTCAGACCAGCTACAGATCGTCGCCTTGGTAGGCCTTTACCCCACCAACTAGCTAATCTGCCATCGGCCGCCCCTATAGCGCGAGGTCCGAAGATCCCCCGCTTTCTTCCGTAGATCGTATGCGGTATTAATCCGGCTTTCGCCGGGCTATCCCCCACTACAGGACACGTTCCGATGTATTACTCACCCGTTCGCCACTCGCCACCAGGATTACTCCCGTGCTGCCGTTCGACTTGCATGTGTAAGGCATGCCGCCAGCGTTCAATCTGAGCCAGGATCAAACTCTTCAGTTCAATGCCTGTTACTGTTTTTCGGTTCAATTAAGAACCGGTCGCTCACTCAACGTACTGACAGATCCTGCTTATCTTTCGATACTCAAAACCTACCTTAATACTAGTGTGAGACTTGATACTTTCGCTTCAAACCAGATCCGAAAATCCGGTCCAACGTCGCGATCAAGCGCCCACACTTATCGGCTGTTAGTTTTTAAAGAACATTCGCTAGAGCTGCTTCGCTTTTCGCGTCTTCCGCTTCAGGAAGGAGGCGAATTATGAAGACCCGTTTTCATTCGGTCAAGCGCTTTTCTCAAAAAACTTTTCGAGGCCGGCGAATGACCGAAAACGAAGCGCAATATCAGGCCGCCGCGGCGTCCGTCAACTCGCCGCCGAGCGCATCGGCCAGGTCGGAAAACATGCGCGTGAGCTCTGCCGTCATCAGCGTGAAGTCCGAGTCGAAGCGTTCGTCGTCGCCTTGCGCAGTCGGATCGGCGGCTTCCTTGATGACGTCGAGCGGCGTCACGCGCTTGAGCGTCAACGACGGCGTCAGCACGAACGACACGCGATCATCCCAGGTCATCGCGAGCCGCATGCACTGCTTGCCCGACTCGATGTGGCGTCGCACGTCGTCGGTTTCGAGCGACTGGCCGACGTAACGCACCGTCGCGTTGCCCTCGCCCGACGAGCGCAGTTCCGTGTCCTGGTCGAGCGTGAAGCCCGCAGGCGCGTCGCCGGACAAAAGCCAGTCGGTCATCGCCGACACCGGCGCGCGCGCGACGCGCAAGGTGCCGAGCGGCAAACGATCGATCGATTTCACGAGCAGTCCGCGAACTTCGTCGGCGACGGTCGGCGACGCCGCGTCGATCGCGAGCCAGCCGTTTTGCGTATCGATCCACACGCGCGTGTCGCGCCGGATGCTGAATGCGCGCGGCAAAAGCTCGTCGGTCACTTGCTCCTTGAGTTCGCGCATCTGCTTGCGGCCGGGCTTGAAGCCCTGCTGATCTTCGAGTTCGAGCGCGCGCGCTTTCGTCACCTGCGTGACGACCGACGCGGGCAGCAACTTTTTCTCGGCACGGAAAACAAGTAGCAACTGGCGATTGAGTGCGTGAACGAGCGCGCCGTTATCACGCGGCGAAGCCCAACCGTGGCTTTGCATGTCGACGCTGTTGCCCGGCTGGAACGCGTGCGGCGCAAGCCACTTTTCGATTTGTTCGGGAGTCACGGCCCACGGCGCGGGCAGTCGATGAAGCTGGAGGTTTTTGAACCACATGGGCGAGCACGCAAAAGCGCGTCATTCTATCCGAGCCCGAATACGGATGTGACCAAAACCGGCGCGGCGCACGGCAATCGTGCGACGCGCCGACCGAATCTCATCAGGTCACCGGCGCCGGATTGAACAATACGAGCGCGTTGTGCAGCTTCAGTTTTTCGGCGCACGTCTGGCGGCGCCCGCTCGCGACCTCGAGCATCAGGCGAAACAATTCCCAGCCGACATCCTCGATACTCGCTTCGCCCGTGGCGATACGGCCGGCGTCGATATCCATCAAATCGTGCCAGCGGCGCGCGAGATCAGAACGCGTCGCCATCTTGATGACCGGCACTTCGGCGAGGCTATACGGCGTGCCGCGTCCGGTCGTGAAGACGTGCAAATTGATGCCCGCCGCGAGCTGCAGCGTGCCGCAGATGAAATCGCTCGCCGGCGTAGCCGCGTAGATCAAGCCCTTCTGCCGCACTTTCTCGCCCGGCGAGATCACGCCTGAAATGGCCGAGTTGCCGGATTTTATGATCGACCCCATCGCCTTTTCGACGATGTTCGACAATCCGCCCTTCTTGTTGCCCGGCGTCGTGTTCGCGCTGCGGTCGGCGCCGCCGCGCTTCAGATAATCGTCGTACCACTGCATTTCGCGGATGATCGCCTGCGCGACATCGGCGTTCGCGGCGCGGCTGGTCAGTTGATCCACGCCGTCGCGTACCTCGGTCACTTCCGAGAACATCACGGTCGCGCCCGCGCGCACCAGCAGGTCGGTCGCGTAACCGACCGCCGGATTCGCCGTGAGTCCCGAAAACGCGTCGCTGCCGCCGCACTGCACGCCGATCACCAGATCCGACGCGGGACACGTCTCGCGCCGGCGGTTGTTCAGCCGCGCGAGGTGCCCTTCGGCCATCTTCATGATGGAGACGATCATCGACTGAAAGCCGACGTGCGCTTCGTCTTGCAGCACGACGACGTCGCCGTTGCTATTGCCTTCGACATTGCCGATATCCGCGACATCGTCCGATGCGTTGGCGATCGGGATCGTGCCGGGCGGCATCAGCCGTTCCGGCTGCAATTTCTCGCAGCCGAGGCTCACCATCATTACTTCGCCGCCGAAATTCGGGTTCAGGCTGATATTGCGCACGGTGCGGATCGGGACCATCGCGTCCGGCGCGTCGATCGCCACGCCGCATCCATAGGTGTGGCCGAGTCCGACGACGTCGTCCACATTCGGATAGCGCGGCAGGAGTTCGGACTTGATGCGCTTGACCGCGTGCTCGACCACGTCGGCCACGCACTGGACGGTTGTCGTGATGGCGAGGATGTTGCGCGAGCCGACCGATCCGTCCGCATTGCGATAACCCTCGAACGTGAATCCTTCGAGCGGTTCCATGACCGGCGGCTTGACCGTGGCGATCGGCAGATCGACGAGTCCGGGCGGGCTCGGCATGCGGATCACGTGCTCGTTGATCCAGCTTCCCTTCGGCAGCGGTTTGAGCGCATAGCCGATCACCACGTTATAGCGGATCACTTCGTCGCCCTCGGCGAGATCGGCGAGCGCAACCTTGTGACCTTGCGGTACGCGCTCGCGGAGCACGATGCCATCGGAGAAGACGGCGCCTTCCGACAACCCGCCGTCGTTCACGACGATGGCGACGTTGTCATTCGGATGGACGCGAATGTAAAGCGGAGACTGTTCCATGAATTCTGTCCTGAATCGGTCTGTGGCGACGCAGGTGCGCGACGCATGTGAAATCATACGTCATCCTACAACGCTTCGCTTGATCCGAAATTTCGGTATTTACCCTGAAACTCCGCGATACAAGGCTTTGGGCGGTTGATCGACGCGTTTCTATGTTGTACGATGACGTATAAGCACTGAACTGGTCTTTCCCATTGTTAATCCGGATGCTCCAATCATGACGACACCGCAAGAACTCAAGCAAATCGTATCGGAAGGTCTGCTGTCTTTCCCGATCACCGACTTCGACGCTCAAGGCGATTTCCGCGCCGATACCTACGCCGAGCGTCTCGAATGGCTCGCGCCGTATGGCGCAACGGCGCTCTTCGCGGCGGGCGGCACGGGCGAATTTTTCTCGCTGACAAAAAGCGATTACACGAACGTGATCCGCACCGCGACCGAAACCTGCAAAGGCAAAGTGCCGATTCTCGCGGGCGCGGGCGGCCCGACGCGCGTGGCGATCGAGTATGCGAAGGAAGCCGAACGTCTTGGTGCGAACGGCGTTCTGCTGATGCCGCATTATTTGACCGAAGCGTCGCAAGAAGGCATCGCCGATCACGCCGAGCAGGTTTGCAAGGCGGTGCCGAATATCGGCGTGATTATCTATAACCGCGCCAATTCGAAGCTCAACGCCGACATGCTCGAACGTCTCGCCGATTCGTGCCCGAACCTGATTGGTTTCAAGGACGGCGTCGGCGAGATCGAGAACATGGTGACGATTCGCCGTCGTCTCGGCGATCGCTTCTCTTATCTTGGCGGCCTGCCGACGGCTGAAGTCTATGCCGCCGCGTACAAGGCGCTCGGCGTGCCGGTGTATTCGTCGGCGGTGTTCAACTTCATCCCGAAGACCGCGATGGAGTTCTATCGCGCGATCGCCGCCGAAGATCACGCGACGACGGGACGATTGATCGACGAATTCTTCCTGCCGTATCTGAAGATCCGCAATCGCCGCGCGGGTTATGCGGTGAGTATCGTGAAAGCGGGCGCGACGCTCGTCGGCCATAGCGCCGGTCCGGTGCGCGCGCCGTTGACCGATCTGACGGAAGACGAAATGGCGCAACTCGATGTGCTCATCAAGAAGCTCGGCGCGCAGTAAGACTCACGGAGGCGCGCCCCGCGCCTCCCGCATGAATTCTCGGTCGGGCCGGTCGTCAGACAACGTTATAATGCGGTAACACGTTTTTGTCGAAATCACCCGATCGAGGAGCGTCTCCGATGTCCGCCACCCCACCCTCTCTCGCTCTGCCGCGTCGCGCTCGCAATCTCGCGGAGTCCGTCGTGGATTACGTGAACGAGCAGATCGCGTCGGAAGCACTCAAACCCGGCGACAAACTTCCCACCGAATCCAAACTGATGATCGCGCTCGGCGTCAGCCGCACGGTCGTGCGCGAAGGTATTTCGCGATTGCAGGCGGGCGAAGTGATCGAGACGCGGCACGGTATCGGCAGTTTCGTGCTCGAACCGCGCCGCGAGCGGCTCGGCATCGACATGGTGCCCGCCACCACGTTGCGCGACGTGCTGTCAGTGCTCGAATTGCGCATCAGCCTGGAAACGGAATCGGCCGGACTCGCCGCCCAGCGCGCGCAGCCGGAAGATCTCGCGCACATGCGCGCCGCGCTGAACGCCATTGAGGCGACGAGCCGCAAAGGCGGCGACAGTGTCGCGGCCGATTTGCAATTTCACATTTCGGTCGCGCGGGCGACGGGCAATCGCTACTTCGTCGATATCCTGACGCAAATGGGCAGCGCGCTGATTCCGCGCAACCGCATCGACTCCGCGGGGATTGCGCACGCGGATCCGAAAGCCTATGTCGCGCTCGTGAATCTGGAACACGAGAGCATCCTCGATGCAATCACGCGACATGATGCCGACGGCGCGCGGGCGGCCATGCGGATGCATTTGTCGAACAGCCGGGAGCGTCTGCGTCGCGCGAATCAGGTGGCGGAGCAGAATGGGTGAACGGAGCGGGCGTTGAAGCTGGATGTGGAGTGACGGCCGATTTATCGGCCGTTTTTTTTGGCTTGATGGATAACGATGAAGCGGCGACGGGGTGAATGCTTGTCTATAGAAGTCCTTCGCGATAGACAGTGGACATATCAAGGCGCCGGAACGTTTGACCGTTAGTTGCAAGAGACGGTCTTTTGTCACTTGGCCGCGTGTGAATGAATATCTGTTGAGTATCTCTTTGTATCGTTCGCTACAGTCCCAGCTTTTATCGATACGAATGATGAATTGACCACTCACAAACGCGCGGATAGCTTCCGAAATCGATATTTTTGCGGCGCTCCGCAGTAACTAAGCAGTTTTTGCGTGGAACAATCCCTGAAAAAGTCTCTAGAGCCAATGTTTATATGAGTTTCTGGGCAGTCTAAGGTTTTGCGGAATGTTTCACGGTCTATTGCGTTATCGCACGGTAGCCGTCGTGCAGAAACGGTGCGGCGAAAACGAAAATACGAACGAAACCCTAAATCCAGCTCTTTGCAGCCTGATACATCTGCAAAAGTGACCGAAATCCGTGGATTTCATTGATTCGGATCTTAAGAGTTTACTTGAGGTTTACCGGTTGGCCGTTTATTCTTCGGTTGGCAACACCTTTCACACAAACCGAATAATTTCAGCTTACCTGGGCATGCCTGTGACAGCGAATTCAATGTTGAGCACTCGGCTTCCTGAAGTCGACCAGTCAGTTTCGATCGAAACGCTCTTAGGGGTGGCTGCGCAAGCCACCGACATCCTTAATCAGATTCGCGATGCGATGCTGGAGCCGTATCCGCGAAAGAGCGCGCCGACGTTTACGAGCGCCCAGGTAGCTACGCTCTGCGGTCTGGACAAGCAACGCTTCCAATATCTGACTACGAAAGGCGATCTGCCGCCCGGAACGTCGAAAGGCGCGGGTCGCAGCAAGGTCTTTACGCTCGAAGAGACGCTGACTTGGGTTCAGGGCACTTCGGAGCGCGGGCGTCGACCGGAGGGCCGGCGCGGTCGTATTGTAACCGTCGCGAACTTCAAAGGTGGCGTGGCAAAAACCACGACTGCCGTGTCTGCCGCCCAAGCGCTGACACTTCTTGGTCGTAAGGTTCTTGTAATAGACTGCGATCCGCAAGGCACCACCACGCAGCTGTGCGGATGGGCGCCCGACGCGGAAATTACCGACGACCAGACCCTCCTCCCGTTGATCTACGGTGACCAGCAGACGCTCCATTACGCGGTCCAGAAGACATACTGGCATAACCTCGATCTGATTCCCGCATCGTCGTCGCTGTTCGACGCCGAGTTCGAGATTCCGGCGAAGGTGCTGAACGACAGCACGTTCGCGTTCTGGGAAATCGTTCAAAAAGGGCTGACGCCACTCGCGTCGGACTATGACGTCATCGTCATCGACACGCCGCCCGCGCTTAGTTATCTGACGATCAACGCTCTCCTCGCTTCGGATGCCATCTTGCTCCCCTGCCCGCCCGAGGCGCTCGACTTTGCCAGCTCCACTCAGTTCTGGCATCTGTTCGCGGATATCGCGAAAAAGTTGCCGGGCGTGCTTGAGCACAAACGTTTCGACTTCGTCAACGTGGTTCTGACCAAAGCCAAATCCGACGACGTGTCGCGAGTAGTTCGAGGCTGGCTTCAGAAAGCATACGGCGACCGCGTGTTGCCGTTCGAAATTCCCGAATCGACAGTGCCGAAGGGCGCGTCGGCGCAGTTGTCTACCGTGTATGACCTGTCGAAGCCCGATGGGAGCACGGCGGCCTACAACCGCTTCAAGGAACCGCTCGATCGGTTGGCCGAACATCTCGACGCGCAGTTCGTCCGCGCGTGGAACAAGGCGGAGGCTTAAATGGGTATCGGCGATAGATTGCTTGCAAAGACCGCGAACGTGGGGACCAAGCCCGCGGACGCGAATCCGCCCGCGTTCGGATCGAACGAGGCGCGCACATCGCCAGGACGGCTGATGGACGCCCAAAACCGGATTAACTCGGCGCAGGCTCGAATCAAGGAACTGGAGACTCAGCTCGAAGAAAAGGCGGCGCTCGAAGTCAACCTTGATGCATTGGTCGAAATTAACGGCCGACGGCGAAAGTTGACGGCCGAGCAGTTTCAGGAATTGAAGAACAATCTCGCGCAACACGCATTAGCAACGCCAATTCTCGTGCGCGCTTTGCCGAACGATCGTTTTGAGATTGTCGCTGGACACAACCGGGTCGCAGCGTATCGCGAACTGGGTCGAAAGACGATCCGCGCGAACGTCGCGTCCATCGACGACGCCGAGATCGAGTTCGCCGCGTTCTTCTCGAACTTGCTTTCGCCGTCTCTCACGGACTTCGAGAAATACTGGAATTTCAAACGTCTTCAAGAAATTACGGGCCTTTCGCGCGCGGAGATTTCAGAAAGCGCCGGATTGAGCAAGAGCCATGTCACCCGAATTTTTTCGTTCGAAGCGCTTCCGGACGCGGCCAAGGCCGCGCTGGCCGAGCGCCCGGAGCGACTTGGCTCGAACGCCGCGCAGAAGCTCGCAGCGTTGGCTGAGGCGGGTAAATCGGAGAAAGTGACCGAAGCGATCCGTCGCTTGATAGACGACGAAGCCTTTACCCAGGACAAGGCCGTGGCGCTAGCAACCGAGAAACCTCGCGCTGCAGCGCCGAGCACGACAGTGATCAAATCGGGGCGGAAGAAGGTTTGCGAGATCACAGCGCGCAACGGCGTCGTCGGCGTGCGGTTTTACGACAGCGAAGCGGCGCTCGCGGAAGAATGGGCGCGAAAGATCTCTGAGTTTATCGACGGGAATCTAAAGAACAATCCGAATGAGTAAGACGAAAATCCGGGCCTACCAGATTTTCTTTTAAATTCAACGACTTAGAATTTCTTATCGGCGGAACTTAGCAAAGCTCTACTAGAGTTCCCTTATAAATCAATGACTTAGGAACGACGAGGTCGAAATGAGCGCTTAACCGCTTCAGAAAGACAAAAGCCTTCGGCGCCAACCGAAGGCTTTTGAATATCGGGCTTAACTGTCGTTTGCCCGTTACGCTTCCCGACGCCAATCGGGTCACGAGTGCACACCTCGAAGTGTAGCGAATAGCGATCGGCAGTCAAGCATTTGCTCTCCATTTTCCGAAAATGGACGCTTGAACTATGCTTATCGCGCAACTTTCCGTTGCTGGCGAGGAACGTCATCGCCCTGTCGCGTCAGACCGCCAATCTGACATCGACTCGAACACCGCCGTCAACACAGATTCCGATCACACCGCTCGCGAAGAATTCGAGTGTGATCGAACCAATCTGCCCTGGGTGATCTTTCGGGCCGCTCATCGCGCAAATCACGTTTCGACGTTGCCAGCACGCGCCCGTGCGTTACTGGCAGCACTCGCGCGCACCGTCGACGCCAATCGACCCTACGCGGCTATTTTCGCGCGACGGGAGTTATTGACTGGGCGAGCGATGCAGTCGATGCGCACGTTCTACCGCAGCGTCGATGATCTCGATGCAGCGGGCCTCATCACACGCGCACCACAGCGACGCCACGGTGAGGCGGGTCTGTTCGGCCGTGCGTACTTGCATTTGACCGTGACAGCCGCCACGCTCCTTGGGCTCGTCGAAAACGTGTCTTCGGAAGCTGCGGATGCTGGCGCCAAGTTGGCCGGCGTTTCTTCCACTATGGACGCGCATCCGAGCGCAGCATCTTCCCAAGCCGGTTCTTTGGCCGCACCGTCTGCCAGCGTGGCAGACGGTGCTATATATAAAGATCTATACCCAAGGATTCAAAAGAGACAACCAGGTCGACTTCCCGCGGATCTCAGCCGCCTGTTGGGATTGGGTTTTCATGAATTCCTGATTTTTAAATTAATGCGTGAAGCGAGCACGCACGCACAGCGACTCTCGGATGTCGTGGAAGCAACCTGGGAACATCTTCAACGCGCCAAACGGCCGATCAGTTATCTGCGCGCGCTCCTGCGCACCCCCGTCGATTTTTCGCACCAAGTGCGCTCCCGCGCTGTAACTCGCGCCGAGCAGGATCGATCGAAATTGGAAGCTGAGGCCGTGCTTGCAACAATCCAAGCCTGCGCGGGGCAGCAATTTTTCGATACACACAACACGCGATCGTTCGAGATTGCCGACGATGGTGAAAGCGCTATCGTTCACGACGCCCGCGAGACACGATCGCGAATCGCCGCTGGCAAGTGGGCGCCCGAATTCGTTCGCGCTCTCGCTGAGGCACGCCTTGTCCCGGCAACGCCCGAGCGGAGACAAGCCTTTCAATCGCTGCGCGAAAGCCACGGTGCGTCGCTCCAACCGCGCGAACTCGCCGACCTGCGTTCGCAGAAGCCTGTTCGGACGCAGGTGATCGACCAACGCCTGAACGACATGAAACGCCTGCTCCGCGCTTCATGTGCGGGCGTAAGCGTGACTGGCCTAGTGACAGGTTCGTGATCGGCAATCGCGAGATTTTCGCAACGTATGCAGACGAATCCACTAGCCGAGAGCGGGACGTTGCGAAGACGCTGTTCACGCAAAAGTTATCCGCTGTCGTTCAAAGTCGGCGCGGGATTTCGCGTCGCGGTCGCTCCGCATTATGCGAGACGCATCGAAACGCGATAGGCACAAGGCAGAGGAGGGCACGCAACGGTGCAGGGACAACGCAACACGATCAAGAAATTCCGACTGGACAGCGAACAGCAACGATCAACTCATACCCGAGTAGGAATCCTAATAATCTGCAGCCTGGGTATTCGCAGACTTCTCCTCTACGACACCACACCGCCAAAAGGCGCCACGCCGAGCGCACAAAACCGCGCCGCCCGGCGACCGCCCACTGCCCACCACCCACCGCGCTCGAATCAATCCAGCGTTGAAGCAGGACCAAAGAATTCGTAGCGACTTTGCGCCTCCGGCACACCGAGCGCCTTAAGATGCTTTTTGACAGCCTTCATAAAATTCGGCGGTCCCAGAAAATACACATCGACATCGCGCGTTTCCGGCATCCACGTCGCGAGAAGCGACTCGTCGAGATAACCGATACCGTGCGCCGACGCGTCGCCCTCGCGCTGTTGCTCGTAGCAATAGAAATGCTTCAGTTGCGAATGACGCGCGGCAAATCGTTCGATATCCTGTCGAAATGCATGAACGCCGCCATGGCGCGCTGAATGGATGAAATGCACCGGACGTTTCGTATCGAGTGCCGATTGCAACATCGCGAGCGTCGGCGTGATGCCTACGCCGCCGCTGATCAGCACGAGCGGCTTTTCGCTCGCTTCAAGCCTGAAATCGCCGGCGGGCGCGAAGAGTTCGATCGCATCGCCTTCGTGAATTTGCCCGTGCAGAAAATTCGACACAAGGCCGTTGGGCTCGCGCTTCACGCTGATGCGGTATTCGTGCCCGTTCGCTGCCGCCGAGAGCGAGTAATTGCGCCGAACTTCCTCGCCGCCGATCACGAAGCGCACGCCGATATACTGCCCCGAATGGAACGCGAGCAATGCGCCGCCGTCATCGGGACGCAAGTAGAACGAAGTGATTTCATCGCTTTCCACCACTTTTCGTGCGACGCGGAAGAGCCGCGTGCCGCGCCAGCCGCCAATTGCCGATTCGCGCTCGCTGTACATCTTCTCTTCGAGTCCCATCAAAATATCGGCGAGTTGCTGGTACGCCGCGCCCCAAGCGTCGATCACCGCGTCGGTCGCTATTTCGGCGCCGAGCACTTGGCGGATCGAGCGAAGCAGGCAACCGCCGACGATCGGATAATGTTCCGGCAGGATGTTCAGCGCGACGTGTTTGTTGATGATCTGCGAAACGAGGCCGCCGAGTTGTTCGAGTTGATCGATGTGCCGCGCGTACACCAGCACGCCGTTGGCGAGTGCGCGCTGCTGCGCGCCGCTCGCCTGATGCGCCTGATTGAATAGCGGCCGCACCTCTGGATACTCGCTGATCATCAAGTTGTAGAAATGGGTGGTCAGCGCTTCGCCGCCGCTTTCGAGCAGCGGCACGGTCGCCTTGACGATGGCGCGATGTTCGGCTGAGAGCATATTTTTGTTCCTCGATCTGAGTGGATTAAAGATCGACCGCCTAAGCGGCCGTTGTGGTTTACTATCCACGATCCGTGCCAACGTTAAACCCTACGAAAATCAAACACTTAGGTTCAGAAATGGTCCATTCGACCGCAGTCAAGCCGACTCACGATGAAGTCAAAACGACTGCAAGAACGCTTCTCGATGCGCTCATTCCGCTGATGCAGGACCTTTCGGTCGATCTTGCGGAAACCGAGCGCTACCGGCGCTTGCTCGAAAGTCTGCGCGCGCTGTTTCCGAGCGACGCGACCGCGCTGCTCAAACTGGAGGGCGATACGCTGGTCCCGCTCGCGATCGACGGATTGAGCAGCGACACGCTCGGTCGGCGGTTTCGCGTGGCCGATCATCCGCGCTTCGCGCAGTTGCTGTCCCACGAAGGCCCGACGCGTTTCGCCGCCGATTCCGAGTTGCCCGACCCCTACGATGGCTTGGTCCAGCACGTTGCGGGTGAACTCGAAGTTCACGATTGCCTGGGCTGTCCGCTCGTGATCGGCGGGCGTCCGTGGGGACTTCTGACGCTCGACGCACTCGATCCCGCGCGCTTCGACAGTATCGACATGCCGTCGCTCGCCGCGTTTGTGAGTCTCGCGGCGGCGACCGTGAGCGTCGTCGAGCGTATCGACACGCTCGCGCGCACGGGCGAAGAAGCGCGGCGTCGCGCGGAGGCTTATCGGCAGGCGAGCGGACAAAGCCGCCGGGAAATGATCGGGAGCAGCGCGCCGCACCGGCGGATGATCGAGGAAATCGAGACGGTCGCCGCGAGCGATCTCACGGTGTTGATCACCGGCGAAACGGGCGTCGGCAAGGAACTCGTCGCGAACGCGATTCACGCGTTGTCGGCGCGCTCGGCCAAGCCGCTCATCAGCCTGAACTGCGCGGCGTTACCCGATACGCTCGTGGAAAGCGAACTGTTCGGGCATGTGCGCGGCGCGTTTTCGGGCGCATCCGCCGACCGTCGGGGCAAGTTCGAGTTGGCCGACGGCGGCACGCTTTTCCTCGATGAAGTCGGCGAATTGCCGCTCGCCGTGCAGGCCAAATTGCTGCGCGTGCTTCAGAACGGGCAGTTGCAGCGGATCGGCTCGGATAGCGATCATCGGGTGGATGTCCGCCTTATCGCGGCGACGAACCGCGATCTCGCCGAGGAAGTGCGCGCCGGACGTTTCCGCGCGGATTTTTATCACCGGCTGAGTGTTTATCCGCTACGCGTGCCGCCGCTGCGCGAGCGCGCGCACGACGTTTTGCTGCTGGCGGGATTTTTCCTCGAAGAGAACCGCGCGCGGCTCGGTCTGATGAGCCTCCGGCTTTCCGCCGATGCCCAAACGGCGCTGCTCGATTACCGCTGGCCCGGAAACGTGCGCGAACTGGAGCATCTGATCGGGCGAAGCGCGTTGAAGGCGCTCGCGGCACATCGTGAAAGGCCGGGACGCGATAGACCGAAGATCGTCACACTCACGGCCGACGATCTCCGGCTCTCCGACTCCGCCACCGGCTCCGCGAACTCACCGGCTTCCGCACCGGCGCTCGCGCTCGCGGGACAAGATTTTCGCGGCGCGGTGGCGTCGTTCGAACGTAATTTGCTGCTCGAAACGCTGGCTCGCCACGGGCAGAACTGGGCGGCGTCGGCCCGCGAACTCGGGATGGATCGGGCGAATCTGAACCGGCTGGCGAAACGGCTGGGCCTCAAGTGAAAAGAATGCGCACACCAAATGCTCCGAAAATGGTATCGGTTGCGTAAAGCGCGCGGCCTGATCGACACGAAATGCGATTGTGGCGCGTACTAAAAAGATCGTCCGCATTGTTTCATCGGCGTCGCGCGCGTCACCAAAAAGCGCCTCTGCAATGCCGAAATTTGCGATTCCAGACTGCCCGGCGACGTTTAAAAATTCGGCAAATCCATTTGTGTGCATTAAGCTTCAAACTCGGCTGATGGGCGAGAAGGCACAGGCCGAACCAATCAGGCTTTAAGCAGTGCTCCAGGTTGAACCGCTCCGTTCGATAAAAAGTCAGACGAGGACACGGTGGGCATACGCAGGGGTCTATTCACGGTCGCGCTGTTCGTGTCGCTCAGTCATCCGGCTTTTGCCGCGGGCGACGAGGCCGCGCGCGCTCCCGACACCATGCAGGCCCGCGTGCTGGGCTGCGCCGCGTGTCACGGCGCGCACGGCGAAGGCACGGACAACGACTACTTCCCGCGCCTGTCCGGCAAGCCCGCCGGCTATCTCTACAATCAGTTGCTCGCATTCCGCGACGGCCGGCGCAAGTATCCGCCGATGAACTATCTGCTTGCGTATCTGCCCGATCCGTATCTCAAGCAGATCGCCGATTACTTCGCCGCCGAGCATCCTCCGTTTCCGCCCGCGCGCCCCGTGAAGGCGGATGCAGCCACGCTAGCGCTCGGCAAATCGCTAGTGGAGAAGGGCGATTCGTCGCGTCAGATTCCCGCCTGCGCGGCATGCCACGGCGCCGCGCTGACCGGCATGGAACCGGCGATCCCCGGCTTGCTCGGTCTTCACTCCGATTACCTCAGCGCGCAGTTGGGCGCGTGGCGTTACGGCACGCGCAGCACGGTTGCGCCCGATTGCATGAAGCAGGTCGCAACCCGTCTCGGCGAGCGCGACATCACGGCCATCGCCGCGTATCTCGCGTCGCTGCCCGCGCCCGCCAACCCCGCGCCGGCCGCGGCGGGTTCGCTCAAGATGCCGCTCGCGTGCGGCAGCGTTGCCAACTAGTCGAGGATTCGACGTGCTCAGTCTCCGGTCCCTCAAGGCGTTTGCAGCAATGATCGCTTGCAGCGCCGCGAGTTTGATGTCGACAGGTGTGAACGCGCAGACGCCCGCCAGCGCCGACGCCGCGCTGCTCGCCCGGGGCGAATATCTCGCGCGCGCGGGCGATTGCATCGCGTGTCACACGATGCCGGCCGGCAAGCTGTTCGGCGGAACGCGGCCGATGGAGACACCGTTCGGCACGCTCTACGCGCCGAATATTTCGTCGGACAAGAAGAACGGCATAGGCGCGTGGACCGCGACCGAGTTCTACAACATGATGCACACGGGGAAGTCGCGTGACGGCACGCTGCTGTATCCGGTGATGCCGTTCGCGTCGTACACGAAAGTGACCCGCGCGGATTCGGACGCGATCTACGCGTATCTGCAGTCGACGCCGCCGGTCGATGTGCCGAACCGCGCGCATCAGTTGCGTTTTCCGTTCAATCAGCGTTCGCTGTTGATCGGCTGGCGCACGTTGTTTTTGCGGCAGGGCGAATACAAGCCGGATTCGACGCAATCGGCGGAATGGAACCGCGGCGCTTATCTGGTGGAAGGTCTCGGCCATTGCACGATGTGTCACACCGCGATCAACGCGCTCGGCGGAAACTCGCCCTGGAAGACCTTCGAAGGCGGCCTGATTCCCGTGCAGAACTGGTACGCGCCGTCGCTCACGTCGAATAAGGAAGCGGGGCTCGGCAACTGGAGCATCGAGGATATCGTCGATCTGCTGCATTCCGGCGTGTCGAATCGCGGCGCCGTGTACGGCCCGATGGCGGAAGTCGTCTACGACAGCCTGCAATATCTGACCGAGGAAGACGTTCGCGCGATGGCCGTTTATCTGAAGGCGCTGCCCGCGCGCTCGGGCGAGAAGATCGCCACGGCGGACGCCGCCGTCACCGAGCAGAAGAACAACCTGAGTCCGCTCGGCAAGAAAATCTACGACGCGCAGTGCGCGCTGTGCCACGCGGCCGAAGGGCAGGGCAAGCTGCCGCACTTCCCGCCGCTCGCGAACAATCAGTCGATCGTGATGAATTCCGCTGTGAACCCGATCCGCATGGTGCTCAATGGCGGCTACGCGCCCGGCACGAAGAAGAATCCGATGCCTTACGGCATGCCGCCGTTCGCGCAGTCGCTCTCGGACGTTGAAGTCGCCGCCGTCGTCACGTATATCCGCACCGCGTGGGGAAATCACGGCGCGCCGGTGTCGGTGAAGGAAGTGAACGAACTGCGGTCCGCGCCGCTTTATTGAGCACACGAGGATACGATGAGCCAGCCATCCGGCGAAAGCCGCACCGACGCCGAAGCGCGCGAGGACGAGGCGGTCGAGGATATCGTCACGAACGGTCCGCGTGGCGCGCTCGCACTCGCAAGCACGGCGACCGCCATCGTGTTCGCGCTCTGGTACGCGTTCTACTTCTTCGTCTTTCTGCCTCGCGGCGTGATCCAATGAACCGGCCCGAACGTCGATGAATTCCACTCCGCACAAGCACGATTCCGCCGGAGTCGCCGAAAAAGTCGAGCGGCGCTGGGCGATCGTCGTCACGCTGCTCGTCTTCTCCACCGTCGCGATGGTGATTTATACGGGCCTGCACTGGGCGTCGATGCCGCCTTCGCGCGTGGAAACCGTGCGGCCGGAGTCGCTCAACGTGGCCGGCGAATTCGTCGAAGCGAACCTCGGCAGCGCGGTGGAAACGGACGGTTCGGTGACGGTGCGGATCGTGGCGCAGCAGTACTCGTTCACGCCGCAATGCCTGCTGGTTCCCGCCGATACGCCCATCACCTTCCGCGCGACGAGCGCCGACGTCGTGCACGGCTTTCTCATCACGAACACGAATATCAATTCGATGCTGGAACCGGGCTACGTGTCCACGTTCAAGAGCACCTTCACGCGCCCGGGCGACCATCTGATGCCGTGTCACGAATACTGCGGCACCGGGCATCAGGGCATGTGGGCGCACGTCAAGGTGATCGACCGCGCGGAATTCATGCGGATGGCGGCGCAGTTGCCGGCGAACTCGCGGAGACTCAGTTGTGTTAAATAGCAAGCGTCTCGTTCTCGCGCATTTCTGGCTGGCGTTCATCGCCTTCGGCGTCGCGCTGCTGCTCGGCGCATGGCAGATGTACGTGCGCAGCCCGCTGCATCCGTGGCTGCAGAATCCCGAACTCTATTACCGCTCGGTCACGGCGCACGGCTCCGCGATGGGCTATGTTTTCCCGACGCTCATCGCGATGGGTTTCGGTTACGCGGTGTCCGAGCTCGCGTTGAAGCAGAACCTGATCGGGCCGCGCTGGGCGTGGGCCGGTTTCATTCTGGTGGCCGTCGGCTCGGTTACGGCCATGATTCCAGTGGCGATGGGTCTCGCGTCGGTCCTGTACACGTTCTACCCGCCGATGATCGGCAACGCGTTTTACTACATCGGCGTCGTGCTCGTGGTGGTGGGATCGTGGATCTGGGTCGCGCTGATGTCCGTGAACATGACCGCCTGGAAGCGCGCGAATCCCGGCAAACCGGTCCCGCTCGCCATGTTCGCGACGGTGGCGGGCGCATATTTGTGGGGCTGGACGGCGGTGGGCGCGGCGCTCGAAATCCTCTTCCAGATCCTGCCGGTGGCGCTCGGACTCAAGACCACCATCGACGCCGGCCTGGCCCGCGTGTTCTTCTCGTGGACGCTGCACGCCATCGTCTATTTCTGGCTGATGCCCGCGTATATCGCGTATTACACGATCATCCCGCGCGCGATCGGCGGGCGCCTTTATAGCGATTCGATGGCGCGTATCTCGTTCATCCTGTTCCTTGTGGTGTCGATGCCGATCGGCATTCACCATCTTTTCGCCGATCCGCAAGTCGGCTCCGGATTCAAGTTCATGCACTCGGTGTTCACCGCGCTCGTCGCCGTGCCGACGCTTCTGACTGTGTTCACCATTTGCGCGTCGGTCGAGATCGCCGCGCGCCTCAGAGGCGGGAAGGGCGCGTTCGGCTGGATTCGCGCGCTGCCGTGGGACAACCCGCTCATGCTCGCGGTCGCGTTCTCGTTCGTGATGCTCGGCTTCGGCGGAGCGGGCGGGCTCATCAACATGAGCTACCAGCTCGACTCGACGATCCACAACACGCAATGGATCACCGGCCATTTCCACCTGATCTTCGCGGGCGCGATCGTCATCATGTACTTCGCGATCGCCTACGATTTGTGGCCGCATCTGACCGGCCGCGCGATGACGAGCCTCAAACTCATGCGCGCGCAGTTGTGGCTGTGGTTCATCGGCATGATCGTGCTGACGTTCCCGTGGCACTACGCGGGCATTCTCGGCATGCCGCGACGCATGGCGTTCTACGATTACACCGATCCCGAGATCGCGGCGCAGGCGATGTCGGTGGTCATTTCCGCGATCGGCGGGTTCATTCTCGTGATTTCCGCCGTGCTGTTTTTCATCGTGCTGATCCGCGCGCATCGCGGCCCGGGCGTCGTGCTCACTGAATACCGATTCAGCACGGCGGTGCATGTGCCGAAAACCTTGCCCGTCGCGTTGAACAGCTTCGGCTTGTGGCTTGCGCTGATGATCGGCTTGACGCTCGTCAACTACGGCTATCCGATCGCGCAGTTGGTCACGCGCCAGGACACCTCCGTGCCCGCCGTGCCGATGGGAGCACCGCGATGAACGAAGAAGAACGCCTGTTCACCTTCCGCAACCGCTGGTTCGCGACGAGCGTCGGCGCGACAGTCGCGGTTGCCGTGTGCGGCGCGCTGATCGGATTCGTGTGGCTGCCATCGGCGCAAAGCGACGCGCCGTTTCAGGGCATCTGGAATGCGATATGCAGTGCCGCCGGCGTGCCGCAATCGTGGCTCGCCGGGACGCCGCTCGTCTCGACTGTGCGCACGAGCGCCGTCGAAGTCACGCCGCAACTGCTGTCGAATGCGAGCCGGACGTCGATCGGACGTGGCGCGACGCTCGCGATGCGTTGCACGATGTGCCACGGCGAGCGCGGCATGAGCGACGCGAACACGCCGAACCTCGCCGGACAGTATGCAGTCGTGATCTACAAGCAGTTGCTCGATTATCAGAGCGGCGCGCGGCGTAACGCGGTCATGTCGCCGATGGCCGCGCATCTCACCGATGTCGAAATGCGCGATCTCGCGACTTACTACGCGTATTTGCCGCAACCGGTGGCGCAGCGTGCCGTCGATGCGGCCGCCGCGCCGTCGGTGGTCATGCACGGCGCGCCGATGCGCAACATCGCGCCTTGCGCGTCGTGTCACGGCGGCATCGACAACAAGGCGGGCAGCCCGTGGCTCGACGGTCTGCCCGCCGCGTACACAAAAATGCAGTTGCGCGCGTTCGCCTCGGGCGCGCGGCATAACGATATCAGCGGGCAGATGCGCAACATCGCGCGGAATATGACGGATGAGGAAATCGACGCGGCGGCGGCGTTTTATGCGGGGACGCCAGCGCGGTGAGTGGATTTCTGCGAAAAATCAAGTCGGGTAGCGGATAACCGGGAAATACCCAAGTCCAAAATCGGCGGGATCGGGATAGTCTTCTTCAAAAGGAGACAATCCATGAAAAAGGCCTTCAATGTTTGCGCGGCGCTGATGGTCGCGCTGCTCATCGCCAATCAGGCCGTAGTGCGGGTGCAGGCGGGCGAGCGGACGTCGATGAAGACGTCCCTAAGCTGCGCGCAAGGCGCCGACCGTGTCCGCGCGATCGCGGTGGAGAAAGGCTTTTCGGTTGCCGGTTCCGGCAGCCAGGCCGAAGTTTTCCTGTCGAATTGCCTGATTACGGGCGGCGGCCGTGTTGGCGATAGCTACGCCCGCAATTGACCCGAAGGAAACCGAGGGCGCGCCGCGCCTTCATTCATCCATCCAGCTGACGTGCGCGGCCACCACGCGCCACTCGCCGTCGATCTTCGCCCATGTCTGCGATTGCCGCCCGATGCGCGGCTCGCTCGCGCGCCTGAACGTGATGTTCGCGACGGCGAAGTCCGTGCCGAAGGTCGTGATCGACCGATCGACGATCGTGCGCGACAGTCCCTTTCCCGGCCGCTGCGCGCGGAATTCGCGGATCGCATCGTAACCCTGCAGATTTTCGGTCGCGCCGTAGCGCAGCGTGTGCGGGCTGACCCAGAACAACGTATCGAGCGCGGGCACGTCGTTCGTCGTGAGCGCGGTTTCATAGGCGTCGAAGGCGGCTTCGACGGCGGCGTAGGTAGCGGGATCGTTGATGAGCATGGCGGATTCTGAGTGTGTTCAGACTCGACGATACCTGCTCGGCGTCGAGCGTGCAGCCAAGCGAAACAAATCAGCCGAACGGATTTTTTCCGCGCGCGGTTTGTTGATAAGCTAAACCGCCATGTCCGATACCCTCATCGCCCCCTTTCTCGAAATCGATCCCGCGCCCGCCCTCGCCCGGGCGTCGTCGCGCGCGGATCACGTGTATCTGCGCCTGCGCGAAGATATCTTCGATCTGCGTCTGCTGCCCGGCGACAAGCTGACCGAAGGCAGTGTCGCCGAACGCTTCGATGTGTCGCGCACGCCCGCCCGCGAAGCGCTGCAACGGCTCCAGAGCGATGGCCTGATGCAGGGCTATGTGCGCGGCGGCTGGGAAGTCGTGCCGATCGACATCAAGCGTTTCGACGATCTCTACGAAATGCGCGAACTGATCGAAACCTTCGCGGTGCGCAAACTCTGCACGGCAAGCAACGCGTCGCGTCCCGCCTTCGACGATCTGCTGGGTGCGCTCGAACGCGTCTGGAAAGTGCCGCGCAAGAAGCGCTCGCGCGACGGCCGCGAAGTCGCGGCACTCGACGAAGCGTTTCATCACGCGCTGGTGCGAGCGGCGGATAACGAAGAACTGACGAGCGCGATGCAGCGCGTGACCGACCGGATCCGCGTAGTGCGGCGGCTCGATCTTGTCTACGGCGATTGTCTGGACGAGACCTACGAAGAGCACGCCGCTATTCTCGACGCCCTCCGCGCGCGCAAGCTTTCGCGCAGTCTCGAACGGGTGTCGCGCCATATCGAGGGCAGTCACGCGGAAGTGCGCAAGCTCACCATGCACCGTCTGCAGAGCGCGCGCACCGCGTTGGGGCCGGATAGCGCGCCGTACGCACCACCGAAGCAGCGTCGCACGGTTTAGCTTTATCGGCGGCGGGCGCGGCTGGAAGCGCCGCAGTCTTTTCCAGTGTGGGTTCTTAAGCTGCTTGAATCTTTTCAGCGTTTGCTGGCATGGTTCTCGCGTTGTCGACGTTCATGTATACAAGCAAAAGGATTGACGCGATGCAATGCAATATAGGCGGAGCGCGATGAGCGCGCCCACATTGAACCCGACGCGCGGCGCGCGCGGCATGGCCGTTGCGCCACATGCGCTGGCGTCGCAAAGCGCGCTTGCCGTGTTGCGCGACGGCGGCAACGCGGTGGAGGCAATGGTCGCGGCCGCCGCGACCATCGCGGTGGTGTATCCGCACATGAACAGCATCGGCGGCGACGGCTTCTGGCTGGTTTCGCGCCCGGGCGAAGCGCCGATCGGCATCGAGGCGTGCGGTGGCGCGGCCCTTAACGCGAACGCCGATTTGTACCGCTCGCTCGGCATGAGCGCGATCCCGACGCGCGGGCCGCTCGCGGCGAATACGGTGGCGGGCACCGTGTCCGGTTGGTCGCGCGCGCTCGCGGTTTCGCGCGACGCACTCGGCGGAAAGCTGCCGGTGTCGCGGCTTCTCGAAGACGCCATCCATTACGCAACGCACGGTTGTCCGGTCACGCGAAGCCAGTCGATGTGCATTGCATCGAAGCGCGAGGAACTCGAAAACGTCGCGGGATTCGCAGAAACGTATCTCGGCAGCGCCGACGCGCCGCGCATCCCGGCAACCGGTGAGCGCTTCGTCGCGCCGCGTCTCGCCGCGACGTTGCAGCATCTCGCCGACGCCGGTCTCGACGATTTCTATCGCGGTGACCTCGCGCGCAGTATCGCGGGCGATCTTGAAGCGCTCGGCACGCCGCTCGCGCTTGCCGATCTCGAACGTCACGAAGCGCGCCTGCGCACGCCGCTTGCGCTCACGCATTCGCTCGGCACGGTCTACAACATGCCGCCGCCGACGCAAGGACTCGTCTCGCTATTGATTCTCGGCGTGCTCGACCGGCTGCTCGATAGCGGCATGGACCCGCTCGGTCCCGAGTTCGTGCATGCCTGCGTCGAGGCGACCAAACTCGCGTTCAAAGTGCGCGACGAACACATCACCGACCCCGATCACATGCAGATCGATCCGGTCACGCAACTCGATCCCGCCGCGCTCGACGCAATGGCGCGCCAAGTCTCGATGATCGCCGCTGCGCCGTGGGGCAAAGGGCGCGGGCCGGGCGACACGGTCTGGATGGGCGTGATCGACGGTGATGGCGTGGCGGTCAGCTTTATCCAGAGCATTTATCACGAGTTCGGCAGCGGCATCGTCTTGCCCGCCTCGGGTATCAACTGGCAAAACCGCGGCTGCAGTTTCTCGCTCGATCCGCTGTCGCGCAATCCGCTGATGCCGGGACGTCGCCCGTTTCACACGCTCAATCCGGCGCTCGCGCGTTTTGCCGACGGCCGCACGATGGTCTACGGAAACATGGGCGGCGACGGGCAGCCGCAATCGCAAAGCGCGGTGTTTTCGCGGATCGCGACGTTCGGCTGGAATCCGCAGGCCGCGATCGACGCGCCGCGCTGGCTGCTCGGCCGCACGTGGGGCCAGACGACCGATTCGCTGAAGCTCGAAGCGCGTTTCCCGGCGGCCACGGTGGAAGCGCTGCGCGCGCTCGGCCATGACGTCGAAACGCTCGGTGCCTACGACGAAGCGATGGGCCACGCGGGTGCGATCGTGCGGCATCCGGACGGGCTTCTGGAAGCCGGCCACGATCCGCGCAGCGACGGCGCGGCAGCAGGCTGGTAGCGCCACAAGACACCTCGGTTTACCTCGTACCTCGCAATCCGGCTGCGCATCGCGCACAGCCGGAGGGCGGCGTGCATCCATAAGTTTTTAAAACTCACGACCACGCAATCACGCAGCATCACGATTGGAGAATTCCGATGACCACACCTTCGCAGACACTCAACGATCCGGCGGGCGCGGGTGCGTCGACCGTCACCGCGCGCAGCCGCTGGCTGCAATTGGGCCTCGGCCTCGTCTGCATGATGGCGATTTCCAGCCCGCAATATGTGTGGACGCTGATGACCAAGCCGCTCTCGGCCAAGCTCGGCGTGCCGCTGCCTGAACTGCAGGTCACGTTTTCACTGCTCATCATTTTGCAGACGTTCTTCTCGCCGTTTCAGGGCAAGCTCATCGACCGGTTCGGGCCGCGTACGCTCATTTCCATCGGCACGGTCATGTCGGGCTTGAGCTGGGTGCTTGCATCGCAGGCAACCACGACGTCGATGCTCTATCTCACGTATGGGCTCGTCGGCGGGCTCGGCACAGGGATCGTGTATGTCGGCGTGGTCGGGTTGATGGTGCGCTGGTTTCCGGATCGTCGCGGCTTCGCGGCCGGCGCGGTCGCGGCGGGCTACGGCATGGGCGCGATCGTCACGACGTTCCCGATCGCGGCATCGCTGCAATCGCGCGGGGTCGATGCGACCTTGTGGATTTACGGCATCGTGTTCGCGGTCGTCGGCTTTATCGCGTCGCAAGGCTTGCGCACGCCGCCCGCGCTCGCCGCTGCATCGGCTGCGGGTTCGGTTCACGCATCCGGCGCGCGCGACATGCGTCCCGCGCAGGTGCTCAGGACGCCGATCTTCTGGCTCATGTTCGCGATGATGACGATGATGTCCACGTCCGGCCTCATGGTCACCTCGCAAATGGCGACCTTCGCCGCCGACTTCGGCGTGACCAAGGTGCTCGTGTTCGGCATGGCGGCGTTGCCGCTCGCGCTGACCATCGACCGCTTCACGAACGGACTGACGCGCCCGTTGTTCGGCTGGGTATCGGACCGCGTGGGCCGTGAAAACACGATGTGCTTCGCGTTCGCGCTGGAAGGCGTGGCAATGGCGCTGTGGCTGCTGACGCGCGATAACGCCGTGTTGTTCGTGCTGCTCTCGGGCGTCGTGTTCTTCGGCTGGGGCGAGATTTTTTCGCTGTTTCCGTCCACGCTTACCGACACTTTCGGTACGCGCCACGCAACCGAAAACTACGGCTGGCTTTATATCTCGCAAGGCATCGGCTCGATTTTCGGCGGTCCGCTCGCCTCGCTGATGCACCAGAAAGCCGGTAGCTGGGTGCCGGTATTCGGCACCGCGATCACGCTCGACATTCTCACGGCCGTGCTCGCAATCGCGCTGCTCAAGCCGCTGCGCGCACGTTATCTCGCTCGCGCTCGCTGACCGGGTCAGCGCTTCGCGGCAAGGCGATGCGTCGAGCGTGCCATGCCGAACGGAAGCGCGAGTCCCGCGAACACGCCGAGCGCGGAGCCGAGCATCGACAGGAATTCGGTCGGCTGAAAGTGTTGCCACGCGATGTAAAGCACGCCGGCCACCTCGCTTATTGCGGCTTCGCGGGTTGCTTCGCGCGCGCGCCATGATGCGGCGGCCCCTTGAACATCGCCTGGCATTGCGGGCTGAGTTCCGCGTAATGCTGCTTCATACAGGCGGTGATCTTTTGTTCGTCGGGGATGTCGGTGGCGCAAAAATGCAGCGCGTCGCCTTTGCAGGCTTTGGTCTGTTCGTCGCGCGTGGCGGCGAACGATGCGCTCGTGAGAGCGGCGAAGGTCAGGATAAGGGCGAGGAAACGGCGCATTGTCGATAATTCGTATGACGGGACAAAGCGTTCAGCAAGTTACGCGCCCGAGTGGTGGACTCGGACGCGTCTGAATCAGCTGAGGCCGAGCGGCATCCACGGATCACCGCTCAGCGCGGGGTAATCGGTCCACGCTTGAGCGCTCAGACGCGCGATTTCCTGGAGGTTGTCGCGGAAATCCGGGCTTTTCTGATAGCCGATAAAAGTCGCATCCGCGACGGCGGAGAACAGAAACAGCGCGAACGCGATGCGTTCGAGGATAGGGAAGCGATGCGGCATGGCGGGAATGTCCTTTGTTAAAAAGGATTATAACCAATACCAAGGGTTTTCCCCTAGTTCAATGCTGCACCGCGTCATCTTCCTGTTGTGTTTACGCGTCGATATGGATCTTCACGCCCGATGAGCTATAAGTCGCCGTCGCCTTGAACCCGTCCACCGTGACCGTGCCGAACCGGCCTTGCAGGCTGCTGCAATCGATCAGATCGATCGTGTCGCCCACCTTCGGCGTGTAACCCGAGGCGAACTTCACATGCAGCGTGCCGCCGACGAGCGTCGTCTGGCCGGCAACGGCGAGCAAGCCCTGATCGCCGTTGCCGCGATCCAGTTCCAGCGTGCCGCTCGCGAGTTGCGTGAACTTCCCGCCGATCACCGCGCGCGACGCCGCGTTTACCGCGACCGTCCCGGCGCTGACGTACACGTCGCCCGTGCCGAATGCCTTGGCCGAATCGGCCGCGAGCGTGCCGCCTTGCACTTCCGAGCCGCCGCTGTACGTGTTTGCGCCCGCGAGACGCAGCGCGCCGGTCCCGGTCAGCGTCAACTTGCCGGTGCCGGTGATGTCGTTGCGCCAGGTGTCGGTGGCGTTGAAGCCGCCGAGCGACGCGTCCATCGCAACCGCCACGTTCCCCGCGAAAGCGCCGTAACCATCGGCGGCGGCGAAGAGATTCAGACGGCCCCAGCCTTCGGCGTCGTCGAGGACCGGGAAGCCCGATGCCAGCGCGGTGGTTTTCAGCACCACGCGGCGCTGGTCCGCGCTCAAGTACGGCAAGCGCGTTTCGAGCAGCACCTCGGCGCTTTTCGGCACCACGGCGGGCGACGTCGATGCGGCGATTGCGCCGAAGCCGAACGTCAGACGGCGCGTGTAGTTGGCGGCGTTCGTCGCGTGATCGGCGAAACGGTCGGTCGCGGTCGTGCCCGACACGGCGTAGGCGCGGAAGGTGTCGGCGGTCGTGCCGGTCAACGTGTAAAGCGCGGTGTGCGCCTGCGCGACGGCGGTTTGCTTGAGCGTCGCGTTGGCGGTGTCAGCGAGGTTCGCGGCCACGACTGCTTCACCCAGAATGCGCCCGCCGATCACGTCGAGCGGCGAATGCATGCCCGCCAGAATGCGGTTCTCGCCGAGTTCGAGCCCTCGGCTCAGCATCTCCTGGTAACGCTCGGGCAGGATATAGGCCATCGCGAGCGCATCGCGCATCGCCTCGGCCGAGTGGCCGCTCGGGAAGCCGCCATCGGTCGCGGGCGTCGAGCTTTCGGCGGGCACGAGCGTCGGCGCGACGACTACGCTCGTGCTCCAGCGGAACGGCCGCGCGTATTTATAGAAGCGCTTGGCCGGTTCGGTCGAACCGTTGTTGCCCATCGTATTGATCAGATCGACGACCGATCCGAACTGCGTGTTGGTCGCGCTGCCCACGCCCGTGTTCGTGCCGGAATCGTTGTAGAGCGTGGTGGTGGCGTCGGCGGGAATGGTCGTGATGCTGGTGGATTGCTGCGCGGCCGTGCGCCATACGCTGGTGAGCGGGCCCATGCCGTCCGACACGCTATAGCCTTTGTTGCGCCGGTCGTCGTAGTACGCGGCTTCGGCTTGCGCCGCCGTGCGCGCCGTGGTGGCGTTGACCACGTATTGCACGTTTGCCGCGAGCACGGTCGGGTTCAGCGCGGTGCCGCCGGGCGTACCGTCGTTCGGCAAACCCGTCCACGTCGATGCCACGACAGCCGGAAACGCGCCGGATGCGGGCGCGGTGACGCCTGCATCGACGATATCCGTGAGCGGTTGCCACAGCGTCCGGAAACCGGCCAGCACGCGCACGCCGGCGTTCGTATCGAGCGTCGCGTAGCGGGCGTCGCCGCGCTGGTTGGTCGCGGCGTTATCGACGAAGGCGGCCACGCTCGAAAGAACCGGCGCGCTATCGACGAAGCCCGGATCGGCGGGTGGCGCGGGGATCGAGGTGACTCTAGAGGTATCGGCGCTGTCGCCCGAGTGGCCGCCGCAGGCCGCGAGCAGGAAGGCGGCGGACGACGCCGCGACGAGGGAACGAAGGAAGAACGAGTCAGGCGAAGACATCCGGGCGAGTCCTGTAGTGCGTGGGGAGGAAGCGCGCAGTCTAGGGACGGAACATGAAGCTTTCGTTACCTTGCCCAAAAAGCTGACGGATGCGCTGCGGCGGCTTGCGTGCGCGCTTTCAAAAAACACGGCTCCGATTCGATCTTCTTAAAGGCATCGCCACGGCACTTGCACGCATTTTCGCGACCGTCGCGATGCCGGCCATCCGCCTTTTCAAGGAGACGATCGTGCAGACTGAGTTCAAGGGACATGGAACCGCGCTCGACAGCGATGGACTCGCCGCAGCGCTAGACGTGCTGAAGGTCGGGGCATCCGAGTTGTGGGCGGTGCTCGCGGTGGAAACTTCCGGCGTGGGATTCTTCACGGACCGGCGTCCGAAAATTCTTTACGAGCGCCACGTATTCAGCCGCCTGACGAATCACGAATTCGACGCCGATCATCCCGATATCAGCAGCCGCACGCCCGGCAATTACGGGCCGACCGGCGCGCATCAGTACGACCGGCTCGATGCCGCGATCGCACTGAATCGCGACGCGGCGTTGCAAAGCACGTCGTGGGGACTCGGCCAGACGATGGGTTTCAACTTCAAGCAGACGCAATCCACGAGCGCCGAAAACATGGCGCAGCGGATGAGCGTGTCGGAGAGCGAGCAGCTTTTATGCGCGGCGGGAGAAATGGCTGCGGGCGGCGCGATCGGCGCGCTGCGCGCACGCGACTGGACCAACTTCGCGCGCATCTATAACGGCGCGAATTTCGCGATCAACAATTACGATGCGCGGCTACGTGCGGCGTATCAGTCGTACGCGTTTGGTGGGACGCCGGACTTGCGGGTACGCGCTGCGCAGAACGATTTGACCTTTCTTGGATTTGCGCCGGGGCAGGTGGATGGCGTGCTGGGAAATCGCACGCGCGATGCTATGAATCTGTTTCAGGCGAAGCAGAAGCTGCCTACCACGACCGTTCTCGACGATGCTACTTTTGAGCGGCTTCAGGCGGTGGTTGGGGCGTTGCCGGTTTGATCCTGAGACCCATCGCAGCGCCCGCAAACCGTGCGCCGCACCATTCCGAGCGCCTCGGCTAGGTGCAAACCCTAGCCGACCTCGACGCTCCAAACCCCTAACACCTTGTTTTTAAACATCTAGTTAATCCTGGCACGATTCGCGCATAAGTACGACCGGTCCTACCGGTAGGAGTGCGTGAATGAGCATGCCGAACTTCGTTGCCCAAACCTTGCAGCAACGAATTCTCTCTGGAACGTATGCGCCCGGCGACGTGCTGCCGGGCCAGCGCGAACTCGCGGAACAACTCGGCGTGAGCCGGGGCGCGCTGCGCGAGGCGGTATCGGTGCTGACGACGCTCGGGTTCGTGCGCTCCGTGCCGGGCAAGGGCACGTTCGTCGCGCATCCGGGTGAGCGTGATATCCGCGATAGCCAGATCGTCGACCCCAGCCACAGCGCCGAACAGACCATGCAGTTGCGCTACATCGTCGAGCCGTCCGCCGCCGCGCTCGCCGCGCGCGTCACGGGCGCCGACGCTGCAACGGTCCTGCGAGGTCTTCAAACGCGCTTCCACGACGCGCTCTCGAAGAACGATCTGCTCGATGCCGCGAGTTGCGATCTCGCGTTTCATCAGGCCATCGCGGCATTCTCCGGCAACGACATTCTCATGCAGATTTCGCGTTCGTTCGAAGACCGGATCGGACGCAGTCAGCGCTTTCCGCTTGCGAATACGCCGCGCCTCATCGAGGCGTTCGAGGAACACGAACTGATCGTTGCCGCGATCGTCGGCGGTCACGCGAAGGATGCGCACAACGCGATGCAACGCCATTTGCGCGGTGCGGCCGAACGCGCGGGCGTCGCCTTCACGATTCCCTGAATTTCAGCAAAAGCCCTTAATTAAAGGCACTTTTCGACCGATTCACCCAAGATCAACCCCCGTCGAGGACCGTACTGGCATGAGCATAATCAAATCGAGTTTGCTGACCTTGAGCTGCGCGCTGGCCATTGGCGCGATGTTGCCCGCGAGCGCATCGGCGCAGGAAAAGACTTTGAAGATCGGCATGACGGCGGGCGATATTCCGCGCACGCTCGGCCAGCCCGATCAAGGTTACGAAGGCAATCGCTTCACCGGCATCACGATGTACGACGCTCTCACGCAATGGGACCTGAGCCACGAGAAAGGCCCGAGCGAACTGATCCCGGATCTCGCGACGTCGTGGCAAGTCGACCCGAAAGACCACACGAAATGGATTTTCAAGCTGCGTCCGGGCGTGAAGTTTCACGATGGATCGGCGTTCAATGCCGACGCCGTGGTCTGGAACGTGAACAAGGTGCTCGACAAGACCGCGCCGAACTTCGACCCGAGCCAGGTCGGCGTGACCGCCTCGCGCATGCCGACATTGCGCTCGGCGAAGAAGATCGACGATCTCACGGTGGAACTCACCACGTCCGAACCGGACTCGTTCCTGCCGATCAACCTCGCGAACCTGTACATGGCGTCCCCCGCGCAATGGGCGAAGAAGCTCGCGGCCGTGCCCGCTTCGGCGACGGATGCCGCCGAGCGCGACAAGCAGGCGTGGATTGCCTTCGCCGCCGATGCATCGGGCACCGGCCCGTTCAAGATGGCGCGTTTCGTACCGCGCGAACGGCTCGAAATGGTGAAGAACACGGAGTACTGGGACCCGGCGCGCCGTCCGAAGATCGACCGTGTCGTGTTGCTGCCGCTGCCCGAGGCGAACACGCGCACGGCGGCGCTGCTGTCGGGTCAGGTGGACTGGATCGAGGCGCCCGCGCCGGATTCGATGGACGCGATCAAGTCGCGCGGCTTCAAGATCTATTCGAATCCGCAGCCGCATGTCTGGCCGTGGCAGGTGTCGTTTCTGCCGGGCTCGCCGTGGCTCGACAAGCGCGTGCGTTATGCCGCGAATCTCTGCGTGAACCGCACGGCGCTCAAGGAGTTGCTCGGCGGCCAGATGAGCGAGGCGACCGGCACCTTCGAACCGGGCGATCCGTGGCGCGGCAATCCGAACTTCAAGATCAAGTACGACCCGGACGCGGCTCGCAAGCTGATGACCGAGGCGGGCTATTCGGCCGCCAAACCGCTCAAGGTGAAGGTGCAGATTTCGGCATCGGGTTCCGGCCAGATGCAGCCGTTGCCGATGAACGAGTTCGTGCAGCAGAACCTGAAGGGCTGCTTCTTCGACGTCACCTTCGACGTCGTGGAGTGGAACACGCTCTACACGAACTGGCGGCTCGGCGCGAAGGATCCGTCGGCGCACGGCGCGAACGCGACCAACGTGAGCTTCGCCTCGATGGACCCGTTCTTCGCGATGGTGCGCTTCACGAGCACGAAGGCGTTCCCGCCGGTCTCGAACAACTGGGGCTACTACAGCAACCCGAAGATCGACGCATTGATCCAGCAGGCGCGCACGACCTTCGACGCCAAGCAGCGTGACGCATTGCTCGCACAGCTGCACGGCGAGATCGTCGATGACGCGCCGTTCATCTGGATCGCGCACGACACCGGCCCGCGCGCCATCGCGGCGAAGGTGCATGGCGTGGTGCAGCCGAAGAGCTGGTTCATCGACATCGCCACCATGTCCATCAACTGATCTGAACCGCCGTCCGCATTCGTTGCGGGCGGCACGGGACTTCATCATGCTTTCCTACCTTCTGCGGCGCGCGCTGTACGCATTGCCGATCATGCTGGGCGTGGCGTTCATCTGCTTCATGCTGGTCCATATCGCGCCCGGCGATCCGCTCGTTTCGATCCTGCCGCCGGACGCCTCGGCGGACCTCCAGAAACAGTTGATGGAACTCTACGGCTTCAACCGGCCATTGCCGGTGCAGTTCACGAGCTGGGTCTGGCGCGCGCTGCACGGCGATCTCGGCACGTCTATCGCGACAGGCCGTCCGGTTGCCGGCGAGGTCTTCAAGGCGGTTGGCAACACGATGATGATCGCCGCGCTCGCCACGATAATCGGCTTCGCGTTCGGCTCGCTGTTCGGCTTCGTGGCGGGTTATATGCGCGGCACGTGGATCGACCGGCTGGCTTCGCTCATTTCCGTGACCGGCGTGAGCGTGCCGCATTACTGGCTTGGCATGGTGCTCGTGATCGTGTTCTCGGCCAAGCTGATGTGGCTGCCCGCGACCGGCGCGGGCCCGGATGGATCGGCGGACTGGGCGTGGGACTGGACGCATTTCCAGTATCTGATCCTACCCGCCGTCACCATGTCGTTCATCCCGATGGGCATCATTGCGCGCACGGTGCGGGCGCTCGTCGCCGACACGCTTTCGCAGGAATTCATGGTGGGCTTGCGGGCGCGCGGATTGAGCGAGCACGCGCTGTTCCGACATGTGCTGAAGAACTGCGCCCCGACCGCGCTCGCCGTGATGGGCCTGCAACTCGGCTATCTGCTCGGCGGATCGATTTTGATCGAGACGGTGTTCTCGTGGCCCGGTACGGGTTTCCTGCTCAACGCCGCGATCTTTCAGCGCGATCTGCCGCTCTTGCAGGGCACGATCCTGATTCTCGCGCTCTTTTTTGTCGTCCTGAATCTGCTGGTCGATATTCTTCAAACCGTCTTCGATCCACGCATCGAAAGAGGCTGACCATGACTACGACTATCTCCGCTGGCGGTGAAACCGCCACGTCCGCCGCCGCGCCGCTGCGCTCGCGCGGCCACGGCGCGAACGTGCTGCGCCGTCTCGTGCGCAACCCGCAAGCCATGTTCGGCGCCGCCGTGATCCTCGTGTTTCTCACGATGGCCGTGGCCGCGCCGCTCCTCATGCCCGCCGATCCGTTCGCCGCCTCGATGTTCAGCCGCCTCAAGCCGCTCGGCACGCCCGGCCATCTGCTCGGCACGGACGAACTCGGCCGCGACATGTTCTCGCGGCTGATTCTCGGCGCGCGGCTCTCGCTCTTCATGGGCGTCACGCCCGTGCTGCTCGCGTTCGGACTCGGCGGCGCGATCGGCGTGACGGCAGGCTACGCGGGCGGCGTCGTCAATGCACTCGTGATGCGCACCATCGACGTGCTGTACGCGTTTCCCTCGGTGCTGCTCGCCATCGCGTTGTCGGGCGCGCTCGGCACGGGCATCGGCAATGCGCTGGTGTCGCTGACCGTCGTGTTCATTCCGCAGATTGCGCGGATTGCGGAAAGCGTAACCACGCAAGTGCGCCGGAGCGATTACGTCGATGCCGCGCGCGCCTCGGGCGCGAGTGCGTTCACCATCGTGCGCGTCCACGTGCTCGGCAACGTGATCGGACCGATCTTCGTATTCTCGACCAGCCTCATTTCAGTCTCGATGATCCTCGCCTCCGGTCTCTCGTTCCTCGGCCTCGGCGTGACGCCGCCAAACCCCGAGTGGGGCCTGATGCTCAACACGCTGCGCACGGCCATTTACACCCAGCCGTGGCTCGCCGCGCTGCCCGGCGTGTTCATCTTCGCGACGTCGATCGCGTTCAACGTGTTGTCCGATGGCCTGCGCGCCGCGATGGAGATCAAGTGATGGCGACGGCATTCGACGACGAACGCGACATAGGCGGACCGGCGCAGCCGCTTCTCAGCGTGCGCGACGTGGTGCGGCACTTTCCACTCGGCAACAAGGGCCTGCCGTTCACGAAGGACGCGCGCCGCGTGGTGCGCGCCGTGGACGGCATCTCGTTCGAGATTCGCAAGGGCGAGACGCTCGGCGTGGTCGGCGAGTCGGGCTGCGGGAAATCGACGATGGCGCGCGTGCTGATGCAATTGCTCACGCAGGATAGCGGCGAACTGATCTTCGACGGCGAGACGGTCGGCTCGCGCGCGCTGCCGTTGCGCCAGTTTCGCCGTCAGGTTCAGATGGTGTTTCAGGACAGTTTCTCCTCGCTCAATCCGCGCATGACGATCGAGGATTCGATCGCGTTCGGCGCGACCGTACACGGCGTTTCGCAGCGCAGCGCGATTGCGCGCGGGCGCGATCTGCTGGCGCGCGTCGGGCTCGATCCGGTGCGTTTCGCGGGACGTTATCCGCATGAGCTGTCGGGCGGGCAGCGTCAGCGCGTGAATATCGCGCGGGCGCTCGCGCTTGAGCCGCGCCTCGTGATCCTCGACGAGGCGGTGTCCGCGCTCGATAAATCCGTCGAGGCGCAGGTGCTGAATCTGCTGGCCGATCTCAAGGCGGAGTTCGGCCTGACGTATGTGTTCATCAGCCACGATTTGAACGTCGTGCGCTATATGTCGGACCGCGTGGTCGTGATGTATCTCGGCGAGATCGTGGAGATTGGTCAAGCCGACGCCGTATTCGCTCGCGCGCTGCATCCATACACGCGCGCGTTGCTCAACTCCATGCCGAGCGTCGATCCGACGCGCCGCACGACGGTCGCGCCGCTTTTCGGCGATCCACCGAATCCCATCGATCCACCGAGCGGATGCCGCTTCCACACGCGCTGTCCGCAAGCGCAGGACGTGTGCCGTGTGCGCAAACCGGCGATCACGCGCGTGGGCGAGGGTCAGGTGACTTGCCTCGAATACGAGCCGGCGAGCGGCTACGTGCCGGGCCGCGCAGTGACTGCCATCGAAGAGGTGAACCCATGAGCGCCACGCCGGAATCAAGCATCAGCCTGCGCGATCTGAAAGTACGGTTCGTGCGCGACGGGCGCACGGTGCATGCGGTGAACGGCGTCGATCTCGACGTTGCGCGCGGCGAAGTCGTCGCGCTGCTCGGCGAATCGGGATCGGGCAAAAGCGTCACGCTGCGCTCGATCATGCGGCTGCATTCCGAGAAGACGACGCGCATAGAAGGCGGTCTGAGCGTCGAAGGACGCGACGTGCTGACGCTGTCGCGCGGTGCGCTTTCGGCGCTGCGCGGCAAGGTCGTTTCGATGATCTTCCAGGAGCCGCTGCTCGCGCTCGATCCGGTCTACACGCTCGGCGCGCAGATCGTCGAGATGGTGCGCCGGCATCAGCGCGTATCGAAGCGCGAGGCGAGGAAGCGCGCGCTCGCGCTGTTCGAAAAGGTACGCATTCCGAGTCCCGAGCGGCGGCTTGACGCGTATCCTCACGAGATGTCGGGCGGCATGCGGCAACGCGCGATGATCGCGCTTGCGTTGTCGTGCGAACCGCGCGTCCTGCTCGCCGACGAGCCGACCACCGCACTCGACGCGACCGTCCAGATTCAGATCCTGCTGCTGCTGCGCGAGCTTCAGCAGGAGTTGAATCTGTCGATCGTATTCGTCACGCACGATATCGGCGCGGCGACGGAAGTGGCCGACCGGATCGCGGTGATGTACGCGGGGCGGATCGTCGAACAGGGGCCGGCTATCGCGCTGCTGACCGAACCGCGCCATCCGTACACCATCGCGCTCTTGCGCGGCCGCACACACGGCGCGATGGAGAAGGGCGCGCGCCTTGCGACGATCGGCGGTGCGCCGCCCGATCTGTCCACGCTGCCGCCCGGCTGCGCGTTCGCTCCGCGCTGCCCGCATGCTATCGACCGTTGCCGCGAGACGCAGCCCGAGGAGCGCGCGGTCGGTGCGGCGCACTCGGCGCGCTGCATCCGAGTGGATGAAATCGCGACACTGCCCGTTCCCACCGATCCCGTTCCCGCACACTGACGCCCTATGAATCCAGACTTCGCTTCGTCCCGCGCCTTCGTTCCCTTTCCCGACGCACCCGTGCCGAACGCCGCGACCGGCCCGCTCGCCGGTCTGACCTTCGGCGTGAAGGATATCTTCGATGTCGCCGGTTATCCGACCGGTTGCGGCAACCCGCACATGCTCGCGATGTCGGGCATCAAGACGGCGCACGCGCCGGTGGTCGATGCGCTGCTCGCGGCGGGCGCGGTGTTCGCCGGCAAAACCTATACGGAAGAACTCGCGTTCTCGATGAACGGCAAGAACCTGCACTTCGGCGTGCCGCGCAATGGCGCGGCGCCAGAGCGCGTGTGCGGCGGGTCGAGTTCCGGGTCGGCGGCGGCGGTGTCGAACGCCTTGTGCGACTTTGCGCTCGGCACCGACACCGGCGGCTCCGTGCGCGCGCCCGCGAGCCATTGCGGTCTGATCGGCTTGCGGCCGACGCACGCGAGCGTGAGTCTCGAAGGCTGCATGCCGCTCGCGCCCGGTTTCGATACCTGCGGCTGGTTCGCGCGCGACATCGATACATTCGCGCGCGTCGGCAACGTGCTGCTCGGCGACGATACCGCTACGCTTCCCGCCATACCCGACGTCATACTGCCGAACGAAGCGATGGCGCTGTTGTCCGCGCCGGTCGCGGCGGCGTTCGCGGCAACGCTCGAACGCGTGCGCGCAAAGTTCGGCGCGAGCGAGCGCGCGAATATCATGTCGCCCTCGACCGACGACCTGTTCTGGGCGTTCCGTTTCATGCAGGGTTTCCAGGCGTGGCGCAGTCACGGCGAGAACATCGAACGCTACGATTTCCAGCTCGGCCCGGGCGTGCGCGAGCGTTTCGAATGGTCCCGCACGATCACGACCGCGCAGAACGACGAGCACGAAAGCGTGCGCGACGCGTTCCGCACGAGCTTGCTGAAGCTGCTCGACGGACGCCGCGTGATCCTCATGCCGACCATGCCCGGCGTCGCGCCGCTTCTCACCGACACCGAGGACATGCTCGAGTCCTACCGCAACCAGTCGATCAACATGCTGTGCGTCGCGGGACTGGCCGGCTGTCCGCAGTTATCCTTGCCGCTGATGCAAATCGACGGCGTGCCGCTCGGCTTTTCGCTGATCGGCCCGCCGGGCAGCGATCGCGCGTTGATCGAACTCGGACGCGCGTTGGTCGCCTGAACTGGCGCGTTTTATATTTACGCAAGGAGTAACGACGCATGACAAGACAACCCGCGGTCCCCACGCGACAAGTGTCGAACGAGCGGGCCATCGTGACCGAGTGGCGGTTCGCGCCCGGTTCCGAAACCGGCTGGCACATTCACGGACACGACTACATCGTCGTGCCGCAGACCGATGGCGAACTCCTGCTCGAAACGAAGACAGGTAATCGCGTGTCGGTATTGCGGGCGGGACAGAGCTATGCCGGCTTGAAAGGCGTCGAGCACAACGTGGTGAACGCGAGTGCGCATGAGGTCGTGTTTATCGAAATAGAAATCCGCTGAGCGGCCGCGCTCAGCCAATGCACTGCCAAGGTGCCTGCCGTGCTTCACGGACGTGCGCCGTGCACGCCGCGATGGTAAAAATTCCGGCCGCTCATCCGTCGTGACGGGCTTCGCGCCATGGCACGGAACTCGCTAATAAAATAAGCAGAGTAGAAGCGGCTAGCGTCCGGCACATTCAGCGGGCGTGGGGCATTGCTCTTGGGGCGCATCGCGCGCCCACGTCGACGAACGTCGGCGTTTGAACGGGATCGTCCGATCTCGCCAACAAGATGCGTGCATGCGGTTGCCCCGAATTCACCTTTTGTTGTGCGTCATATAGGTCCTGTCCGTCGTGCGTTTTTCATTGCGTGCGGCCTTCGTTCAAACGTCCTCGTTCTAACTTCATGCTTACTCTACGAGGCGTTCCATGCGTGTCCTGCGTCGCTTGCTTAACGTTTTAACCCTGGGTTCCGGCATCGTGCTCGCCGCGTCCGCTCACGCCGACGACCACGTCACGGTCCTGACGAGCTGGTACGCGCAAGCGGAACACGGCGGCTTCTATCAGGCGGTCGCGACCGGCCTCTACAAGAAAGCGGGCCTCGACGTCACCATCAAGATGGGCGGCCCGCAAGTGAACGGAATGCAACTGCTGGTGGGCGGCCAGGCGGACTTCATCCTCGGCTACGACTTTCAGGTGCTGTCGAGCGTGGAAGCCGGCATTCCGGTGACGACCGTCGCGGCGTCGTTCCAGTTCGATCCGCAAGGCATGCTCGTCCACGACGACGTTAAAAGTCTCGCGGACCTGAAGGGCAAGACCATCCTCGTGGCGGGATCGGGCCGCACGAGCTGGTGGCCGTGGCTGAAGGAAAAGTACGGCTACAGCGATGCGCAGACGCGCCCGTACACGTTCAATCTTCAGCCGTTCTTCGTCGATCCTAACGTGGCGATGCAGGCGTATCCGTCGTCCGAGACCTATCAGGCCGAGCAGGCGCATGTGAAGAGCCACTTCTTCCTTTTCGCCGATGCGGGTTATCCGCCGTACAACACGACCATCGTCGGCATGCGCAAGACGCTCACGGATAAGCCGGACGTGACCGCGCGCTTCGTGAAGGCGTCGATGGAAGGCTGGAAAAGCTACCTCGCCGATCCCGCGCCCGGCAACGCGCTGATCAAGAAAGACAACCCCGAGATGACCGATGCGCAACTCGCGTTCGGCGTCGATCAGCTGAAAAAACTGAAGCTCGTGACGGGCGGCGATGCATCGGCGCTCGGTATCGGCGCGATGACGGACGCGCGCTGGAAGAAGACCTACGACTACATGGTCGGCGCGAAGCTGCTGAAGGCGAGCACGGACTACAAGAGCGCCTACACGCTGCAGTACATCCAGAACGCCAAGGTCATGCCCTGAGCCGCGCATCGACCTAACTTCACCGGTTACGAGGAGTAGATTCACATGCTGGTTACACGTCAAAAGGTTTTGCGCCGCTTCTGGTACGCGATCATGCCGATGTCGCAACTCGACGACGGCCCCAAGCCGTTCACGCTGCTCGGCGAGGCGATCGTCCTGTGGAAGGGCGCGGGCGGCAAGCCGCATGCGCTGCGCGACCGTTGCTGCCATCGCACCGCGAAGCTGTCGAAAGGTTACGTGGACGACGACGGCAACATCGCGTGCGGCTATCACGGCTGGACCTACGACTGCAGCGGACAGTGCGTGAAGATTCCGCAGAACGACGGCGGCGAGATTCCGTCGCGGGCGATCGTGCAGTCGTTCCGCTGCGAGGAACGCTATGGCTACGCGTGGGTCGCGCTCGACGATCCGTTGCAGCCGATCCCCGAATTTCCGGAAGAAACGGCGCCGGGCTATCGGCGCATCCTGCAGTTCTACGAGCAGTGGAATACGAGCCCGCTTCGCATGATGGAGAACTCGTTCGACAACTCGCACTTCAGCTTCGTGCATAAATCGAACTTCGGTCTCTTCAATAGCCCGAAGCCGTCGAAGTACGAATTCCGGCCGAACGAGTGGGGTTTCGAAGCCGAGACGCACGTGCCGATCCGCAATCCTGAGGCGAGCTTCCGCATTACCGGCACGACCGACGACGTCACCGAGCGGCATCTCGTGAATCGCTGGTTCATGCCGTTTTCGCGGCGTTTCGGCTGCATGTATCCGGCAAGCGGCGTGCATCACATCATCTACAACTGCGCGACGCCTATCGACGATAAAACGATGATGCTCGTGCAATGGCTCTATCGGAACGACAGCGAGGAAGCGTGTTCGACGCAGGAACTGATCGACTGGGACCGTCCGATTACCGATGAAGACCGCGGAATTCTCGAAGCGACGGACTACGACGCGTGTATCGACGTGCGACGCCAGCAGGAATGCCACATGACGTCGGACCAGCCCGGACTGCTGATGCGCCGCAAGTTGCTGAAACTGCTGGAAACGCACGGCGAGAAAGAAGTATTTCGTATCGCAACGGAGGACTGAAGCATGAACGCCCCGGCATCCTTTCCTGCTGCATCTCACGCCGACGCCGCGCTTTCGGTGCAGCGCGTCGACAAGATCTACGCGAACGGCACGGTCGCGCTCGAAGACGTGCGTCTCGCGATCGCGCCTGGCGAATTCGTCTCGCTGCTCGGGCCGTCGGGCTGCGGAAAAAGCACGCTGCTCAAAATGTTTGCAGGCATCGAAACGCCGACGCATGGACACATGCGCTGGTGGAATCAGCCGTTCGAGACGGTCGGATCGAAGGGACGGCGCATGTCGATGGTGTTTCAGGAAGCGACACTGATGCCGTGGGCGAGTATCGCGGATAACGTGCGTTTGCCGCTCGATCTCGCTCACGTGCCGCGCCGCGAAGCGGATGCGCGCGTGGCGGACGCGCTTGCGAACGTCGGGCTCGCGAAGTTCGGCGGCGTGCGTCCGCGTGAGTTGAGCGGCGGCATGCAGATGCGTGCGTCGCTTGCGCGCGCGCTCGTCACCGAGCCGGATTTGCTACTGCTCGACGAACCGTTCGGCGCGCTCGACGAATTCACGCGCAACAAGCTCGACAGCGATCTGCGCGCGCTGTGGAAGAAGCGCGGCATGACGGTCGTGTTCGTCACGCATAGCATTTACGAGTCGGTGTATTTGTCGGAGCGCGTGGTGGTGATGCAGGCGCGGCCGGGGCGCATCATCGCGGAAGTGCCGATCGACGGTCCTGCTGAACGCGACGATGCGTATCGCGTGTCGCCGTCGTTCATGGCGCACTGCAAGACCTTGTCCGACCTGATTACCGACGCCCATCGTGCGTCGTCTCTCAACGAAGCAGGAGTGCAATGATGACGAGCCAGTCCCTTGCTTCACGGACCGATCGCGTGAAGCCCGCCATCGCCGCGAAACGCTTGCCCTTGCTCGGCCGGCCGGGCGCCATGAAGACCGCCGCGCCGTGGATAGTCGGTGCGCTGATGTTGCTGTTGTGGGAAGGCTGGTGCGCGTTCTTCAAGGTGCCGGTGTATCTGGTGCCCGCGCCGCACGACATCGCATTGCAACTCGTGAAGGACGGCCCGATGCTGCTGGTCAGCCTGATGGCCACGCTCAAGATCACGCTGCTCGCGTTTGCGCTGGCGACCGTGCTCGGCGTTGTTATCGCGCTGCTGTTCGTGCAGAGTCCGCTGATCGAGGCGAGCTTCTTTCCGTATGCAATCTTGCTGCAGGTCACGCCGATTGTCGCGATCGCGCCGCTCATCATCATCTGGGTGAAGGATACGACGGTCGCGCTCGTGATCTGCGCGATGCTGGTTGCCTTGTTCCCGATCATCTCCAATACAGCGCTCGGGTTGCGCAGCGTGAACCCCGGTCTTATCAACCTGTTTCGCATCAATCGCGCGACGCGCTGGCAGACGCTCGTGCGCCTGCGGATTCCGAGCGCGCTGCCGTATTTCTTCGGTGGCTTGCGTATTTCGAGCGGTCTATCGCTGATCGGCGCGGTGGTGGCGGAGTTCGTCGCGGGGACGGGCGGCAGCGGCGCGGGGCTCGCTTACCAGATTTTGCAGGCGGGTTTCCAGTTGAACATTCCGCGGCTTTTCGCGGCCCTTTTTCTGATTACCGTGACGGGCGTGGTGCTGTTCGGCATCACGGTGTGGGTCTCGCGCATCGGCTTGCGCGGCTGGCACGAAAGCGAACTGTGAGAGCGATTAAATGAGCATCCTGATTCGAAACGCGGCGGCCATCATGTCGGGCGGCAAGGGCAGCGCGGACCAGCCCGCGCGCCTGGCCGGTCCCGATATCCGCATCGAAGGAGAGACCATCGAGGCGATCGGCGCACTGACGCCGCGCGAGGGCGAAACCATCGTCGACGCGACCGATTGCGTGGTGTATCCGGCGTGGGTCAATACACACCATCATCTGTTTCAGTCGCTTTTGAAGGGCGATCCGGGCGGGCTGAACGCGTCGCTGACGCCGTGGCTTGCCGCGACGCCGTATCGCTTTCGCGCACTCTTCGACGAAACGCGCTTCAGGCTTGCGGCGCGGATTGGCATGATCGAGTTGATGCGTTCGGGCTGCACGACGGTGGCCGATCACAACTATGTCTACTATCCCGGCATGCCGTTCGACAGCTCGGCGATCCTCTTCGAAGAAGCCGAGAAACTGGGCCTGCGCTTCGTCTTGCTGCGCGGCGGCGCGACCCGGACGCGTCAGCTCGAAGCGGAGTTGCCGACGGCGCTGCGTCCCGAATCGCTGGATGCGTATGTCGCCGATATCGAGCGGCTCGCGTGGAAGTATCACGATGCATCGGCGCGTTCGATGCGCCGCGTAGTCGTCGCGCCCACTACAGTTCTCTACTCGATTTCCCCGCACGAGATGCGCGAGACGGCGGCGGCGGCGCGCAAGCTCGGGCTTCGATTGCATAGTCATTTGTCGGAGACGGTGAGCTATCAGGACAGCGCCCACGCGATGTACGCGCGCTCGCCGGTGGGTTTTTGCGGCGACAACGACTGGCTTGGCAGCGACACGTGGTACGCGCATCTGGTGAAAGTCGACGCCGACGAACTTGCGTTGCTCGCACAGACGCGGACCGGTGTCGCGCATTGTCCGCAGTCGAACGGACGGCTTGGTAGCGGAATCTGTCCGGTTCGCGAGATGGCCGATGCGGGCGTGCCGGTGTCGATCGGCGTGGATGGCGCCGCGTCGAACGAAGCGGCCGACATGATTTCCGAGGTGCACATGGCGTGGCTCGCACAGCGCGCGCGGCGCGGCATGGAAGCGCGGCCGACGTTTCGGGGCGGCAGCTTCGAGGGCGGCGCGGATGCGGCGAGTGTCGAGGATGTCGTGCACTGGGGCACGGCGGGCGGTGCTGAGGTGCTCGGGTTGCCGGAGGTTGGGCGGATTGCGCCGGGGTATTCGGCGGATATCGCGGTTTATCGGCTGGACGATCCGCGGTATTTTGGGCTGCACGATCCGGCGATTGGGCCGGTTGCGTCGGGTGGGCGGCCTTCGTTGGCGGCGCTATTTTCCGCCGGGCGGCGGGTGGTTGATGATGATCAGATTGAGGGGGTTGATTTGCGGGAGTTGCAGCGGGAGGCGATCGGGGCGGTTCGGGCTATGCTCAGTGAGGCCGCTTGAGCGGACAGGGTTTGGGGTTGCTGGCGCCCGTGGCTTTTGTTTGCCTGTGCTCTCTGTGAACCTGCTTTCGTGTAGGTTTAGCAGCACGCCGCTATGCTCGGCAGTAGTCACTTTCTTTGGCTAGCTGCAACACGGGATTCGGCGCCGTGGGGCGGCTTGAGGGTGGGTGGGTGGGTTACACCGTCTGATGTTCGGCCGCTTCTTTTGAACTTGCTTTCGTGTAGGTCTATTAGCACGCCGCTATGCGCGGCAGCAGTCACTTTCTTTGCTGCTGCAAAGAAAGTAACCAAAGAAAGCAGCTTATCCGCCTATGTGTCCACTACGAATAACCGAGCGGATAGGCGCGCAGGCTGACTATGACAACTCGCATTCGTCGGTATTGGCACAGCATCTGTCAGTTCCATCCTCGCTGCGCTCGGACGATGGCCACACCTACAACCAGCGCTCGGTTTGGTTTTTTGTTGTGCCGTTCCGGCAGGCACTTCGTGCCTGCCGGGATGGATGAGCGGCTCCACTCTGTTGTGTGGTGCGATGACCGAATCCGCTTGCGCGCCACTCCCGGTTGCGGTTCGTGGTGGACACTTAGTAGGTCACGCTGCTTTCTTTGCTTACTTTCTTTGCAGCAGCAAAGAAAGTGAGTCCCGCCCCGGACAGGGGCAGAGCTAATAAACCTACACGAATGTAAGTTCCCAGCGAGCGCAAGCAAAAGAAACCAACCGGCGCGAGCAAACTAAACCAGTGCACCTTCCCAAACACCGCTAGCAAACAAACCCAACCCGCGCCAGCAAACCCTAACCCCGTGAAGAAATAACCACGTCAGCCGCGAGCGGAAACGCAAGCGAAAACTCATGCGTACGATAAGCCCGCACATCGAGAATCAGCCGATTGATGGCGTCGATAGAGTCGAGCGCTGAACCCGCTTCGTACACGCGCTGGCCCTCCATATCCTTCCCCCATCGGCGGCGCGCGTCGAGCAGAAGGGCAAGTGCGCCGCGGCGTGTCATAAAGAATTGCTGCATCAGTCCTTGGGTCCAGGCACTTACCGTATTTGTTCAAACAACATGATCGGCCGATAACGCAAGCCGGATTCGGGTTCGTAAGTCAGGGTAAGTCTTCGCACCGCACGCATCCCGCACGCACGCGGACACGCCGCGTTCAGCCGGACACGGCGCGGGTGGATTTTATCCGGACAATGCTGAGATCGTCGAGCGCGGCGCTCAACCGATCGTGAAGCGGTCGCGCGTCGTGACGTAGTCACTCGCGCCGAAGCGGCCGACCGGAAAGTAATGCTGAAGTCGCACGCGCCAGGTGTCGAGGTCGATAAGTTCGTCGCGTGCGTGCAACCGGTGAACACGCCCAATAAAGATATGACGGCTCGTCGTTTCGAGCGTCTCCCACAAGGTACATTCGAACGCGACCGGCGCTTCCTCGATGCGCGGCGGCGCGACATGCGTGCTCGGCACAGGCGTCAATCCGACCGCTGCGAGTTCGCTCACATCCGGCGGCAAACGTTCTCCGCATCGATGCATCTTTTCGGCCATGGCTTCGTCGCTCAGATGCACGACGAACTCGCGGCGCTGCGCAATGTTCACGGCGGTGTCCTTGAGCGTGCCGTCGGCAAGCCGGTTGATGCTGATCATCACGATAGGCGGCTCCTCGCCCAGCATGTTGAACATCGAAAACGGCGCGGCGTTCACGGTGCCGTTTTCGCTCAACGTCGTGACAAGTGCGATCGGGCGCGGGACGATAAGGCTCGCCATCAGTTTGTAGCGCTGGTATTCGGTGATCGCGTCGAAGTCGATTTCCATGATTGCCTCTGAGTGTGGTCGGACGGTCACGAACGACGCCGTTTAACCGGTCAAGACCGTGCTATCCCGAGCAGGTGCGCGAGACTCTTTTCGCCCAGCATGCGCGACGTTTCAATCCGCTCCTCAAGCTCGCGCAGATGCGCCTCCATCCGCGCAATCGCGCCCTGCGCGTCGCGTGCCTCTATGCAATCCACGATCGCCGCGTGCTCGTCATGTTCGCACGGCGCGTTGCCCGGCGGCTCGTACACACCGACGATCAGCGAGCATCGCGAGACGAGTTCCGTGAGGTAGCGCTGCAGGATCGCGTTGTGTGCGAGCGCCGCGATCCGCAGATGGAAGTCGCTCGCGAGCCTGGCCCACGAAGGCTGATCGAAGCGATGCATCGCCTGATGCTCGTCGGCGAGTTGACGCCGGAGCGCCGCGATATCGGCGGCGCTCGCGTGTTCGACCGCCAGTTCGACGAGCATGCGCTCCATCGCGCGGCGCGCCGCGAAGATCTCGCGCGTTTCCTCGGGGGTCGGCTCTGCGATCACGGCGCCCCGGTTCGGCCGCAATGCGACGATTCCATCGTAGGCCAGCTTCTCCAGCACGCGTCGCACGACAGCCCGTCCCACACCGAACAACTGGCACAGTTCCGGCTCCGGCAGCTTCGTGCCGGGCGTCAGGCGATGATTCAGCACGCCATCGAAAATCGCCTGATAGATACGCGCGTCAACGTCCTGCGAGGATTCGCGAGGCGCTTCCTGCCGATGCGGCCGCCGTTGAATCGCGGGTTTGGCGAGCGGTCTGGAGGCCATGTCCGTGTGCGGTCGGCGCGCTGGTTAGATTGCTGCTTGCGCGGCAAAAGGCGCTGGCGAGACCTTGCCCGCCAGCTCCATGGCATCCATATGCTGCGCGATCGCACCGGGCGTGGTGAGCCACACGTCGCCGCTCGCTTGCGCCGCCGCGATATGCGCGAGCGCGCGCCGCAAATGACGTAGCCGATACGGTTGCCCGACCAGATACGGATGCAGTGCGATGCCCATCACCAACGCTTGCGGATGACGGCCGCGCGTCGCCTGTTCGCGCATTTCGTCGAACTGGTCGATGATCATATCGGCGAACGCCGCGCCGTCGAGATGACGTCCGACCATCATCGGCAGGTCGTTGAGTTCCTGCGGATACGGTATCGACCAGAGCGGCCCGCCGCGCGTCGCCATGCGTACCGGGCGGTCGTCGTGACACCAGTTGAGCGTATAGCGATAACCGGTTTCAGCCAGCAAGTCGGGCGTCAGACGCGATTCGGAAATCCACGGCGAGAGCCAGCCGGCAGGCGGCGTACCCGCATGTGCGGCAATCCGTTCGCGGCAGTGGAGCAGCAACGCGCGTTCGCCGTCTTCATCGAGATCGCTCTGGCGGCGCGCGTTCGTGTGGCCGTGGCCGATCAGTTCGTCGCCGCGCGCGAGGCAGGCGTCGATCACGTCGGGGCAATGGTCGTAAAGCGCGGTATTGATGAGCACGCCCGCCGGCATCGCCAACTGATCGAACAGTTCCAGGCAGCGCCAGACGCCCACGCGATTGCCGTACTCGCGCCAGCTGTAGTTGAGCACGTCGGGTTGCGGCGAGATGGGCCCAAGCGCCGCGCCAAGCCCTTCGCCGAAAGCGAAATGTTCGATGTTGAAGCCGAGGTAGACGGCAAGACTCGTCTCGCCGGGCCAGCGGTATGCGTCGGTATCGGTGATGGGCCGATACGGAAAGCGGCCGTGCGTCGCGAGCGCGGCGAATGCGTTGTCAGTCGGGACCGCTGGGACTTTCATGTCGTTCATGAGCGAGTGACTGTTTGAGTGACCTGTCAGGGGTGAGCCGCCGCGTGTGTTCCGTTTTGGCGGCTCGTGCCCCGCGCTGGCTCGAAAGCGCACTGTGTTCGTGCAACGCGCGGTGATCCGATCGCTAACGATCTGCTCGTCGAATCGTTTGCAAGTTACGCGCCAAGTCGTCCTGGCTTCGGCACTGGATTTTCTCGCTGACGGCGACGCCGCAAGCAATGAAAGCGGGGGACGTAGGCCACTTTATGTCTCGCAGGCCGCATCAGGCGCTACGGGTGCCCCAACTTGGCTTTTGCGTGCCCTGCTCTTGTGCTGTGCGCGCTGTCGTGAAGCGTTGACGATTCGCGTTGCGAATCGTCAACGAAACGGTGAGGTCATTGTGATCGGTGCGAATACACCGCGCGCCAGCAGCTTGTCCTTTGAGAAAAGAAAAATGGCATGTGTCTTGCATTAGGCAGGACATACCGCTAAACGCAAGCTGTCCGTCCATTGCGACGCTTATGAACCGCAATGGTCTTGTCCACGCGCCATCGATGCGAAGTTGAAGGGGCTTAATCCGCCTCAAGGACCTGTGTACATGAGCCAGACTACTGCCAGCGTGATCCACACCACGGCCGCCGATATCGAACTGGTTCACGTCTCGAAGCAATACGGCAACGCGCTCGCCGTCGATTCGATCGACCTGCGCATTCCGGGCGGACAGTACTGCTGTCTGCTCGGGCCATCGGGATGCGGCAAGACCTCGACGCTGCGCATGATCGCGGGTCACGAGACGGTCAGCGAAGGCGACATCCTCATCGCCAATCGCAACGTGACGCGCGAAGCGCCCGCCGAGCGCGGCACGGCGATGGTGTTCCAGAGCTATGCGCTGTTCCCGCATCTGTCGGCGCTCGACAACGTGGCGTTCAGTCTCAAGATGCGCGGCGTCGCGAAGGAAGCACGGCGCAAGCGCGCGGGGGAATTGCTCGACCTCGTCGCGATGAGCGCTTACGCGGAACGCAAGCCGTCGCAATTGTCGGGCGGCCAGCAGCAGCGCGTCGCGCTCGCTCGCGCGCTCCTGAACGAGCCGCGCTGCCTGCTGCTCGACGAACCGCTCTCCGCACTCGATCCTTTCCTGCGCGTGCAGATGCGCGCCGAACTCAAGCGCTGGCAGAAGGAACTCGGCATCACCTTCGTGCACGTCACGCACTCGCAGGAGGAGGCGATGGCGCTGGCCGACATGGTGGTCGTGATGAGCCACGGGCGAATCGAGCAGAGCGGGCCACCGCATGAAGTGTTCAACCGGCCGCGCACCGAATTCGTCGCGCGCTTTCTCGGCGGTCACAACGTGCTCGAAGCGAACGGCCGCGCGTTCACCGTGCGCGCCGACCATCTGCGTATCGCGCCGCACGGCGTCACGCCCGTTCAGGCGGCGTCGAGCGACGGCGGCTTCAGCCGGATCGGCGGCATTCCGTGCACGGTCCGCGACGCCGAGTATCAGGGCACGCATCTGCGCATGACGCTCGCGCCGCTCGACGGCTCGCCGGAACTGGTTTCGCTCTTGCCCGACGGCGACTACGACCCGCACAAGCTCGGGCCGGAATCGCGCGTCGTGGTCTGGTGGAACGAGAAGGACGCGCACGCACTCGCCGCATGACGGCGCCGCTTTCCGTTGCACTGAACGACAACTTCAACTGAGGGAGATTGCAATGAACGAGCAGGACGAAAAGCCGTCGGGCGCGAGCCAGATCCAGAGCACGGCGAGCGCCGCGGTCGATGCCGCCGCGGACCTCGCCGAGAGCCGTGCGGTATCGCGGCGCGGCTTTCTGAAGGGCGCGGTGGCGGTGGCCGGTATCGCGGGATTCCCTTACGTGCATGCACAGGAAAAGATCACGCTGCGCTATCTCGGCACGGCAGTCAATCAAAGCGCGGACATCGCGAAGAAGTTCAAGGAAGACACAGGTATCGAGATTCAGTACATCCCGGTCACGACCGACGACGTCGCCAAGCGCATCATCACGCAGCCGAACTCCTTCGATATCGTCGATACGGAATACTTTTCGCTTAAGAAACTGATCCCGGCCGGCACGCTCGCGGGCATGGACGTGAAGAAGATCAAGCACGCCGACAAGATCACGCCCGTGCTCACGCGCGGCGAGATCAACGGCAAGAAGATCGGCGATCAGGGCACCGCGCCGAAGAAGGTCATGTTCCTGACGGGCGCGCGCTCCACGGAGTTCTCGGCCACGCCGACCGAATGGATGACGCTGATCCCGACCACCTACAACGCCGACACGCTCGGCATCCGTCCCGACCTCATCAAGCGTCCGATCAACAGCTGGGCCGAACTGCTCAATCCGGAGTTCAAGGGCAAGGCTGCGCTGCTGAACATTCCGGCGATCGGCATCATGGACTCGGCGATGGCGATCGAGGCGAGCGGCAAATTCAAGTACGGCGACAAGGGCAACATGACGCGCGCCGAGATCGATCACACGATCAAGGTGCTGATCGAGGCGAAGCGGGCGGGCCAGTTCCGCGCGTTCTGGAAAGACTTCAACGAGAGCGTGAACCTGATGGCCTCGGGCGAAGTGGTGATCCAGTCGATGTGGTCGCCGGCGGTCACGAAGGTGCGCACGATGGGTGTCGCGTGTACGTTCCAGCCGCTCAAGGAAGGTTATCGCTCGTGGGCGTCGGGCTTCGGTCTGCCGCGTTCGCTGCAGGGCCGCAAGCTCGACGCGGCATATGAGTTCGTCAACTGGTTCCAGGACGGCTGGGCGGGTGCGTATCTGATGCGTCAGGGCTATTACGCAGGCGTGCTGGACACGGCCAAGTCGCATATGCAGCCGTACGAGTGGGATTACTGGATCGAAGGGAAGGCCGCGGCGCAGGACATCAAGGCGCCGGACGGTCAGCTTCTGGAGAAGGCCGGCGCGGTTCGCGACGGTGGCTCGTACACCCAGCGCATGGGCGCGATCGCGTGCTGGAACGCAGTGATGGACGAGAACATCTACATGGTCCAGAAGTGGAACGAGTTCATCGCGGCCTGATTAGCAGCCTGATTAGCAGCCTGATTAGCAGCCGGATTTTCAGCCGGATTCTCAGCCTGATTCGCGGCCATGCAACGCACGCGGCGAACGCGCGGCAGGTCGCGCGTTCGCCGCAGAAGTGTTTTTAACCGGTATAGCCAATGGCATCCATCGAGCTTCCCACGCAACCGCCTGCTGCGCCTGCGAGCGCGGCAAGGGTCAAGCGCTATCGCGCGGCGGCCTGGCTGCAGGCCACGCCGCTCACGCTGACCTTCGTGCTGTTCTTTCTCGTGCCGCTCGTGATTACGCTGATCGTGAGTTTCTGGGACTTCAACGAGTACCAGATCATCCCGGCATTCACGTTCAAGAACTACGCGGCGATCTTCGACGGCTGTTCGTCGATGACCGATATGTGCGTCACGTTCAAGACGTACTGGTCCACGCTCAAGTTCTGCGTGCTCGTCTGGGCGATTACGCTCTTGCTCGGATTCACGATTGCTTATTTCCTCGCGTTCCATATCCGCACGACGGGCATGCAGACCGTGCTGTTCCTGCTTTGCACGATTCCGTTCTGGACATCGAACGTGATCCGCATGATTTCGTGGATGCCGCTCCTCGGCCGCAACGGCCTCGTGAACCAGACTTTGCTCGCGGCGCATCTGATCGACAGGCCGCTCGAATGGCTGCTTTATTCGAACTTCTCGGTCGTGCTCGCCTTCGTCCACCTGTTCACGTTCTTCATGATCGTGCCGATCTTCAACGCGATGATGCGTATCGACCGTTCGCTGCTGGAAGCCGCGCGCGATGCGGGCGCGAGCGGTTGGCAAGTGATTCGCGACGTCGTGCTGCCGCTTTCCAAAACGGGCATCGTGATCGGCTCTATTTTCGTGGTGACGATCGTGATGGGCGATTTTCTGACCGTCGGCGTGATGGGCGGCCAGCAGATCGCGTCGGTCGGCAAGATCATTCAGGTGCAGACCGGTTATCTGCAATTTCCCGCCGCCGCCGCCAACGCGATCATCCTGCTCGCGGTCGTGCTGATGATCGTGTGGGCGCTGACCCGTGTCGTCGATATCCGCAAGGAGCTTTGAGATGTCAGCGATCCGACTCAAACACCGCGAGCGCCGTCCGGCGAGTTTCTACTGGCTCGCCGCGCTCTTCGCGCTCTTCGTGCTGTTCCTCTACGGCCCGGTCATCACCATCTTCATCCTGTCGTTTCAAGGCCCTGAAGGCGGCCTCACGTTCCCGATGCGCGGCGTCTCGCTGCATTGGTTCGCGGTGTTGCGGCAAGGGATCGGCGAGATCGATATCTGGGCCGCGTTCGGACGTTCCGTGCGGCTCGCGGCGGTCGTCACGGTGCTGACCGTGGTGTTTTCGGTCGCGGCGGGGCTGGCGTTCAGAAAGCGTTTTCGCGGCGATACAGCCGTGTTTTACGTATCCGTTGCAAGTCTCATCATGCCGTCGATCATCGTGTCGCTGGGTATTGGCCTGACCTTCCGGCTGCTCGACAACGGCGTGAAGTTTCTCGCCAACGCATGGGGTTTCCAGTCCTTCGCCGACAGCTACTCGACCTCGATGGGTCTCTACACGTCGGCGCTCGGCGCACACATGACGTGGACGCTGCCGTTCGGTTTGCTCGTGATGTTCGCGGTGTTCAACCGCTTCAATCCGGCTTACGAAGAAGCCGCGCGCGATCTTGGCGCGTCTCCTTGGCAGAGCTTCAAACATGTCGTGCTGCCGATCATCGGACCTTCGGTGATCGGCGTGGGCATGTTTGGCTTTACGCTTTCGTGGGATGAAATAGCGCGGACGTCGCAGGCTATCGGCGACCAGAACACGTTGCCGCTCGAACTTCAGGGCTTGACCACGTCGGTGACGACGCCGGTGATCTACGCGCTGGGCACGATGACCACCGCGCTCTCGCTGACGGTGATGATCGTGGGATTGCTGGTGGTGCAGTGGCTCACCCGCCGCCGCGCGCGGGCGGCGGCGAAGTAAGCTTCAACGCGAGTTTCAAAGCACGCCCGCGTACGCGGCTTCGACCAGACCGCGCACGCCCGGACGCACCGCGAACACATGTCCGTCGTGTTCGTTCGCGCCGTTCGCCGGGATGATCGACGTGACGAAGAGCGTGTCCATCTCGCGTCCGCCGAACGCACACATCGCGGGCTTCGTCACGGGCAGCGCGATCTCGCGATCGAGACGGCCTTCGGGCGTGAAGCGCAGCAGGCGGCCGGCGTCGTTCGCGCAAGTCCAGTAGCAGCCGTCGGCGTCGACCGCCGCGCCGTCGGGGCGTCCCGCAAACTGGTTCAGGTCCGCGAACACGCGGCGATTACGCGGCTCGCCGGTCGCGATGTCGTAGTCGAAGGCCCAGACGAGCCGGCGCGTCGGATGCGAATCCGACAAGTACATCGTCGCCCCATCCGGCGACCACGCGAGCCCGTTCTGCGTGATGAGTCCATCGACGACCGGCGCGGACAGCGTGCCGTTTGCGTCGAAGCGATACAGCGCGCCCGCCGGGTTCGCGGCGGCCATGTCCTGCACCATCGTGCCGGACCAGAAGCGGCCTTGACGGTCGCAGCGGCCGTCGTTGAAGCGCATATCCGGGAATGGGAAATCCGGCGCGGCGAGCTTCTTCACGGTCGCGTCCGGTGCATCCGAAAGCGTCACCGCGAAGAGGCCGTTTTCGCAGCCCGCGAGCACCGTGCCGTTGCGATCGAATGCGATGCACGCCACTTTTTCCGGCAAGCGCCACGCATCGCGGCGGCCCGTTTCGATCGCGAACCGGATGATGGATCGCGCGGGAATATCGACCCAGTACAACGCCTGTTCGGCCTCGCGCCAGACCGGGCTTTCGCCCACTTCGCACGGCGCCGTTCCCGCTGCTTCGAGCCGCTCGACGCCGCTTGCAAACGGGGCGCTCATCGACGCGGCTCCATCGGTCCGGCGAGCACGAACGGTCCGCCCTGAAAGCGCTGCGTGGGATCGTCGAGATTCGAATCCGGCGCGCTCGGCGGGAACAGATGCGTGAATTCGGCGGAACTGTCCTGCGGACGAAAACCGAGAAACGCCGCGTTCGTGTTATCGACCCATTTCACCGGATTGTCCGAAACGCCATAGACGATGGCGTGCCCGACGCGATTCGTGAAGAGCGAGCAGCGCACGAGTTCGATGAAATCGCGGAAGCTCAGGTACGTGACGAGCATGCGCGGATTGCGCGGCTTGTCGAACGACGAGCCGATCCGCAGACACACGGTTTCCAGACCGAAGCGGTCGAAGTAATAGCGCGAGAGCGATTCGCCGAAGCACTTGCTCACGCCATACAGGCTGTCCGGACGCATCTCGCAATCCGTGCCGAGGACGGAGGTCACCGGATGGAAGCCCACCGCGTGATTCGAACTGGCGTAGACGATGCGCGTCACGCCCTGCTTTTGCGCCGCGCTGTAGAGGTTGTAGAGACCGAGAATGTTCGCTTGCAACAGGTCGTCGAATGGCGCTTCCACGGAGATTCCGCCGAGATGGACGACCGCATCGACGCCTTCGAGCAGCGCGTGGACCGCGTCGCGATCCGCGAGATCGGCCTGCACGGCTTCTTCGTGCGGGCCGCTCGGTTGGATCGGCGCGAGGTCGCTCACGCGGACGATATCGGCCCAGGCCGCGAGCGCGCCGCGCAGTTGCTGGCCGAGATTGCCGGCCGCGCCGGTAATCAGCAGGCGGTGAAAAGGTTTGGCGTGGTCGTTCATGTGGTCTTCCTTCTAGCGTTTTCAAATCACGATAAGGCCGGCGCGCGCGCCGGCCTTATCGCCTGCATCCATATGTTAGCGGCTACGCGTTCGCCGGCTGCGCGATCTCGGCGCGGCGGCTCACGAGCGCCGGCCGCACGAGCGTCCACAACAGCACCACGCCGATCAGATCGCCGAAGCCCAGCGCGACGAAGAACGGCGCGTAGACGATGGTCGCGACGAGCGCGCCGATCGCGAGCGTGAAGCTCAGGTTGCCGGCCCCGGCGGAAAAACTCGCGAGGCCCGTGACGGTTGCCACTTCACGGCGCGGGAACAGGTCGGCGGACATCGAAAAAATGACCGTGACCGACAAGGTGTGGTGCGCGAAGCCGCCAAGGCACAACGCCCGCCGTCGAAATCACGATCAGCGCGGATCGGTTACCAAGCATTACGTGTTGTCCGCTTAGACGGCATCGTATGTCAGATGACTTCCGCTTTCAATATCGGCGAGATGCGGGTTTACGAGATAAAGATCGGCTAAGCTTTAGCCTATTGGGGGCTTGCTTTATCCAGAATGAGGAATGAATGGAGAATTAACGCGTGAAGCGGTGGTTTTTAGTTGTCAGACGTCGTATCAAGTTTCTGCCGTTGGCCGGGCCCAAGGGCAGGAATATTGTTTTTCAGCGCTTACCTGTTTTTCGGAAATGCAAATCGTCTCGATATAATTAAGAGCAGAGAACGCGCGGAAATCGTCCCGCGCAAACGTTTGCCTGCTTTTTAATCACTCCTGCCGAGGCCGTATGAGTGCCGTATCCGATCAACTAACCCGGGTTGCCACCGTTGCAACAGCCGCGCCCGTTTTTTGGCTTACAGGTCTGTCCGGCGCTGGAAAATCGACCCTGGCCGGCCTTGTCGGCGAGCGCTTGTCGCGGGAAGGGGCACGGAGCATCGTGATCGACGGCGATGTCTTGCGCGACGGACTGAGTTCGGACCTCGGATTTAGTGCGAAAGACCGCGCGGAAAATGTGCGGCGCGCGGCGGAAGTCGCGGTGCTGTGCGCGAACGCGGGCGTCGTGACCTTCGTTGCGCTCGTGTCGCCGTTTGAAGCGGATCGACAGAACGCGCGACGGATTATCGGTTCGCGCTTTTTCGAGATTTTCTTGACCGCGAATTTTTCAGTGTGCAGCCAGCGCGATGTAAAGGGACTTTATCGGCAGGCTGCTGCAGGGAAGATCGCCGATTTCACCGGTCTGAGCTCGCCTTACGAAGTGCCGGCGCGCCCGGATCTCGTCATCGATACGATGACGCGCGGCGTCGAGGCATGTGCGTGCGGACTGCTCGACTACGCGCGAGCGCGCATCTGACCAAGGGTCCGCCATGCCGGACCGTCCCGATTTCCTGCGCAAAACAGCATGCCCGATTCGCATCGCATTGTTTAAAAACGCGGGATCGAGCGTTCCGGTTGCCCGGCTGGACGGAATTTTTCCGGCGGGGCGCGCGGCGGTTTATGGCGCGGTTGTCGACGAAGTTCTAATTTCTGTTTTCGAACCGGGACCGACTGCCAGGGCTTTCTTTCACCGCGCTTCGGTATCACGATCGCTCAACACCTCTTTCGCCGCAATTGCTGCATTGATAGCGCGTGGAAAGCCGGCATATACAGCAATCTGGGTGACCGCTTCGACGAGTTGCTCCCGCGTTCCGCCGACGTTGAGAAAGCCATGCATGTGGACTTTCAATTGCGGCGTCGCGGAGCCCATCGCGGATAACGCCGCCACGGTAATCAATTCGCGTTGAACGAGATCGAGACCCTCGCGTGAGTACACGTCGCCAAACGCGAATTCGACGATGAACCGCCCGAGGTCGGGCGCGATATCGCTCAGGGATTCAATCACGCGCTCGCCGATCACGCCATCGATGGCACGCAATCCCGCGATGCCGTCTTCGTAACGCGCCGTGCCGGGCGTAACCGATACGGGCGCAACGTCCACCTGCTTTTGGCTGAACACCGCTCTGGCGGCTGCAATACCATTGAGCGCAGCAGGAAAGCCTGCGTAGACCACAAGATGAATCATCAACTCGATGACGCCGCGCGGCGAACAGCCCGCGTTCAGCGCGCCTGCGATGTGAAAGCGCAGTTGCGGCTCCGCGCCACTCATCGCGGCGAGCGCGGCGACAGTGACGAACTGGCGTTGCCGCAAGTCGAGCGCCGGGCGCGAATAGATTTCGCCGTAAGCGAAGCTGATCGTCATTCGCGCAAGATCGGGCGCGATGTCTTTCAACGTTTCCGTGATCGACGGTTCGTCGGTTTGTTCGATTGCTTTGAGAAATTGGCGACCAAGTGCCAAAGTCGATTCGGCGTCATGCATCTTTATGCTCCAGTTAGCGTCGCGTGTCGCGGCCGATGTCTGCAAGATAGAGATGTCCCGAACGTCGCGCCAATGCCTTCGGAGTGATACCCTTTGAGTATCACAACGCAAATCGGGATGAGCGATGCGCCAGTCCATCGAGCTTTGGCAACTCCGCTATTTCGTTGCCGTTGCGGAAGAGCAGGGCTTCAGACGCGCAGCCGAGCGTCTGTTCATCACGCAACCGCCGCTGACGCGGCAGATTCAGGCGCTCGAGGCGCTCGTCGGTGCGAGATTGTTCGAGCGGGGCGACGGCGGTATGCGGATCACTTCCGCCGGGACGTACCTGCTGACAGAAGCCCGTGCGCTCCTCGCTTCAGCCGACAACGCGTTCGAACGGATCGCTCAACACGTCGCCGACCATCGTCCCGAACTCAGACTTGGCATTACGACCGTGCTCGATGCCGCGTTGTTCGCGTGGATCGAACCCGCGCTGAAAGCCAAGGATCCGGGATTACGCCTGACGCAAAAGCGCCAGTATTCGCAGCATTCGATACGGGATCTACGCCGCGGCTTACTCGATGCCGCGCTGATCGGCTTGCCATCCGCTACGGAAGGTCTTTGCGTCGAAAGTCTGTTCGATGACCCACTGGTCGTTGCGCTGCCCGAAGGGCACGCGTTGCGAAAGCGCAGGCGCATTTCGCTGCTCGAACTCGGCCATGACGCGCTGTTTTGGCCGCAGCGACGAATCAATCCGAGCTACTACGATCACTATGAGCGGCTGTTCCGCAAACACGGCTTCAATTCGCGACGCGTGCCGGAACCGGCCGATCACCATGTGCTGCTGAGTCTGATCGCCGGGGGCGAGGGCATCGCGTTGATCCCGTCGTCGCTCATGTCCATTGCACGCGACGGCGTGATCTACCGGCGTCTTCGCGAAGAGGCGGAGTTTCGGATCGAGTCGGCGATCGCATACTTGCCCGACGCACAAAATCCGTTGCTGCAACGACTCGTGGAGGTCTTGCGTTCGCACTACGGCAAGAGCCTGAAAAATTACTCGCATGACAAGTAGTCGACATTTACGCGTAAAACAAGTATTTGCGATTTACTCGTAAAACAAGTAATATCAAAATATTCGCCCGACGAGTAAGCCGTGATGAACCAGCTTCTTTCCACGCCCGATCAACTCGGTCACATCCTGGCCGCCGCCCGCCGCGCCGCCGGACTCACGCAGTCCGCAGCGGCGGCGCGGGTCGGCGTGAGTCAGGCGCGCATTTCCGCGATGGAGCTAAACCCGGCGAGCATCCGCGCGGATCAGTTGCTTGCGCTCTGCGCCGCCTACAAGCTCGAACTCGTCGTGCAAACCAAGCCGGGCGAAGCCGACCCGCAAACGCCGGCGTCCGACGCCGCGCCGTGGTAGCCATGGGACGCCGGTCGCATGGACGCGCGCTCTCCGTCTGGGCCAACGGCGTTCGCGTCGGCGAATGGCGGCTGCCCGCGCGGAGCGCGATGGAACTCGCTTACGACGCCGACTGGATGCACTCGTCCGTCGGCCGTCCGCTCTCGCTCTCGCTGCCGTTCGGTCCGCACGACGCGCCGCTCAGAGGCGAGCGCGTCCTCAACTATTTCGACAATCTGCTGCCGGACAGCGACGCCATTCGCAAGCGCATCGCGAGCAAATTCCGGACGCCGAGCGCCGATCCATTCGATCTCCTGCAGGCAATCGGGCGGGATTGCGTGGGCGCCGTGCAGTTGCTCGCGGAGGACGAATCGCCGGTGGGCGCGGAACGGATCGACGGTACGCCGGTGTCCGATGCCGACATCGAGGCGCTGCTGCAGCGCTCGGTGAGCCGGGCCGCGTTCGGTTCGCAAGAGGACGAGGACGACTTCCGCATTTCGCTCGCGGGCGCGCAGGAAAAGACCGCGCTGCTGTATCACGACGGCCAGTGGATGCGTCCGCACGGCGCGACGCCCACCACGCATATCCTCAAGTTGCCGCTCGGACTTGTCGGCAATAAGCGCGCCGATCTGACGACATCGGTCGAAAACGAATGGCTCTGTCTCGAACTGCTGAAGGCTTATGGATTGCCGGTCGCGGCGAGCCGGATCGAACGGTTCGGCGCGCAGACCGTGCTGTGCGTCGAACGTTTCGACCGGCGGCCGGACCCCGGCGCCCCGCGTATTTTGCGCTTGCCGCAAGAAGATTTCTGTCAGGCGCTTGGGCTTTCGCCGCTGCGTAAATACGAGGCGGACGGCGGGCCGGGCATCGCCGATCTCGCGCTCATTCTGCGCGGTTCGGAAGCGGCTGAGCGCGATATCGAAACGCTGCTCGCCGCGCAAATCCTGTTCTGGATGCTGGCCGCACCCGACGGTCACGCGAAGAATTTCAGCATCCAGTTGCTCGCGGGCGGCCGATACCGCATGACGCCGCTTTACGATGTCATGTCGATCTGGCCGGTCGAGGGCGGCGGCGCGAACCAGTGGTCGTGGTTCAAGACCAAGCTGGCGATGGCCGTGACGGGCAAGAGCAAACACTATCTGCTCAAGGACATTCAGCGCCGGCACTTCAACGCGACCGCGCAGCGCTGCTTCTACGGCGCGGACGCTGAACCGCTGATCCAGCGCGTGATCGCGGCGACGCCGGGCGTGATCGATACGGTGGCGTCGGACTTGCCGGCGGATTTTCCCGAGAGCGTCGCGGAGCGGATTTTCGCGGGTCTGCGAAGGTCGGCGGCGTTGCTCGAATCTATGCCGCGCGATTAACCCTTCGGCACGTTGGACCGGTATGGCGCAATAAATAAGCGGCCCCGAAGGGCCGCTTTTCATCTCACGGGTAAAGCCCAAGCTCGCTTATCGCGCACCCAGCGCCGGATCGCTTGCGCTATCGCGGCCCGTTTCCACGTGTCCCGCCAGCCGATGGACAAACGCCGCATCCGTATTCACGGTGACGGTGATGTCGTACCAGCCATGCGCGCTTCGCAAGTCGAGATAGACCTCCTCGGTGTCGCCGCCGCGCACGCGCCGCTTGATCGTCTTGTCGGGATCGTAGACGTTCACGATGGTGAACTCGCAGCGCGCCGTGCCGAGATTCTTCAGGCGCAGTTGCAGGTTGCCGTTGGCGACGTCGTAGCCTTCGGCGACATGCGGCACCGCGTGGTCGTCGTCGAACCAGCCTTGTTTTTGCGGCTTGCCCGCGATACGCCGCAAGAAACCGTTGGGCCCGTGAACGGTGAAATCGAACGTGCCGTCGAGATTGAACGGCAAACGGTCGGACAAGCGCTTGCCCGCTTCGACGGTATAACTGCGCGGCGCGTCCGTGCTGTTCGCGCGGTAGACCAGGAACGCCGCGCCCGCGTCACCCGTGTTCACGAAGTCCATTTCGAGCTGCTTATCGTGTTCGCTTGCGTGGGTCCGCACGAAAAACTCGTAAGGCAGCGCTCGCGCGCGTCGCACGCCGGGTTCCTGTTTCGGCACGGCCTGCACGGCGGGCGGCAGCGGCGCGTAGCTGTTGTGACGGTTCTTGTCGGCGGGAACGTAGCCGGTCGTGGACGGCAGGGCGGGCAGCGCCTCGTTCGGATTGCGGAAGTCGAACGCGGACGTCAGATCGCCGCAAATCGCGCGGCGCCACGGCGAAATGTTCGTCTCGGTCACATTGCGCCCGTGTCCGAAGCGCTTCTCGATAAAGCGGATCACCGACGTGTGATCGAACGTTTCCGAGCATACCCAGCCGCCCTTCGACCACGGCGACACCACGAGCATCGGCACGCGTGCGCCGAGCCCGAACGTGCCCGGCGCGTACTGCGCGTTACCGCCGAAAATTTCGCCGGTGGTATCGACGGTCGATTTTCCGGTCGCCTTCGATCCCGCCGCGAACGGCGGCACGAGGTGATCGAAGAAGCCGTCGTTCTCGTCGTAATTGATGAACACCGCGGTCTTGCACCAGACTTCCGGATTCGACGTGAGGATTTGCAGCACCTGATCGACGTACCACGCGCCGTAGTTCGCCGGCCAGTTCGGATGCTCGGAAAACGCCTCGGGCGCGACGATCCACGAAACTTGCGGCAGCGTGTTGTTCGCGACGTCGCGCTTGAGGATGTCGAAATAACCGTCGCCCGCCAGCGCGTTCGTGCCGCGCAGCGCTTTCTCGTACAGCGGACTGCCCGGCTGCGCGTTCTGATACTGCTTGAAATAGAGCAACGACGTATCGCCGTAATTGCCGATGAACGGGTCCGACGTCCAGCCCCAGAAATGCTTGGCGTCGAGCCCTTCGCCGACGTCCTGATACACCTTCCACGATATCCCCGCGCGCTCCAGAACTTCGGGATACGTCGACCAGCCGTAGCCTGCTTCGGCATTGTCGATCACCGGGCCGCCGCCGGTGCCGTCGTTGCCGACGTAGCCCGTCCACATGTAATAGCGGTTCGGATCGGTGGATGTGTTGATCGAGCAGTGATAAGCGTCGCAGATCGTGAAGGCGTCGGCGAGCGTGTAGTGGAACGGGATGTCGTTGCGCGTGAGGTACGCCATTGTCGTGGTGCCTTTGTACGGCACCCATTGATCGTAGCGTCCGCCATTGAACGCGCCGAGTCCGCTCGTCCAGTCGTGCGGCAAATCTTCGAGGAATTGCAGGCCGAGATCCGGCGCGCTCGGACGGAACGGCAGCACTTCGCCCGCGCCCGCCGCGAGCGGCTGGTTGAACACCGGCTTGCCGTTCGGCAGCGTGACCGCGCGCGTATCGCCGAAACCGCGCACGCCGCGCAGCGTACCGAAGTAGTGATCGAATGAGCGGTTTTCCTGCATCAGCACCACGATATGCTCGACGTCCTCGATCGAGCCGTGGCGGTTGTGCGCAGGGATCGCGAGCGCCTGGCGGATACCCGCCGGCATCACGTTGAGCGCGGTCGCGGCACCGGCCGCCTGAGCGGCTGCACGCAGGAATTCACGTCGACTTTTCGTTGTCATGTTTTCAATGGCACCTGTGGGGAAAAGACAAGCGCATCACTCGACGGTATGGATGACCGGCGGCGCGAGCGCATCGGAAGCGGGGGACGAAGGCGGCGAACTACGGATGGCGGCGTGGGCCGAGCCGCTGCCTGCCGTGGCTTGCTGCGCCCAGCTTTGCAGCGAACTCACGGCTTGGGGCGACTGCACCTCGGGGGCGTCGTTGCGTGCGGACGAAGGGGTGTCAGGCGGGCTGTCGTCGCTGCAAGCGGCAACGTTTGCGCAGACGGCCAGCACCAGCACGCAGATGCAGCAGCGGCGTACCCGCTGTTTTAGCGGGCGCTCGATAGAGATGGGGAACACCTGATTCTCCGAAGTCCTGAACGCACGATTGGACCCAGCCCGGATCCCTTGACGCGTTGGGGGCTAAGAATAGGTGTTACCTGTGTAAGAAATGTGACCTTGGCGAAAGAATGCGCCAGCGGTCTCAGGCGTAGATGATTTCGATGCCCTTTTCCGTCAGCCACGCGGCGAACTTGGGGTCGAGACCGGTGTCGGTAATCAGGAAGTCGATCTTGTCCATCGCGCCGAACGCGGCGAACTCGCGCTTGCCGAACTTCTTCGAATCGGCGAGCAGATAGACCGAGCCGGCCGCGTCGATCATCGCGCGCTTCACGTGCAGATCGATGAAGTCCGGATACGAAATACCCGATTCGACCGAGACGCCGCCCGCCGCGAGAAACAGCTTGTCGACGAACATGCCTTCGAAGAACGTGGACGCCTTCTCGCCCGACACGGCAATCGTCTCCGCCTTGAAGATGCCGCCCGTCAGCATGACGCGGTTCGACGGCTCGGCGCCGAGCAGGATCGCGATGTTCAGCGCGTTGGTGACGATCCGCAGGTTCTCGCGCCCGCTCAGGTTGCGCGCCAGTTCCGTCGCTGTCGCGCCGCAATCGAGAATGACGGAATCCCCGTTCGCGATAAAGCTCGCGGCCTTCGCGCCGATCAACGCTTTCTCCGGGCTGCTCGGCAGGACGCCCGCGTCGAAGCTCCGCTGAAGCGAATCCGAGTGCGCCGGTCTGAGCCGCACGTTGCCGTGTACCCGTTCGACACGCCCGCTTTTTTGCAATTCGTCGATGTCCTTGCGGATGGTGGGCATGGAGACGCCGAATTCGCTAGAAAGCTCGGACAACTTGACCAGCTTCATGGCCTCCACCATTTCCAGTATTTTTTCTGTTCTAGTCCGCTGATCCATTTCCACTTTCCTTGCGAAGCCCGCGCGCGCACTGTGCGCGCGACCCGTCTATTGTGCCTCAATCGTCGGTGGGATTTGCGTTACTCGGTGTTTTCCCTTTCCTTGCAAACTTGGCGTTGACTTTCTAAAGAAAGAAAACGAAACTAAAAGCCAAGCAAAGAGGAAGTGAGAGGAACCGGTCAATGGAAAACCCGCAAAACCCGTTCAGGCAGTCCGGCGTGCCGTTGCACCGGCGTGCGCAAGAGATCCGCAAGAAGATCTGCGTGATGAATTCCGCGGCGAAAAGCGGCCATACCGGTGGCGACATGTCCGAAGCCGACATCCTCGCCGCGCTGTATTTCCATGTGATGCGCTACGACGTGAACGCCGACAAATCGGTCGCGTGGCACGACGAGTTCATCCTGAGCAAAGGTCACGGCGTGGGCGGTCTCTACGCGTGCTTCGCCGAACTCGGTTGGCTCGATGCGCCCGAGTTGCTCACGTATTTAAAGGACGATTCGCGTTTGCCCGGCCACCCGGTCAAACAGAAACTGCCGGGTTGGGTCACCGTGAACACGGGCGGTCTCGGCCACGGACTGCCGATCGCGGCAGGCCTCGCGATGGCGAAACAGCGTCATGCAGCAGCGGGCAAAGGCTCGGCGGGACGCGTCTTCGTGCTGACCGGCGACGGCGAACTCGAAGAAGGCTCGAACTGGGAAGCGGCCATGGCGGCCGCGCATTTCGAGTTGTCGAACCTCGTGGTGATCGTGGATCGGAATCGGCTGCAACTGGCCGATTTCACGCACAACATCATGGATCTCGATCCGCTCGATGAAAAGTTTCGCGCTTTCGGTTTCGAGGTTCACGACGTCAATGGAAACGATGTCGATGCAATTTGGAAACTAATCGAAAGCCTGGACCACACGAATCCGAAGCCCAAGGTGCTGATCGCCAGCACGATCAAGGGGCGCGGCGTTTCGTTCATGGAGAACGTGCCTGCCTGGCATCACAAGTTCCCCGACGACGACCAATTGAAGCAGGCTTTGCTGGAGCTCGAGAATGCGTGAGTACGGCGATTTGCGCGACGGCGCGGTAGGCGCGATCAACCGCATGACTGCGGCCGGTCGGGACATCATCGTGATGGTGGCCGATTCCACTTCCACTTCGAAAATCGGCGCGTACATGAGCGCGTTTCCCGAACGCGTGGTGAACGTGGGCATCGCCGAACAGAACATGGTCGGCATGGCGGCGGGTCTCGCGCTCGGCGGCCACACGGTTTTCACGGCCAACGCAGCGCCTTTTCTGGTCGGCCGCGCGAACGAGCAGGTGAAGAACGACATCTGCTACAGCGCGACCAATGTGAAGATGCTCGGCCTGAACGCGGGCGTCGCCTATGGACCGCTCGCGTCCACGCACCACGCCATCGACGATATCTCGGTGATGAGCGGCTTCGGCACCGTGCAGATTTTCGCGCCGTGCGATGAAGTCGAGACCGCGCAGATGGTGGAGTACGCGGCGTCGATGGAAGGGCCCGTTTATATCCGCCTCGACAACGCCAAGTTCCCGATCGTCCACGACGCGCACTACAAGTTCGAGCCGGGCCGCCCCGATGTGCTGATCGAAGGTCGCGGCGTGGCGGTGATCGCGCTCGGCTCGGTGGTCGGCGAGGCGCTCGATGCGTGCGAAACGCTGCAGGCCGAGGACGGCATCAATCCGACGCTCGTGAATTTGTCGTCGTTGAGGCCGCTCGATCACGACGCGCTCGCCGCGATCATCGAACGTCACGATGCCATCGTGACGGTGGAAGAACATTCGCTGCACGGCGGGATCGGCGCGACGGTGGCCGTTTTGATGGCACGCCGGCGCTTGTCGCGGCCGCTCACGATGCTCGGCATCACCGAAGGCGAGTTCGCGCATTACGGCACGCGCAAGGGCATTCGCCGGCATTACGGAATCGACGCGGCGGGTATCGCGGCGAGCGTGCGAGCGCATCGCACGGCCGAGCGCTAGAGCGCAAACGTCAATCGCTAAAAGCAGCACAACGGAGACACGAATGGGCATTCAATACGACATGTCGCTGCGTCACGGCGTCGATTTCGACTTCCGGCTCGACGGCAAGATCGCCGTGGTGACGGGCGGTCTCGGCGGTATCGCGATGGCGACCAATGCCGCGCTGATCGGCAAGGGCGCGAAGGTGGCGATTCTCTATCCGCATTTCGAGGAAGCGCGCGTCCCGGCGGCTATCGACGAACTCGGCGCGCAAAACGCGGCGGCGTTCTCGTGCGACGTGACGAACGAAGCGGAAGTCGAAGCAGCGATCAAGGCGGCGCACGCGCATTTCGGCGACTTGCATCTGCTCGTCAACGCAGCGGGCTGCATCACGCTCACGCGCGCCGAGGATATCGGTTTCGACGAATGGCAGCGGCAGATCGGCGTGAATCTCACCGGTCCGTTTCTGTGCGCCAAGCATTTCGCGCGGCTCGTGCTCGCAAGCGGGCACGGCGGCAAGATCGTGAACATCGCGTCGCAGGCGGCGACCGTCGCAATCGACCAGCATTGCGCCTATACGTCGGCGAAGGCCGGGTTGATCGGCATGACCAAGGTGCTCGCGAAGGAATGGGCCGGGCGCGGCATCACGGTCAATACGGTTTCGCCCACTGTCGTGCTCACGCCGATGGGCGCGGCCGCGTGGGAAGGCGAGAAGGGCGAGGCGATGAAGAAGACGATCCCCGTCGGGCGCTTCGCCTACACCGACGAAATCGCGGCGGCCATCTTGTTCCTGCTCTCGAACGGCGCGGACATGATCACCGGCGCGGACATCATGATCGACGGCGGCTACACGATCTGCTGACACACCAATGCATTCAGGCGGCTCAAGACCGCACCATCCGAAAGAAGTGAATCAGGAGACAACAACATGTGGAAAAAGCTTGCAGTGTCCGCGGCCGTGGCCGCCTCGATTGCCGCGCTGACGGCGCCTCTGAACGCGAATGCCGCGAGCAAGGGCACGATTGCGATTCTCGTGAACGCACTCGATAACCCGTACTACGCCGCCGAAGCGAAAGGCGCCGAGACCGAAGCGAAAAAGCTCGGCTACGACACCATCGTGCTGTCGCACGGCGAGGACGTGAACAAGCAGAACGAACTCGTGAACATCGTGATCGGCAAGGGCGTGAAGGGCATCGTGCTCGACAACGCCGATTCGAACAGCAGCGTCGCGACCGTGCGCGGCGCGCAGGAAAAGAAAGTGCCGGTGGTGCTCATCAACCGCGAGATTCCCAAAGACGGCATCGCCATCGCGCAGTTGAGCCACAACAACTTGCAGGCCGGGACCGAAGTGGCGCAGCGCTTTGTCGAGACGATCGGCGAAAAGGGCGAATATGTCGAACTGACCTGCAATCTCGCGGACAAGAATTGCGTCACGCGTTCGCAAGCGTTCCATCAGGTGCTCGACCAATATCCTGACCTGAAGATGGTCGCGCGTCAGGATGCGAAGGGCGCCCTCCTGCCGGGCAAGCAGGCGATGGATTCGATCCTGCAGGAACATTCGAAGATCAAGGGCGTGATCTCCGGCAACGGACCGGTTGCGCTGGGCGCGATTGCGTCGCTCGAATCGGCGGGACGCAAGGACGTGGTGGTGATGGGGATCGACGGCAGTAACGACGAGCGCGATTCCATCCTCGCGGGCAAGCTCAAGGCGACGGTGATGCTGCAGGCGCAAGGTATCGCGATTCACGGTGTGGATCTGCTCGACAAGTACATCAACACCGGAAAGACCGGCGAGCCGGAACGCCAGTTGTTCCGCGGCATCCTGATCACGAAAGACAACGCCTCGAAGGTCAAGGACTTCTACTACACGAAGTAGGCGGCGCGTCGTTGGGCGAGTGCGGCGGCGCTGCACTCGCAAGCAGTCGATTCAAGTGAGGAAGCCATGATTCATCCGATTCCCGCCGCGCGCGTGGTGCTTGCGTTGACCGGCATCGCGTTCGCGCTCGGCGCGTGCCATGTCGTGACGGATACCGAATTGGCGGCGATTCGCAGCCAGGGTCAGCATCACGGCCCCGACGCCACGAAGATTTTCACCGACCAGCTGATTCCCTACGCGGACAAGAGCGCCAAACCGGCGGCCCAGGTGGTCGGCGCGCTTACCGAGAATTTCGACAACGCGTGCAAGCAGTACGGCTTCCGGCAGAGCACCGCGTTTCCGTGCAATTTCTGGATTCGCGTGCAGGGCAAGGTGACGCGTATCGACGATTCATCGCGGGTCGGCAAGGCCTACGTCGAACTCTCGCAGGCCGCGAACGGCGCGCCGGTGGATATCGTGCTGCAGACCGGGCCGGTGGTGGTCGGCACCGGCGTGCGCGACGGCTTTCCCGGCGTGAAATACAGCGACTTCGACGACCAGACCAAATTCGCCGCGTTCGGGCAGGAACTCAACAAGCTGGTGGTTGCGCGCGTGCATCAGTCGCTCAAGCTGAAAGTAGGCGACCCGGTGGATGTGGCGGCGGTGTACAGCAGTTGGAGCGAACCGACAGGCGAAATCCGCGCGATCCCGGTGGCCTGGAAATGAACGCCGTGCAGAACACACCGCGAACCATGAACCCCGTACACGTCATCGAGACGCGCGGGCTGTCGAAAACCTATCCCGGCACGGCCGCGCTGATCGACGTGAATTACAAGGTGCAGCGCGGCAAGGTGAACGTGCTGATCGGCGAGAACGGCGCGGGTAAATCCACGCTGATGAAACTGCTGGCGGGCGCGGAAGTGGCGAGCGCGGGCGAGATCTGGATCGACGAAAAGCATGTGCATATCACCGATGTGCGCAGCGCTGAACGTTGCGGCGTGGGCATCATCTTTCAGGAGCTAAACCTCTTTCCCGAGATGACCGTCGCCGAGAATATCTATGCGGGCAACGAACTGACGAGTTCAGGCGTGATCCGGACGAAGGCCGAGAATCATCAGGCGAAAGTGCTGCTCGAACGTCTTCAGATTCCGCTCGATCCGCGCACGCGGCTCGGCAATCTGTATGTCGGACAGCAGCAGCTAGTGGAGATCGCGAAGGCGCTGTCGAAGCACATCAAGGTGCTCATCATGGACGAGCCGACTTCCGCGCTCTCCAAGACCGAAGTGGAAATTCTCTTCAAGATCATTCGCCAGTTGAAGGAGCAGGGCGTCACCGTGATCTATATCTCGCATCGGCTGGAGGAGATCATGGCGATCGGCGACTGCATCACGGTGCTTCGCAACGGACGTCTAGTGGCTGAGGACGAGATTGCGAATATCGACATTCCGTGGATCATCGAGGCGATGGTCGGCTCGTCGAAGAAGCGCTTCGCCTTCGAGCAACATGCGCTCGGCCAGGAAGTGCTGAAGGTAAAGGATCTGGCGCTCAAGCGTTCGAACGGCATCTACGCGGTCGATCACGTGTCGTTCTCCGTGCGTGCGGGCGAAGTGGTCGGCATTTACGGGCTGATGGGCGCGGGCCGCACGGAGTTGCTCGAAGCGCTGCTCGGTGCACAGCCGCTTGCGCTTGGTGAAGTGGAACTGGCGGGCAAGCGGATCGACGGACGCTCGATTCCGCAGCGGATCGACGCGGGTATCGCGCTCGTCCCGGAAGACCGCCAGAAGCAGGGCATGGTGCAACTGATGACCATTCTCGAAAACATGACCTTGTCGAGTCTCGGCAAGTTCACGCGCCGCTTTTCGTTCGGCGCGTTGGGGCGGGTTGCGCAACTGACGGCCGCGAACGATATCGTCAAGCGGCTCGCGATCAAGGCGTCCTCGGTCGATGCACCGATCACCTCGCTCTCCGGCGGCAACATGCAGAAAGTGGTGATCGGCAAGGCGCTGCTCACGTCGCCGAAAGTGTTGCTGATGGACGAGCCGACGCGCGGCATCGACGTCGGCGCGAAAGAAGATGTCTACAAGACCATCAGCCTGCTCGCGCAGTCGGGTATCGCGGTGGTCTACGCGACCTCGGAACTCGACGAGGCAATGGCCGTTTCCAACCGCGTCTTCGTGATGGCGAGCGGCAAGCTCACCGCGATCATGGAGCGCGCCCAGTTCGACAGCGAACGGATCGTGCGGGCCTCGACGCCCGCGACGGCCGTGGTTTGAGGCGAGATGAGGCAGACACCATGACGACACCGAACAGCACCGATTCCTCGCTCCCGCCGATGACAGTCAAACCCAACCGGCACGCGGCCTACGTCGCGTCGCGCATCACGGTAAGCATCCTGAAGCTGCGTATCTTCATCGCGCTTTTCGCGATCGTGATCGTGTTCTCGCTTGCCACCGACAACTTCCTCTCGACCGGCAACATGCTGATCATGGCGAAGCACGTCACGGTCGTCGCGATCCTTTCCATCGGCATGACGCTCGTGATTTTGACAGGCGGCATCGATTTATCGGTAGGGTCGATCGTCGGTATCAGCGGCATGGCGGCGGGTTATCTGCTGCTCGAAGGCGTGAAGATCGGGCACAACATCGTGTTCTTCAGCCCGTTCGGCGTCGCGTTGATCGCGTGCGTGATCGGCGCGCTGATCGGCGCGATCAACGGCTATCTCATCACGATGCTCAACGTCGCGCCGTTCATCGCGACGCTCGGCATGTTGTACGTGATTCGCGGCGCGGCGCTTCTGGTGAATAACGGCAGCACTTATGCAGACCTCGAAGGCAATCCGGCGCTCGGCAACACGGGCTTCGAATTCATCGGTAACGGCACGATCCTCGGCCTCTCGATGCCGGTCTGGATTTTGATCGTGCTGGCCGCCGTGACCATTTTCGTCGCGCGCAAGACGCCGCTCGGACGCCGCATCTATGCAATCGGAGGCAACGAGCAGGCGGCGCGCTTCTCGGGTATCCGCACGAATCGCGTGAAGCTTTTCGTCTACATGTTCTCGGGATTCTGCGCGGCGCTCGTCGGCCTTGTGATCACCGCGCAGTTGCAGACGGCGCACCCGCTCACCGGCCAGACCTTCGAGTTGAACGCGATCGCGGCGGTCGTGCTCGGCGGCACGGCGCTGATGGGCGGCCGGGGCACGGTGTTCGGATCGGTGGTGGGCGCGTGCGTGATCAGCATTCTGGGCGACGGCATGGTGATGTGCGGTATCAGCGATTTCTGGCAGATGGTCATCAAGGGACTCGTCATCATCTTCGCGGTCGTGATCGATCAATTGCAGCAGCGCCTGCAGTCGCGCATGGTCGCGCTCACGGCCTGACCGCACCGCGCTCGAATACGCATACGGAAACCTCATGTACACCATTCTGGCGATAGATCAGGGCACGAGCGGCACCAAGGCGCTCATCTTCGACGCAGCCGGCAACGTTCATTCACGCGGCTTCGCGGCCGTGCCGTGCACGCATCCGCGCGCGGGCTTCGTCGAGCAGGACGCGAACGCGCTGTATCGGTCGGTGCTCGACGCCGTGGCCGAATGTCTCGAACGCTACGAGGGCGACGCAAGCGAACTCGCGGGCGTGGGCATTTCGAGCCAGCGCGAGACGGTCGTGCTGTGGAACGCGGACGGCCAGCCGATCGTCCCCGCCGTTTCGTGGCAATGCCAGCGTTCGCTCGGTATCTGCGCGCGTTTGCGGGAAGCGGGCATGGCGAAGGTAATTGCGGAAAAGACAGGCCTGTTGATCGATCCGTATTTCTCCGGCACCAAGCTCATCTGGCTCAACGAGAACGACGAGCGCGTGCGCGCGCATATCGCCGATGAATCCGCATTCTTCGGCACGGTCGATAGCTGGCTGCTCTATCGGCTGACGCAGGGCGCCGCGTATCGGACGGATTACACGAACGCGTCGCGCACGATGCTGCTGAACTTGCACACGCTCGAATGGGATCGCGAACTGATCGCCGCGTTCGGACTGAATGGTCTGCGTCTGCCGGAATTGCGCCCGTCGGCGTCCGATTTCGGCGCGACCGATTTCGGCGGCTTGCTCGCTAAACCACTGCCGGTGGTCGCGATGATCGGCGATTCGCACGCGGCGGCGGTCGGCGAAGGATGCCTCAAGCCCGGTCTCGCGAAAGCGACCATGGGCACGGGTTCGTCGCTGATGATGAACGTCGGCGCGACGCCGCAGCCGCCCGCGCACGGACTCATCTCGACGCTCTGTTTCGCGACCGATCGGCGCGTGGACTATGCAATGGAAGGCATCATCATCAGCGCGGGTTCGACGCCCGCGTTCCTTAAGGAAAAGCTCGGTCTCTTCGATACCTTCGCCGCCGCCGAGCAAGCTTTCACCGAGTACGACAACGGTGGCGTATTTCTGATCCCCGCGTTTTCCGGCATCGGCTGTCCGCACTGGAAATATCCGGGCGGCGCGCAGATCGTCGGCCTCGATTTTTCGAATTCATGGCAGCACGTCGCGCGCGCGGCGTACGAATCGATCGTGTACCAGATCAAGGACGTGATCACCGTGATGGAGCAGGCAGCAGGCGTGCCGCTGATCGAACTGTTTCTGGACGGCGGCCTCGTGCAGCGGCCGTTCTTGCTGCAGTACCTCGCGGACACGCTGGACCGTCCGGTCAGCACGCTCGCCGTCAGTGAAATATCGGCTGCGGGCGCGGCGGCGCTGGGCGCGTTGCAACTGGGCCTGATCGATACGCTCGACGCAAGCGAGCACGAGAGTCCGGAGCGTGCGGTTTCGCGGCGCGTGGAGCCGGGCGCGGGCGTTGAGCTCGCAGCGAGCAATCATGCGCAATGGCTGCGCTGGATCGAACGGCTTTGAAGCAGTCTTTTCAGGAGAAACGAACGTGGGCAACGCAGTGAAACGGTTTGAAAACAAGGTCGTCGTGGTGACGGGCGGCAGCCGCGGGATCGGTCTCGGCATTGCGGAACGCTTCGCGCAGGAAGGCGCGAAAGTGTGCGTGTCGGCGAACGAAAAGAGTGTGCACGACGCGGCCGCGCAATTGCGCGAGAAGGGTTACGACGCGATAGGCATCGAGACCGACGTCACCGACAAGGCGCAAGTCCAGGCGCTTTACGAAGAAGTAGCGGCCAAGCTCGGCGAGGTCGATATCTCCGTGCAGAACGCGGGCGTCATCACGATTGCGAAGCTGCCGGACCTGACCGAAGCCGACTGGGACAAGGTGCTCGCGGTGAACACGAAGGGCGTGTTCCTGTGCTGTCAGGAAGCAGCGGGGCGCATGTTGCGCGCGGGCAAGGCGGGACGTCTCATCAACACGGCGTCGGGTCAGGCGCGGCAGGGCTTCGTCTACACGCCGCACTATGCAGCGAGCAAGTTCGGCGTGCTCGGCATCACGCAGAGTCTCGCGAAAGAACTCGCGCCGACGGGCATCACCGTGAACGCGTTCTGTCCGGGCATCATCACCACCGACATGTGGTCGTATAACGACGAAGCGTGGGGCAAGCTGCTCGGCGACTACAAACCGGGCGAACTGATGGCGGAATGGGTGAAGAACATTCCAATGGGCCGCGCCGGAACGGGCGCGGACGTCGCGGGACTGGTGGCGTTCCTCGCCTCCGACGACGCCTCGTACATCACCGGACAAACGGTCAACGTGGACGGCGGCATGTTCATGTCGTAAAGCAAAAGGGCGCCACGTCATGGACAGGGCGCCCTTTTCTTCAACCCATCGTTTATTTCACTTTTGCCAGTGCCGCGACCTTGCGAATGGTATCGGCGCACGCGGTGGCCGCTTCGACGCCCTTCACGACGAAGTGCTCGCGAAAGAACTTCACGTGTTCCTCGCCCGCATGGAAGTGATGCGGCGTGAGGACCGCCGACAATACGGGCGTGCCGGTATCGAGTTGCACGCGCATCAGTCCGTCGATCACCGCATGCGCGACGAATTCGTGCCGGTAGATCCCGCCATCCACCACGAGCGCCGCCGCGACGATCGCCGCGTAGTCGCCACGCTGCGCGAGCAGCTTGGCGTGCAGCGGAATTTCGAATGCACCGGCGACTTCGTAGAGATCGACGTCGTCGCGGCTATAGCCTTGCGCCTGGATGGCATCGAGGAACGAGGTCTTGCATTGATCGACGATATCGCGGTGCCAGCATGCCTGCACGAATGCAATGCGCGCGCGCGGTTTCGAGGGCGTCGTGGCCGTGATGGAAGTATCGAGAGAAGTGGATTGAGTCATGATTTAAAGCCCAGCCTGTTTGTGTGAACAGGGCGAAGGACGGCGATGCACGCGCACGCTCGCGCCAATGGCTTGAACGCCGTGCAAACACCGACCCGTTCTCTTTCATCCGGACTATGACCGTCGGCCCCGGGATCACACCGGGTCTGCTGACCTCCGCGATGACCGTGTTTCCGATGTCATCGCGGAGCGCTCGCGGGCTACGTGCCGCAAACTGGACACGATTACCGCCGGTGGGGAGTTTCACCCCGCCCCGAGAACTTGTTCATATCGAACGGATCGTAAATTAGCATGATTTCTGCGAATCCGCTCGGGCTGGTGTGCGATTGCGTGGTGCAACGCATACGCCGCTTTCGTTGAACTCAGCGGGGCGCGATCCTCACCTCGTATTCCGGCACGATCGTCACGCGTTCCAGGCTCGCGGCCTGATCGGATTTCATCGTGGGGCGCGGGTCGTACCGCGCGTCGAGATACACGGGCGCATCGCGGCGCAACGGCAGCACGGTGAGCGTGACAGGCAGCTTCGGATCGAAGCTCACGTTGCGCAGGCCGATTTGCCAGGGCAGGCCAGTAAAGAAGTCGTCGTCGATAAGCGTCGTGCCCGAGAACGCGCGCGCGATGTCGCCGGTATAGCGAATCGAGAGATACGCGTTGCTCAAGCTGTCCAGCGCATCGGCCGGAATCGCGATTTGCCACGCGGCCGATTTGCCGAAGGTCTCCGGCGTCGGTTCGATCGCGGCGTTCGCCGGGCCGCCGCGCGCGACGGGCGGCACTTCGCGCGCTTCGCGCAAGCGGGTGACCACAGGCTCGATTTGCCGGGCGCGAGCGTGCGCGGCGAAGGACTGGAACAGGCCGTCGCGGGCTTCGTCGGTGAGCGGCAGGTTCGCGTGCGGCGCGTGGTCGAGCGGCGGATAGAAACCGATGCGGGGCGTCGCATCGTCGATCGATCTCAGCACGATCTCCCCATTCGATTCGAACAGCGCCGCATCGCTTTTGACGAGCCGCCGCACGCCGTCGAAGGGCAGCACGGTGACGCGCTCGGCGTCGTGTTCGGCTAGCACGACAAGCGTCACGCGCTTGCCGTCCGCCGCCGTCACGACCCGCGACTCGCCCGCGTTCACGCGGATCACGCGCGCGCCATCGATGGTTGCGTCCTGCGATGTTGCAATCGTCCGCACGGTGTTCGCTTCGAATGCGAACTCGGCCGGAATGCCATCGACCGCGCGAAACACGTACACGTCGCCGTCCGGCGAGCCCAAGCGCGTGAAAGGCTGCGCCGTCGCATAGCGTAACTCGACGCCGCCGAGCGACATCGCGATGGGCCACACGAAGTAAGCGCCCGACGCGATATCGACCGGTTTGGACGGCAGCGTTATCGTGCGATGCGCGAGCTTCACCGCGAAACGCACGCCGTTCTGCGCGTTCGCCGGATGTTGGCGGACATGATTGTTGAAGAACAGGAAGCCGCGCTCGCCATCTGAGCGGACGGCGAAGCGCGGGGTCGCGAGGTCATCGGCGTGATGCGGAATCACATCGGGCCGATGCACCGGATACGACGCGAGCAGCGTGCCCCATTCGCTCAGGAACGCGTGCATCGGACGCAACTCGCCGAGCACCGCGTGCGCTTCGCCATTGGCACCGAATGGCGCTTGAAAGTCGTAATTCAGAATAGGCAGATCGTTCCAGCCGCCGCTTGCCGTCGATTCCTGTCCGTGCATGTCGCCCGGCGGATTGCGGCCGCCATGGAACATGTAGTAACCGTAGAGGTTCACGCCGGAGCCGAGTTGAACCGGCAGCATCGCGGCAATATCGTCGGGATCGAGCACGGGACGGCGGCGATACATGGTCGGCAGACCGCCGCCGTATTCCGCGCCGAGGAACGGCGTTTCATCGACGACAGCATCGGCGTCGCCGGTTGCGCCGCCCTGCGTCTGCGCGCCCAGATCGCCGCCGACGCGCGTCGTAAAGCGGAACGCATAGACCTCGCTAGGCGGCGACATCGCGGGCGTCGTCCCCCATGGCAAGTCCGGATATCCGCCGAACACCGGCGTCACCTCACGGTGCGGAAAGACGGCGTTATCCCAGCCCGTCACGGTGTAGAGCGGCGTATCGAGACCCGCGCCGAGCGCGAGCCGCTTGAGCGTCGCGATATGCGCCGCGCCCTGCTGCGGCCCCGTCAGGTTGTACTCGTTTTCCAGTTGCACGCCGATCACCGGACCGCCGTCCTTCCACAACTCGCCTGCGAGTTGCGCGGCGATCTGCGTATAAAAGCGCTGCACGTAGCCGAGATAATCGGGATCGTCGGCGCGCGTGGGCATCTGCTGCGCGATCCATTCGGGCGTGCCGCCGAAGCGTACTTCACCATGCGCCCACGGACCGATCCGCACGAAGACGAGAAGGCCGTGACGCGCCGCCGCCTGCACGAAGCGTCGTAGATCGCGGCGGCCCTGCCAGTCGAAGTGTCCCGCCTCGCGTTCGTGATGGCTCCAGATCACGTAAGTCGCGACGATATCCACGCCCGCCGCTTTTACCTTCGCGAGCTCGTCGTCCCATTCGTTTTCGGGTACGCGGCTGTAGTGGAATTCGCCCATGACGGGCAGCCACGGCTTGCCGTCGCGCGTGAGATAGCGGCTGTTCACGCCGATCGTGCGGCCGTCGGGCGCGCGGCTCGTGCCCATGCGAAGAAAACCGGTGCGCGGCGCGGCGGCGGGCGTGCTCGCATCGACGCTCAGCGTGCGCGGCGTGTCTTGCGCGCTCGCGTTGGTGGCCGCGAGCGCCGATGCCATAGCGAATGCGACCCCGGCGAGCGCCTTCACGCGTTCACCCATGCGCAGACATCGGCTGGGCCGAGTTCGGGGCCGCCGAGCACGAAGCGCGCGTTCGCGGGCGCGGGCGCGTTCACCGCTTGCGCGCCGAAGTTGAACGCGAAGGTGACGTCGCCGCGCTGTTGCAGGCGAACGCCTTCGGGCAGCACGGCGACAGACAGGCCCGCATCGCGCGCGGCTTGTTCGACGAGAGCACGTGTCAGCGGCTGATCGAGCCATGCCGCGACGTAACGCACGCGGCCGTGCTGAACGAGCGCAGGCCAGCCGTCTTCGAAACGCGCGAGGGTCTTCGTATCGTCGTTCGTGCGCAGATGCTCGCGCCAGTGCAGCGCGATTCCCTCGACACCGCCAACCGACGTGACAGGCTTGAGCGTCGGGCGCAGCGATTCGACTTCGAGCACTTGCGCAGGCAGCACGCGTTGCAGCGCGCCGGGGGCGAGATCGGCGGGAATGGCGAAGTCTTTGGTCTTCGATCCACTGCGCGGTCCGAAGAGCCATTGCGCCGTCGAACGCTCGATCGTTTCGGCAAAGGCCGCGTCGATCACCGCAAGACTCGGCACGACAACGAGCTTGTATTGCGACAGATCGGCGCGCGCCGACACGATATCCACGTCGATCGACAGTTCGCGCAGCGCGCGGTAGTACGCAAACGCGAGCGTCTGATAATCGAAGTCACGGCCATGCCGCTGAATCTCGAACATCCATTGCGTTTCGTAATCGAACACGAGCGCGACTTGCGCGCGCGGCGGCGCGGTCAGCACCGACAGCACTGGCGATTCCGCGATTTCCTTCGCCGCGCGCGCGACTTCCAAGCCGCCCGGCGAGAGTTCGTTGTTCGGCAGATTCAGGCCCGAATGCATTTGTTCCTGCGCATACGGACATTGCCGCCAGCGGAAATACGATATGAGTTCGGCACCATGCGCGAACGCCTCGAACGCCCACAGACGCACCATGCCAGCGGCGGGAACCGGATTGTAGGGCGCCCAGTTCACCGGTCCCGCTTCCTGTTCCATCACCCAGAAGCGGCCATGACCGATTGCGCGATAACGGTCGTGATCGAACGCCGACACATCCGGATGGCCCGTGCGCGCATAGCGGGCCTTGTCCTCGTCGGGCAGCGCGATCACCTCGGTGCGCGCGATCGGATAGCTGTCCCACGCGGCCACGTCGATTTGTTTATCGGCGGCGAAATCGTAGTGATCGAAGGTCGTGAAGAAGCCCATGAAGTTGTGCAGCACGTCGGCGTCCGGCGCAAAACGGCGCAACACGTCGGTCTGTTCGCGATGAAAACTCGCGACCTCATCGGACATGAAGCGGCGGAAGTCGAGCAGATGAATCGGGTTCGCGTCGGTCGGCGTGAGGTTCGGCAATTCGATGGAGTCGAACGCTGCGTACTCCATGCTCCAGAACACGTTACCCCACGCAGTGTTGAGCGCGTCGATCGTCTCGTAACGCTTCGCAAGCCACGCATGGAATCTTTCGCGCGCCGCGCTGGAATAGCTCGGGACGGTTTCATGGCAACCCAGTTCGTTATCGGTCTGCCACGCGATCACCGACGGATGCCGCCCATAGCGCTCGGCCATCTGCGTCACGATCCGCACGCATTCCTCGCGATACCGCGCGCTCGAAATATCGTAATGGCGGCGCGAGCCGAAGTTCCAGCGCGTGCCGTCGGCGCGAACCGGCAACACATCCGGATACGCGTCGATCAGCCACTTCGGCGGCGACGCCGTGGGCGTGCCGAGAATCAGCTTGAGGCCCGCATCGGCGAGCACGGCGACGGCTTCGTCGAGCCACGACCAGTCGTACTCGCCCGCGCGCGGCTCCATGCGACTCCACGCGAATTCCGCGATCCGCACATGCGTGATGCCGAGTTCGACCATGCGCCGCGCGTCGTCCGCCCACATCGAGCGGGGCCATTGTTCCGGGTAATAGCAAACACCAATCTGCATGACAAAGTCTCTCTTTATGAGGTGAGGCGTCAGCCTTTGCTGGCGCCGAACGTAAGGCCCGCGACGAAGTGCTTTTGCATCGCGAAGAACATCAGCACGGACGGCAGCGCGGCGAGCACCGAACCCGCCGCGACCAGATTCCAGGCGGTCGTCCACTGGCCCTTGAGCGCGGCGACGCCTACGGTGATCGGCGCGGCCTCGTCGCCTTGCGTGAGGCAGAGCGCCCAGAAGTAGTCGTTCCATACGAACGTGAACACGAGAATGCCGAGCGCGGCGAGCGCGGGGCGGATCAGCGGCAGCACGATACGCAGATACACCGTCCATTCGCTCGCGCCTTCCACGCGCGCCGCTTCGATCAGTTCGAACGGCAACTGCTTGATGAAGTTGCGCAGGAAGAGCGTGCAGAAACCTGTCTGAAATGAGACGTGAAAAATCACCAGCGCCCAGACCGTATTGAAGAGGCCGACCTTGAGCGCCATGTCGCGCACCGGAATCATCAGGATCTGCACCGGCACGAAATTGCCCGCGACAAACGCGAAGAGCACAGCCGTATTGCCGCGAAACTTGTAGGTGGCGAGCGCGAAGCCCGCCATCGATGCGAGCAGGATCGCGCCGAGCACCGACGGCACCGTGATGAGCACGCTGTTGGCGAAGTAATGGAGCATCGGCGTTTGCGTCAGCGCCGAGCCGTAGTTGTCCCAGAGCGCGAAATGCTTCGGCCAGGTCCAGTATTCGCCCTGCGTGAGTTCCTCCGACGAGCGGATGGACGTGACGAGGACGGCGAGCATCGGCAGGAGCCAGATGAACAGCGCGATCGGCAGCGATGCTTTGTAGAGCGCGCGGTTCAGCGGCGACCATCGTTCGACGGGAAGCGGGTACATGTGTGTCTCCCTGAAATTTCAGCGTTCTTCGCGCAGCATGCGGCGCAGATGGAACACGATGTAGACGAGCATGATGGCGAACAGCACGACGGCAATCGCCGCCGAATAACCTTCGCGGTAATACTTGATGGCCTGGTCGTACATGTAATAGGCGAGCACGGTTGAGCTATCGAACGGACCGCCGCCGCTCATCACCGCAATCAGGTCGAAACTGCGCAGCGCGCCGATCACCGTGAGCACGACCGCCATGAAAGTGGCTGGGCGCAACTGCGGCAGGATGACGTGCCAGAGCAGCCGGACGCCTTTCGCGCCTTCCATGCGCGCGGCTTCCACGACCTCGGGGTTGATCGACGTGAGGCCGGTCAAATAAAGCACCATGCAATAGGGCGTTTGCGGCCACAGCGCAGCGAATACGATGCCGAAGGTGACGGTCTTGGCATCGCCGAGAACCGGCACGCCGTGGCCGAGAATCACGCGCAGAAGCCCGAACGTGGGATCGTAGAACCAGCTAAAGACGAGACCGACGACCACGCCCGACAGCACGAACGGCGCGAAGAACAGCGACTTCACGAGCCGCATGCCCTTGATCTGCTGGTTCAGGTAAAGCGCGAATGCGAGACCTAGCGGCGGCGCGAGCAGGAAGAACCCGAGCCAGATCAGATTGTTTTTGAGCGCGGTGTAGAACACGTCCGCATGGAACAGTTCGACGTAATTCGCGAGGCCGACGAAGCGCTTCGGCGTCATGCCGTCCCAGTCGTAGAAACTCAGCGAAATACTGCTCACGATCGGATAAACGACGCATAAGCCGAACAGCAGACACGCGGGCAGAAGAAAGAAAAATGCCGCGCGATGCTGCCGGCGCACAGTTTTAGGCGTGCGCCGGCCCTGCGCCGCCGGCAAGGGGCGGGCTGCGGTGACAGACATGGGAAGAGCCTCGTCGATGGGCTTGGAACGGGTTCGCGGCGGCGCGTACTTCTGCGGCCGCGAACCGGCCGGACTTGCGGTACTTACTTCTTGTAGATGCGCTTGCGTGTCGTTTCGAGGCGCGCGAGCAGTGCGTCGAGTTGCGACGGATCGCTATAGAACTGCTGCATCGCTTTCATGCCTTCGTCGGCCATTTCCTTGGTCATGTCGCGGTCATAGAACTGCGCGATACCGCCCGTCGTACTTGCGAGCGTCTGGAAGCCGACCTTCGAGATGGGATCGTCCGGTTCCGCTGCCTTGCTGTTCGACGGCAACTGTCCCCAGCCGCGCGCCAGATCGGCGTTGATCTGCGGCGTTTCCATGAAGGCGAGCAGGCGGCGCGCGTCGGCCTTGTTCTTCGCCTTCGCCGGAATCAGCAGCACGTTGACCGGGCCGTCTTCGGCCATCGGCACGCTCGCGTCGATCACCGGGAAGCGGAAGAAGCCGGTCTGCGCCTTGATCGACGCAGGAATGCTTGCCGAGAAGAACGTGCCCATCAGCATCATCGAAGCCTTGCCGTTGGCGAGGAACGGGGCGATGGAATCGAGGTCGTAGGCGAGCGCGTTGTCGATGTAGTAGTGCTGATCCATCAGCGTTTTCCACGCCACGTACACCTTCTTCACGCGCGCGTCGGTGTACGGCACTTCGCCCGCCATCAGCTTCTGGTGGAACGCGTTGCCGTTGATGCGCAGATCGAGATAATCGAACCACGCGGCGAGCGTCCAGCTATCGCGCGCGGCGACTGCGATCGGCGCGACGCCCGATGCCTTCAGCTTCTTGCACGCATCGAGGAATTCGTCCCACGTTTTCGGCTCGCCCTTCACGCCCGCCTTCTCGAACAGATCGCGTCGATAGAAGAATCCATACGCGTCGTAGCCGAGCGGCGCGGCGTACTGTTTGCCCTTGTACGTAGATGCTTCCTTCACCGACGCATACTGGTCGCCCCAGCCGTTCTTGGTCCAGTCGGGCGAGAGGTCTTCGAGCAGGCCGCGCTCGGCGTAGTACGCCATGCGCTCGCCGTCATGCCACGAGACAACGTCGGGCGCGTCGGTCGCGAGCCAGCCGCCCATCTGCACCTTGTATGCTTCCTCGGTGATGTAGGTCACTTTCAGATCGACGTCGGGATTGGCCTTCTTGAATTTGTCGAAGGCGTCCTGCCACGTCGAGCGCTGGTTGCCGCGCGCCGACACGTTGACGCTGAGCGTGGCCGCATCGACGGCGGCGCTCGTCCAGAGCGTGGCCGTTACCGCGAGCGCGGCGCAGACACGGGGAAAATTGCGAAAGCGTTTTGCGTTCATCTTCTGTCTCCTGAACTACGTTGGTGGCCGGCCGCATCATACGGACGGCGATTCCGCCGGATCTATGTCCGGCGTGGGTTTTTCAAGCAGCCTGCAATGCCGTGGTATCGACGGTGCGGGACATCGCAATGCCGTCGGCGTCGAAAATGTGGCAGACGTTCGGCGCAATTCGCAACGCGATGCGCTCGCCCGGCCGCGTCGATACATCGCCCGGCGCCTTCGCGACGATCACGCCGCCGTCGTACTCGGCATGGATATACGTGTGCTCGCCGAGCCGCTCGGCGAGCGTCGCGACACAGCGCAGCGTGGGCATATCCGTTTCTGAAACCGTGCCGATATGCTCGGGACGCACGCCCAATGTCACTTTCTCGCCGCGCTTGAGCCGCGCGCCATCGACGTTCGCGACCAGCCGTTCGCGGCTTTGCGCGAGCGTGACGGCGACGCGGCCCGGCTCGACCGATTCCACGGTGGCATCGAGAAAATTCATGCGCGGCGAGCCGATGAATCCGGCGACAAAACGCGAGCGCGGATGATGATAAAGATCGAGCGGCGCGCCGGTCTGCGCGATGCTGCCGTGCTTCGCGGTGTCGGCGCCCGCGTGCAGCAGCACGATCTTGTCGGCGAGCGTCATCGCCTCCACCTGATCGTGCGTGACGTACACCACGCTCGCTTTTGCGAAACGCTGATGCAGCCGCGCGATTTCGATCCGGGTCTGGCCGCGCAACGCGGCGTCGAGATTGGAGAGCGGTTCGTCGAAGAGAAACACGCCGGGTTCGCGCACGATCGCGCGGCCGATCGCGACACGCTGCCGCTGACCGCCGGACAGCGCTTTCGGATGACGGTCGAGCAGGGCGTCGAGTTGAAGAATGGCGGCGGCGTCGCGCACCTTCCGCTCGATCACATCCTTCGGCGTCTTGGCGAGCCGCAGCCCGAACGCCATGTTCTCGAACACCGTCATGTGCGGAAAGAGCGCATAGCTCTGGAACACCATCGCGACGCCGCGCTCGGCGGCGGGCACGGTGTTCATCGGCCGTCCGCCGATCCGCAATTCGCCTGCGCTTGGGTCTTCAAGGCCCGCGATGATCCGCAGGAGCGTGGACTTGCCGCATCCGGAAGGTCCGAGGAAGACACAGAATTCATGTTCCGCGATATCGAGATCCAGTTGCCGGATCACCGGCGCGTGGTGCCCGAACGATTTCTCGATGCGGGAGAGACTGATGGCCGACATGGTTCGCCCTCGCGATTTAAGCGCTTAAATTTTGCGGCAAAAAAGAGCGGCAAACTCTTGCGTCTACGCGATTTAAGCGCTTAAATCTGGATACGGTGTTTGAATTCATGTTGGCTTGTCTCCTGGTTGTTTTAACGGAAGTTAGCAACGCGCACCGCACGATGCAACATTTGGTTGCGACTCCCTAAATTTGGGATAAACCGTCCCCTCGAAAAAAACAACGTGAAATCCTCCAATCAATGGTCACCCTGAGCGAAGTCGCGCGGCGCGCGCAGGTGACGGCTGCGACCGTATCGAATGTGCTGCGCAACCGCGACAAAGTCCGTCCGGAAACCGCCGAGCGCGTGTTGCGCGCGATCCGCGAGCTGGGTTACCGGCCGAATCTGAACGCGCGCGCGCTCGCGGAAGGGCGCTCGTCCACGCTCGCGCTGATGCTCTCGAATATCGCAAATCCGTTCTATCCCGAGTTCGTGCTCGCCGCCGAACGCGCGGCGCGGCGCGCGGGCTTTTTCCTGATGGTCTGCAATACCGACGACGACGCCGAAATCGGCCGCGCCTATCTCACGCAGATCGCTGGAACGCTTGCCGACGGCGTGCTCGTGCTGAACACGGACATCGCGATCAACGAACTGTGCGAAACGGCGGCGGTCGGCGCGCCGATTGTGCTGAGCCTCTGGGAGCATCCCGAAGCGCCGCCCGCGCTGCCGTGCGTCGCGGTGGATTTCGCGCGCGCCGGTGCGCTCGCGGCGGGGCATTTGCTGGAACTTGGGCATCGCGAGATCGGCATGCTGGTGGGCGATGGCTGCGGCGGTTTGCAGGACGCGCGCGCCACGGGCTTTCGCAACGCCATGCGCGACGCGGGCCTCGAACCGGACAACGCCGCCGTGCTGCAAATACGCGATTCGATCGACGCGGGCTACGCTGCGTGCATGCAGTTGATGGCGCGCACGCCGCACCTCACCGCGATCCTCGCGACCAACGATCTGCTCGCGATCGGCGCGATCCAGGCGCTGACGACGCTTGGCCGGCGCGTGCCGCACGACGTCTCGGTCGTGGGCATTACCGATATCCAGCTCGCGCATCAGGTAACACCTGCGCTGACCACGGTCGCGATCAACACGACGGCCATCGCCGAACTGTCGGTGGATTTGCTGATCCGGCTGATTCAGTCGCCGCAATCGGACGCGGAAAACGGTGTGCCGCCGCTCGTTCAGGTTCCAGAACCCAAGCTGGTCGTGCGGCAATCTACTCGGCGTCCTGGCGGCTGAGGGCGTCGGCGGGACGCTTCGGCAATCGGTTATCTCCCAAAAATATGTCACAATCGCATACAAATTTCAAAAAAGGACGGCGAGGGAATGTGACCTGAAAACCGGGCATTCCGCGCCGCGTGGCATCGAGCGCCGTCCTGCCGGGAGACATTCGCATACATGCTTCGCTACCCTCGATACAACTTGACCCGCTGGCTGTCCCGCTTCGCTCCGCTTCCCGTTTCCATCCGATGGCCTGAGCGGCTGCGCTCGTGTCTCGGCGCGCTGCTCGGCATTTCGTTCACCGGCGGAGTGATGCATCTCTTTGTCGGCGATGTCGGGCCGATTCCGTATCTGATCGCGCCGATGGGTGCTTCCGCCGTGCTGCTGTTCGCCGTGCCCGCGAGTCCGCTCGCGCAGCCGTGGTCGATCATCGGCGGCAATATCGTCTCCGCGATCGTCGGCGTGGCGTGCGCGCGCTGGATTCCGAACCCGCTGGATGCCGCGCCGCTCGCCGTCGCGTTTTCCGTCGGCGCGATGTTCGCGCTGCGCTGCGTGCATCCGCCATCGGGCGCGGTCGCGTTGACCGCGGTGCTCGGCGGCCCAGCCGTGCATGCACTCGGCTTCGGTTTCGTGCTCATGCCGGTCGCGGCGCAATCGTTCGCGCTGCTTGGCCTGGCGATCGTCTTTCACGCCGCGACCGGTCATCGTTATCCGCACGCCGCGCGTTCCGCCGACAAAGAAGCGGGCGAGCGGCCGGCCGCGACCAGCCCCGGCTTCACGCGCGCCGATCTCGAAACCGTGCTCGGACGTCGCAATGAACTGCTGGACGTGAATCCCGACGACCTCGAACTACTGCTGCGCGATATCCAGTTGCAGGCGTATGTACGCACGTTCAGCGGACTGAATTGCAAGGACATCATGTCGCGCCCGGCGATATCGGTGACGCGCAACACGCTCGTCGCCGATGCCGCGACGACGCTGCGGCGGCACAACATCAAGGCGCTGCCGGTGATCGACGAGCGCGGCGGCGTGGTCGGCATCGTGACGCGCGCCGATACGGCCAAGGTGCTCGCGGCAGGCGGCCTGCGCGCGCTGTCCGCGCGCCTCGAACGCTGGTTCGCGATGCCTGGCCGCGGGGCGCGAACGGTGGCGTCGGTCATGTCCACGCATGTCGAAACCGTCACCGTGTCCATGTCGATAGCCGAACTCGTGCCGATCTTCGCCGCATCCGGGCATCACCATATTCCGGTGGTCGATTCGCGGGGGCGGATCGCCGGGATGATTACGCAAGCCGATCTGATTTTGGGGCTGTATAAACAGGCGCATGCCGACGCCGAACGCGCGTCGTGAGTGCGCGCGACCGGCTTTCCTTTTCCCTCACAGGACCACGATGAAACATCGCGTGCGCGAACTCGCCAAAACCGGATTCGAACAACTCTCGGAATTCCGCTATCAGATGCGGCGATTCGAGCGGTTCTCCGAAAAGGCGGCGCAGGGCGAAGGCATCACGCCTTTGCAGTATCTGCTGCTGCTGCATATCAAGGGTTTTCCGGGGCGCGAGTGGGCATCGGTCGGCGAACTGGCGGAACGTCTGCAGGCGCAGCATCACGGCGTCGTCGCGCTCATTACGCGATGCGAGGCGCTGAAACTCGTGCGCCGGCAGCCGAGCGAGACCGACCGGCGTCAGGTCGATATTCATCTGGAACCGGCTGGCGAACAGGTTTTGCTGCGGCTCGCGGAACTGCATCGCGCGGAATTGCGTTCGCTGGAAGGTGCGTTCAGCGTGCCGCAGATCGACCTCGACTAACTGCGTAGAATAGTGGTTCGATCTCGCCAGACGGCGAGACAGCCAGATTCAACCCAGACCAGGAGATAAGATGAAAACCAGCGCTCGTAACCAGTTTGCCGGAGAAGTCGTGACAGTGACGGCAGGCGCCGTAAACGACGAAATCGTGCTGCGCGCAAACGATGGCCTCGAAATCGTCGCCATCATCACGCACGGCAGCGCGGCGTCGCTCGGCCTTGCGGCGGGCAAGCCCGCGTTTGCGCTGGTCAAGGCTTCGTCGGTGCTCGTGATGGTGGATGTCGGCGCGGGTCAGGTCTCGGCGCGCAACTGCTTCGCGGGTACGGTTTCGTCGGTGACGAAGGGCGCGGTCAATAGCGAAGTGATTATCGAAGCGCAAGGCGGCGCGAAGATCGCGGCGATCGTCACGAACGAGAGCGTCGAACGGCTCGCGCTCGCGGCTGGAAAATCCGCATCGGCTATTTTCAAGGCGTCGAGCGTGATTATCGGCGTGGACTGAGCGCATACCATGTCTTTCACCGTGCAAACGACAGACGGCTCGAAGGCCGAGCAGTACGAAACGCTGCTCGGCCAGGCGCGCTCGCTGATGGAAGGCGAGCGGGACCGGACCGCCAATGCCGCGAATTTTTCGTCGCTCGTGTATCACGCGCTGTCCGGGCTGAACTGGTCGGGCTTCTATTTCTTCGACGGCGCCGAGCTTGTCGTCGGACCGTTTCAGGGCAAGCCGGCGTGCGTGCGTATCGCGCTCGGAAAAGGCGTCTGCGGCACGGCGGCCGAAACGCGCCGGACGCAGGTCGTACACGACGTCCACGAGTTCCCTGGCCACATTGCGTGCGATTCGGCGTCGCAGTCGGAGATCGTCGTTCCGCTGATTGCCCGCGATGGCAGTCTGGTCGGCGTGTGGGACGTGGACAGCCCGAACATCGGACGTTTCGATGCGGACGACGCGCGGGGCATGGAAGCGCTCTGCGCGCTGTTCCTTGAGCTTGCGTGGGAACCGGCGAAGCCCTAGCGGACTGTGGTTTGGGTTTGCTGGCGCTCTGCTTTTGTTTGCGCGTGCTTCTTGTGAACTTGCGTTCGTGTCGGTCTATTAGCACGCCGCTATGCGCGGCGGCAGTCACTTTCTTTGCTGCTGCAAAGAAAGTAACCAAAGAAAGCAGCTTATCCGTCTAAGTGTCCACCTCGAATAACCAGCCGGATAGGCGCGCAGGCTGATTCGGTCAGCGCGCATTCATTCGAATTGGCACAGCACTCGTCAGTTCCGTCCTCGCTGCGCTCGGACGACCGGCATATAACAACGGCGGTCGGTTGGTTTGGTTTCTCGGCTATACCTTACCGGCAGGCACTTTGTGCCTGCCGGGATGAATGAGCGGCTCCACTCCGTAGTGCGGTGCGATGACCGAATCAGCTTGCGCACCACTCCGGGAAACGGTTCGTGGTGGACACTTAGACGGTCACGCTGCTTTCTTTGCTTACTTTCTTTGCAGCAGTGTACGGACCGGAGACATAGTTGACACATGTACGAGGACATCGTTGACACCTGATGTTCAGGGTTTTGCTGCTTTCAGGTCAAGTTTTGCAATGCGTTGATGGGCAAACCAGAACTCAATTACGCCGTCTTCGTCGTGCTTTGGACGTGCGGCCACGTACAGCCCTTTGAGCGCAGTCGACAGACGCAGCGCCTCGCCTCTGAAACGCACCAGGCCATTTGAATTGACCCGCAGCACTTCATCGGCAGGCCCGTATTGCGGTTCTGGCAGATGCTCGGGCATCGCTCGCGGGCTGGGCTGGTAGCGGCTCACCGGCGTCGCCAGGTCCAGCGCCTCATGCGGGCGTTGCGTGTTGTACACCTGTCGCCAGCGTTCCAACTCCTGCTGCACGTGGGCGTGGGTCGTGAACACGTGCCGCGCCAGCACTTCAGCTTTCAGCGACCGATGAAATCGCTCATCCTTGCCATTCGTCTGAGGATGATACGGTCGGCTGTAGCTCACGTGAATACCCAGTCTGATCAGCCACACCGCAAGCTCGGTCAACTGGCCCGGCGCACTCGGGGAGCCCCAAGGCGCACCGTTATCGGTATTGATGCGTGACGGTAGCCCATAGCAGCGAAACGCCCGCTCGAGCTCGGTCTGCACGACTTCCGTGGTTGTCCGGCCGCAGGCGGCGAGCACGATGTTAAAGCGCGAGTGATCGTCGAGCACCGTCAGCGGCGCACAGCGGCCACCCTCCAGGGTCGGGAAATCGCCCTTGAAATCCATCTGCCACAGCGCATTCGGATGCTCGTGCTCGAAGCGCTGCCAGGGCCGCTGCGGTCTGTCCTCAGGCGCGTGGAGCAGGTCGTGACGGCGCAGGATCTCGGTGATCGTGGAGGGTGCGGGCACATTGGCGTGGCCGAGATCTTGCAGACGACGCTCGATCTTGCGTCCGCCCCAGCCGTACTCGCGGCGCAGGTCGAGCACGACGGCGACGATCTCATCGGATGAGCGCGCGGGACTGTCGTGCGGACGACGCGAGCGATCGACGAGACCTTCAAGGCCTTGCGTCGAGTGGCGGGCAAGCCACTTGTAGCCGGTCTGGCGGCTGACGTTGAAACGTCGGCACAACTCGCTGAACGGCACGCTCCGTTGGGTGGCGAGTTGAACGAATTCCTGTCGGAGACTCATGGTGTCTTTTACGTTCCAGGGCATGGGAGGATTTCGGGCGTTCGATTACCCGAAAGTGTCAACCATGTCTCCGTACACCTGTCAGCTATGTCTCCGGTCTGTACACAGCAGCAAAGAAAGTGAGTCCCGCCCCGGACAGGGGCAGAGCTAATAAACGCACACGGATACAAGTTTCCAGGAAGCGCAGGCAAACAAAAGCAACGGCGCAGGCAAACAAAAGCAACGGCGCAGGCAAACAAAAGCAACGGCGCAGGCAAACAAAAGCAACGGCGCAGGCAAACAAAAGCAACGGCGCAAGCAAACGAAAGCAACGGCGCAAGCAAACCAAACCAACGGCGCAAGCAAACCAAACCAACGGCGCAAGCCAAACCAAACCGGGCCCCTACGACCAGCGTCCCGGCCAGCGCTCGCGCCGCGTCACGTTATTGAAAACCAGCGCGACCAGCATCAAAAGCACCACACCCGCGAGCACCGGAACGAACAGAAATCCCGGCGATACACCACCCGCGAGCATGATGACGAGCGGGTCCGCGCCCGCCGGCGGATGCACGCAACGCGCCAGTTGCATCGCGCCGATCGCCGTGCCGACCGCGAGCGCCATCTGCCAGACGCCCGCGCCGAACAGCGCGAAGACCGCCATGCCGACCAGCGCGGCGAGCACGTGTCCGAGCACGAGATTGCGCGGCTGCGCAAACGGACTTTCGGGCGCAGCGAACAGCAGGACGCACGACGCGCCAAACGGTGCGATCACCAGCGGACTCTCCGTCAACTGGGCAAGTCCCGCCAGCAGTCCGATCGCGATTGCACCACCGGAAAAGCCGAATGCGGCTTCCTTCACGCGCGCCATCGATGCCGATGGCGCGGCGTTTGCCATGTCGTTTTGCATTTTTATCGTTTCTCGGCGAATAAAACGGCGTGGCCGCGTACGCTGAACACGCGGCCACATTGGCAACGGTCCTAAGCGACCTTGAAGCGCGCCGCTTCCTCTGAGCCGGTCGTCGCGTTGCCCGCGCTATACGAATGCGCGCCGACGCCCGCGAGCTTGCCGCCATCGACGATCAGATATTCGTCGCGGATCGGTTCGTTCGCGAACCAGCTCTCCAGGATTTCGCGCGTGCCGGCGGCGTAGCGCGCCTGCGCCGAGAGCGTCGTGCCGGAAATATGCGGCGTCATGCCCTGATTCGGCATCGTGCGCCACGGATGATCCTTCGGCGCGGGTTGCGGGAACCACACATCGCCCGCGTAACCCGCGAGTTGTCCCGATTCCAGCGCGCGGACGACGGCATCGCGATCCACGATCTTGCCGCGCGCCGTGTTGATGATGTACGCGCCGCGCTTCATCTTGGCGATCATCTTTTCGTCGAAGAGACGCTCGGTTTCCGGATGCAGCGGACAGTTGATCGTCACCACGTCGCACACGCGCGCCATCGATTCAGCGTCCGGATGCCAAGTCGCGTTGAGTTCACGTTCGACATGTTCCGGCAGGCGATGCCGGTCGGTGTAATGCAGCTTGACGTCGAATGGTTTCAGGCGCCGCAGCACGGCCGCGCCGATCCGCCCGGCCGCAACCGTGCCCACGTTCATGCCTTCGAGGTCGTAGGCGCGCTCGACGCAATCCGCGATATTCCAGCCGCCCTTCTTGACCCACTCGTGCGACGGCAGGTAATTGCGCACGAGGCCGAGAATCATCATGACGACGTGTTCGGCCACGCTGATGCTGTTGCAGAACGTGACCTCGGCCACCGTGATGCCGCGCTCCATTGCCGCTTGCAGATCGACGTGATCCGAGCCGATGCCGGCCGTCAGCGCGAGCTTGAGTTTCGGCGCGCGGGCGATGCGTTCCGCCGTCAGGTACGCGGGCCAGAACGGCTGCGAGATGACCACTTCGGCGTCCGCCAGTTCGCGCTCGAACGTGGAGTTGGGGCCGTCCTTATCGGATGTGACGACCAGCGTGTGGCCTTGCGATTCGAGAAACTTGCGCAGGCCGAGTTCGCCCGATACGCTTCCCAGCAATTCGCCCGGCTGGAAGTCGATTGCTTTCGGGGTCGGTGTGGTTTGTCCGTCGTGATACTGGGTGATGGCGGGGACGTCGTCACGCGCATATTTCTTCGGCATGCCGGTGACGGGGTCGTCGTACAAAACGCAAAGAACCTTGGCCATAGCTGTCTCGCTCCACTTTCGTTCGATTAGGTTGACGTCGATGTGTCTCGACGGGAACCAGTGTCTCGAAGCTCGCGCGGCGGGTCCAATCGTTTGGAGGAATCGGGTGATAACCGTGTCTTATCAGCGCGTGGCTGCGCTGGGAAGCAGCGCGTCGAACTCGCTTTGGAGATCGAGCTTTTCGGCGCAGCGCCACATCGCCGAGACGAGCGGCGAGAGCGTGTTGCGGTCACGCGCGATCAGGCCGATGCTGCGCGTCAGTTCCGGCGAAAGCCGCGACGCGCGAACATCGCCGCCGTTGGGAAAAACGCTCAGCAAGCTGTGCGGCATGACACTGAACAGACCCGCGTGACGAACGTGAGCGTGGAGCGCAAGCAGCGAATCGGTTTCGAGCACGACGGTCGGCTGAACGTTCTCACGGCGAAACGCCGCGTTGATGACCTGCCGGTTTTGCATCGCGGGCGGCAGAAGACCGAACGGCAAATCGCCGAGCGTGCTCCAGCGCTGCGTGGTTTCGCCGGGCGGCGCGTCGGGTTTCGTTGGTGCGAGCAGGATATAGCGCTCGGCGTAGAGCGGCATGACGCTGAAACCTGCCTGAACGTGGCCGTCGAGATACGTCAGGCCGACATCGAGTTCGAGCTCGTCCAACTGGCGATGAATCGCGTCCGAACTCAGCGAGCGCACTTCGTAGCGGATCTGCGGATGCTCGCTCATGCAAGCCGCGAAAATGCGCGAGGTGACCGGCATGACGGTCGGGATCGCGCCGACGCGCAACGTACCGATCAACCGCACCTGCGCAGCGGATGCGTCGTGCCGCATGTTCTGTAGCGATGCGAGCGTCTGCCGCGCCCAGCCGAGCACGCGCTCGCCTTCTTCGGTAAAGCCGACGAAGCGTCGGCCCCGATCGACGATAGTCAGCCCGAGTTCCGCTTCGAGCGTGCGGATCGCCGATGAAAGCGCGGGCTGCGACACATGACACGCCTCGGCGGCGCGGGCGAAGTGTTTTTCCCGGGCGAGCGTGACGAGATATTCGAGCTGACGGATGAACATGAATCGCCCCGTTTTTCGCGTTGCGCGACACAACGTTCTCGCGCGCTATATCTTTGCGAATATAGCGAGAGACCTGCGGTGCGTCTATCGGGGGAATCTTTGGGGTGTGAACGGCTACCGTGCGGAACGTGCGGTAAAGACGAGAGCGGCAAACGGCAGACGCAAAGAAAAAGCCGCATGAAATCATGCGGCTTATCTTGGTCGAACGACTGCTTTTGTGCGTTGGTAGGCTCGATTGGACTCGAACCAACGACCCCCACCATGTCAAGGTGGTGCTCTAACCAGCTGAGCTACGAGCCTACTGAGGCGCGAATTATAGAGATTCCGCGCCGGCAAGACAAGCCCAAATATCGAGAGCGCGAAAACGCCTGAATCATCCGGCGATGCGGAACACCTTGACCGCATCGCGCAAACGTTCCGCCTGTTCGTCGAGCGAGGCCGCCGCCGCTGCCGCTTCTTCCACGAGCGCCGCGTTCTGCTGCGTCACCTCGTCCATTTGCGAGACCGCCTGATTGACCTGCTCGATGCCGGTGCTCTGCTCGATCGACGCCGCCGCGATTTCGCCCATGATGTCGCTCACGCGCTTGATCGACTGCACGATTTCGCGCATGCGTTCGCCCGCAACCGCCACCTGGCCGGTGCCGTCGTCCACCTTCGTCACCGACGATCCGATCAACTCCTTGATGTCCTTCGCCGCCGTGGCGCTCCGTTGCGCGAGCGTCCGCACTTCGCCCGCGACCACCGCGAAGCCACGGCCTTCGTCGCCCGCGCGCGCCGCTTCGACCGCCGCGTTCAGCGCCAGAATATTGGTCTGGAACGCAATTCCTTCGATCACGCTGATGATCTGCCCGATGCGCCGCGATTCATCGGCGATGTGCTGCATCGTGCCGACCACTTCATCGACGGCCGCGCCGCCGCGCTCGGTTGCTTGCGAGGCCAGTTGCGCGAGTTCGCTCGCCTGGCGCGCGTTGTCGGCGTTCTGCTTGACCGTTGCGGTGAGCTGCTCCATGCTCGCCGCCGTTTCCTGAAGCGACGCGGCCTGCTCTTCCGTGCGTTGCGACAGGTCGGTATTGCCCTGCGCGATCTGTCCGGAACCGGATGCGATGGACTCGCTCGATTGCTGAATATCTTCCACCACGCCGCGCAATTTCGTCCTCATCTGGCTCAGTGCGAACAGGAGGCTCGACTGGTCTTTCGGACCGATCTTCACCTCGGCCATCAAATTGCCATCGGCGATCTGAGCCGCGAACGCGGCGGCATCCGCCGGTTCGCCGCCCAGCGCGCGACGTACGCTGCGCGTCATGGTCCACGCGAGCGCGCCCACCGCGACGAAAATCGCCAGCGAGATCGCGAGCAGGGTCGTGGCGAGGCGCCAGAACGTGGCGTTGATGTCGTCGTAGAAGAAGCCCGTGCCGATCCACCAGCCCCAGTCGGGAATCGCGACCACGCCTTGCAGTTTCGCTTCAAGCGGCGCGTTTTGCCCGCGCTTGATGAGCACGTCCACCAGCGCGAAGTGGCCGTTGGCGAGCCCTTGCTGATACGCCTGCGTGTCGGTCAGGCCACTGGTCGTGCGGTTTCCGCTCGTCTTCGTACCGACAAGGCTCGCATTCGGATGCACGAGGTTGATGCTGTCGCTCGTGGTCGCCCAGTAGTAGCTTTTCGAATCGGCGTTGAGTTGCGAAAGGGCCATTTTCGCGGCCTTTTGTGCATCGTCGCGCGACATCGCGCCGCTGGTTTCAAGCCCGTGATAGTACTGAACGAGATGTTCCGCTTTTGTCAGAAGATTGACGATCTGACTGCGGCGGCTTTCGACAAGCGAAGTATCCAGCGAGTAAAGCGCGGTCGCGACGACACAGGCGACCCCGAGCAGGGCGGTCGCGACGAGCACGACCAGTTTGGTGGATATCTTCATCAGGAGTGCGGTCTAGTAGAACTGAAGTCTACTTAACGGCACCCTGCACGGCGAACTTGAGGCTAGGAAAGCCGCGGTAATGCGTGATCCGCGTCGCTGTCGCGCTATTTCACGAGTTTCAGCATGGCTTCGAGCGCCTTCAAATTGTAGGGCTTGAGCAGCGTCAGCGCCCCGGCGACCGAGGAGACGTGGTTCTCGCCCGACGCAAATACGACCCGCAGATCCGGCCGCGCAGCGCGTGCGCGCGTCGCGAGCGTCTCGCCGGAGATGCCGGGAAGATTCACGTCGGTCAGCAGGACATCGACGGACAGGTGTTCGAGCAGATCGAGCGCAGTCTGGCCGTCGCCGGTCGCATGCACGCTGTGCCCAAGCGCCTCCAGCAGTTCAGCGGTGTTGGCGCGGATCAGGTCGTCGTCCTCGACATACAGAATGCTGAGGCGCGGCGCGGCGGCAGTTTCCTTCGGCGTCACTGCGTGCGCTGCCGACACGAGGTACGCGCGCGGCGCGGAAACGGCGGCGCGCTGCCGCTCGTTCGACAGGACATGGCGAATCTTGCGGGCCAGCGCTTCGCGGGTGTAGGGCTTGCCGAGCAGTTCCACGCCGGTGTCCAGCCGGCCGCCGTGGACAATCGAGTTCTCCGTGTAACCGGACGTGAACAGCACCGCGATATTCGGCAGGCGTTCGCGCGCCTTGCGCGCGAGTTCGGGGCTACGGAGCGGGCCGGGCATCACCACATCGGTGAACAGCAGGTCGATCGGCATGCCGCTGTCGATAATGGCGAGCGCGCTCGCCGCGTCGTTCGCCTTCAGCACGCGATAGCCGAGTTCGGTCAGCATTTCGACCACGATCGTGCGCACCTGCTCGTCGTCCTCAGCGACAAGAATCGTCTCCGCGCCGCCGACGATGGACCCCGCTTCGGGCACGACGTTCACGTCTTCCACGTCGTGCGTGCGCGGCAAATAGAGTTTGACGGTCGTGCCGTGACCCGGCTCGCTGTAGATCTTCACGTGGCCGCCCGACTGCTTGACGAAGCCGTAGACCATCGAGAGGCCGAGGCCGGTTCCCTTGCCTTCGGGCTTGGTCGAGAAGAACGGTTCGCATGCCTGCGCGAGCACGTCGGCCGTCATGCCGCAACCGGTATCGGTGACGGCGAGCACCACGTACTGGCCCGCCGCGACTTCAGCGTGCTCGCGCGCGTAGGTGTCGTCGAGGAAGGCGTTGCCGACTTCGAGTGTCAGCCGCCCGACGCCGTCCATCGCGTCGCGCGCGTTGATCGCGAGGTTGAGGATGGCATTTTCCACTTGCCCCGGATCGACGAAGGTGTTCCACAAGCTGCCCGAGACCACCGTTTCGATCTCGATGGCTTCGCCGAGACTACGGCGCAGGAGGTCCTCCATACCGCCGATCAGCCGTCCGATCCTGACCGATTTCGGTTCGAGCGCCTGCCGCCGTCCGAATGCAAGAAGCTGGCTCGCGAGCTTCGCGCCGCGATTCACGCCCGCAAGCGCATTCGACAAACGGCGTTCCGCGCGCGCATTGCCGCCTACATCCGATGCGAGCAGTTGCAGGTTGCCGGAAATCACTTGCAGCAGGTTGTTGAAGTCGTGCGCGACACCGCCCGTGAGCTTGCCGATCGTCTCCATCTTTTGCGATTGTTGCAGCGCGAGTTCGGTGCGCCGCAGCGCTTCCGCGGCTTCGCGGTCCGCCGTGATGTCGCGCCCGACCGCGTGAATGAAGCGCTCGTCCGGCACGGCCTTCCACGACAGCGTCACGTAGCTGCCGTCATGCCGCCGATAGCGGTTGACGAACTTGAACGTCCGCACGCCCTGGCTCAGTCCGCCGGTTTCCGCGAGCGTGCTCACGCGGTCGTCGGGATGCACGAAGTCCATGAACGAGCGGCCGAGCAGCCGCGTTTCGTCCCAGCCGAGCAGTTGCGTCCACGCTGGATTCACGGCGACGATATTCGTGTCGAAATCGGCGACGAGCATGATGTCGGTGGACAGACGCCACATCCGCTCGCGATCCGCGACGCTTTCCGAAACCTGCTGTTCAAGCGCGTTGTTCAGACGTTCCAGCGCACGCGCGGTGGATTTCTGATCGTCGATGTCCGTGCTCGTGCCGATCCAGCTCAGGATTTCCCCGGCGCCATCGTGGATAGGCAGCGCGCGGGCAAGGTGCCAGCGATACGCGCCGTCCGCGCGCCGGATCCGGAACTGACAGTCGTAAGTGGAGCCGGCCGCGACGGCATCGCGCCATTGCTCGGCCGCGGCCGCGAGGTCGTCCGGATGAATGATCGCGGCCCAGCCGTCGCCGTCGAGCGTGCCGTACGCTGCGCCGCTGTAGCTGTAGACCTGATCGTTGAACCAGTCGAGGTGGCCGTTGCGCTCGGCGGCCCAGACCTGATTCGGCATCGCCTGCGCGAAGCTGCGGAACTTCGCCTCGCTCGTGTGCACGGCGCGCTCCGCCAGCAGCCGGTCCGTAACATCCGTGCCCTGCACGAAAATACTGATGACCTGTCCCGCTTCGTTGCGCACCGGCTGATAGACGAAATCGACGAAGCGCTGCTCGGCGGGCGCGTTGGGCAAGCGGTTCAGGACGATCGACTGCGCCGCGCCCGAGAACGGTTTGCCGCTCGTGTAGACCTGATCGAGGATGTCGAAAAAGCCCTGATCGCCGAGTTCCGGCAGCACTTCGCGCACCGGCCGGCCCATCAGCGCACGATCGCCGACGAGTTCCGTGAACGCCTCGTTCATCAGTTCGAACACGTGCTCCGGCCCCGACATCATCGCCATGAAGCCGGGCGCCTGCGCGAACATGCGGTGCAGCCGCTCGCGCTCGCCGCTCAGCCAGCGCTCCGCGCGCACCTTGGCGGTCGTCTCCACGACAATCGCCATGACGCCGATGGGCAGGCCGTCGTGATCAAGGATCGGCGAGTAGTCGAGGTTCATCCAGACCTGTTCGCCCACGCCGCTGCGGAAGAGTTCGAGCTGCTGGTCCTCGTAGCGCAAGGTGCCGCCCGCGAGGCCGACCTTCATGACGTTATCGTTGAAGTCCGCGACTTCGGGCCAGCCCTCGCGCACTTTCGATCCCAGCAATTGCGGATGACGTCCGCCCGCGAACACCGAGTAGGCGTCGTTGTAGATCATCACGCCGTCTTCGTGCCAGAGCGTCACGATGGGAACCGGCGACTGCAGGATCAGCGAGACGGTGTTCTTGAGCGTCGGCGACCACGCGCCGATCGGCCCGACCTGCGTCTTCGACCAGTCTCTCGATTCGATGATTTTCGCAATTTCGCCGCCTCCGGCGAGAAACTCGAGACTGGGGCGGGTGTTCACGGATTGGTCGTTCATGGCGAGCGTGCGTTGGGTGCCGGTCGAAGCGGTGGAGAGTCGCGGGTGCGGCCAAGATTTTACCCATTCAGTTTATGGGTCCGAAAGAGGAAAACGCGGTTTCCAGGCTGTATCGAACGCGCCTGCAGCAGTCGCGCCTACCGGGCGGTCCCGCACGGCGTTTTCTACCGGAGCAGGCGCACGAATGATCCGTGGAAACGGGCGGGATTACCGGGTTATAACGTCGCCGCGCGGGCGGTAGAAGCCGACTGCAAGCATTCGGCCGGCAGGTTTTTCGCTACGCTTGCTTGAACCACGCGTCGAGCGCGTCCACGACGCGCCAGAGCGAACACGGCCGCCGGCAATGCGCGTTGAACCCTGCCTGCCGCATGGCGGGCACGGAATCGGACGGCCAGATATTGCTCATTGCAAGGAGCATGAGTTCGCGGGACGTTTCGTCGGCGCGCAGTTGCCGCGCGAAGCTGTAGTGGGACACGGCGTCGAGCCGCGTATCCAGCAAAATCGCGTGCGGCTTCCAGCGGCTGACGAAGATGCGCGCCTTGGTGATCGCCTCGGTGTGAACGGCCTCGTAACCCTCGCGCGCAAGAAGCAGCGCGAGCGATTCACCGATCGACTTGTCCTGGTGAACCACGACGACGCGCGGCTTCGGGGTGGGTCGCGGATTCTCCTGAAAATCCCAACAAGCGAACTCGTGCTCGGTATTGATGAGTGGGCGTTTAGTCACTTTAGCCACGCACTGTTAGCGCTTCCGGTGAAACCGGGTACAAAGGAATTACCCGGCCGACGCGATCGTTCAATACGCTCTTGTCGCCGGTGTATACGAAACGAAAGGCGGATTGGATTCGTGCGATTCGCGCGATTCGCGCGATTCGTATGTTCCGGATTGCCCGGAATCGATGGCGCTAATCCGAAGAACGGAATATCGATTCAACGCGCGGCGGCAAATGGGAACGGACATTTTTGCTCGCTGTTACAACGCAACTAAACATCGCGTGATGTCGAGCGTGCCTTTACTGGAAAGGCTTCGAGCGGCGACGCAGCAAAGAAGATTGCGCCGGAGCGGCATTTAGTATGTATTATGCAATCACTGTGCAACGGTAACATTTTCTACTATTTATTCTCCGATTATTTATTTCGCATTAAAGTCGCGGCTAATCGATATAAACCAGAGAGAAATGCAATGGTCATTTACCACAGCGGTGCCGCGATTCAGCCATCGGTGACGCGCGAAGGTCGCGCATTTACCGCACGGGCGTGCATTTTGGAAGAGGACGGCGAATCCACTTCTCTAGGCATTCTCGGACGTTTCGCGAATAAACAAGCCGCATTCGATTTTGCCGTTCGCAGCGCGACCGCATTCGTGAATGGCGACCCGCTTCCGCGCCCGCCGTTCGAACTTGCCTGAATTCTCGATACACCCCGGACGCCAACCGGCGAACGTTTCCCGCGACGCAAATAAAATACCGCCGTTAGATACCGCCGTTAGATACCGCCGTTAGATACCGCCGTTAAATACCGCCGTTTTATCCCACGATCCTCGAACGGACGCGCGCCGCGGTCGCGCTGACCGGCGTGCCCTCCATCGCGATGGCCGCGACATTCTCCAGCGCGTCTTCGGCCAGTTGCGTCAGCACGCGGCCGGGCGGCAACTCCAGCATGACCTTCGCCCCGAGTTCCCCAAGCACGACCGTCGCGTCGTGCCACCGGACGGGATAGCGCATGTTGGTCGCGAGGTCGTCGCGGATCGCTTCGGCCTTTCTCAGCGGACGCGCGCCCTTGTTGCCGATGTACGGAATGGAAGGATCGGCGAACGCGATGTCTTGCGCAGCGCGCTCTAGCGGCTTCGCGGCTTCGTCGAGGAGAACGCAGTGCGAAGGCACGCTGACCGCCAACCGCTCGGCGCGTCGCGCACCACGCTCGACGGCAACGCGTTGCAGGTTCGCAAGCGCCGCGTCGCTACCGGACACGACGATCTGGCGCGGCCCGTTGAGGTTGCCGATATACGCGCCGCCGCCCGCTTCATGTATTGACGCCTCGACTTCCCGCTCGTTGAATCCGACGATCGCGAGCATGCCGTAACCGCGCGGATACGCGCGCTCCATCAACTCGGCGCGCAACTGGACGAGGCGCAGTGCATCGGCGAACGCAATCGATCCGGCGACGACGGCCGCGCCATACGCGCCGACCGAAAGTCCCGCGACGGCATCCGGTTCGATGCCTTCATCGCGCAGCGCGCGGGCCGCCGCGACGCCCGCGATCAAGAGCGATACCTGCACGGCAACCGTCGATTCAAGCGCCGTTTCGGTATCGAGTTCCAGCACGTCGCGCGCGAGTACCTCTGAGGCTTCATGCAATGTGGACTGGATGCACGGATGCGATTTTTCGCCGCCGAGCGTGTGCAGGAAGCCCGCCGTTTGCGCGCCCTGGCCGGGGAAAAGGAAGGCGATCATAGAGGCGTTTGCGCATGCCAAGGGTTATCGACGAGCCTCGGGCCAGCCGCGTCGCGCAACATCACGCGGCCGCCAGTCCGGACGAATTCCGCGAGGGAGAAAGCGGCGTCGCGCGTTTGAACCTGCACGTCGATACGCGCATCGGCGTCGGACGCGTGCTGCAAAAGGGCATCGAGGAGTTCGCTTGCGTGTGCGTGCGGCAGCGCGTTTGAGGCCCGCAAGATCACATCGAGGTCGCTCGATGGCGTGACCGTATCGACGCCGCTTGCCAGTTCGAAGCCCACGCTGCCGCCCGGTCCCCACCCAAAAGTGGTGGCGTCGAGCGTGGCGCGCACTGCGGCGAACAAGGCGAACGCGGGCAACGATGCGCGGTCGTTCCTCGCCACGTGCCGTGCGAGCGATTCGGGCGCGATCACTTCGCGGACCAGACCCGGATCGATCCACGAGCCGAATCGTTCGCCGCGCGACGTGCCGCGCACACCCACGGCAATCGCACCGTTCAGCGAGGCCGCACGACGCACGACGACGAACGGCGCGCGCGCAAGCGCGTTCGCGACCCACGCCGGGGCTTCCACGCCAAACGCCGCGCCGCGTTCGATCCGCAGCACGTCATGCGGTTTCAAGGCGCGTTCCATTGCTCGGCAAGCCGCCGTCTCACTTCAATCGACCCCGCGCGCGTCTCTCGCGCCGCCGCCGACGCCAGCCGATTCGAGAGATCGGGTGGCCCGCGCCGCGCATCGTCGATGGCGGCGACGAGGGACGTCGTAACGCGTTCGAGATCGGCGGGCGAGGGTGCGTCGGCATCGACGCCTTCGATCAATTCATGCAGCAATCCGAGCTTTGCATACGCGCTCATGCGATACGACATCGGCGTCACGCGCTCGCCGAGCGCATCCAGGCTCTCGACCGTGCGCCGCGTCACACGCGCGGCCGCTTCCTTGCCCATCGCGTGAACAGCGGTGCCGGGCGCGTCGAGCGCCACGATCCGGTTCGCCTGATAGCCGTGCGCGAGATACGCACCGGACATCGCCGGACCGACGATCAGCGCGATCACCGGATGACCCGCGAGGCGCGCGCTGGCGTACGCATCGGCGGCTGCCGCGCAGGCCAGATGTACGCCCAGCAGTTCCTCGCGCCGGCCGTACGCCTGGCTCTTCACATCGACAATCGCAACCAGCGGACGCTTGATCGGCGCTGCGCGATCCTGTTCGAGCGTCTCACGCACGGCGCGCGCGAGCAGCCACCCTTGTTCGAGGCCGACGACGTTATCGGTCGCGCGGGGAAAGCGGTTGCGCGGATCGGGAACCACGGCGAGAAAGCGCGCCGGGTTGCCGCCAAGCGTGGCGTCGGCGGCGCGGATCGGGCCGCCTGACGCTGCGGAATCGCCTTGCGTCAACGCGTCGAACCAGATTTGTCCGCGGGTAAGCGCTGCACTCATCATGTGTCTCCCTGCCAGAGTTGGCGCAATGTCGCGGGATCGATCGCGGCCGGATCGACGCGCGCGAGGCGTTGCAGATAATGCTCGACTCGCTCGCTGCGATGTTCGCGCGGCACGCCGCGTTCGAACGCGGCGACGATCGCATCGCGAACCTGCTGGCTGTCGTCTTCCACCAGCGTATCGGCCAGTCCGACCGCCACGCGCTGCTCTCCGCCGATCATCGACCAGATGAGCTTGCGGTCGCCGGAGTCGAGTTCGTCGATGCCCGCTTCCTGTTCGATCACTTCCGGTCCGTTCATGCCGAGCCGCGCCTGACGCGTCACGACGAGTTCGGTGCAGAGCGCGGCCGCGAGCGACATGCCGCCGAAGCAGCCGACCATGCCGCCGATCACGCCGACCACCGGCACATGGCGGCGCAGCGCGACAATCGCGGCGTGAATTTCCGCGATCACCGCAAGCCCGAGGTTCGCTTCCTGCAGACGCACGCCGCCCGTTTCGAACAGCACAACCGGACGAATCGCGCGGCCCGCTTCGAATTCGAGTGCGGCCATTTCGAGCGCGGCGGCGATCTTGGTGCCCGAGACTTCCCCGATGCTGCCGCCTTGAAACGCCGGCTCGATCGCGACGATTACAGCGGGCTTCCCGCCGATCGTTCCGCGCGCAAGCACGACGCCGTCGTCCGACTGACAGACGACATCCTGCATCGCGAGCCACGGCGATTCGAGGTGGTCGAACGGTCCGAGCAATTCGCGAAACGTGCCGGGATCGAGCAGTGCGCGCGCCCGCTCGCGCGCGTTCATTTCGATAAAGCTGTGACGCGCGATGAAGCTGTCGTGAGCGTTCATTTCGCGTCTCCTTCGCTCGCTTCGACCGCTTCCGCGAGACGCAGCATGACGACGCCCGGCGTCGCGCCGAAGTCGTTCAGTTCGAGGCGCGCGGCGGCATCGTAGCGCGCGAAAAAGCGGTCGAGCACACTTTTCCAGACATGCTCGTAACCGTCTACGCTGGTCCGGATGACGACCTCGGCGCGTGGCGTTTCCGACGGCGACAAAAGTACTTCCAGGTCGCCCGAGCCGACCACGCCGACATGAGCGCGTTGCCTGACCTCTCGGGTCGCGGGGTATTCGTAACGGAGCGTTTCCATGGCTATCCTTTCGCGTCGGAATGAGCGGGCAGCGTGTCGAGAAAAAGCGTGGCGGCGAGCAGATCGGCCGCGCCGCCCGGCGAAGCATTCAGCATTAGCAAAGTGCGATCGAGCGTGTCGAAGGCCGCGCGTCCCGCCTTCGACGCAATTCCGCCGAGCGCCAGCACGTGCGCGGCGCCGTGTTGCGCGGCACGCAGCGCGTTGATGCCGCCGCGATGAATGAGGCAGGTGTCGTCGAGTTTCGCGACGATGGCGAGCAGCGTATCGATGCGCGCATGTTGTTCATTGAGACCGTCGCGCCGTGCCCGATGCAGCGCGGGCAAGCCGATTTCGATCAAGTGCGGGAAACCGTTGCGCGCCTCGCCCCGCGCGCCTGCAAAACCATAGCGTTTGAATACGCGCGCGCCGTGGCTCGATGTTGTGTTGGTCGGCGCGAAGCGGTCGTCGAATCGCGCAATTTGCGCGGCCGTTTCACCGATTCGCGCGCTCTCGTGCGCTGGATGCATCGCGGCGGCAGCGCACAGCAAGCCGACGATCCATATCGCTCCGCGATGCGCGTTGCTGCCGTTGGTTGCGCGCAGCATCGCAGTTTCGCCGTCGCGGCCGATGCGCGCCAAGCGCTCGCGCAAAGCCTGTGAAGGCACTTGGTTGCGCGCGGCGCGGGCGAGGGCGAGAAAGGCCGGCTGGAGCGAGCGCGCCGAGCGGAGCATCGTATCGAGATCGAGGTCGCGATGCGCGCCGCTTCCACGCTGATCGACGAGTGCGGGTTTCGGCGTGAGACACGCTTCGTCGATCAGCGCCTGCGTCGCGCAATCCGCGATGGCCGCCGCACTCGCCGGGGCATCGTCCGTGCGCGAAAAAAGGAGCGGGAGCGCCACGGCGTTCACCAGCTACGAAATTTCGCGGGCGGCGCGTACAGCCCGCCCGACCACGCAACGAGATCGTCGATACTGCGCGCCGCGAGCAAGCTTCGCTTCGCTTCGCCGCGCCGCACGCCGAGATCTTCGGGAAACGCGACGACGCCACGCCGCCGCAATTCCTCCGTTTTCTCGGGCTTCGCGCGCATGCCGACCGGCGTCACGCCCGCGACCGCCGCGAGCGCCGCGCGCCGTTCGTCCACGCCTTCCGCCGCATGCAGATACGCAATCCCTTCTTCGGTGACAACGTGGCTGACGTCGTCGCCGTAGATCATCACCGGCGCGATCGGCATGCCGCTTTTTTCACCTACGGCGATGGCGTCGAGTGCATCGACGATGGTCGGTTCGCCGCCTTTCTTGAACGTTTCGGCCGTCTGCACGACGAGTTTATGGCCGCGTGCAATCGACGGATTCGGACCGTCGCGCTTCAACAACTTAAGCCACGCTTCGCTCGAATGACGCCGTCCGCGCGGGTCGTGTCCCATGTTCGGCGCGCCGCCGAAACCGGCGAGCCGCCCGAGCGTCACCGTGGAGGAATTCGCGTCGGCGTCCATCTGCAAGGTCGAGCCGATGAAAAGATCCACGCCGTACTGGCCCGCAAGCTGGCACAACACGCGGTTCGAACGCAGGCTGCCGTCGCGGCCGGTGAAGAACACGTCGGAGCGCGCGGCGATGTAGTCCTCCATGCCGACTTCGCTGCCGAAACAATGCACGCTATCCACCCAGCCGCTTTCGATGGCTGGAATCAGCGTCGGATGCGGATTGAGCGCCCAGTTCGTGCAGATTTTTCCCTTCAGTCCGAGCGATTCGCCATACGTCGGCAGAAGCAGTTCGATCGCGGCCGTATCGAAACCGATACCGTGATTCAGCGTCTTGACGCCATAGCGTTCGTAGATGCCGCGAATGGTCATCATCGCCATGAGGATCTGCAATTCGCCGATGTGCCTCGGATCGCGCGTGAACAGCGGCTCGACCGCGAACGGCTTGTCGGCCGCGACGACGACATCGACCCACGACGCGGGAATATCCACGCGCGGGAGTTCGTCGACGATCTCGTTCACTTGCGCCACCACGATCCCGTGACGGAACGCGGTTGCCTCGACGATGGTCGGCGTGTCCTCGGTATTCGCGCCCGTGTAGAGGTTGCCGTGACGGTCGGCCTGCACCGCGCAGACGAGCGCGACCTGCGGCGTGAGGTCGATGAACATGCGCGCGTACAACTCGATATACGTATAGATCGCGCCGATTTCGAGCAGCCCGTCTTCAAGCAATTGTGCGACGCGCAGACTCTGCGGACCGGCGAACGAGAAGTCGACGCGGCGCGCGATCCCGCGCTCGAACAGCGCGAGATGCTCGGGCCGGCTGATGCTCGAAATCAGCAGATGGATATCGTGGACGCGCGAGGGATCGAGCTTCGCGAATGCGCGGGAGAGGAAATCGGCCTGCTTCTGATTGTTGCCTTCGAGCGCCACGCGGTCGCCCGGCGCGATCAACGCATGCAACGCATCGACGATGCGCTCCGTCTTCAGAATCCGCTCATCGAGCCACGGTTCGATGGCCTTCAAACGACGGGATTTTTCGAGCGCCCGGGTGTTCCACTGGCGCGGCGTCGGCGTGGTTGCGATCGGTGCATTCGGTGCGTTCATCGGCGGCCTTCACTTTTCGGTAGAGGGCGCGGGCTTGCGCCGGCGCTTCTGTGGCTGCGTGGACGGCGCGATGGTCTGCGCGTCGGAAAGAAAACTGTAGATCAATTCGCCGGTTGCCAGCAAATGGCGCGCGACGAGCGTTTGCGCGGCTTCGATATCGCGCGCGCAAATGGCATCGAGAATCGCCTCGTGCTCGGCGTCCGACTGTCCCTTGAAACTCGGCATGCCGAACTTGAGCCGCAGATAACGCTCGCCGCGCCGATGCATCGCGCCGATCAACTCCATCAGCCGCGGCCGGTCCGCCGGCGCGTAGAGACTCATGTGAAATTGCTCGTTGCGCACCACGTACAGCGCCGGGTCCGGCTCGCTCGCGGCCGCGTCGCGCAACGTGCGGCATAGCGCGAGCGTCTCTGGCGTGTGATACGCGATCGCGATGCCGACCGCGAGACTTTCGAGCGACGCGCGAATTTCGTAGATCTCGCGCGCTTCGTCGGCGGATTGCAGGCTCACCGACACACCGCGATTCGGCTCGGTCGTCACCCAGCCTTCGCTCTCAAGCTGTCTGAAAGCTTCGCGCACCGGAATGGCGCTGACCGAGAACTGCCGCGCGATGGCGTCCTGCCGCAACGGCTCGCCCGGAAGCAGCGCGCCTTCGACGATCGCCACGCGCAACGCATCGGCGATATAGCGCGACGTGCTCTGGCGCGGCTCGAATTGCGCGTTGCGAAACGGCGGTGCAGCGGGAAGTCCAGCAGGATGGATAGCCATGGGTAGGTAGAAGTGCGGGCTTGTCGGCCGTGTTGGTTCAAATATTATATATAAAACGACGTCATATTTCAGTGATCGTTTGAGCAATCCGAACCGGTGCTAACCCTACAGCGCCCTTCGACATGGAGATCCACATGCCCACCTCGCTGGACCATTCATTACCCGCCGCGCGACCGTCGCGCACGCCGCTCAACCGCTCGCAGATCGTCGGCTTCTGGGGCGCGTGGGCGGGCTGGACGCTCGACGGCATGGATTCGTTCATCTATGCGCTCGTGCTCGCCCCGGCGCTGACCGAGTTGCTGCCCAAATCGGGCTACGCCGCGACGCCCGCGAATGTGGGGCTGGCCGGATCGATATTGTTCGCGCTGTTTCTGGTCGGATGGGGCTTGTCGTTTATCTGGGGGCCGCTCGCCGACCGCTTCGGCCGCACCAAGGTGCTCGCCGCGACCATCTTCACTTTCGCGATCTTCACCGGCCTCGCGGCGACCGCGAATTCGGTCTGGGCGCTCGCGATCTACCGGTTCCTGGCGGGCGTGGGGATCGGCGGGGAATGGGCGCTGGCGGGCACTTATGTGGCCGAGGCTTGGCCCGAGGATCGCCGCAAGATGGGCGCGGGTTATCTGCAGACCGGCTACTACGCGGGCTTTTTCCTCGCGGCGGCGCTGAATTACACGATCGGCGCGACCTTCGGCTGGCGCGCGATGTTTCTCGTCGGCGTGCTGCCGGTGGTCGTGTCCATTGCGGTGCTCATGCGCGTGAAGGAAACCGCCAAGTGGCAGAAGGCCGAGGCGGGCGCCGTCAAGCAGGCGAGCCCGCTGCGCTCGATTTTCTCGCCGCAATATAAACGGCGCACGATCGTCGCGGCGACGCTGCTGACGGTCGCGATCATCGGGCTGTGGGCGGGCGCGGTGTATGAACCGTCGGCGGTGATCCAGCTCGCCACGCGCGCGGGCATGACGAAGCCGGATGCGGCCCGCATGGCGTCGATTGCCACCGGACTGCTGTCGATCGGCACGATCGCCGGTTGTCTCGCCCTGCCGCCGATGGCCGAACGGATCGGCCGCAGGAAAACCCTCGCGGTCTATTTCGTCGGCATGGCGGCGTCGATCGCGCTTGCGTTCGGCTGGGCGTTCTATCTGCCGAACGGACTGGTGCCGTTCATCTCGCTGCTCGTCGTGCTGGGCTTTTTCGGCGGCAATTTCGCGCTGTTCAGCCTGTGGTTGCCCGAGCAGTTCGAGACGCGCGTGCGCGCAACGGCTTTCGCGTTCTGTACGTCGGTCGGGCGATTCTTCGGCGCGATCGTCAACTTCGGGATCGGCGCGATGGTGCTGCACATGAAGACGCTCGGCGTGCCGATCGCGTTGACGGCAGTCGCTTTCCTGGTCGGACTCGTGGTGATCCCATTCGCGCCGGAAACCAAAGGGCAAGAATTACCGGATTAGCCTTCGCCCGAATAACCGCATCGCACTGAAATGGTGCGATGCGGTTATTTTTATTAACTTAATTCGCAACTAACGGTCTGATTTTTCCGCGTTTGACCAGCACAACGGCTGTCCCGATTTTTTAGTCGACAAAATCGGCGGAAGTATTTGCACACGAATGCGGCAGCGACGCCCCAACAATGTAGAATGTCGCCCTTTCGCTCGGACGAGCGTGCGAAGTTCACGGACCCGGCAACCTCAGGCAAAACACGCGACGGTTGCCCCGGCCAAATCCATCATCCAATGCACCAGCGCCATATGACAGCCACGTCGGTTTGTCGGCGATGGCATGGCACGCGCCTTCGTCCAGGCGACGGTACAGAAGCATTCAGTCAGGGAGCAGCAGTATGGCAAGCGGCGCAAATCGAGCGGTGAAGGACACGGGAACAACGACGGCCGGGAAACGGCAGGCTGGCAAGGGCGCACTGCCCGCGATTCCGGTTGATTCCGCCCTCGAAGCGGGCGAGCGCCGTCAGCAGCTGCGCGAACTGATCCAGCTGGGTCGCGAGCGCGGCTATTTGACGCACGCCGACATCAGCGATCACCTGCAGGGCAATTTTGCCGATACGGCGGCGATGGAAAGCATCGTCCGGACGTTCGCCGAAATGGGCGTGACCATTTACGAGCAGACGCCCGACGCCGACGCGCTGCTTCTGCGCGACGGCGCAGCCGGCACGGCCGACGACCAGGCCGACGAAGAAGCCGAAGTCGCGCTGTCCACGGTCGATTCCGAGTTCGGCCGCACGACCGACCCCGTGCGCATGTACATGCGCGAAATGAGCTCGGCCACGCTGCTTACGCGCAAGGAAGAAGTCGAAATCGCGATGCGGATCGAGGAAGGTCTCGCGAACATGGTGCAAGCCATCGCCGCGTGCCCGTCGACCATCGCGACCATTCTTGAACTGGCCGAGCGCGTCTCGAACGACGAAATGCGGATCGACGAACTGGTCGACGGCGTGATCGACGACGGTCTGGGCGAAGAGGGTACCCCCGCCGCCGAAGACGACACGCCCGCCGCCGAGGACGACTCCGCGAGCGACGACAGTGGCGACGACAACGCCGACGACAACGCATCGGCCGCCAACGAAGCCAATCTTGCCAAGCTGAAGGAAGACTGCCTGACGCGTTTTGCGAGCGTTGCCGAGCAATTCGAAGTGATGCGCCTCGCCTACACGGCGGGCGGGGTCGAGTCGGCCGGGTTCCTCGCGGCGCAGAACGAAGTGCGCGAGCAATTGCGCGCCATCCGCTTCACCGCGAAGATGATCGAGCGCCTGTGCGCCGACGTCCACGCGATGGTGGAAGACGTGCGTGTCGTCGAGCGCCAGATTCTGCAATTGATGGTCGAGCGTTGCGGCATGCCGCGCGACGAGTTCGTCAAGCGCTTCCCGGGCAACGAGACGGATCTGGAATGGGGCCGTGGCCTCGCCGCCGAATCGAAGCCGTATAGCGACGCCATCGGCCGTGCGCTGCCGGACCTCGAAGCGCATCAGCAAAAGCTGATCGATATTCGCGTGCGCGCTGTGCTGCCGCTGCCGGAACTGAAGTCCGTCAATCGTCAGATGCTGACCGCCGAGCGCCAGATGCGCCAGGCCAAGCACGACATGACGAAAGCGAATTTGCGTCTCGTGATTTCGATCGCGAAGAAGTATGTGAACCGCGGGCTGCAGTTCCTCGACTTGATTCAGGAAGGCAATATCGGCCTGATGAAGGCGGTGGACAAGTTCGAATACCGTCGCGGCTGGAAGTTCTCGACCTACGCGACGTGGTGGGTGCGTCAGGCCGTGACGCGCGCAATCGCCGATCAGGCGCGGACCATCCGCGTGCCGGTGCACATGATCGAAACGATCAACAAGCTGAATCGTATCTCGCGTGAAATCCTGCAGCGCACGGGCAAGGAAGCGGACGCCGCTACGCTCGCCGCGCGCATGGAAATGCCCGAGGACAAGATCCAGAAGATCATGAAGATCGCGAAGGAACCGGTCTCGATGGAAACGCCGGTGGGCGAAGACGGCGACATGAGCCTGGGCGACATGATCGCCGACGGCGACACCGTGTCGCCGGCCGAAGCCGCGCTTCAGGCAAGCCTGCGCGCAACCGTGCAGAACGTGCTGGAAGATCTGACGCCGCGCGAGGCGAAGGTGCTGAGAATGCGTTTCGGCATCGACATGTCCACCGATTACACGCTGGAAGAAGTCGGCAAGCAGTTCGATGTGACGCGTGAGCGCATTCGCCAGATCGAAAGCAAGGCGATGAAGAAGCTTCGTCATCCGAGCCGCGCGGACCGTCTGGTCGCTTTCCTCGGCGACCGTTAATCCTTCAGCGCAGCCCGAGCCTGTAGCGCGTCGTCTGCCGGTAGTGTTCTCCCGGCCGCAGGACGGCGCTACCGGCGTCGGGCATATTGATCTGGTTCGGGAAACCGCCCGCTTCCAGACACAGCCCAGCATGCCGTCGATACGACCGGCCGTTGCGGCCCATCACGCCTTCCAGGCGATTCCCACTGTAAAACTGCAAACCGGGCGCGTTCGTCGATACGGTCAACTCGCGCCCGCTGCCGGGCTCGTAGACGGTCGCGGCGGGGTGCCCGTCGCCGCGCAGCACGTAGCAGTGGTCGAAGCCTCCCGCACGCGATAATTGCGCGTTCGGCCAATCCAGCCGCGCGCCGATGGGCGCGCCCGTTCGAAAATCGAATGCATTGCCCGCGACGCCCGCGCGCGTGATCGGAATCATTTCGTCATCCACTTCGAAGAACGTGTCCGCATGAATCGCGATGACGTGGCCGCGGATATCGTCGGCGTCCGCGTTCGTATCGCCCGATAAATTGAAGTACGCGTGATTCGTGAGATTGACCGGCGTCGGCGCATCGCAGACGGCGTCGTAGTCGATTGTGAGTGCGCCGTCGTCGTCGAGCGAATAACGCACCGTACACATCAGCGCGCCCGGAAAACCCGCGTCCCCTTCAGGCGATTCATGCGTCATCACGAGCACGCCATCCTCCTCATCGACGTGCCACACCGCCCGATGAAAACCGCTCGCGCCACCGTGCAACAGGTTCGCGCCTTCGTTGCGGTCGAGCGGATACGTCACGCCGTCGAGCGTGAAACGCGCGCCCGCGATCCGGTTCGCCCAGCGCCCGATCGTGCCACCGCAATACGCGCGCGCGGCCAGATAATCGGCGGGCGTGTCGTGGCCGAGGAGCACATCGGCGAGCCTGCCTTCGCGATCCGGCGCGTGCCATGACACGAGCGTGGCGCCGAGATCGCTGATGTTCACACGCATGCCTTGCGCGTTGCGCAGCGTGAAGAGGCGCGCGGGTTCGCCGTCGGGCAGGTTGCCCCAGCGTTGCGTGGCGATGTGTGCGTGGCGTGCGGTGCTGTGCATGTCGATGAGCTTCGGGAATTAAATAGCCGCGCCGTCCTGCGCGGAGACGGACGCTAGCGGCGGACGCACGCGGTCCTGATACTCGCGTGGCGTGCAATCGAGTTCGCGGCGGAAAACGGCATACATGTACTGCACCGACGTAAAGCCGCAGCGGATCGCGACCTCGACGCTCGAAAGGTCGTGCCGCGCGAGCAGATCCTTCGCGATCTCGAGCTTGTGCCGCAGAATCTCCTGATGCACCGTACAGCCGAGTTCGCGGCGGAAGTGATCTTCGAGCGACGAGCGCGACACGCCGACGTAATCCGCAACCTGTTCCGTCTTGATGCCCTGACAGCCGTACTGGCGAATATAGTGCCGCGCGCGCATCACGTGCGGGCTGGAGACGGGCTGATGGCGCGTCGATTCGAGCACGTTGATACCGACCGGCGGCACCAGAATTCTGCGTCCGCCGAAACGCGCGCCGCCCAGCATTTGATGAAGCAAATGCGCCGCCGTGCGGCCCATTTCCTCGGTGCCCTGAATGACCGACGACAACGGAATGCGCGTGAGCGATCGCGTCAGCGGATCGTTGTCGATACCGATGATCGCCACCTGCTCCGGCACGGCGATACCGGACATCAGGCACGCCTGGAGCAAATGCCGCGCGCGCGCATCGGTCACCGCGATCACCCCGACCGGCTTCGGCAAGCTCTCCAGCCACGAACGCAGCTGCGCGCTCGCCTGGTTCCAGACCGGCGCGCTGGTCGGATGGCCGCGATGAATTTCGGCGTCGAGTCCGTCCGCCGCGATCAACGCCTTGAATGCGAGTTCGCGTTCCTGTGCCCAGCGATTCTCCGGCGACTCCGGCAGGCTGTAGAGCGCGAAACGCTGCAAGCCCGCGCCGATCAAATGCGTATAGGCGAGCGAAACGAGCTTGGCGTTATCGGTGGCGATGTAGGGATGATTGACGGGATAGCAGGCGGCATTCTCGTAGGACGAACCCACCGCGACCACCGGCAATGGACAATGATCGAGCGCTTCGCATACGGCGGGGTCGTCGAAGTCCGCGATGATGCCGTCGCCCTCGAAGCGCTCGATACCCGTCAGTCGCGCGCGGAAATCCTCTTCGAGAAAAAGGTCCCAAGCGACGCGCGTCGACAGCAGGTACTTGCCGATACCCGTGATGATCCCGCGGTCATACACCTTGTTCGCGTTGAACAGCAGCGCGATCCGATGTGAAGGTTGCGTGACGGTTGGTCTTGTCATCGACTCTCTCTGAACGAAACCGCGAAGGCTTCGTTGTCTCCAGATTTGGGATTTGGCCCAAGGTTCTGACCGGCGGCCAGACATTAACTAAGTCTTCGCTTCAGGCCTTGTTTTAAGCAGCTTGCTTATTCTAGGCCGCAAGCGCGTGCGGCTGTGAGGCGGCTTGCACGAAAGCCAAGAATCACCATCGTCGCTGGCGGATTTCGCAATTGCACGTTCGCGACCCGAACTGGCAGCATGGCGTCACATTAAAACGGAGACGCGCATGTCCTACTTCGATCACATTCCCGCAGTGCGTTACGAAGGTCCGCAGTCCGAGAGCCCGTTTGCGTATCGTCATTACGATCCCGACCGGCTTGTGCTCGGCAAACGCATGGAAGATCATCTGCGCCTCGCCGTATGTTACTGGCACACGTTCGTGTGGCCGGGCGTCGACATGTTCGGCTCCGGCACGTTCGGGCGTCCGTGGCAGCAACCCGGCAATGCGCTGGAACTCGCGCAACTGAAAGCCGACGCCGCGTTCCAGTTCTTCTCGAAGCTCGGCACGCCGTTCTACACCTTCCACGATACCGACGTCGCGCCCGAAGGCGACGGCATCAGGGATTACGTGAACAACTTCAAGTCGATGACCGATTACCTCGCGAAGCAGCAGGACGCCACCGGCGTGAAGTTGCTGTGGGGCACCGCCAATCTGTTTTCGCATCCGCGCTATGCCGCCGGCGCCGCGACCAATCCGAATCCCGACGTGTTCGCGTTCGCCGCGACGCAAGTGCAGCAGGCGCTCGAAGCGACCCAGCGGCTGGGCGGCGAGAACTACGTGCTGTGGGGTGGCCGCGAAGGTTACGACACGCTGCTCAATACCGACCTCAAGCGCGAGCGCGACCAGTTGGGCCGTTTTCTTTCGATGGTGGTCGAGCATAAGCACAAGATCGGCTTCAAGGGCGCGCTCCTGATCGAGCCGAAGCCGCAGGAGCCGACCAAGCATCAATACGACTACGACGTCGCGACCGTCCACGGCTTTCTGGTGCAGTTCGGTTTGCAGGACGAGATTCGCGTGAATATCGAAGCGAATCACGCCACGCTCGCGGGCCATTCATTCCATCACGAAATTGCGACCGCCATCGCGCTCGGCGTGTTCGGCAGTATCGACGCGAATCGCGGCGATCAACAAAACGGCTGGGACACGGACCAGTTTCCGAACAGCGTGGAAGAACTGACGCTGGCGTTGTACGAGATTCTGCGCAACGGCGGCTTCAGCACGGGCGGCATGAACTTCGATTCCAAGGTGCGGCGGCAGAGCATCGATCCGGAAGACCTTTTTCACGGCCATATCGGCGCTATCGATGCGATTGCGATTGCGCTCGAACGTGCGGCATCGCTCGTGGAAAACGATCGGCTCGGCGCGTTCAAGGCGCGGCGCTACGAAGGTTGGGAAACCGATTTCGGACGCAAGGTGCTAAGCGGCGGTTATTCGCTCGAATCGCTCGCGGACGATGCCGCGTCGCGCAATATTGCGCCTCGGCATGTAAGCGGACAGCAGGAGCGGCTGGAGAATATCGTCAATCAGGCGATCTATGGACCGCGTTGGGAGAACAGTTGAAGGCCGTAAAAATCGCTAGCGAATCCGGTCGATTTCGCAATTGCGTCTAGCGTGCGCGCAGCACACGCTAGTAAAAAATGCAGCTAACCCAGTAAGTTAAAAAAAGACCGCGGACTCGAATCCGCGGCGCATCCGAAGGTCCCGGCGGCGCTCCGACTCTCGCGTATCGAGGAGCACACAGGCCGTCACCATAAAATGGAGTGAGACATGAAATCTGCAATGCGCCGCTCGGTAGTGAGTACGCTCGTCTGCGGAGCGATGTTCGCCAGCATGAGCATGGTGTCGACGCTCGCGCATGCGAGCAAGGACAAGCCCGAAATTGGTTTCTGCATCGACGATTTGCGTGTCGAGCGGTGGTCGCGCGATCGCGATTATTTTGTGGCGGCAGCGACCAAGCTCGGCGCCAAAGTCTCGGTGCAGTCGGCCGATGCCAATGAAGCCCGCCAGATTTCTCAGATCGAGAATCTGATCTCGCGGGGTGTGGATGTGATCGTGATCGTACCGTTCAATTCGAAGACGCTCGGCAATGTGGTGGCCGAAGCGCACAAGGCAGGCATCAAGGTCGTATCGTATGACCGGCTGATTCTGGATGCCGACGTCGATGCCTATATTTCCTTCGACAACGAAAAGGTCGGTGAGCTGCAGGCGCAGGGCGTGTTCGACGCGCAGCCGAAGGGCAACTACTTCCTGCTGGGCGGCGCGCCGACCGACAACAACGCCAAGATGCTGCGCGAAGGGCAGATGAAAGTGCTCAAGCCGGCGGTGGATCGCGGGGACGTGAAGATCGTCGGGCAGCAGTGGGTGCCGGAGTGGAGCGCCGCGACCGCGTTGCGGATCACCGAGGACGCGCTCACCGCGAACAACAACAAGATCGACGCGATCGTCGCGTCGAACGACGGCACGGCAGGCGGCGCGATCCAGGCGCTCGCTGCGCAGAAGATGGCGGGCAAGGTGCCGGTGTCCGGTCAGGACGCGGACCTCGCGGCGGTCAAGCGGCTCGTGTCCGGCACGCAGACCATGACGGTTTACAAGCCGCTCAAACTGATCGCGGGCGAGGCTGCCAAGCTGTCCGTCGATCTCGCGAAGGGCGTCAAGCCCGCGTTCAACGCCAAGTACGACAACGGCAAGAAACAGGTCGAAACCGTGTTGCTCCAGCCGACGCTGCTCACCAAAAGTAACGTCGATGTCGTCATCAAGGATGGCTTCTATACCCCGGCCCAACTGGCTGGAAACTAAGCGTCGCGCGCGGACGGCGCGGCTGCGGCGTCCGCGTTTAGCGTATGGATCGGGGACATCACGCATGGCGCAATCACTGCTGGAGATGCACGGCATCACGAAGTCGTTCGCCGGGGTGAACGCGCTCGACGGGATCGATCTGGTCGTCGCGCCCGGCGAATGTGTCGGCTTGTGCGGCGAAAACGGCGCGGGAAAATCCACGCTGATGAAGGTGCTGTCCGGCGTCTATCCTCATGGCACATGGGACGGCGAAATACTGTGGGAAGGCAAGCCGCTACTTGCCGGGAATATCCGCGATACCGAACGCGCCGGCATCGTCATCATTCATCAGGAGTTGATGCTGGTGCCGCAACTGTCGGTGGCCGAGAACATTTTTCTAGGCAACGAGATTACGTTGAGCGGCGGACGCATGAACTATGCGGCCATGTATCAGCGCGCCGACGAACTGCTGAAGAGCCTCAATATCGACGGTATCAACGTGGCCCAGCCGGTGATGAACTACGGCGGCGGCCATCAGCAACTCATCGAGATCGCCAAGGCGCTGAACAAGCGCGCGAAGCTGCTGATTCTCGATGAGCCTTCTTCGTCGCTGACGGCGTCTGAAATTCGCATCCTGCTCGATATCGTCCGCGATCTGAAAAAGCGCGGCGTGGCGTGCGTCTATATCTCGCACAAGCTCGATGAAGTCGAAGCCGTCTGCGACACGATCACGGTGATCCGCGACGGCAAGCACGTCGCCACGCAGCCGATGAAGCAACTCAGCACCGACCGTATCATCTCGATGATGGTCGGGCGCGAGATCACGAATCTCTTTCCGCGCGAGCCGCATGAGATCGGCGAAGTCATTTTCGAGGCGCGCAACGTGACTTGCTTCGATGTGACGAACCCGCATCGAAAGCGCGTGGACAACGTGTCTTTTGCGCTGCGTAAAGGCGAGATTCTGGGCGTGGCGGGTTTGGTCGGCGCGGGGCGTACCGAGTTGATGCAGGCCGTTTTCGGTGCGTATCCGGGTCTGAGCGAAGCCGAAGTCTGGATGAACGGAAAGCAGCTCAAGATCAACACGCCGTCCGATGCGATCGCGGCCGGCATCGGCATGGTGCCCGAGGACCGTAAGCGGCACGGCATCGTGCCGCAACTGGGCGTGGGCCAGAACATCACGCTCGCGGTCCTCGCGCGCTTCGCGAAAGGCGGCCGTATCGATTCCGCCGCGGAACTCGACACCATCCATACCGAGATGAAGCGTTTATCGGTGCGCGCCGCGCATCCGATGCTGTCGATATCGGGCCTGTCCGGCGGCAATCAGCAGAAGGCCGTGCTCACGCGCATGCTGCTGACCGACCCCGATGTGCTGATTCTCGACGAACCCACGCGCGGCGTGGACGTCGGTGCCAAATTCGAAATCTACAAGCTCATGTTTGCGCTTGCACGGCGCGGCATGTCGATCGTCGTAGTGTCGTCGGAACTGGCCGAAGTGCTCGGCGTGAGCGACCGCGTGCTGGTGATCGGCGAAGGGCAGCTGCGCGGTGATTTCATCAATGAGGGCCTGACGCAAGAGCACATCCTGAGCGCCGCGATCGGCGCCGATCTCAGTGACCAACCTATTTCAGCGAGCGTCGCATGACTCCCGATCTCACTTCCGCGCCGAAGTCCGCCAAGCGCGGTGCATCGCATTCATCCGGGCAGCGCGTAAAGCAGCTTTTCACACGATACAAACTGCTCGCGTTGCTTTTGGCGGTGGCGCTCATCTGGCTATTCTTTTCCTTTCTCACCGATGGCGCGTTCGTCACGCCGCGCAACCTGTCCAACCTGCTGCGCCAGATGTCGATCACCGGCATGCTCGCGTGCGGCATGGTGTTCGTCATCATCGCGGGCGAGATCGATTTGTCGGTGGGGTCGCTCTTGGGCCTGCTCGGCGGCGTCGCGGCGATACTCGACGTGACGTACCACTGGCCGCTCGCCGCGACCGTACCGACGGTCATGGTGCTCGGCGTTGCCGTCGGATTGTTCAATGGCTGGTGGTCGACGTATCTGCGCGTGCCATCGTTCATCGTGGGACTAGGCGGGATGCTCGCGTATCGCGGCGTGTTGCTCGGCGTGACGGGTGGATCGACGATCGCGCCGGTGTCCGATAACCTCGTGTTCGTCGGGCAGGGATATTTGCCGCGCGTCGCGGGCGACACGCTTGCCGTCGTGCTGTTCCTGCTGCTCGCCGCGCTCACGGTGCGCCAGCGGCAGAGCCGGCAGCGCTATTCGTTGCCTGTCGTCCCGCTTTGGCAGGACGCGACGAAGATCGTGGCGGCGGGCGTGATTTTGCTGGCTTTTGTCGCGACGCTGAACCGGTACGGCGGCATTCCGGTGCCCGTGCTCGTGTTGCTCGGCTTGCTCGGCGTCTTCACTTACATCGCGACGCAAACCGTGTTTGGGCGCCGCATTTACGCGGTCGGATCGAATCTGGAAGCGACGCGGCTGTCGGGGGTGAACACCAATCGGGTGAAGCTCGCGATCTTCGCGTTGATGGGACTGATGTGCGCGTTCGGGGGGCTCGTGAATACCGCGCGGCTTGCGGCGGGATCGCCTTCGGCGGGCTCGATGGGGGAACTCGATGCGATCGCGGCGTGCTTTATCGGCGGGACGTCGATGCGTGGCGGGTCCGGCACCGTGTACGGCGCGCTGATCGGCGCGCTCGTGATGGCGAGTCTGGACAACGGCATGTCGATGCTCGATGTCGATTCTTACTGGCAGATGATCGTTAAGGGCGGGATTCTGGTTTTGGCTGTGTGGATCGATGTGGTTTCTGGATCGAATCAGCGATGAACGGGTTTGGTTTTGCTGGCGCTTGGGGTGGGTTTTGTTTGCGTGGGCTTTCTGAGAACTTGCACTGGTTTTGTTTGCTGGCGCCCCTCGCTTTTGTTTGCCTGGGCTTCTTTTGAACTTGCTTTCGTGTGCGTTTATTAGCGATGCCCCTGTCCGGGGCGGGACTTACTTTCTTTGCTGCTGCAAAGAAAGTAAGCAAAGAAAGCAGCGTGACCGTCTAAGTGTCCACCACGAACCGTAACCGGGAGTGGTGCGCAAGCCGATTCGGCCATCGCACCACACAACAGAGTGGCACCGCTCATCCATCCCGTCAGGCACGAAGTGCCTGACGGAACGGCATAACCCACAAACCAAACCAAACCAACCGCTGTTGTTAGATATGCCCATCGTCCGAGCGTAGTGAGGATGGACCTGACAAGTGCTGTGCCAACACCCTGAACTGCGAGTTAGTCGAATCAGCCTGCGCGCCTATCCGCGAGGTTATGTGTGGTGGACACTTAGATGGATAAGCTGCTTTCTTTGCTTACTTTCTTTGCAGCAGCAAAGAAAGTGAGTCCCGCCCCGGACAGGGGCATCGCTAATAAACGCACACGAATACAAGTTCCCAAGAAGCGCAGGCAAACAAAAGCAAAGAGCGCCAGCAAACCCCAAACCCCAAAGCGCCAGCGACTCTCACCCGATCGCCATCTCCCCGCAAGCCGCCGACTCAATCCGATTCCGCCCACCTTCCTTCGCTTTATAAAGCGCGGCATCGGCGCAATCGAGCAGTCCAAGCGCGTCGCCACCACTGCGCGGCGAAGCGGTCGCGCAGCCGATACTCACCGTAATCACGCCCGCCGCGCTTCCGCGATGCTCGATAGCCATGCTCTCGACGCGTGCGCGCAGTGCGGCCGCTACCTTCATCGCCGCGCCGCCCGCCGTCTCCGGCAGCAACACGACGAATTCCTCGCCGCCGTAACGGGCGGGGACGTCGTTCGGTCGTCGGATGGCCGACTCGATACAGTCCGCGACCATCGCGAGCGTCTCGTCGCCGAGGTTGTGTCCGTAGGTGTCGTTATAGGATTTGAACCGGTCCACATCGACGAAAAGCACCGACAGGTACGTGCCGTTACGTCGCGCGCGGTTCCATTCCTCCGCGAGCTTGCTGTCCAGCACGCGACGATTGTTCAGGCCGGTCAGCGCGTCCGTGCCCGCCAGCCGCACCAGTTCGGCCTGCGCTTTCGTGCGCTCCCGCAGCGAGAAGGCGAGCACCCACGAAATGCCGACGAAACTCAAGCCGAGCAGAATCGTCAGCGTGCCCACTACCACGCTGCGCGCCCGCCACGCGCTGATCGTGTCTTCCTCGGCCGGCGCCACGACGGCGACGAACGGCGTGTTGGGAATCCGCGCAAACGTGTAGATGCGTCGCACGTGGTCGAGCGGCGAAACGGCCGTGTAGCTGCCCGATGGATCGTTCGCCATGTTCCTGAACGTCGACGATCCCGCGACGTTCATGCCAGCGTCGCCTTCGCTGAACGGCTTGCGCGCAAGCATGGTGCCGTCGCGCATCACGATGAAAACCGATCCGTGCGGCCCGGTCTCGATCTTCGAGAGCACAGTATTGAAATAGCCGACGGGAACGGCAAGGATGGCGACGCCCGCGAAGCTGCCGTCAGGCGCATTGACGCGGCGGCTGAGGCCGATCGACAAGCTCCCGCCGCGCAGCCGCGAGCGGAACGGGCGCGAGATAAAGAGCCCGACGTTGGGACTCGCCGCGTGGACGGTGAAATAATCGCGGTCGCCGAAATCGCCGATCTGCGGCACGTCGCGGTCGTTTTCCGCGACGACATGGCCGTGCTCATCCAGCAGATACGCGCCGCCGAGATGCGACGCGGTCGTCGCCCGGTCGAAGAGGAACTGACGGCGCAGCGACGAGGGCAGCGCCATCAGCATCGGATTTTCCGCGCCTTCAGCCACGGCCTGCAGCGACAGGTCGTAGAGCGCGACGCTGCGCCCGATGTCGTTGCTGATAATGGAAACGAGATTCACCGAGGTCAGCTGCGCGTGAGCGATTGCGTCGGCGCGGCCCTGATACAGGCTCGCGAGCGACAACGCGATCATCAGCAGCGCGACGGCTGTTCCGGCAATCCCGACCAGCCGCGGGTTGCGCGATACCGCCCCGCTCAGCTTGTGCAGACGCGCGCGCCGCCGCTGGGCGCGAGCCGGTGTGGCGTCGGACCAGATAGGCGGTGAGCGTCGTCTCTGATGTGTCTGGGTCGGTTCCATGGAATCCTGAGCCTTCGCGCGAAGCCTCCGGGGGAAGGGACGCCGCGCCTTGTGCGGTCGCAGCGGTCGAGGCGCGACTGGACTTTGATGATGCTCGGCGACGCCCGTTTTCAAACCGCCGAACACGGGCCTAGTTCTCGGCTAATTCCCCGCTTTGACGTCCTGCGCGGCGCGCCCTGATTCGAAGGTTTTTTCACAATGTCTTGAGCCAGAACAAGTTTGTAAAGTTTCAGATAATCAAACGAAAGAAAAACTGCGTCATTAAGTCTCAGATGCCCATTTGCGAATGATTATTACCGGTTTGGTGCTTAATAAACTTTAGCGATTACGCTACCCTTCGCCACCGATCACAAAAATAAAATCGGACGGAGACAGGTATACCGACCACGGGGCATATGGAATGAATGTAAGAACCTTCTCACGGTTTCGTAATTATTTGGCGCTATATCCGGCTTTGCTTCTTTCCGGCTGCGATCTGGATGTATTGAATCCCAAGGGCAAAATCGGCATCGCCGAAAAATCGTTGATCATCGAATCGACGGTCGCGATGTTGCTTGTCGTGGTTCCGGTGATCGCGCTCACGCTGCTGTTCGCATGGCGCTATCGCGCGTCGAACAAGGCGGCGGTGTACCTGCCGAAATGGGCGCATTCGACGAAGATCGAGATTGTCGTATGGCTCGTGCCGAGTCTGATTATCCTGTATCTCGCCATTCTTACCTGGAAAACCACGCACGAGCTCGATCCGTATAAGCCGCTTGAATCGAGCGTCAAGCCGATCAACGTGGAAGTCGTCGCGCTCGACTGGAAATGGCTGTTTATTTATCCGGATCTCGGTATTGCTTCGGTTAATAAACTGGAGTTTCCAGTTGGAACGCCGGTTAATTTCCGCATTACTTCCGATTCCGTGATGAATTCGTTTTTCATTCCGCAACTCGGCGGTCAAATATACGCAATGGCGGGCATGCAAACCAAACTTCATTTAATCGCCGATGAAGCGGGCGATTATGCGGGCATGTCGGCGAATTTTAGCGGGAAAGGATTTTCCGATATGAAATTTCGCGCGGTCGCCGCGTCGAATGAAGACTTCGACGCATGGGTGAAGGAAGTCAAGGCGTCGCCGGAGCAACTCGATGCGAACGTCTACGGCGGCGTATCCGCGCCGAGCGAGAAGGCGCCGGTCCAGTACTTCTCGCGCGTCGATCCGGCGCTCTTCAACAACATTATTGCAAAGTACAACAACGGGAATGTTCGCAGCATGGCAGACCCACGTTGCGACACGAAGGGGTAAAACGTGGACAACCTATTAGGCAAGCTGAGCTGGGCGGATATTCCGTTTCACGAGCCGATCATCATGGGCGCGGGCGCGCTGATGGTGGTCGTGGCGCTGGCGGTTCTGATCTCGCTGACCTATTTCAAGAAATGGGGCTATTTGTGGAGTGAATGGCTGACGAGCGTCGATCACAAAAGAATCGGCGTGATGTATATCGTCATTGCGTTCGTCATGCTGGTGCGCGGTTTCGCCGACGCCATCATGATGCGCACGCAATTGGCGGTCGCTTTTCACGGCCCCGGTTATCTGCCGCCGCACCATTACGACCAGATTTTTACCGCGCACGGCGTCATCATGATTTTCTTCATGGCGATGGCGTTCATGGTCGGTCTGTTTAATATCGTCGTGCCGCTGCAAATCGGCGCGCGCGACGTCGCATTTCCGTTCATTAACTCGCTGAGTTTCTGGATGACGGCGGTCAGCGCGATCCTGATCAACATGTCGCTCGTGATCGGCGAATTCGCGCAAACCGGCTGGCTGGCTTATCCGCCTTTATCGGAATTGCAATTCAGTCCCGGCGTCGGCGTCGATTATTACTTGTGGAGTCTCCAGCTTTCCGGTGTCGGCACGCTGCTCACGGGTATCAACTTCTTCGTGACCATCGTGAAGATGCGCGCGCCCGGCATGACCTGGATGAAGATGCCCGTGTTCACGTGGACCGCGCTCTGCTCGAACGTGCTCATCATGGCGTCGTTCCCGATCCTGACCGTGACGCTCGCGTTGCTCGGCCTCGACCGTTATCTCGGCATGCACTTCTTCACGAACACCGCCGGCGGCAACCCGATGCTGTACCTGAACCTGATTTGGGCGTGGGGGCATCCGGAGGTCTACATCCTGGTGCTGCCCGCGTTCGGCATCTTCTCCGAGGTCGTCTCGACCTACGCGAAGAAGCCGCTGTTCGGTTACACCACGATGGTCTACGCGACCTGCTCGATCATGGTGCTGTCGTTCGTCGTCTGGCTGCACCACTTCTTCACGATGGGCTCGGGCGCGAACGTGAATTCGTTCTTTGGCATCATGACGATGGTGATCGCGATCCCGACCGGCGTGAAGATCTTCAACTGGCTGTTCACGATCTACAAGGGCCGCCTCGAATTCAGCGCGCCGATTCTCTGGACGATCGGCTTCATGGTGACGTTCACCATCGGCGGCATGACCGGCGTGATGATGGCGATTCCCGGCGCGGACTTCGTGCTGCATAACAGCCTGTTCCTGATCGCGCACTTCCATAACGTGATTATCGGTGGCGTGCTGTTCGGCTATCTGGCGGGTTTCCACTTCTGGTTCCCGAAGGCGTTCGGTTTCAAGCTGAACGAAAAGCTCGGCAAGCGGGCGTTCTGGTTCTGGCTGGTCGGTTTCTGCTTCGCGTTCCTGCCGCTTTACGTGCTCGGCTTCATGGGTATGACGCGCCGCCTGAACCACTACGACAATCCGGCATGGCATCCTTGGCTGCTGGTCGCCGCGGGCGGTGCGGTGCTGATCGCGATCGGCGTGGGACATCAACTGGCGCAGCTTTACGTCAGTGTTCGCGACCGCGATCTGCCGGGCAATCGCGACATCACCGGCGATCCGTGGAATGGCCGCACGCTGGAATGGGCGACGAGTTCGCCGCCCGCCGTGTACAACTTCGCCGTGATTCCGCACGTCCATGAACTCGACGCGTTCGCTCACATGAAGGAAACGGGCCGCGTCGGCGCGCCGGTCAAGTACGAGGACATTCACATGCCGTCGAATACGAGCGCGGGCATGTTCATCGGACTGTTCAGCCTCGTGCTCGGATTCGCGGGAATCTGGCACATCTGGTGGCTCGCAATCGTCGGGCTGGTCGGCATCTTCGTGACGGCTGTGCTGTACGCGAACCGCGACGATCAAGGCTATTTCATCCCGGCGGACACGGTGCGGATGATCGAGGAATCGCGCACGCACGCGTCGATTGCACTGGAGGTCAAGTAATGCTGCAGAAAACCATTCCGCTGAATCTCGCGGACGACGACCACGCGGAGCACCACCATCCCGAATCGCATAGCGTGTTCGGATTCTGGCTCTACCTGATGACCGACTGCGTGATCTTCGCGGCGCTGTTCGCCGTGTTCGCGGTGATGAGTCACCAGTTCGCGGGCGGCGCGACGGCGAAGGACCTGTTCGAGATCAAGGGCGTCGCGATCGAAACCGCGATCCTGCTCGTCAGCAGCATCACGTTCGGCTTCGGGATGCTCGGCGCGCAGAAGGGCAACAAGACGTCGCTGCTGTTCTGGCTCGTGGTGACATTCGTGCTGGGCGCCGCGTTTATCGGCCTCGAAGTGCGCGAGTTCGCCGGGTTGATCGCGGAAGGCAACGGGCCGGATCGCAGCGCGTTTCTTTCGTCGTTCTTCACGCTGGTCGGCACGCACGGGCTGCACGTCTCGCTCGGTCTGGTCTGGATGGCCGTGCTGGCGTTCCAGATTCTGAGCAAGCCTGAAATTTCGGAAACGAGCTTGCGGCGCCTGACGTGCCTGAGCCTCTTCTGGCACTTCCTGGATGTCGTGTGGATCTGCGTGTTTACCTTTGTCTATCTGGCGAGCGTGGCCTGAAATGTCGAACTCCAATACACATCGTGCAGAGCTTGCACATTCCGGCGCGAGTCACGGCAGCATCGGCTCGTATGTCATCGGCTTCGTGCTGTCGGTCATTCTCACGGCGGCGTCGTTCTTTATCGTGATGGGACACGGGATGCCGGCGAGCACCGCCGTGCCGGTGATCGCCGTGCTCGCGCTCGTGCAGATCGTCGTGCATCTCGTGTGTTTCCTGCACATGAACGCGTCGTCGCAGCAGAAGTGGAACGTGATGGCGTTCGGCTTTACCGTGATGACGGCGGTGATCCTGATCGGCGGCACGGTCTGGGTCATGCACAACGTCAGCATGAACATGATGTCGCGTTGAACCTGCTTTAACTTTGTCCGGCCGTGACATCGCGTCACGGCCGGCGATCTGCTTATCGCCCAGCTCGGCTCTCTCGCCGACGCTTCAAAACCGCCCCGCCAGCACCGCTTCGCATTGCCCGTTAAGATACGGCGTTCGTCGCCGCGCGCCTGCTGCACGCATGAGAAGCGCGCGTTTCCACGTGTCTCCGACCAGCCGCACTCAATGAACTTTCGCGAAGATGGCGTCGCGCCCGCGCTCGAATGCCGCGGTCTCAGCAAGACTTATGGCGCGGGACGCATCGTGCTCGCGCAACTCGATTTCTCGCTCGCGCCGGGCGAGTTCGTTGCGGTGATGGGCGAATCCGGCGTCGGCAAATCCACGCTGCTCAATCTGATCGCGGGACTGGACACGGCCGATAGCGGCGATGTGCTGATCGACGGTGCGCCGATTTCGCGCCTTTCGGACGACGACGCCACGCGTCTGCGTCGCGAAAAACTCGGGTTCGTGTTCCAGGCGTTTCATGTTTTGCCGCATCTGACGCTCGCGCAGAACGTCGCGTTGCCGCTGCTGTTGAACAACCTTGCGCCATCGTCCGCGCTCGATCTGCTCGCGGCGGTCGGCCTGAAAGGGCGCGGCGACGATTTTCCGCGCCAGCTTTCCGGCGGCGAATTGCAGCGCGTGGCGATCGCGCGGGCGCTGGTGCATCGGCCGAAGCTGATTCTCGCCGACGAACCCACCGGTAATCTCGATCCCGACACCGCGCACGACGTGCTCACGCTGTTCCGCGCCGAAATCAAGGCGAACGACGCGGCGGCGATCATGGTCACGCATTCGGAAGCGGCGGCCGCCATTGCGGATCGCACGTTGGTGTTGCGCGACGGCGCATTGCACACCGATGCTTAAGCCGTCGAATCGCGTCGCAGGCGGGCGTTTGCTCGCGCGCTGGCTGCTGTTCTCGGAACTGCGCAGCCATCGCGCGCGCGCCGTGGTCGCCATCGTCACGATCGCGCTTGGCGTGGCGCTCGGCTACGCCGTGCAGTTGATCAACGGCGCGGCGTTCAACGAGTTTTCGGCGGCGGCAAAAAGCCTGTCGGGCGAGGCGGATCTTCAGGTGCGCGGCGCGCAGCCAAGCTTCGACGAAAGCTGGTATCCCCGGCTCGCGGCGCTGCCGGGTGTCGCGCTGGCGAGTCCGGTGCTCGATCTCGACGTCACGGTGCCGGGCCGGACGACCTCGTTGAAGGTGCTCGGGACGGACGTGTTCAAGGCGAGCCGCGCGACGCCCGAACTGACCGGCGTGCCCTCGGCAGCGCATCCCTACGACACGCTCGCCGCCGACGCCATCTTTCTCTCGACCGCCGCGCAGCATTGGCTCTCGACCGTGCCGGGCCAATCGGTCACGTTGCAGAGCGGCACGTCGGCGGTGCGGCTTCGGGTGGCGGGCGGGATCGTTCGGACGCGTCCCGGTCAGCGTCTCGCCGTGATGGATATCGCCGCCGCGCAATGGCGTTTCGGCGCGGTGGGCAAGTTGTCGCGCGTGGACTTGCTGCTCGAACGCGGCGTGGACCGGGACGCGTTCCGGCGCGATCTGGCGGCGCGCATCGGCCCGGCGCTCGTAGTCTCCGAAATCCACGACGACGAAAACCGCACCGACCGATTGTCGCGCGCCTACCGTATCAACATGAACGTGCTGGCGCTCGTCGCGCTGTTCACCGGCGCGTTTCTGGTCTTTTCGACGCAGGCGCTGGCCGTCGTCCGCCGCCGCGCGCAATTCGCGATGCTGCGCGTGATCGGCGTGACGCGCCGGCGGCTGCTTGGGCAAGTGCTGCTCGAAGGCGCGATGCTCGGCGTGATCGGCGCGGCGAGCGGGCTCGCGCTCGGTTACGCGATGGCGAGCATCGCGCTGAAATTTTTCGGCAGCGATCTGGGCGGCGGCTATTTTCCGGGCGTGCAGCCGCAAGTCGGCTTCGAACCGCTCGCGACGGCGGTGTTTTTGGTGCTGGGGATCGGCGTGTCGGCGCTTGGGAGCCTCGCGCCCGCGCTCGAAGCGTCGCGCGCGCGGCCCGCTTCCGCGCTCAAGGCGGGCGGCGAGGAAAGCGCGCTCGCGCGGCTTTCGACACCCTGGCCCGCGCTCGGCTGCCTCGCCGCCGCGGCGTTGCTCACCGCGACGCCGCCACTTTTCGATATTCCGATTCCCGGCTATCTCGCCGTCGCGTTGCTGTTGATCGGCGGGATTGCGCTGATGCCGCGCCTGACCGCGCTGCTGTTTTCCTCGATCAGCCGCTTTTACACACGGCGTGAGCGTCGGCGTCGCGCGCGTGCCACCACCACGCTCGCACTCGCGCGGCTCGCGAACGCGCCGGGACAGGCGTCCATCGCGATGGGCGGCGTGTTGTCGAGTTTCGCGCTGATCGTCGCGATGGCGATCATGGTGGCGAGCTTCCGCGTGTCCGTCGATGAATGGCTGATGCATCTGCTGTCCGCCGATCTCTACGTCCGCGCCGCGCCGAACGGCGACACGGGCGGCCTGCGTCTCGACCAGCAAAAGCAATTGGCCGCCGCGCCGGGCGTGGCGCGCGCGGCGTTCACGCGCACCTCGCGCCTGACGCTCGATCCGGCGCGCCCGCCCGTCGCGCTGCTCGCGCGCGAAATCGACGCGATGAATCCGGGCGCGACGCTGCAGATGACCGGCGCAGTATTGCCGCCGACCGCGTGGCAGCGCGGCGAGACGCCCATCTGGGTCTCGGAGGCGATGGTCGATCTGTATGGATACCGGCTCGGGCAAAGAGTGCAATTGCCGGTCGGCGCGGGGCAGCCGACGTTCGTCGTCGCGGGCGTGTGGCGCGATTACGTGCGGCAGACGGGCGCGATCCAGCTTCGTCTCGCGGATTATCGGCGGCTGACCGGCGATGAAAGCGCCACCGATGTCGCGGTCAGCGTCGCGAGCCAAAGCAGCGCGGACAGCGTGAGCGAGACGCTGCGCGCGTTGCCGTTCGGCGCGGCGCTCGAATTCGCGCAGCCGGGCGAAATTCGCGCGCGCACGCTGACCATTTTCGACCGCAGTTTTGCCGTGACGTATGTGCTGGAAGCGGTGGCGATCGTGATCGGACTGTTCGGCGTCGCCGCGACGTTTTCGGCGCAGACGCTCGCGCGCACGCGCGAGTTCGGGATGCTGCGGCATGTCGGCGTTACGCGCGGCCAGATTCTCGCGATTCTGGCGAAGGAGGGCGGCGCGCTGACCGCGCTCGGTATCGCGATGGGTTTCGCGCTCGGTTTCGCGATCAGCTTGATTCTGGTGTTCGTCGTGAATCCGCAGTCGTTCCACTGGAGCATGTCGCTGCACGTACCGTGGCCGGTATTGGCGACGGTGGCGTTCGTGATGCTCGTGTCATCGTGTGCGACCGCCGTGGTGGCGGGGCGCAAAGCCGTGACGCTGGACGCGGTGCGGGCCGTCAAGGAGGACTGGTGATGCGGCGATGGATCAAAGCGGTGGCAGTGCTGGCGGCTTTTGCGGCGACGAACGCAACGAACGCAACGAGCGCAACGAGCGCAACGAACGCAACGAACGCAACGAACGCAAGGAACGCAACGAACGCAACAAACGCAACAAACGCAACAGACGCAACAAACGCAACAAACGCAACGAACGCGACCGCCGAGCCGAAATTCGCCGCCGTCGTGCCCGGCCGGCCGATCGCATGGCCGCAGGATACCGGCGCGCATCCGGCGTATCGCACCGAGTGGTGGTACGCAACCGGCTGGCTCACCCGGCCCGACGGCGCGCCGCTCGGTTTCCAGATCACGTTCTTCCGCTCGGCGACCGGTCACGACGCGGCCGATCCGAGCGCGTTCGCGCCAGCGCAATTGATCATCGCGCATGCCGCGCTCAGCGATCCAGCGGCGGGACGGCTCGCGCACGATCAAAAAATCGGCCGGCAGGGTTTCGGTCTGGCTTACGCAGCGGAAGGCAACACGGACGCGAAAATCGACGGCTGGCGAATGGTGCGCGCCGCCGACGGCCACTACGAAGCGACCATCGACGCCGCCGGTTTCGCGCTCCATCTTTCCCTCACGCCGACAGAACCGCCGCTCATCCAGGGCGACGGCGGATACTCGCGCAAAGGGCCGGATACGGCGCAGGCGAGCTATTACTACAGCGAGCCGCAATTGCGCGTGACCGGCACGGTGCGGCGCGCGGCGGGCGCAGGTAAAGAAGTCATTGCCGCGATGGACACGCCGGTGAGCGGCGCGGCGTGGCTCGATCATGAATGGTCGAGCACCGTGCTCAGCGCCGACGCGCTCGGCTGGGACTGGCTCGGCGCGAATCTCGCCGATGGCTCCGCGCTGATGGCGTTCAAGGTGCGCGGCCGCAACGGCGGCGCGGTCTGGGCGCACGCCGTGCTGCGCGGGCCGCACGGGGATGTAACGAACTTCGGGCCATCGCAGGTCGATTTCACGACGGTGCGCACGTGGCGTTCGCCTCGCACCGGAACGTCCTATCCGGTGGCGGCGACGGTCCGGACGGGCGCCACGATCTGGCATCTCGATCCCCTGATGGACGATCAGGAACTCGATTCGCGGCAATCGACCGGCGCCGTCTACTGGGAAGGCGCGGTCAGGTTGAGCCGCGACGGCAAACTGGCCGGTCAGGGTTATCTGGAACTGACGGGATACAACAAGGCGCTGGAGCTGGGCGGCGCGCCGCGTTGAGACCTGCCTTATTCTCTTACTTCTCCGCCGGAATGAAGCCCGCGAAATCGTTCATGTTCAGCGCATCGCGTGTGTCGAGCGTGGCGAACTGCGAAGTCGCGCCGCGGATCACGAGAATCGTGCAGAACGCGACGAAGGCCCAAATGCAGAGAAATACGGTCAAGGTGCTCATGTCAAACTCCAGCGCAGGTTTCAGCGAAAAGTGAGTGTCGGGTGTTGTCAGGCGCGCGAGGCGGGTAGCGCCAGCAGCCGTTCAATCAGGTTTTCGGCAAGCGCGTGCTGTTTCTGAAGCGAGTCGAAGGCGTCGCGTGCGCGCGGTTCATCGTGGCGGCTCGTCGCGGCGTGCGTCTCGCCCGCGAAACGAAGAACGTCGTCGGAGGCCTGTTGAAGCGCGCGCGTAAGTTCGTGGAGGGAAAGCTCGCGGGCGGTTTCGGGGGCTTCGTCGATGATCCGGTACATGGCGGTGTTCCTGGTTGGGATGGCGTGATTGAAGTGTGCTGCCGCCCCGCACTTTCCGATTCGACGAACAAAACGGGATTTCCTGCCTAATTCACCGGGCATGACGAAACGCCGCCCCGAGGCGCTGCCGGACCACTTGAAAACGCCCTTGCGAGCCTGCATCTCGAACCTCACACGTTCGCGGAGCTCGACATGGGAAACCGACCACGCTTTATCGACGATCTCTCGGGCGCGACGCCCGAAATGGGCCAGCCGAATCTGCTCGATGACGGCCCGCTGCTCGACGCCTACTCGCGCACGGTGATCGGCGCGCTGGAGCGCGTCCGGCAAGCCGTGGCGTTTATCGAGGTGGAGCGGCGACGTCCCGACGGCAAGCCGGGCGGCGGCAGTGGCTCGGGTTTTTTGTTCACGCCCGACGGCTATCTGCTGACGAATAGCCACGTCGTGCATCAGGCGTCGCGAATCCGCGTGACGCTGGCGGACGGCGGCACGTTCGACGCGGATCTCGTCGGCGACGATCCGGATAGCGACCTCGCCGTGCTGCGCATCGGCTCGGCGGAACCGTTGCCGCACGTGACGCTCGGCGATTCCGCGAAAGTGCGCGCCGGGCAGATTGCGATTGCGGTGGGCAGCCCGCTCGGCCTTCAGCAGACGGTCACGACCGGCGTGGTATCCGCGCTCGGCCGCTCGTTGCGCGCGCGTTCGGGCCGCATGATTTACGACGTGATCCAGACCGACGCGGCGCTCAATCCGGGCAATTCCGGCGGTCCGCTGATCAATTCGGCGGGCGAAGTGATCGGCGTGAATACCGCGATCATTCCGGGCGCGCAAGCCATCTGCTTCGCCACGGCGATCGACACGGCCAAATGGGCGATCATGCAGATCTTCGCGTATGGACGCGTGCGCCGCGCGTATATCGGCGTGGCGGGCACCACGCGCAGCGTGGCGCGGCGCGTTCAGCGCTACTTCGGGTTATCGGCGGAAAGCGGCGTGCAGGTGGTGGAAGTCGTGAGCGGCAGTCCGGCGCACCAGGCCGGCATCCGGCGCGACGACACGCTGGTTGCGATCGACGGCATTGCCGTGGATAGCGTCGACGCGTTGCAACGCACGCTGGATGCCACGCGGATCGAGCGCGACGTGACCGTCACGCTGCTGCGCAATACGCAAAAGCTGGACGTGATCGTGGTGCCGGTCGAGCAGACGGCCTAGGAGCGCGTTTCGATCATCGCGCGCAACTCGTTGATATCGAACGGTTTGGCGAGAATCACGATACCCACGCGGCGCGCGCGCTCCAGTTCCTCGGCGTAACCGGTCATCAGCGCGACGCGTTGGGCCGGCCACGCGTGGCGGATCGTTTCGGCCAGATCCAGTCCGTTGAGCTTGCCGGGCATCTGAATGTCCGAGAGCACGAGGTCGAAACGACGTTCTCCGGTCAGCAGGTCGAGCGCGCTGTCGGCGGTCAATTCGTGATGCACCGTGCAGCCGAGCACTTCCAGCACCGCCGCGATACCCGCGGCCACGCTTTCGTTGTCTTCCACGAGCAGCACGGACGTGTTGCCGGGAATCACGTCGTCGTCGGCGGGCGACGTTTCGGGCGCGGCGGCGGGCGCGAGTTCCTCGTCGCCGTCGTAGCGCGGCAGGTAGAGGCGCACGGTCGTGCCGACGCCAACCGTGCTTTCGATTTGCGCGATGCCGCCTGCCTGCTCGCAGGTCGTCTGCACTTGCGCCAGACCGAGGCCGGTGCCCGCGCCTTTGATTTTCGTCGTGTAGAGCGGTTCGAACGCGCGCCGGGCGACGGCTTCGCTCATGCCTTCGCCGTTGTCGGTGAACGACAGCAGCACGTAGTCGCCCGCGGAGAGGCCGGCGTACGGCGTCTGGAATCGCACCGCCTCGCATTTCAGCAAGAGCGTGCCGCCGCGCGGCATAGCGTCTTTCGCGTTGATCGCGAGATTCAGCGCGGCGAATTCCAGCTCGGCGGGATCGACCATGATGATGCTGGTATCGTCGACGATCCGCACCGATAGCGTAATTTCCTCGCCGATCGACGTTCGGACGAGTTCCGCGACATCGCGTAGCCATACGCCGGGTTTGAGCGGCTCGCTCTTGAGCGGCTGCTTGCGCGCCACGCTCATCAGGCGGCGCGCGAGTCCCTGCGCCGCCGACGCCGCATGCTTCACCGCCAGCACTTCCTTTTCGAGATTGTCGTAGCGCTTGCGGCGCGCCAGCTCGACGTTCGCATTCACCACCATCAGCAAATTGTTGAAATCGTGCGCGACGTTCGCGACGAGGTTGCCGAGCGCGCCCATGCGCCGAAGCTGACGGTTCGACGCTTCCGCCGACAGACGCTTGCCGATCTCGACGCGCCATTGTTCCCACGCCGCCTGTTCGTCGCGAAGACGCCGCAGCGCGAGCAGCACGACGATCCACACCGCGATGCACGGCACCGAAATGATCGCGGCGATCACGCCCAGGTTATGCCGCCATTTGGCCGTGATCGCGGCGATCTGAATGCCGGAAGTGGTGTAGAGCGGGTAATCGTCGACGCGGCGATAGGCGAGCAGCCGCTCGAGGCCGTCCGCACTGGAGGTGAACCTGAGCTGCCCGCCGTGGTCGTTGCGGGCGATGGCGGCCTCGATGTCCGCGTTCGCCGTCGCGACGAAGTTGGGCCCGAATGCCGGATAGCGCGCGAGCAGTCCGCCGTCCCGCCGATACAGACCCACGGCTTCCGACGGCTCGCCGCCGGTCAGTTCGCGGTAGAACGCCGTGAAATACGCCTTGCGCAATTCCACCGACAGCACGCCGAGAAACACGCCGCTGTGCGCGCTTCGGCCGATATTGGTCGAAAAGACGTCCGTGCCGGAAAGCTTGCCGCGAACGGGGAGCGAAATGTACGTCGCCGGGCGCAGGTCCCGGGCAAACTTGAAGAAATCGCGGTCGGCGGCGGAGAGGTTGGGCACCGGCGAATACCGGCTGCTCGCCAGCATCGCGCCGTCGCTGCCGAACACGTTGATCGCCTCGATCTGCGGGATGGCCGCGACGATTTCCTGCAGGCGCTCGTGAATCGGCCCTTGGCGCGCCGTGATCTGCGCGTCGTTGCTGCGGCCGAGCAGGTCGAGCACGCGCGAGGAGAGTTCGGCGTTCAGGTCGAGCACTTTCATCGCCTGTTCCGCGGACGCCCGCGTGAGGCGGTCCACGACATCGCCCGCGTCGTTCATGCGCCGCTGGTAGTCGTAATACCCGTAACCGAAAAGACAGGCGATAGGCACCACTACCGACGTCACCAGCAGCACGAGCAGCGTCTTTCGCATCATCGCGAAATTGCGGCTCGGCGGCGGTAAGTCGAGCGACACTTCGTCTGCTGGCCCCATTTGACAACCTTTATATGCGCGTGTGTCCAGACAGGTGAACGGCCGTGTCATAGCCGGCCGTTTCGTGTTCAATTTACCTTAGATATGACGAATGTATCGGTCGCTTGGCTGCTTCAGCGCGCCACGAGACCGGGACTCCGGTGCAGATTATCCTTGCGACCGAAAAACGGCTTGTCCAATCGTCATATCAGCATGCCGAACGAACGGCATTCTGCCAGAAAGGCGTCGCGTATCCGAGAGGCGCGCGCTGGGCGTTCGATCCGCCGTTCCTCCTCGCCGAAATCGCACCCGGCCAAGACCGTCTCTGCCGATAAACACAAGTCGATTTCATCGGGTCGCAAACAATCTGACGATCTCGTTGAAGTTTCGCTTTTTCTGAAACCCGGAACTAAGTTCCATTAACTGATCGTGCAAGGAAATAATGTAGACCGGATATTCGTTTATTGAAGGTCGATTTTCGGCGGTGCGTCAACTTGCCATCGTTTCAAATATTCGGACACAGAATAGACTTCCTCAGATGATTCGGTATGCGAAATAAAAGATACGTATCTTCAATAAAGTTTCCGGACCGAGAGACCGGAGACAGGCGCAGAGAAAGAGAATCATTCGAGAGGCCGTGCGCAGAAAAAGGCGCTTGTTCCTGGATCGGATGTTCCTATAAGGCGGTAATATCCAGCGGGGTTGAGCGTGTTAAGAACACGAGAAGAAGTGGCGAAGTGGTTGGTCGAGTATGTCCGGGCCAGTTTAAATATCGAATGGAATGGCAACGCGTCAAGTCTCGCCGACCTGGGAATCGATTCCCTGTCGGGAGCGGAACTCGTTTCAGCGCTGGAGGGATGGCTTGGCCTGTCGATTCCAGTGAATTTCCTGGAACGCATTGCCGATTCAGCGCAATTATGCGAAGCGCTCGTCGAACTGCAATCGAGCGGGCCGTCAACGGACGATACCGGCCGGCCATTCGAGAAATACGTTAATCCCTATCTCGCCGCCAAGCTTGCGCAACTCAAAATCGACCGCACGTTTGTGCGAGCCGAAGGCGCTTACCTGTACGACGAGGACGGGCGTCAGTATCTCGACTTCCTGTCGCAGTACGGCGCGGTCCCGTTCGGGCACCATCCGGCTGAAATCTGGAGTGCGGTCGAGCGGTTGCGCGACGACGCCGAGCCGATCTTTGCGCAGCCTTCGTTCCTGAAGTCGGCGGGTATGCTCGCGCAACGCCTTATCGAACTTGCGCCGCCCGGACTGCGCTACGTGACGTTTTCCAATAGCGGGGCTGAGGCCGTCGAAGCAGCGCTGAAGATGGCACGCCACGCGACCGGCCGAACGCGCATTCTGTCCACGAAAAACGGGTTTCATGGCAAGACGTTCGGCGCACTGTCGGCAACGGGCAAGCTCGACTATCAGACGCACTTCGGCCTTCCTTTGCCGGGTTTCGATCACATCGAATACGCGAGCATCGAGGCGCTGGAGTCCGCGCTTGCGCCGCACGCCGGCCAGGCTGCGCAGTACGCGGCGTTCGTCGTCGAGCCGATTCAGGGCGAAGGCGGCGTGCGGGTGCCTCCTTCCGGTTACCTGCGCGATGTCGAGACAGTGTGCCGGCATCATGGCGTGCTTCTCGTCGTCGATGAGATCCAGACGGGGCTAGGGCGCACCGGCGCGATGTTCGTTTGCGAGAACGAGGGCGTGCGGCCCGATATCCTGCTGGTATCTAAGACGCTGGGCGGTGGCGTCGTGCCCGTCGCAGCCACGCTTTGCACGGACGCGGCGTACAGCGAAAAAATGGCGCTCAAGCATTCGTCGACTTTCGCGGGCAACGCACTCGGCGCGCGCGTGGGACTCGCCACGCTCGATCTGTTGACGAGGAACGGCGGCGAACTGCTGTGTCATGTCAAAACGGAAGGCGCGTACCTGAAGGGACGACTTGAGAAGATACGGGAACGTCATCCTTTGCTGATCTCCGAGATCTGCGGTCAGGGATTCATGCTGGGCATTCGCCTTGCGTCCGAGCCGCTCAAGCAAGAGCGTTTCCTCGGACTGGCAGCGCAACAAAAGGAGCTGGCGCAATTCGTCGCGAGCTATCTGCTCAACGCCGAGGGCGTTCGCGTCGCGCCCACGTTGAACCAGGGCGACGTGCTGCGTGTACAGCCGCCGCTGAACGCGACGCGTGAGCAGTGCGACCTGGCGGCGGACGCTATCGGCCGCGCGATGGACGTGCTGGCTGAATACGATACGGGAAAGCTGTATCGAGCGATCCTTCGGCGGCGGCCGGTCAAAGATTTGCCGCCCGCATCGACACGGTTGCCCGTGGCGATTTCGCCAAAGCCAGCGGCGGGCGACGCGCGCCGTTTTGCGTTCCTGCTCCATCCGCTCGACGCGCAAAGCTACGCCGACTACGACCCGAGTCTCGCGATGCTGGCACCGGACGAACTCGTCGAATTCGCCGGCAGCATGGACGGCCTGATGGACCCCGTCGTAGGCTCCACGATGCAAATCGAATCGGCCACGGGGACGTGTGCGCGCGGCGACTTCATCATGATTCCGCACACTTCGGAGCAACTGCGCAGTCTTTCGCAGCGCGAGGCCCTCGCCGTGTTGAACAAGGGCATCGAGCTCGGCCGGGCGCGTGGCGCTCGCATCGTCGGGCTGGGCGCGTACACATCGATCGTGAGCGGCGGCGGAGCGCAACTGCTGAACGCAGACGTTGCCCTGACTTCCGGCAATTCATACACCGTCGTATCCGGTCTCGATGCGCTCGATTTCATGATGCGCCGCATGGATCGTCGATGGGATTCGAGCGGCGTCGGCATCGTCGGCGCGGCCGGAGCCATCGGATCGTGCATGGCGGTGCTTCTCTCGCGACGGGCCGCCCGGCTCATCCTGATTGGCAATCCCGCGCACGAGGCATCCATCGGCCGCGCGCGCCTCGCCGGCGTGGCGAAGGCGATTGTCGAGCAGGCACTCGCGCCTTGCACGGAACCCTTCCTGCCCGGCTCGCTCGCGCAGCGGATCAAAGAGATTGCGCAGCATGAAGTCGACACCGCAGCACTTATCGGGGCGCTGGAACAATGCGGGGCGCTCGTGCTGACCGGCAACAGCAGCGCGATCAGCGCCGTAGATGTCGCCGTCACCGCGACGAGCTTTCCGGGCGACGCGGTGAAGGCCGATATGTGGCGGGCCGGGACGATCGTTTGCGACATCTCGCGCCCCCGTTCCGTACACGAATCGATCGTCGAACGCCGTCCTGACGTGCTGGTGATCGACGGCGGCGTCATCGCGCTGCCGGGTAAGCCGCGCGTCGGCCCGTATGGCCTTGTCGACGGAACCTCCTACGCGTGCATGGCGGAAACCATGCTTCTCGCGCTGGAAGGCCGTTTTGAAAACACGAGCATCGGCAATACGCTGGACGTCGGCGAGATATCGGCTCAGCAGGCACTCGCGCGCAAGCACGGCTTCGCGCTCGCCGGACTGCAAAGTTTCGGCAAGCCGCTCACCGATGCACGACTCACGCGCTTCGTCGAAGCGGCGGACGTATTCGCATGACGACATTCCACCTCCAGGAAGCCTTTCAAATGTCCGTTTCAACCAAGCCGCTCGCCCTGCGCGTCGATGCGTGGCCCTATGAGAGCAGGAATCTTGTCGAAGTAGTGCGAGGACACGCTGCACGCACGCCCCAAAGCCATCCGTTCACGTTCATCGATTATTCGGGTCCGAAACCGGTGGACATGCCGATCGACCATGAGACGCTCGACCTCCGCGCGAGGCAGATCGCCGCTCTGTTGCAGGCGCGCGGCAAGCCGGGCGACAGGGTGCTGCTGCTTTATCCCGCCGGTCTCGATTATCTGTGCGCACTTTTCGGTTGCCTGTACGCCGGGATGGTGGCCGTGCCGGCTTATCCGCCGCTCAATCCGCGCTTGCGCGACCGGCTCGCGGCCGTTGCGGAAGATTGCGCGGCAACCGCGGCGCTGACCACCCGTCTCACGCTCGAAGAACTCGGCGACGAGACCGAACTGCTGCCACCGCTTGCACGGCTGCGCTGGCTTGCGACCGATGCCGGACTCGACTCGCTCGAAATGTCGTGGCGCGAACCGCGATCCGACCGCGACGCGCTTGCGATCCTCCAGTACACCTCGGGATCGACGGGTACGCCCAAAGGCGTCATGGTGACGCACGGCAACTTGTTGCACAACGTGCGGGCCATCGCCCTTCACTTGCAGTTTCGCCCTGACGATCACCATCTGACGTGGTTGCCGCCTTATCACGACATGGGGTTGATGGGTGCGTTACTCGGGTCGTATTGCGCGGGCGTCCCGGTCAGTTTCATGGCGCCTGCGGCCTTCTTGCGCCGGCCCGATCGATGGCTCAGGGAGATTTCCAGGCGGCGCTGCACTGTCAGCGGCGCGCCCAATTTCGCGTATGAACTCTGTGTCCAAAAGATAGCGGACGACGATCTGAATGCGCTCGACCTGTCGAGTTGGGCGCTCGCGTATTCGGGCGCCGAGCCGGTGCGGGCCGCTACGCTCGATCGATTTTCGCGGCGCTTCGGCGGCGTCGGCTTCCCGCGTGAGGCGTTTTACCCATGCTACGGCATGGCCGAGACGACGCTGTTCGTGACAGGCAAGCGAAGAGACGAGGCGCCACGGACCTTGTTGATCGACGAAGCCGCGTATTCACACGATCTGCGCGCAGTATCGCCCGGTGATACCGCGCCTGCGCTCCCGATGGTCAGTTGCGGCGACGTGGCGGAGGGCTTCGATCTGGTCATCGTCGACCCGGATACCGGGCTCGCGCTAACCGATAACCGTGTCGGAGAAATCCTGGTCGCCGGTCCTTCGGTCGCGGCGGGTTACTGGCGGCGCGAAGCGGACACGGTCGCGGCCTTCCATGCCTGCGTGAGCGGTCGCGACGCGCAATACCTTCGCACCGGCGACCTTGGGTTCCTGCGCGACGGGGAACTGTACGTGAGCGGGCGTCTTAAAGACCTGATCATCGTTCGCGGCGTCAATCACTATCCGCACGATATCGAACGCACGGTCGATCTCTGCCATGAAGCTATCCGCCCGTCGTGTGGAATCGCGTTTTCGGTCACCGTCGGCGACGAAGAGCAACTCGTGTTCGTGCAGGAGATCGGCAAACGCGAGGACGAACGCGCGGCTGAAATTTTCGCCCGCATGCGCGAGGCGATCTACGCGCGGCACGGCGTGCTGCCGGGTGCGCTCGTGCTGATCGAGAGCGGCACGATTCCCAAGACGACGAGCGGCAAGCTCGCGCGCCGGCCTTGCCGGTCGAGCTTTCTCGAAGGAAGGCTCGCTGTAATCGCCCAATGGAAAAACCCCGCCCTGCGCGAAACCGCGCCCGCTGAATCGGCGCGTCCGCTTGAGCCGTACGCTTGAGCCGTCCGCTTGAACCGTCCGCCTGAACCGTCCCGCAATTTCCGGAGTTCATCATGTCAAGTTCCAACATTCGCTACTCCCGTGACGCCATCGCGGAGTCGTCCGTGGCGTCGTTCCTGCCGTCGTTCGATCCGCTCATTCCGCATCCGGAACACGTCAACAATCCGTACCGCGTCTACGCGGAACTGCGCGCCAATGCGCCGATGTACCGGTCGCCGCACGGTGTGTGGATCGCGAGCGGGCATCGCGAAGTGGCATACATGCTGAAGGACGCGCATTTCGGACGAGGCTACTTTTACTTCGAGAACATGGCCGAGCGGCTCGGTCCTGCGATTCTCGATCAGCCGGTCTATTCGTCCGCCCGCAACATGATGGTCATGAAGGACGGCGACGAGCATCTCCGGTTGCGCAGTCTCGTTGCGCGCGCCTTCTCGCATAAGCGTGTCGATGAGATGCGGCCCTTCGTGCAATCGGTGATGAACGAACTTATCGATGCGGCGCTCAAGAAGGCGTCGTTCGATGTCATGCTCGATCTCGCCTTTCCGCTTCCAAGCGCGGTCATCTGTCAGATGATCGGCGTGCCGAAAGAAGACTGGCCGAAATTCCGCCAGCGCACGGCCAATGGTTCGCGCGCGCTCGAACCCGCGCCGCTGAGTCCGATCGAACTGTTCGAGCAGAACCAGGCGGTCGAGCAGTCGCGCGATTACTTCGAGTGGCTGATCGATTTACGGCGACGCGAACCGGGCGACGATCTCACGTCGCTTCTGATCGCGAGCGAAGCGGAAGGGCGGCTGACCCGGCCCGAGACCATCGACAACCTGCGGATGATGTTCGTGGCAGGCCAGGAGACCACGGTCAACACGATCGGTAATGGCCTGCTTGCGCTGTATCGGCATCCGGATCAACTCCGCGCGCTGAAGAAAGACCGCGCGCTGTTGCCCGATGCGGTGACCGAGATGGTGCGCTACGACTCTGCCGTTCAGATGACGCCGCGTCAGGCGCGTTGCGACGTCGACGTGGGCGGCGCCGCCATCAAGGCTGGCGAAACGATTCTCTGCATCGTGGCGTCTGCGAATCGCGATTCCGAAGCGTGGCCCGAGGCAGATCGCTTCGATATCACGCGAAGGAACAGCTATCCGCTGTCGTTCGGGGGTGGCCCGCACTTTTGTCTCGGCGCGCAACTGGCCGAAGTCGAAACGGCCGTGGCGCTCGAAACGATGTTCGACCGCTTGCCGAATCTGAAGCCTGCTATCGACGATCCCCAACGGCTGCCCGGCACGGTCGTGTTTCGCGGCTTGCGTTCGCTGCCCGCGACCGCGTGACACGGAGCCATCGAAAATGATCCGGAAATCATTGACTGGACTGATCGCCGCGCTCGTTGTGTTCATTTTGCCGGCCTACCTGTTTCAGCCGGGCGCACTCGCCTTCTCGAAACTTTGGGTGATGGTGGGCGCAGGTCTGCTGGCGTCGATCACGCAGCCCGCCTACAACCCGCTCGACCGCGATGCGCCGCCCGAAGATCGCGGCACCGCGAGGCAACTCGTCTGGACCGTCTATCTGACGCTGCTCGCTGGCGTAGCGGAGTGTGTCGTCTGGCGCTATCCGGCCAGCATGGGCTGGGATGTGCTGGCGACCGGCGCGATCTGCACGGCCTTCGCCGGCGCTCTGCTGCGCGCCTGGGCGGTGGCGAAACTCGGTCGCTTCTTCACCTGGCACGTGCGCGTGCAGAGCGGGCAGCAGGTGATTTCGACAGGACCCTACGCTCTCGTGCGCCACCCGAGCTACACGGGCGCGTGGCTGCTCTACGTCGGCATGCTCCTCGCCATGCATGCACCCGTCGCCGCCACGCTGGCGGGCGTGCTGCTGATCGTGGCATTCGTGCGGCGCATCCGTTACGAGGAAGGTCTGATGTTGCAGACGTTCGGCGATCAATACGAAATCTACTGCCGGCGTGTCAAGCGGTTCGTTCCGCTCGTCTGGTAAATCCCCAATCCAAAAGTGAGCTTTCCATGTTGACTCTCCACCATTCGCCGTTTTCAGTCGCCTCGCAAAAGGTGTGCATCACGCTCGCGGAAAAGCATCTTGGCTGGAACGACCATATCGTCGATCTGCTGGCCGGCGAGCATTGTCTCGAAACCTTCCGGCATCTGAATCCGCGTGCCGAGGTGCCGGTGCTCGAACACGACGGACAGGTATTCGCCGAGTCGTGGCCGATCTGCGAGTACATCGACGAGACCGTGCCGCAGTTCCCGCTCATGCCCGCATCCGCCATCGATCGCCATACTGCGCGGCTGTGGAATCAGTGCGTCGAGCGGGACCTGCACCACGCGTCGGGCATGCTCACCTATGCGGTATTCGCGCGGCCGATGCTCAACGAGCAGCCGCCAGAAATCCTGCGCGCCCTGTTGCAGGCCATTCCCGATCCCGCCGTCCGCGCATGGCGTTCGAGCGTCCTTGAAAACGGCCTCGACGCGCCGGAGATTGCCGATTGCATCGAACGGCATCGCGGCTTTTTTCAGCGCATGGAATCGCATCTGGTGGATTCCCACGCGTGGCTTGCCGGCCCTGCTTTCAGCCTCGCGGATATCGCCGTGCTGCCGTACGTGATGCGCGCGGAGCACCTGGGCCTCGGCGACCTCATGACGTTCGAGGGCACGCCGCACTTGCGCTCGTGGTACCTGCGCATGCTGACGCGTCCGTCGATGCAGCCGGCGCTGGTCCGCTATGTCGACGCCACAACCCAGAACCTCCTGACGAGCCTCTCGGCTGCGGCGCATCCCACGCTCAGCCGATTGATCGCGCAGACCGCCTGACGGGGGAACGATGGACCAGAAGAACCTGTTCGAGACGCCTGCCACCTACCGCTTGCTTCGGCTTGAAAACCTGGCCGGGCTGGCGATCTGCATCGGCCTGCTGGTGATGCATCGCGATGCTGTCCGATGGCCTGTGTTCGTGCTGCTGTTCGCCTACATCGACGTCATCGGATACTTTCCCGGCGCAATAGCGTTCCGGCGCGCGCGGGGCCGGCCGCTGAGCCCGGCTTACTACGTGCTGTACAACACGATGCATAGCCCGCTGTGCGCGGTGCTGGTGGCGGCCTTGTGGACGTGGTTCGTGCGGCCCGAGTGGGCGCTTCTCGCGATCCCGATTCATTTGTTCGGCGACCGCTCGCTCTTCGGCAACTTCCTCAAGCCGTTCGGCGTGAGCTTCGAGCCCGCAGCCGACCCGGAATTCGCGCGGTTCCGGGCGAACTATCTGCGTTCGTCGCGGGTAACGGGAGGGCAGGATGCGTCGTGATGCCGGGCGGACCGAACTCGCGAACCCGGCCAGCGACGATGTTTTCCGCGTCCTGCGCGCGTATGCCGATCATCCGTCGGCGCTTCTCGCGATCAACCGCGACACCTTGCGCTTCAGCGCGGACGGGATCGAAGGTTTCATCGCGTACCGGCCGGCGGGTCGCCGCCATCTCGTGATGGTCGCGGGCATCACGGCGGCGGCGGGACAGGCCGACGCATTGCTCGACCTCTTTCTTGCCTGGGCGGCCAGCGAGCGCAGGCAAGTCGTGGCGGTGCAGATGCTGCGCGACGATGCCGAACGGTTCGCCCGCCGCGGCTTTCGCGTCAATCAGATCGGCGCGTCATACGGCGTCACGCTCGCGAAATTCGGTCTCGCGGGTACGCGTTTCATCAAGCTGCGCAACAAGATATCGCGTGCGCGCCGCAGCGGGATCGACGTGGCGGAACTCGGCACGGATGTCGCGCTCGATCCCGGCGTCCGCGACGCGATCGAGGCGATCGACCGTCAGTGGCTTAAGGAAAAGGGCACGCACGAACTCGAATTCCTTGTCGGCGAGACGGGCGAACTCGATGCGCTCGACCGTTCGCTGAGACGAATTTTCGTCGCCTTGCGGGAGCGCGTTCCGGTGGCCTACATCCTCTATACCGCGAGTTTCGGCCGTTATGCAGGCTGGATGCACGACCTGAGCCGCCGGATGCCGGATGCGCCGGCTGGCGTCATGGAGTTGATCAACAGCCGCGCGATCGAGATTTTCAAGGCCGAAGGCGCGCCGATGCTGAACTTCGGCTTCACGCCGCTGACGTCGCTCGCGCCCGAGCACGAACTGCCGGGTTCATGGCATCGCATGACAGCGTGGGGCTTCGCGCAACTGGCGGCGCACGGCAGCTTCATCTATCCGGCAGAAACGCAGTTGCAGTACAAGATGAAGTGGGTGCCCGATGTCGTCTTGCCCGAGTACGTCGCGTTTCAGCCCGGCGGGACGTTAAGCGGGCTGTGGCAGTTTCTTCGGTTGACGCGCTCTATCTGAATGATGCCCGTCATGCTTCAGTTCATCTCATGTAGTTCGGTATCCAAAGCGATGCAGCCATCGACAATATGGCTTCCCGTTCCCGTCGACGAGCCATGTCCGCCCCCACACGAGCCTGTTCGTTGCGATGTGGCGGTCATCGGCGGAGGGCTCGCGGGTTTGTCGACGGCGATTCACCTCAGGAAGATATCGCCGCGGCTCGACGTCGTGTTGTTCGAAGCGGGACGCATCGGATACGGCGCGAGCGGGCTGAATTCGGGGCAATGTGCGCCACGGATGGGTCCGGCGATCGACGCTCAAATACGCTCGCTCGGCGAAGACGCGGCGCGGCTTGCGTACCAATATTCGCTCGATGCGGTGGATTTCGGCGCGAAGTTAGCGAGCGAGCACGGGATCGATTGCGATCTGGATTCGTGCGGTCAGTGGCAGGTTGCGCTGAGGGAGCGCGACGCGCGCAAGCTCGAAAGACACGCCGAAGCATACCGGTCGCTCGGGTTTAACGTGCCGCTCGTCAGTACGAGCGACGCACGGGCAGCTCTGCCGGATTCCAGCCGCATATTCAACGCGCTGACGTTCCCGGCCTCGTTGCTGAATCCCGGGCGTCTCTGTATCGGATTGAAGCGCACGGCACTGAATCTTGGTGTGCGCGTCTTCGAGCATGCCCGCGTGACTCGTTTTGACCGGCGCGGCGGCGCTTTCGAGGTGGATTCCGTTCGGGCGAGCGCGTCGCGAGTCGTGCTGGCGGTAGACGGGCGCGTCGGGCAACTCGGGCTTTTCCGTCACGCTGTCATTCCGGTCTCGGCTTGCGCCGCAGTGACGCGCGTGCTCACCCCGGATGAGCGCGCGGCCATTGGGTGGCGTCAGGGTCAGGGACTGTTCGATGCCCGCCCAGCCTTCAATTTCCTGCGTCCGTTGCCCGATGGCAGGCTGCTGATCGGCGGAAGCTACCGTTATGGGCGAAACGCTCTGACCGAAAGAGACCTGCTTTTGGCCGGCCGGAATCTCATTGAACAACTGAGGATTTTTCTGCCGACGCTGCATGCAGTGACCGCTGACGCGGTCTGGCAAGGCAAGTTCGGATGCACGCTCGACGAGTGGCCGATCGTCGGGCCGCTCGACGACGAGCACCGCCACTGGCATATCGGTGCGTCGAACGGTCATGGTGTCGCGCTTTCGCTTGCGATGGGCCGGGATCTCGCGGGCATGTTGACGGGGATCGTTCCGCTGCCGCCCCGACCCTGGATTCGGCGCCACGCGCCGGGCTTGCCCGAACCTTTGACACGCATTTTTCTTCCGCTGTACCTCGCGTGGCTTGAACGCGCGAGCCGACTGACCTCTTGAGTAAGGACAACACTATTATGTTCATGAACGATTCGCGCTCGATACTGGAACGATATGCACCCGGCCTCGACGCCGAACTCGCGCGACAGGGCTTGACGGCAATGGAGTCGAAAGACCCTCTGGCGCTGAAGGCGCTCATTCGGCAACACCGGCTGCCGCGGCTTTGGGTGCCCGAGGCTTTCGGCGGAGAGGGCATCTCGCCGTATGAGGGGATCCGCATTCAGCGCGCGATTGGCGCGCGCGCGCCTTCGATGGCGCTGATGTTGACCATGCACAACTTCACGGTCAGCTTTTGCAGTCCGCTAGCCCCATTCGTGCCGTCGTGCGCCCAGATGCTGCGTAACGTCGCGATGGACGGAATGCTCGTCGCCTCGGCGTTCGCCGAAGGCCGCCGTGGCGCGGGTATCCTCGACTCCACCGTCTACCTCACGCCCGATGGAGAGGGCTTCCGGCTCAATGGCCGCAAAAAGCCATGCACGATGGCGCACAGCATGGACATCATCACGGTCGGCGTCGCGCTGCAAGGCGCCGGCTCGGTGAAACACACCGGGCTGGCGATCCTGCCTGCACAGCAGCAAGGGGTGTCGCGGCGGGAATTCTGGCGCATCCCTCTGCTCGCCGCCGCCGATAACCACGAGTTGTGCTTCGACAACGTGCGCGTCACGTCCGACCAGTTGCTGCTGGCCTCTGAGGACGACCGCGAGACGGCCGAGCTCGTCGCGAGCGCGGAGGTGCAGGGCATGGGCTGGTTCGAGATCGTCGCGACGGCGAGCTATCTCGGTGTGGCGAGCGCCATGGCGGAGCGTGTAGTGCGCGACGAGCGCGTCGATCCGGGCGAGCGCGCGGCACTCGGCGGCGAGATCGAATGCGCGCAGGCCGCGCTCGACGGCGCCGTTCACATGATGGAGACATCGCCGCCCGACCAGGGGCTCCTTGCGCGCGTGCTCATGGTCCGTTTCGCGGTTCAACGCGTCATCGCGCGATGCGCGATGCAGGCAGCCGAACTCGCGGGCGGCCTCGCGTTCATCGAGAACGCCGAGATGATGACGTTACTTGCCGGAAGCCGATGCCTCGCGTTCCATCCGATGAGCCGCAAGGCCGCCGAACCGATGCTGGCGGACTGGCTGAAAGGCTGAAAGCGACGATGCGAAGCCGGACGCGTCCTAAAAGGTCGTCACTCCGTTTCAAGCAGACGCCCGTTGCGGAGAACCGTGGCGGAGCGTCGCCCACATTGACAGAGGGAACATGAATAGCCTGATCGCAGCGTCGCTCATCATCGTCGGCGCGATTCATCTTTTGCCGGTGTCGGGCGTGCTCGGCGCGGCGCAACTGGCGCGGCTCTACGGCATCGCGGCGGACGAGCCCAATGTGCAGATTTTGTTGCGTCATCGTGCCGTGTTGTTCGGCATGCTAGGCGCGTTTCTCGTTTATTCGGCGTTCACCCCTGCGTTTCGTACGCTGGCGTTCGTCGCGGCTTTTATCAGCCTGAGTTCGTTTATCTGGCTTGCGCGCGCAGGCGGCCAAAACAACGCGGAGATCGCGCGGGTGGTCAGCGTGGATATCGTTGCGCTTTCGATACTCGCCACGGGCGCGGCGATTTTGTGGTGGCAAAACGTTTCCGGGTGAACGGTATTACGCGGCGGGCGCGCACTAGCCGCATGACGAAAGGCCGTCGATTCTCGACTGGCGAATATGCCGTTATTCGGTTTCAAGTATCGTCCGCCGATTGCGCCGATCGCTCGATCTTCAACGGCGACCTACTCTCGAACGAGCGTGCGTTATTACACACTTTTCCGAGGATGCCGGTTCAGGCGCGCGTCGTGCTTACAGTCACCCATTCACCACGAAACGGAGTCGCGCCATGAACGATCAAGCACCGGAATCCGCCGTTCCCACGCCGCCGAAGCAAACGCCCGACGATCCCAATACCGCCGATCGTCGCCTGACCGACGAGCAAAAGGACGGGGCGAGCGAACCCGCGCCGCCCGATCGCGGGCGCGATCTGCCGAAGCCGCCCGATCCGGCCGAAGTTGGCGAGGCCGGTTAATTCCGGTTGACGCCTCACCGGTCACTTCTTGTCGAATTCGACCAGCTTCGTGTCCTTCGTATCCGCGACGAAGATCGCGAGGAGCTTGGCCGGTTCCGTGTCGCTCGCGTTCTCGCTGACCGTGTGATGCACGCCCGGATTCTCGGTCCAGTGCTCGCCCGCGTGGTACACGTGCGCCTCGCCGCCGTTGATGCCGCTGCGGATCGCGCCCGACAGTACGTAGCCGATCACGAACGACTGGCCGTGCCGATGCGGTATCGATTTGCCCGCCGGCGGATAGTCGACCACCAGCGCCGTGATGGTCTTGCCCGGAACGTTGGGCAAGGCTTCCGCGAACGCGGGCGCGATGGATTCCCTGACCGGTGTTGCGTCGGCCGCGTGCGCGGCTTGCGGCGCGGCAGCGAGCGAAATTGCGGTCACGGCAAAAGCGGCTGCGATCTTGACTGCGATGACGGAACGGACGTTCATGGTGAAGCTCCCTAAAATTAGTAAAACGAAATTAACAGCGCGAAGGTTTCGAAACGCATAACGTCGCGTGCTACGAGACCGCGTCTTCTTCGCGTCGATCCAGCGCGTATTCGCCGCTCCACTGACTCGCCACTGCCGCGAGATCGCGATGCGCGCGGTCGAGCGCATCGGCGCGCGCTTGCTGATCCGAGAACTGCAACGGCTGCGCATCGACGAAGGTCGGATGCTCGACGCCGATAAAACCGAAGGCCGCCTTGAGCGAAGGCGTCAACGCGTCCATCGAGGCGAACGGTGTGCCGGGCCGCAGATCCGCGCCGCGACTGGTGATGAACAGCACCTTCTGGCGTCCGAGTTGCCCGACTATGCGCCCGTCCGCGGTATTCACGTAAGTGAGGTCGGTACGCGTGATGTTATCGATGAAAGCCTTGAACGCGGAAGGCATCGACCAGTTGTACATCGGCATGGCGAAGACGAGCGCGTCGGCATCGAGCAGCCGGCGGCACAATGCGTCCGACCCGGCGAGCGTCGCCTTCATCGCGGGCGTGCGTTCCTGCGCCGGCGTGTAGGTCGCGATGGCGAACGCCTCGGTCACGTGCGGCGGGGTATCGACCGTGACGTCGAGATAATCGATCTCGACGGGCACGCCTTCATCGCGCAGCCGTTCGATAAAAAACCGGCTCAGCGCGCGGGAATTCGATCGCTCGCGCTTCGCGCTCGCATCGACATGCAACACCTTCATGTGCTTCTCCTTCAGTGATTAGCGAAGTTCGCCGCGACGGCGCGACGAACGATGATCGAGCCACTTCACCACTTGTTTGCCGTACGCGGCCGGCGCTTTGTCGGCGGTTCGGGTGGCGAGATCGTGCAAACTTTGAGCCGCGAGCGCTTCGTTCATGCGCTTTTCGGCAGAGAGCATGACCGCGTGAATCGAGCAGGTACCGCGCGTGGCCCACGCGGGCGGCGTCTCGTCGAACACGGCACAGTTCGCGCGAATCTCGCGGCACTCGAACAGCGCTTTTTCACCGTCGATTGCATTGACCACGTCCAGCACGCTGATTGCGCTCGCCGGGCGGGCGAGCTTGAAACCGCCGCGCACGCCTTCGGTCGCGACGACGATTCCGGCGCGCGATAACTTGGTGAACAACTTGGCGACATACTCGGCGGGAACGCCCTGCAACTCGGCGAGATCCTTGGCGCTGGCCTCGCGGGAAGTGTCCGCTGGCGTGGCGAGATGCAGCAGGCAGTGCAGCCCGTATTCGACGCCCGCGCTGATGTGTGCCATTTCTTTAACTCCGACTCGATGTATCGTAGTTCGGAATTTAAAGGATTTTTGGACGACGCGCAAGTGCCCGTTTTTTAAGCAATGCATTTCGCGCGCGGAATCGATGGGTCATCGCGCCCAAACGTGTGACGTTTGTCGGCGGATTTTATTGGGAAGTAAAAGAAAGGCGCGACGGTCCGTCAATGCCGGCGATAAGCCGAGATGGCGGTCGCGGCTAGCAAAGAATGTGAAGCGGCCAGCGATCCGCGCGCAAACACGGGCGCGCGGCGTGGACGCAGATCCGTCGCGCGGACGGATCTGCAGCGAGACGAAATAACCCGATCGGGCTCAGACGCTCAGCGCCTGCTTTTCGGCGTGCTTTTCGGCATCTTCCCGTTTGAACGCTTCGATATCCCGATAGCGTGCGCCGGGGTGGCTCGCCGGCAAAAGCGGCCCGTCGCCGAAGAGCTTTTCGCGTAAAGTCCCGGCCGCATATTGCGTGCGATACACACCGCGCCGCTGGAGTTCGGGGACGAGATACGCGACGATATCCTCGAAGGTTTCGTGCGCGACCGCATAGGCGAGGTTGAAGCCGTCTGCGCCGGTCTCCTCGATCCACGTCTGCAGAATATCGGCCACGGTCTCAGCCGAACCGACGAACACCGGTCCCATTCCGCCGATCCCGCCCCACGCCGCCAACTCTTCGATCGTCCAGGATTTCGCGCCGCCGGCAAGATGCTCGATAGCCGAGACGATCGCGTTGGTCTCGACTTTTTTGACGAGATCGGTCGGCGCGTACTGGCCGAAATCCACCCCGGTCCAGCCGGACATGAAGACAAGCGACCCGTCGTAAGACGTGTAGCGCCGATACTCCTCGAACTTCGCCTGCGCCTTCGCGTCGGTTTCATCGACGATAACGGTGACGAGGTTATAGATCAGCAGCTTCGATGAATCGCGGCCCGCTTCGTCGGCCTGGCGCCGCACGTCGCTCACATACGATTTCAATATCTCGCGCGTCGGCGCCGCGACGAACACGCATTCGGCATGTTGCGCGGCGAAGCGCTTGCCCGAGCCGGAGGCACCCGCCTGATACAACACCGGCGTGCGTTGCGGCGAAGGCTCGCACAGGTGATAGCCGGGGACGTCGAAGTATTTCCCTCGATGGCCGATCTCATGCACTTTCTCCGGACGCGTGAAGACACGATTGGTTCGGTCGCGCACCACGGCATCGGCTTCCCAGCTTCCTTCGAAAAGCTTGTACAGCACCTCGATATATTCGGCGGCGACATCGTATCGGTCCGCGTGCTTGCGCAAGCCCGACTCGCTGATGTTCATCGCGCCGCTTTCCAGATACGAAGTCACGATGTTCCAGCCGACGCGTCCTTTGGTGTGGTGATCGGCCGTCGATAAGCGGCGCGCGAATGTGTACGGATGCTCGAACGTCGTCGAGGCGGTAATGCCGATGCCCAGATGCTCCGTCACCATCGCGATGGGCGCGGCGAGTTGCAGCGGGTCGTTCACCGGTATCTGCGCCGCCTGATGGAGCGCGTGGTAGTTGCTGCCGCGATAAACGTCGTAATAGCCGATCACGTCCGCGATGAAAATGCCGTCGAAGAAACCGCGCTCCAGAATCTTTGCCAGATCGGTCCAGTATTCGAGGTCTTTGTACTGTGACGACCGGTCGCGCGGATGCGACCACAAACCGGGCGACTGATGGCCGACGCAATTCATCTCGAACGCGTTGAAGTGAATGGTTTTACTCATGGTCAAGGTCCCGTCGCGCAATGCTGTTTCGATTGCCACGCAATTTAGCCGTTCGTCGCGCGCGCCGCTCCAAGGTTTTCAGCTTTGCATATTCGTTTTCGTTACGCAGCGGCCTGTCGCTGAAACTGCGATTCCGACGTTGCATCGACATGGAGCGCAGGAACCCTGCGTCTGTGATATTCAAACGAAAATTCGTTCTTTGCGCGCGCTTCTGCATCTCCGTATAACGCACTGTCGGCCTTTAACCCGCGTGTGAATCGAGAGGATGGTGAGCGATGGAAATTCGTTTCGGCGAAGGACGGGTTCGATGAGCGTGCCCGCGCCTGTCCTTGTCGCACGCTCGGTGTCCAAGCGTTTCGGACCGACCGTCGCGCTCGACCGTTTCGATCTCTCCATCCACCGTGGCGAAGTCGTCGCGCTGATGGGCGCGAACGGCGCAGGAAAATCGACCATCGTGAAGATTCTGAGCGGCGTCTATCGCGGGGATTCGGGCACGCTCACGCTCGACGGCGAACCGTATTCGCCCGGCGCGCCGCAGGACGCCAAGGCGCGCGGCGTGGCGACCATGCATCAGATCGTGGCGGACGCGGTCGTGCCCACGCTTTCGGTTGCCGACAATCTTCTGCTCGACCGTTTCAGCAGTCCGTCCTCGCGCTGGCTCGTGACGCCCGCGATGCGCTACAGGGAAGCGCACGCGATGTGTGCGCGTATCGGGCTCGATATCGACGTGCGCGCGCCGCTGGCAAGCGTATCGTTCGCCACGCGGCAACTGATTACGCTTGCACGCGTGCTCGCCACGCAACCGTCGCTACTCATTCTCGACGAGCCGACGGCCAGTCTCTCCGCCAGCGAAGCAGAGCGTCTTTTCACGGCACTGGATACGTTGCGCGCGGAAGGTGTCGCGATGCTGCTGGTCTCGCATCGGCTGGGCGATCTCAAGCGCATGGCGGACCGCGTGGTCGTGATTCGCGACGGAAAACGCGTCGCCGATCTCGCGCCGCCAGTGAATTTCGACGCGGCGATCGAAACGATGATCGGCCGTGCATTGCCCGCGCATCGCGAAGCCGGCGCGCCGGCTTCGAAGCAAGCGGAGCAGGGCTTCGACGCACGCGATCTGCGCCTCTTCGACGACAGCCCGCCGATCAATTTTTCTGCGGGATGCGGCGAGATCGTCGCGATCACGGGACCGGTGGGCGGCGGCAAATCGCGCCTTGCGCGCACGCTCTATGGCGTCGAGCGGGCCGCGTCCGGAACGATGACATTGAACGGCGCAAGGTGGCGTCCACGCTCGGCGGCGGCTTCGGTGCGCGCGGGCGTGTTCCTCGCCGGCGAAGACCGTTGGGCCACATCGCTCTTTCCGGACAGCGTGCCGTTCGCATCGATCGAGGGCACGCTGAGCTTTCCATTTCTCTCGCGATGGTTCCGCGCCGGTCGCATCGATCGCGCACGCGAACGGCGCGCGGCGCGGGAATCGATCCGCCGCTTTTCGATCCGCTGCAATGGACCCGATGACCGGCTGATCAATTTGTCCGGCGGAAATCAGCAGAAGGTCGTGCTGGCGCGCTGGCACGCCGAACCGGCTCGCATGCTGCTGCTCGACGAGCCGTTTCAGGGCGTGGATGCGGGCGCGCGCGCTGAAATCGTCGATATGTTGCGGGCTAACGCAGCGGACCGCGTGACCGTGGTGTTCCTCAGCGATCTTGAAGAAGCACTCGAAGTTGCGGATCGCGTGCTGCATTTCGACCGTCTCGGTATCGATAACTCCAACGACATTGCCCTATGAAGACGCTCGCTACACCCAAAGAATTGCGCTTACCCTCGACAGGCCGCGCCAGTATCAGAAAGTCGCTCGAACGCGGCGGCATTCTGATCGTGCTCGTGCTGCTCTGCGCGGGTTTTACGTGGCGCGAACCGGCATTTCTGAGCGTCGCCAATCTCTTCAGCATCTTGCAGGCGACCGCGATCGTCGCTTTGCTCGGTGTCGGCGTGACGATCACGCTTGCGGTCGGCGGGTTCGATTTGTCGGTGGGAAGCACGGCGGCATCGGCGCAAATGGCGGCTGCTTACGTGCTGGTGGCGTGGCACGGCAGCACGCTCGCGGCGCTTGCCGCGTGTCTCGCGCTCGGCATCGGCGCGGGACTTCTGAACGGCTTGCTGATCACACGTCTGCGCGTACCCGATCAACTCGCGACACTCGGCACGCTCTTTCTTCTCGCGGGCTTGCAATTGATTCCGACCGGCGGCCGCTCGCTTGCCACCGGCACGATTCTGCCCGACGGCAGCGAGGCGGACGGTTCGTTTCCCGCCGCGTTCCTGGCGCTCGGCCGCGCGCGCTGGCTCGATTTGGTCCCCGCGCCCGTGATCGTGCTTGCGGTGGTGACGGTGCTTGCTTTCGCGGTCATGGAACTGACGCGCTGGGGCCGCGTGATCTATGCGACCGGCGGCAACGAGACGGCCGCGCGGCTCGCAGGCGCGCCGACCGCGCGGTACCGGACGGCGGCCTATGTCGCTTCCGGCGCGATCGCGGCGCTCGGCGGCGCGCTGATCGCGGCGCGTGTCGGCCGGGGCGATGTCGGCGCGGGACATTCGCTGCTGCTCGATGCCGTCGCGGCGTCGCTGATCGGCTATGCGGTGTGGGGCGTGAAGCGTCCGAGCGTGCTCGGCACGGTCGTGGGGGCGGTGTTCGTGGGCGTGCTGCTCAACGGTCTCACGATGCTCAATGCGCCTTACTACATGCAGGATTTCATCAAGGGCGCGTTGCTGGTCGGGGCGCTTGCGTTCACGTTCAGTATCGGCAAGACCGCGCCGCGATAGCGCCGCTCCATCACTACAACCGAGGAAACGCATGTCAGCACTCATCGAAAAACAAGCCGAGGCCGCGGCCGTGCGTCCCGACGCCCATGTGATCCGCGACGATGCCGAAGCCCTGAGCGTCGCGCATGAACTGGCCGAGAGACTCGCCCAAGACGCCAGCGTTCGCGATCGCGAACGGCGCTTGCCCTTCGAGGAAATCGACTGGTTCTCGCAGTCGGGACTTTGGGCGATCACCGTCCCGAAGGAGCACGGCGGCGCGGGCGTTACGTATCGAACGCTGGCGGAAGTCGTCAAGATCATCGCGGCGGCCGATCCCTCGCTCGCTCAGTTGCCTCAGAACCATCTCGGACTGGTGGACGTGATCGCACTGACCGGCAGCGAAGCGCAGAAGCGCTATTTCTTCGGCGAAATCGTGAAGGGCAAGCGCTTCGGCAACGGCTTCTCGGAGAAGGGCACGAAGAACGTGCTCGACCTGAGAACGCGTGTCACGCGGCACGGCGCGGACTATCTCGTGGAAGGCACGAAGTTTTATTCGACGGGCGCGCTGTTCGCGGACTACGTGCCGGTGCTCGGTCTCGATGACGACAAGAGAAGCTGGCTCGCCTATATTCCGAAGGACACAGCGGGCCTGCAGGTGATCGACGACTGGTCGGGTTTCGGGCAGCGCACCACGGCGAGCGGCACAGTCATCGCGAATCGCGTGAGTGTGCCCGCGTCGCATGTATTCCCCGCGTATCGCGTGTCCGATGTGCCGACGCTCAACGGTCCCATCTCGCAGATCATCCAGGCCGCGATCGACGCGGGCATCGCGCAGGCAGCTATCGCGGATACGCTGAAGTTCGTCCGCGAGCGGTCGCGTCCGTGGATCGACAGCGGCGTGGAGCGCGCGAGCGACGACCCGCTCGTCGTGCGGGAAATCGGCAATCTGCATATTCAGTTGCACGCGGCCGAGGCGTTGCTCGATCGTGCGGCGGCGACGCTCGACCGCATCGCGACGCAGAGCGAGCCGCCGAGCGAAGAGGACGTTGCAAAGGCGTCCGTCGCCGTCGGCGAAGCGAAAGTGCTCACCACCGAGATTGCGTTGCTCGCAAGCGAAAAGCTGTTCGAGCTTGCCGGAACGCAATCGACGCTTGCCGCGCACAACCTCGACCGCCACTGGCGCAACGCGCGCACGCATACGCTGCACGATCCGGTGCGCTGGAAATATCACCTCGTGGGGAATTACTACCTCAATGGCGTCAAGCCGGCTCGCCATCCCTGGAACTGACATGACGAACGCAACCTACACGGCGGCGCCCGTCGCCGAGAACGCGACGCGTATTCGCGACGACGCCGAAGCGCTCGGCATCGCGCGCGAATTCGCCGCACGAATCGCGCCGGGTGCATCCGAGCGCGACCGATTGCGGCGGCTGCCCTACGACGAAATCGACGACTACTCGTCGAGCGGACTGTGGGGAATCGCAGTGCCGCGAGAGTACGGCGGCGCAGCGGTTTCATATTCGACGCTCGCGGAAACCATCGCGATCGTGGCCGAAGCCGATCCCGCGCTCGGACAGATTCCGCAGAACCATTTCTTCATGCTCGACGTGCTGCGTGTGAACGGAAACGCCGAACAGAAGGCGTTTTTCTTCGAACGCGCGCTGGAAGGCGATCGCTTCGGGAACGCGTTGTCGGAGACGGGCACGAAGACCGTTGCGGACTACAAGACCACGATTCGCGCGCAGGGCAGCGCGTTTCGTATCGACGGCCGCAAGTTCTACTCCACGGGCGCGCTGTTCGCGCAGTGGATTCCGACCGTCTGCCGCGCCGAGGACGACACCCTGCACGTCGCGTTCATTCCAGCGGACCGCGAGGGCTTGAGCGTGATCGACGACTGGTCGGGCTTCGGCCAGCGCACGACAGGCAGCGGCTCAACCGTGCTTGACGGCGTGACCGTGCCGGCGTCGGCAGTATTGCCGTATGGATCGGCGTTCAAGGACCGGGCCACCACGGTCGGACCGATCGGTCAGTTGATCCACGCAGCCGTCGATCTCGGCATCGCGCGCGCCGCGTTCGCCGATGCCCGCGCGTTCGTCACGCAGCGTTCGCGGCCGTGGATCGATTCGAACGTCGCGCGTGCCGCAGACGATCCGCTGACGCTGGAGATCTACGGCAAGCTCGCGTTGCATCTTCACGCAGCGGAAGCGCTTGTGGATCGCGCGGGGCGTGCCGTCGATCGTGCGGTCGCGCGTTCGGACGCGAACACCGTCGCGGCAGCGTCGATTGCGGTGGCCGAAGCGCGCGCGGCCACGACCGAGATTGCGCTGTCCGCGTCGTCACGGCTGATCGAACTGGCGGGCACGCAGGCGACGCTTGCCGAACACAATCTCGACCGCCACTGGCGCAATGCGCGCACGCATACGCTGCACGATCCGGTGCGATGGAAGTACATCGCGGTGGGCGACTATTACCTCAACGACACGTTGCCGCCACGTCATGGCGCGCTTTGAAAAGGGACCGCACCATGCTTAAACCGATCCGGCGAGTCATCGCCATGACGTTGCTCGCCGCCGCGATTCAGGCCCACGCGGGCGGATTGCCGGGTGCGCCCGCGCCGTTCGATAAAGGCGGCGTGAAGATTGCGCTGGTCAACTATCTTTCGACCGGCGACTTCTTCCAGGCCTACGAGGCCGGCGCGCAGAAGCAGGCCAAGGCGCTCGGCATCGATCTTCGCATTTACGAGGGACGTCAGGACGCAACGCAGCAGCGCGATCAGATTCAGCAGGCCATCAATCTGGGCGTCGCGGCGATCATCGTCAATCACGGCCTGCCCGAATCGCTGAAAGATGTCGTGCAAACCGCGCTCGACAAGGGCATCAAAGTGGTCGCATTCGATGTCGATCTCGCTAACCCGAAGGTCCCGCAGATCGAGCAGAGCGATCACGATCTCGCGACGCTGCTGTTGAATCAGGCGGTGAAGGATAACGGCGACGCGTTCTTGGCGGCGTATGTCTACGTCGCGGGCTTTGCGCCGCTCGACCGGCGCGACGCGGTGTGGCAAGCGTTCAAGCGCGACCATCCGAAGGTCAAGGAATCGGCGCGCTTCGGCACCGTCGATAACCCGATTGCGCAGTCGGTCGCGAATCAGGCGGCGGCGGCTTATCGAGCGCATCCGGACGTGCGCGTGGTTTTCGCCCCCTACGACGAGTTCGCGCGCGGCGCGAAGCTGGCGGCTGAAGAAGCGGGGAACGCTTCGAAATTGCGTATCTACAGCGCGGACATTTCCACCGCCGATATCGAGGCGATCCGCGCGCCCGATAGTCCGTGGGTCGCGACGGCGGCGACGAATCCAGCGGTGGTGGGCGCGGTGTCGGTGCGGGCGGCGGCGTTGCTGGTGGCGAACCAGGACCCGGGGCACCGGATCGAGATCAAGCCGGCTCTGATTACTCGCGACGATCTTGTTAAGAACAATATTCGCACGGTGGCGGAGCTTGGGCAGAAGTTCAAGGCGTTCAATCAGGTTGACGTGGTGCAGGCTAGTTGGATTTCTGCTGGACTTGAGTAGGGCGCTGGCGCTTGGGGTGGGGTGGGGTGGGGTTGGGGTGGGGTTTGCGGGCGCTTGTTGGGAACTTGCAGGGCTTTTGCTTGCTGGCGCTCGTTTGCTTTTGTTTGCACGCGCTTCTTGTGAACTTGCTTTCGTGTCGGTTTATTAGCACGCCGCTATGCGCGGCAGCAGTCACTTTCTTTGCTGCTGCAAAGAAAGTAACCAAAGAAAGCAGCTTGTCCGTCTAAGTGTCCACCACGAACCGTAACCCGGAGTGGTGCGCAAGCTGATTCGGCCATCGCACAACAAGACAGAGTGGAGCCGCTCATCCATCCCGGCAGGCACGAAGTGCCTGCCGGAAAGGCATAACCAAACAATCCAAACCAACCAAACCAAACCAAACCAAACCGATCCGATCCGATCCGACCCGATCCGACCCGACCCGATCCGAACCGAACCGACCGCTGGTTGTTAGATATGCCCGTCGTCCGAGCGCAGCGAGGACGGAACTAACAGATGCTGTGCCAATACTAACGAATGCGAGTTGCCATAGTCAGCTTGCGTGCCTATCCGCAAGGCTATTCGAGGTGGACACTTAGGAGGATAAGCTGCTTTCTTTGGTTACTTTCTTTGCAGCAGCAAAGAAAGTGACTGCCGCCGCGCATAGCGGCGTGCTAATAAACCTACATGAAAGCAAGTTCCCAGAAGGCGCCCGAGCATCAGACGGTTTACCCCGCCCACGCTCAAGCCGCCCCACGGCGCCGAACCCCGTGCTGCTTTCTTTGGTTACTTTCTTTGCAGCAGCAAAGAAAGTGACTGCTGCCGCGCATAGCGGCGTGCTAATAGACCTACACGAAAGCAGGTTCCCAGAAAGCGCTAAACAACCAAAGCAACAACCAAACCCCAAGCCGCCCAACGGCGCCCAATCCCGTGCTGCTTTCTTTGGTTACTTTCTTTGCTGCTAGCCAAAGAAAGTGACCGCTGCCGCGTATAGCGGCAAGCTAATAAACCTACACGAAGCAAGTTCCAAGAAAGCTCGACGCGACCGGGCGGCATAACCATGCCAAGCTCAAGCCACGCGCAAAGCGCACTACACCCGCGTCCATTCCTCCTACCGAACCCCGTGCCCCGCACGCCACCCGTGCCCCGCACGCCACCCGTGCCCCGCACGCCACCCGCGCTGCTGCGCCGCGCCATCAAAAACACTTCCCAACCCGTTCGACTATGTTTATTATTGTCCGAGAATGTTTGATTATGTTCGGTTTTTAGGCGCGCACCACGACACCCACGACACGTCATTAAACGCTGTTCCTTATCGGAGAGAGACAAAATGAAGAAGACCCTCGTATCGCTCGCGGCTTGCTCACTGCTGGCACTCGCGTCGAGCGCTCAGGCGGCCGACAAGCCGCTGAAATCGGTCGGCGTGACCGTCGGCGACCTGGCGAATCCGTTCTTCGTCGCGATCGGCCAGAGCGCGACCAACGAGGCGCACAAGATCAATCCGAACGCGAAAGTGACGGTTGTATCGGCGAAGTACGACCTGAACACGCAGGTCGGCCAGATCGAGAATTTCATCGCGAACAAGGTGGACGTGATCATCCTCGGCGCGGCCGATTCGAAAGGCATCGCGCCCGCCGTGAAGAAGGCGCAGAAGGCCGGGATCATCGTGGTCGCGGTGGACGTGGCGGCCGAGGGCGCGGACGCCACCGTCATGTCCGACAACACGATGGCCGGCGCGCAGTCCTGCAAGTACATCGCCGAACAATTGGGCGGCAAGGGCAACGTGGTGATCGTGAACGGGCCGCCGGTGTCGTCCATCATCGACCGCGTCACCGGCTGCAAGTCCGAGTTCGCCAAGAACCCCGGCATCAAGATTCTCTCCGACAACCAGAACGCCGGCGGCAGCCGCGACGGCGGGCTGACCAGCATGTCGAACCTGCTCACGGCATTCCCGAAGATCGACGCGGTGTTCGGTATCAACGATCCGACCGCGATCGGCGCAGAACTCGCGATTCGTCAGGCGAAGCGCACGGACGTGAAGCTGATCGGCGGTGTCGATGGCGCGCCGGACGGCGAGAAGGAGCTGAAAAATCCGAAGGCGCTGTTCGCCGTCACGCCCGCGCAGGACCCGCACCGCATGGCGACCGAAGGCGTGGAAATCGCTTACGGATTGCTCAACGGCAAGCCGCCCGCGCAAAAGGTGAAGCTGCTCGAAACGCCGCCGATCACGCGCGCGAACGTCGCGACGTATCAGGGCTGGGTGCGTAACTAGGCCGCTATGTAAGCAGGCTGCTAGCCAAGTACGGTCATACCCACAAGCGCACGGCGGCCCGCCGTCGTGCGCGCGCTCCTGGAAAAGTCATGGCGAGTGCGATTCTGCAAATGGTCGGCATCGACAAGTCGTTCGGTGCGACGCGTGCGTTGTCCGGAATGAGCCTCAACGTCCATCGCGGCGAAATTCATGCGCTGATGGGCGAGAACGGCGCGGGCAAAAGCACGCTGATGAAAATTTTGTCGGGCGTGTATTCGCCGGATCGCGGGGAAATCCGCATCGACGGCATGCCGGTGCGTCTGCGCGATCCCGCGTCCAGCCGCGCGGCCGGCATCAATCTGATTTATCAGGAACTCGCTATCGCGCCGAACCTGTCGGTGGCCGAAAACGTTTTCATGGGCAGCGAGCCGCGCACGCGTTTCGGTTTCGTCGACCACGCGCTGATGCGACGCGAAACCAGTGAAGTGTTGCGCCAGCTCGGCGCGGGTTTTCGCGCGACGGATCGCGCGGGACGCCTGTCGATTGCGGAGCAGCAGCAGGTCGAGATAGCGCGCGCGCTGATCCACAAGGGACGCGTGCTCATCATGGACGAGCCGACGGCCGCGCTCTCCGACCGCGAAACCGAGCATCTCTTTACCGTCGTGCGGCGTTTGCGCGATGAAGGTCTGGCGATCATCTACATCAGTCATCGGATGGCCGAAGTTCACGCGCTCGCGGACCGCGTGACGGTGCTTCGCGACGGCACGTATGTCGGCGAACTGTCGCACGACACGCTGGATTCCGGCCGCGTCGTGCAGATGATGGTCGGCCGTTCGCTCGCCGATTTTTATCAGCACAAGCGCGAAGCAGGACTCGCGCGCGAACCGGTCCTCGAAGTGCGCGATCTCTCGGGCGAGAAAATTCGGCCCGCTTCGTTTTCGGTTGGGCGCGGCGAAATTCTCGGCTTTGCGGGACTGGTCGGCGCGGGGCGCACGGAACTCGCGCGCCTTCTGTTCGGCGCGGACCCGAAAGCGTCGGGCACGATCCTGCTCGAAGGCAAGACGGTGCAGACGCCGAATCCGCGCGCGGCGATCGCGCTCGGGATCGGCTATGTGCCGGAAGACCGCAAAGGGCTCGGGCTTTTTCTGCAACTGTCGGTGCTGACGAACGCGACGCTGAACGTGGCGGGCCGCAACAGCCGTCTCGGCATGGTGAATCACGGCGCGCTCAAAACCATCGCGGGGAAGTCGGTCAAGCAACTGAACGTGAAGGTGGCGAACCCGGACGTGATCGTCGGGCGGCTGTCGGGCGGCAACCAGCAGAAAGTGCTGCTCGCGCGCTGGCTTGAGATCAAGCCGAAAGTGCTGATACTCGATGAACCCACGCGCGGCGTCGACATCGGCGCGAAGAGCGAGATTTACCACATCATCAACGCGCTCGCGGAATCGGGCGTCGGCGTGATCGTGATTTCGAGCGAACTGCCGGAAGTGGTCGGCCTCTGCGACCGCGTGCTCGTGATGCGCGAAGGCGCGATCACGGGCGAACTGAGCGGCGCGGATATCACCCAGGAAAACATCATGCATTTCGCCACCGACACAGATGCCGTCGAAGCAAAGGACAAAGTCAACCATGGCTGAAACTAAAGTGCAGACGCGCGCCGATTCCGAACCGGCGGCGCCCGGGCCGAAAAAGAAGAGCCTCATTGCCGATCTGCTATTGCAGCGGCTCGGCATGTTGCCCGTGCTGATCGTGCTTTACATCGTGTTTTACGGGCTGACGGTGTATTACAGCGCGGACGGGTCGTCGAATTTCGCGACCGCCGACAACACGATGAACATCTTGCGCCAGGTCGCGATCAACCTCGTGCTCGCGGCCGGCATGACCTTCGTGATCCTCACGGCGGGCATCGATTTGTCGGTCGGCTCCATGCTCGCGGTGTCCGCCGTGCTCGGCATGCAGGTCTCGCTGATGGGCCACATGGCCGGCTGGTCGATCCCCATGTTCGTCGCGTCGGGTCTCCTGATGGGCGCGTTCAATGGCGCGATGGTCGCGTTCCTGAACATCAACGCGTTCGTCGTCACGCTCGGCACGATGACGGCGTTTCGCGGCGCGGCATACCTGCTCGCCGATGGCACGACGGTATTGAACAACGACATTCCTAGCTTCGAATGGATCGGCAATAGCGACTTCCTGCATGTGCCGTGGCTGATCTGGATCGCGGTCGGCGTCGTGCTGGTGTCGTGGGTCATTCTCAAGAAAACCGTGCTGGGACTGCATATTTATTCGGTCGGCGGCAGTCCGCAGGCGGCGCGGCTGACGGGTATCCGCGTGAGCCTCGTCTTGCTTTTCGTCTATTCGATCAGCGGACTTTTCGCGGGACTGGCGGGCGCGATGTCGGCGAGCCGTCTGTACGGCGCGAACGGCAACTGGGGCAGCGGCTATGAGCTTGACGCCATCGCGGCGGTCGTGCTCGGCGGCACGAGCCTGATGGGCGGCGTCGGTACGATCTGGGGAACGGTCGTGGGCGCGCTGATTATCGGCGTGATGAATAACGGGCTGACCATCCTCGGGCTTTCTTCGTTCTGGCAATACGTCGCGAAGGGCGCGGTGATCGTGCTCGCGGTGATCCTCGACAAATGGCGTCAGAAAGGGTCGATGAACTGATATGAGCGCACTCGACCAATCCGCTTTCGTGATCGGCGTGGATTTCGGCACGGATTCGTGCCGCACGCTGATCGTCGACGCGATGACCGGCACTCAGGTGGCAAGCGCGGTGGAGTTCTATCCACGCTGGAAAGCGGGCCTTTATTGCCAGCCGGATCGCAATGCGTTCCGTCAACATCCGCAGGACTACATCGACGCATTGACGCGCGCCACGCGCACAGCGCTCGCAAGCGCGCCGGACGAGGTGCGCCGAAACGTGCGCGGTCTTTCCATCGATACGACCGGTTCGACCTCGGTGGCGGTGGATCGCGACGGCACGCCGCTCGCATTGACCGAGCCGTTCCGCGAGAATCCGAACGCGATGTTCGTGCTATGGAAAGATCACACGGCCGTGCGCGAGGCCGATGAAATCAACGCGCTCGCACACGGGTGGGCCGGCACGGATTTCACGCGCTACGTGGGCGGCACGTATTCCGCCGAATGGTTCTGGGCGAACATGCTGCACGTCCTTCGCGTCGATCCAGTCGTGCGCGAAAGCGTCCATAGCTGGGTCGAACATTGCGACTGGATGCCTGCGCTCTTGACCGGCACGACCGCGCCCGGCGTGATGAAACGCAGCCGTTGCGCGGCGGGCCACAAGGCGATGTGGCACGAATCGTTCGACGGCCTGCCGAGCGAGGACTTTCTGGTGCGGCTCGATCCGCTGCTGGCAGGCATGCGCGAGCGGCTGTATCGCGAAACCTATACGGCCGATAACGCCGCTGGCACGCTCACGCCCGAGTGGGCGGAAGCGTTGGGTTTGAGTACCGACGTGGTGGTCGGCGTGGGCGCGTTCGACGCGCACATGGGCGCGGTCGGCGCGGGCATCCGGCCGTACTCGCTCGTCAAGGTGATGGGCACGTCCACCTGCGACATTTTGATGGCGCCCGCTGCCGATGTGGACGGCCGCGTCGTGAACGGCATCTGCGGACAGGTGGAAGGCTCGGTGATCGACGGGATGACGGGCATGGAAGCCGGACAGTCCGCTTTCGGCGATGTCTACGCGTGGTTTCGTCAATTGCTCGCGTGGCCGCTTGCGTTGCTCGGCGACACGCCCGACGCCGAGCGCCAGCGCGACGAGATCATGCATCGGATTCTTCCGGAACTGGAGCGGCAGGCCGCGCTCGAAAGTCCATCGGAAACCGGCATGGTCGCGGTGGACTGGCTGAACGGACGCCGCACGCCGTTCGCCGATCAAACGCTGCGCGGCGCGCTATTTGGCCTCACGCTCGGCAGCGACGCACCGAAAATCTATCGCACGCTGATCGAGGCGACCGCGTTCGGCGCGCGCGCGATCGTCGAACGATTTCGCGAGGAAGGCATCCGGATCGACGAGGTGATTGCGGTCGGCGGCGTGGCGAAGAAGTCACCACTGAACATGCAGATCGTCGCGAACGTGTTCGGTCTCGACATTCGCGTGGCGCAGTCCGATCAGGCCGTGGCCCTCGGCGCGGCGATGTTCGCGGCGGTTGCGGCCGGCCTGCACGACAGCGTCGAAACGGCGCAGCGTCACATGGGTTCCGGCTTCGAAACGACGTACACGCCCGACCCCGAAGCGGTTGTCATCTACGACCGGCTCTATCGCCAGTATCGGGAATATGGTGCGCTGATCGAGCGCCTGGCGACCTCTGAAGCGCATCCCAGCACTCACTGACCGAACCATGTACACCGAACTGAAACGCGAAGCCTACGAAGCGAATCTGGAGATCCCGAAGCAGGGTCTCGCAATCTACACCTTCGGCAATGTCAGTGCGTTCGACGCGCAGGCGGGCGTCTTCGCGATCAAGCCGAGCGGCGTGCCTTACGAGTCGCTCGGCGTCGAATCGATGGTGATCGTCGATCTCGATGGGCGCGTCGTGGAAGGCGCGGGCCGCCCTTCGTCGGATACGCAGACGCACGCGGTGCTTTATCGCGCGTTCGGCGATATCGGCGGCATCTGTCACTCGCATTCGATGTACGCGGTCGCGTGGGCGCAGGCGTGCCGCGAGATTCCGGTGTTCGGCACGACGCACGCGGACCATCTCACATCGCCCATTCCCGTGACCGAGCCGATGAGCGACGCCGCGATCGAGCGCGATTACGAAGTCGAGACGGGCGTGCAGATCGTCGAGCGGCTGCGCGGGCTGGATCATCACGAGATCGAGATGATCGTGGTCGCGTGCCACGGTCCGTTCACGTGGGGCAAGACGGCGCAGAAGGCGGTCTACAACAGCCGCGTGCTGGAGGAAATCGCGCAGATGGCGTACCTCACGCGCGCCATCAACCCCAGCGCGCCGCCGATCAAGGACACGCTCATCGCAAAGCACTACCTGCGCAAACACGGCGCGGGCGCGTACTACGGACAGTCTTGACGCGGTTCGTTGCGCCCGTCGCGATTCCGGCGGTTTAGAATGCGCGGCGGCCGGTGAAATGCGGCCGAACCGGACGGCTTTTTCGAAGCAACGCGTCCGGGCAGACAGTCGAACGGAAATGCCATGCCAATGAAGAACCTGCCGGACGGCGCCCTTGCGGATCATCGGCGTGAATTGATTCTTGCGACGCTGTCGAGCGGCGGGCAGTGCCGCGTGAGCGATCTCGCGCGGCAGTTTTCGCTCTCGGAAATGACGGTGCGGCGCGATCTGCGAACGCTCGAAGAACAGGGCCTGCTCAAGCGCGTTCACGGCGGCGCGGTGCTGGTCGATCCGGAAGTCGAGTACCCGCTCCGTGCGCGCGAAGGACAGACGCAGAAGCAGCGCATCGGGCGGCATGCGGCCGGCCTGATCCGCGATGGCATGGCGATCTATCTGGATTCGGGTACGACGTCGATGGAACTCGCGCTCGCGATCAAGACGGGTTTGCCCGGCGTGAACCAGTTGTCGATCGCGACGCACGGTATCAACATCGCGATCGAATTGTCCGGGCATCCGGCGTTCAGCGTGCATTTGATCGGTGGCGAGCTTTATCACAATGGCTTGTCGACAGTCGGGCCGGTCGCGCTCGGGCAGATCGCGCAATCGCATTTCGACCTGTTTTTCATGGGCGCGCGCGGGATCGACGAGAGCGCGGGCTGGACCAACTCGAACCAGTTGGAAACACAACTTAAACACGCTGCCATCGCGCAGAGCCGGCAAGTTTGCGCCATCGTCGACAGCGCGAAATGGGGCCATCGCGGCTTTTCCGTGATCGTGCCGTTCGCGCGCGTGCCGGTGTGGGTCACCGACACCGACCTTCCCGACGCCGCGCGCGCCGCCGCTCGCGCGGCTGGCGTCGATGTGCAGATCGCCGCTTGAAATCCCGTTCACTTCGACCTGGTACGCTCCTGCCATGCTGCTGAAAAATACTGAATTCCGCGTTGCCGCCTTGCTGTTCGACATGGACGGCACGCTGCTCAATTCGCACGCGCCGATGGTCCGCGCGTACACGGACTGGGCGAACCGCTACGGTCTCGACACCGAACACGTGCTGCGCGAAACGCAGGGCCGCCGAACGATCGATTCGATGCGCGCGCTCGCGCCGCCGGGCGCGGATATCGAAGCTGACGCAGAAGCGCTGATGCAGCGCGAACGCGACGACACGGACGGCGTGATCGAAATTCCGGGCGCTGGCGCGTTTCTGCGCTCGCTGCCCCCGGACCGCTGGGCCGTCGTGACGTCCGCCGACCGCGTGCTTGCGCGGAACCGCATCAAGGCAGCCGGATTGCCGATGCCCGGGCTGCTCGTGAGCGCCGAGGACGTGCAGCGCGGCAAGCCCGCGCCCGATGGTTTCCTGCTCGGCGCGCGCGGGCTTTCGATCGCGCCGGAACGCTGTGTCGTGTTCGAGGACGCGCCTGCCGGCATCGCGGCGGGACTGGCGGCGGGTGCGCGGGTGATCGCGATTGCGTCGACGCTGACGGCGGGCAAGCTCGGCGAGCAGGTGTATCTCGACGATCTGCGCTCGATCACGGCCACGCTCGACGGCGACGACATCGTGCTGAAAGTGGCCTGAAGCGCCCGTCCGTAGCGCTTCCGATGGCGTCCGCGGGTGGAAATGCATACCATGAGCGCTTCCTGACACTTATGCGGCGTCTGCGGCGGGTCTTCGGCCCGACGCGCACGCCCGTTCAAAACGATGGCACAGAATCCGGCAGCGAGCGTGGTGGTGGTAGGCAGTATCAATATGGATCTCGTCGTGCGCGCGCCGCGTCTGCCGAAACCGGGCGAGACGCTCACGGGCCGGGGATTCAGCACGGTGCCGGGCGGCAAGGGTGGCAATCAGGCGGTCGCGGCGGCGCGCCTCGGCGCGAGCGTTGCGCTGGTGGGCTGTCTCGGCCGTGACGAGAACGGCACGCGGCTGCGCGCGGGGCTGGAAGCGGAAGGCATCGATTGCTCGGGTGTCGCGACGAGCGCGTCCACGACGAGCGGTATCGCGATGATCGTCGTGGACGACGCAAGCCAGAACGCCATCGTGATCGTCGCGGGCAGCAACGGCGAGGTGACGCCGGAATTCGTCGCGCAGAACGAAGCGCTGCTCGCGGCGGCGAAAATCGTCGTGTGCCAGATGGAAGTGCCGGCCGCCGCCGTGGAAGCGACGCTCTTCGCCGCGCGCCGTCTCGGCAAGCCGGTCGTGCTCAATCCCGCGCCCGTCACGGGGCCGTTGCCCGGCGCGTGGCTCGCTTCGATCGATTATCTCGTCGCCAACGAGATCGAGGCGGCGACGCTGGCGGGCATCGAAGTCGAGTCCATCGACGACGCCAAACGCGCCGCCGATCTGCTGCATCAGGCGGGCGTACGCCACGTTATCGTCACGCTGGGTTCGCGCGGCGTGCTCGCGCGCTTCGCCGAGGGCGACGGCGCGGCCGAATTTCTTCCCGCGCAGCGCGTCACGGCGGTCGATACCACGGCGGCGGGCGATACGTTTGTCGGTGGGTTCGCGGCGGCGCTCGCGGCGGGCCGCAGTCACAGCGAGGCGCTCGCGTTCGGGCAATCGGCCGCCGCGCTGTCGGTAACGCGCGCAGGCGCGCAGCCGTCGATTCCTTATTTGCACGAGCTTTCGGCGTGATCTTTTACGAGGCCGCCGAAACACGCGGCCTCGCTTCACGGTGCCGTTTTTTTGAGCAGCGTGTGTTTTGGGAGTATGCTGCTGCAACATTGATCCGCGAATAATGCGTTTGATCGATGAAACTTCGACTGTTCGGGTTTTCCCCGGCATTCAATAGCGGTATCGACTATCCCCGGTTTCAATCTACTGAACCTCGATCAGACTTGGGCGACGCATTCATCCATTGAGATGAAACACGTCGCATTGCCAAGTCGATAAACATAAAGACATGCAATCCACATCGCCCACTCTGAAAGAATTGCTCGTTCGCCACGAACAACTTGAGCAACAACTGGAAACCGCCCGTCAGCAGGAAGCCGATCGCGTACTGCGCGATATCGTGACGAAAATGCGGGAATATAAAATCTCGCTGCAGGAATTGATGGGTTCCAACGTGCCCGAACGCCCGAAGGCTTTGCCTTCCGCCAAATACCGCGATCCGGCGACCGGTGCGACATGGAGCGGCCGCGGTCGCGCGCCGCACTGGATCGCGGAAAAGAATCGCGACGAGTTTCTCGTTCAGCCTTCGCTGTTTCGGGCTTAAACGCGGCTTGGTTTAATTGCGGTGAACGCTTGTTCAAGCGTTCACTTTGCATAAGCGCGTCTGCGCTCCGCGTTTTCGTCGTTCATCGACTTATCTCAGCGAACGCTCGTTCGCGATCAATCCCCAAGTTGAACAGGCCGCGCGAGGCAAAGCGCGGTTTCTACGCCGCATAGCGTTCAGATGCGACGCGGTGACTCCGTTCCGCGATCGCTTTTGCGACTCGCTTGGCATGAGTGCCAAAGCGTCGTATCGGGAACATGACGGCATTTTGAAAGACACTCGCTTGGGCTCGCTTCTCTCCAAAACGAAAGGCCCTGACTCATCAAGCGTGCGGCTCTATTTACCGCCCCTAGCGCTAGCGGATGCCAAAGCTCGGTCAAGATTGACTAGCCGATTCGCAGCGTTCTTTTAGTGGATTTACTCAAGCAAGACCTGGACACATCTTTTTCATTTGCGGCTTAAATCTTTGTCTCCGTTCGTTCGCTAAGCCACTCTCGGCACATAGAACTGATGAAACAATCCGCACCACATGTTAGGCATGAGGACGCGGGACGAACGGAAAGCTAAGGAAGGACTAAGGAAATGAAACCAGGAAAGGCCAGGTAAGTTCAGGTAAGACTCAAGAAACTCGCTTAGGCAAACTCTTCCGTTCGCTGGGACCAAAGCTTGCCTTACGGCCGGTTGACGGAGAGCGCTTGACTCCTTTTAGACAGGATACCGCTGCCTAATAAGGATCCAAGAATTCCTTGTTTTCAAACACTCGGGACGCTGGCCTATATTCAAAACGCGCATGCGTGCTGCGAATTGATTAGCGCGAGCCGCCTCTTAGCTATCCACGTTCGCTCCAGCCTCACAGTACTCGCGGCCCTGATCGAGACGCCTTTTAACGGCGAAACAGAGAAGGTCCGTTATCGACGCTCGGCTTAGCAGAGACGACCCCGGCTTCCAGACTTGCAAGGAGAAAATTAAATGACGACTCCGGTGGGCACTAGCGACGGCGCAAGGTCGCCACAAGGAGGGCTCGCGTCCGGGGTTCGGACTAGCCGCTCGGGGGCAAGCGTTACCGAGGGATCGGCTAGCGCATCGAAGAAGGTTCCGGTTGGATTTGGCAAGGCGTTCATCGCCAGGCTGAATCGCGGCATGAGGCGGATGCTGCCGGATCGAATTTTGCTGGTGCTGTTGCATTGGAGAAGGGTCGGGCGATTTCCGAATCTCAAGAATCCTTCCACCTTCAATGAAATCGTTCTCCACCGCTGCTTGTATCCGGATCCGAAATGGACGGCTTTGACCGACAAGCTGCTGGTTCGGGACTATGTAAAAAGCAAAATCGGCGAGAAGCACTTGATTCCGTTGATTGCCGCTCCGGATGTCTTTACGCGCGAGGTGTTCGATGCGCTTCCGTCATCGTTCGTCATGAAGGCGAACCACGGGTGTGGCTTTGTCGAAGTTGTCTGGAACAAGGCGGATACGTCGTTCGAGCGGCTCAGTCAGCTTGCCGACGAATGGCTCTCCAAGGATTTCTATCGTGCGACGCGCGAACGGCATTACGAGCCGATCGAGCGCCGGATTTTCTTCGAGAAATTGTTGCTTGATCGAAGCGGAAAAATACCACCGGATTTCAAGTTGAACATCTTCGGACGAGGACCGGACGGCCCGCTTGTTTATACCGGCGTAATTTCGGACCGCTTTGGCTCACCACGGCACGATTTCTACGATCCGCAATGGAATCGCATGGACATTGAGCTGGGCGGTTATCCCTGTAGCCACGTCGCCGCGCCGCGCTTGCCGAACTGGGACGAAGTGGTCCGTATCGCTAGCCAGCTTGCCGATGGTCTGGGTTACGTTCGCGTGGATCTCTACGCGCCCGACGATGAAATCTTCTTTGGCGAATTGACGTTCACGCCGGGAGCCGGACTCGCGCGCATTTCACCAGAACGCTACGACCGTGAATGGGGGCAGCTCATCAAGCAGATGGACGACCGTTAAACCAACCGGCGTTCTCCGCCACTACGTTTGGCTAGGCCCCGTATTGTCAGTGCGGGCGCCGGGCTTCGTGCGCTCTCGCGCAGGGCTTTTCTAGTTGATCCATTTACGTCGATCGGGGCTGATCATGGTAACCAGGCCATCAGAGTCAGAGCGTCTTTCACTTGAAGAAGCGGCTAAAGATCCGCGCTTTAAAAAGGTCATTGATTGGATCGAAGTATTTCTATGCGCGCCTAACCCGGAAGTCGGACGGGCGGGCGACGTGTGTCCCTTTGCGCGCGCAGCGGTGTCGAAGCGATCCATCGATTTCTTTAAGAACACGTCCTTAAGCGCCGCCGCTTTGGCTAAAGAAATTGAAAGGCACTTAGAAGATTTTCGACAAGACGCTGCAAGCGGGGATATTTATAAGTCGCGGATTATCGTCCCGACCGAACTCGACAATGCGGCAGAGGCGGTGGAGATCGTGCAACGGCAACTTAAGCCGAAATTTGTCGAACAGCATTTCATGCTCGGCCAGTTTTTCCCGGATTGTCAGGAGCCGGGATTGTGGAGCAAGTCGTTTCGTCCGCTGCAGGCGCCGGTGCCGTTGCTTGCCATCCGAAATATGGTGCCAACGGACATCGCCTTTCTGTACGATGACGAAAACTTCGTCCGCGCCTATCTGCAACGGTTCGGCAGGCGTGGAGAAATTGCGCTTCGTCATTTCGAAACGACCAGGGAGACCCAAACATGACTGCTTCGAAAATCGAAAAACTGTCTGACGATGTCTACCGGAACAGCATCTATATCGACAAGCTGAACCTCGCGTTCTGCCAGTTCTTCGTGAAGTCGCCCAACGGCAGCTTCCTGTGCGTCGCGACCGGCATGAGGGCGGACTTCGCGCAATTGAAGGCGAATCTCGAAAGCGTCGATATCGACATTGCGTCCGTCAAGAGCGTGATCGCCCCGCACTTCGAAGCCGATGAGATGGGCGCGCTTCCCGACTTCGCGTCGAATAGTCCGGGGCTAGTTGCTTACGCGCATCCGATTTGCGCGCACGCGCTCGCGGATATTTTTTCGGTCAAAACGAAGATATTCAAGGATGAAGTGCCGGTGACGATAAACGGCGAAGTCATCGTGCCGATCTTCACGAAGCACGTCCATCAATGGGACTCGTTAGTGGTCTACGTGCCACGCTTAAAGGCGCTTTTTTCGTCGGACGTGTTCATGAGTTATGGCCCGGTCGAAGGATCGGGAAACGCGCTGGACGGCATGATTTCTTCGATCGAAAAATCCGGCTATCTGCCTTCGCTCGACTATCTTTACTCGGCGCTGAAGAAAATTCAGAAATACGAGATCGACCGGATCTTCCCGATGCACGGACCTTCGATCGACCACGATATCGCCGCGACGGTCAATGGCTTGACGGAATACAGCGAGGCTAACCGGTTCAAATCGCTGGCTGAATAAATTCAGAAGCCCCGCTAGAACTGATGCAGGACACCGACATACGCGCCCGTTTGCGATTCGCCGGCAAGCGGGCTGGTGCTCGAATCCGAGCCGCGCGGCGTCGCGAATAGCGAGAATGTGGCGTTCTGGCTGTTGCGCACATACGCGACAGTGCCGTACAGGAAGGTCCGCTTGCTGAGGTTGTAGGTGGTGCCGAGCGCGTACAGCATCGCGTGGCCGCTCGGGTCGTGCGTCGTGTCCGCGCCGCCGTCGCCGACCTTGATATAGAACCCCGCAGCGGTCAGCGCCCAGCGCGTGCTTGCCTGATAGGTCGCACCGAGCCAATAGTGGTCGGCGGTATCGGCGATGCCGGCCGGTGTGTCGGGCGCCGCATAGTGCGTGTACGCGCCCTGGAACGTGAACTTTTCGACCCGCACGTTCGCGCCGACGAAGAACTCGCGCGAACTCGTGAAGATGTTGCTGAAGCGGCCGTTGGAGTCGCGCAGTTCGTCGTAGATGCCGCGCACGTCGAAGAGCGGCGAATGATAGGACAGCATGATGCCGTCGGAGCGGCCGAAGTCGTCGGCCGGGCCGTTGTTGAAGCCGCCCGCCTGGTTGCCGAATGCGTACTGGCCTTGCACGTCGAAGCCGCCGATTACCGGGCTGTGATATTCGACGTTGTTGCTGGTTTGCTGCCAGTTCCGCCCGCGAACGAGCGACGCGGACGACACGGCCTGTTGCACGAAAGGATCGAATGCCCAGACGCCGTCGCTGTCGATGAAAAGATTGCGGCCCGCCTGAAGTTGTCCCCAGCGTTCGTCATTGACGCCGACGAACGCGCGGCGCGAGAACATCTTGCCGCCGCTCGTCGTGCCGTTCATGACCTGCAAGCCGGTTTCGAGATTGAAGAGTGCGGAGAGGCCGCCGCCAAGATCTTCGGTGCCTTTGAAGCCCAGCATGCTGGTGCCCCAGTCGCCGCCTTCGGCGCTCCATCGCGATGAACTCCCGCCATTCGCGTTCGCGATGTGATTCAGATATTCGACACCGCCATCGAGACGGCCGTATAGCGTGACGCTGGTTTGCGCATAGATCGCCGGACTCGCCGCCATGAGCCAGGCGGCCATTGTGATGCCGAGTTTCATCGCTTTCCCATCCGCAGTGGTTATGCACGCAGGTGTTCAGGCTTCGATGCCCTAATGCAATTCAATCACTTCCGGTAAGTCACGGACATGTCGCGGGACAAGACGGAATAACGAGTATTTCTTTCGCGCGACGGCGCTCTTTATTCACACAATTTCATTCTATTATCGATTAAAAGATTCTCGCAAGCGCAAAGAATTCATTGCGCAAAGAGGCGCGCGCCGAATGAAAGCTATTCGACATGTCACTGACCGGCCATTCGCAGGTTCGGCCGGATCGCGAAACGATCGAAGAAATCGTGAACGCTTTCGGTGCGATCTAGTGCGGCGCGTCAACCGCGCGTGACGTTGTTTCCGCGCTCAGCGCCGCCGCGACCGATGGCCGAAAGCCGACTCGCTCCATGAAAGTGGAAAGCGACGGCCAATTGCCGAGGTCGATCGAAAAGCCGCTCATCCACGTCAGCACCGTGTAGAGATAGGCGTCGGCCACGCTAAACGCTTCGCCGAGCAGGAAAGGCCGTTCGCGCAACGCATCGGCGATAAAATCGAGACGCTTGCAGAGTTTGTCCCGGAATAAGGCTTTGATTGAATCGGGAATGTCCGCGCTGAATAGCGGTGCGCTTCCGGCGTGAATTTCCGACGAAATGAAATTCAGCCATTCCTGTAAGCGCACGCGCTCCCACGTGCCGTTGATCGGCGCAAGGCCGGCTTCGGGTTTCAGATCGGCGAGATATTGAATGATGGCGGGTCCTTCGGTCAGAACCGAACCGTTATCCAGCAGAAGCGCGGCGACGTAGCCTTTGGGCGTGACATCGTAAAAACTGCGGTCATCGGCGGTTCGCTTGGTCCGATTATCGACACGGATTAATTCGAAAGACAGGCCGAGTTCGCGAAGCACGATGTGCGGTGCGAGTGAGCACGCATTCGGCGCGTAATAGAGTTTCATCAAGCTTTTCCTTGGGACGGCGTGATCGGTGAACGCGATTTTCAGCGCTTCCATCGCACAAGGGAAATTAGAATTTCAGCAATACGGCATCAGGCGCGTTAATACCCGAAGGCAGGTGATTTCTTTATCAGATCGAGAAATGCCTGCGCCGGTTTCGATTCGCTGCCCGCGCTGGAACACACGAGCCCGAATTCGCGATAGTGCGGACATTCAAGCGCAATTACGCGCATGCCTTGCCTGTCATCCGGCAGCGTCGATTCGGGCACCAGCGAAACGCCCATTCCATCGCGGATCAGCGCGAACGCGGTCGGCCAGTCCCGCACGGTGATGCGGATGTCGGTGAGCGCGAGACCCGCGTCTTCCATCAGCAGCCGGCCATGCGACCGGCAACCGCCCGTGGCGAGCACGAACGGTTCCTTCGCAAGTTCGGCCAGCCCGAGTTTCGCGGCGCGCGGCCGCTGCGCGAAGGGATGGCGTTCCGGCACGACCGCGACCCAGGCGTCGCGTCCGAGCATCATCGCGGAGCGCACCGGTGCGGGATTCAGCACAACGCCGATATCGACCGCGCCCGCCGCAAGCCATGCTTCGACTTCTTCGTCGGTGCCCTCGAGCGGAATGACATCGATCTCCGGATGAAGGCGCGCAAAGGAGCGCAGGAAGGCGGGCAGCAGCGACGCAAACACCGAGGGGAAGCTCGCCACCGCCAGCCGGCCGCGCAAGCTTTTGGATTGACCGGCGAGTTCGCGGATGCCTTCGAGTTCGCGCAGCATCGCGCGGGCGCGCGCCACGATCTGGCCGCCGATGGCGGTCGGCGTCGTTTCGCGGCGGTCGCGCACGAGCAACTGGAGGCCGAGCGTCTCCTCCATTTGCGCGATCGCCTGGCTTGCGCCGGACTGCGTGATGCCGCAACGTTCAGCGGCCTTCGAGACGCTGCTCAAGTCGGCGACGGCGACGAGCAGCCGCCAGTGCATGAGATTCATCACGTCGGAATACCGCGCTTGGCTTTCGTGGATCGGATGCCGATTTTACGACGCGACGCGTCCGCGTGCGAGCGGAGCGGGGCGCGTCACGGTACGATAGTCGAGACTTCCACTCACGACTCCTCCGACATGACACTTACCGTCAAACCCGCACCCACTGTGACCCTTGCAAACGGCGTCGAGATGCCGCAACTCGGCCTCGGCACCTGGCCGATGAACGATGCGCAATCGGCTGTCGCGGTCGCGAATGCGCTTGACGCGGGCTACCGTCTGATCGATACGGCCGAGAACTACAAGAACGAGCAGGGCGTGGGCGAGGGCATCCGCAAGTCGAGCGTGAGCCGCGCCGAGATCTTCGTGACGAGCAAATTCAACCGCGAGTGGCACAGTATCGAGGGCGCGCGCGAGGCTTGCGAGGCGAGTCTCAAGCGGCTCGGTTTCGACTATCTCGACCTGCTGCTCGTGCATTGGCCGAATCCGGATCAGGATCGTTATGTCGATGCGTTCCACGGCCTTCAGCGTCTGCTGGACGCCGGACTGGTGCGTGCTATCGGTGCGTCGAACTTCAAGCCGGCGCACTTGCAGCGGCTGTTCGACACGGGCATCGTGCCGCACGTCAACCAGATCCAGCTCGACCCGTATCACCTGCGCGGCGACATCGTTTCGATTCATCGCGCGAAGGGGATCGTGACCAATACGTGGAGCCCGCTCGGGCGCGGCAGCGACATGCTGAACGACCCGGCGATCGTTGAGATGGCCGCGCGCCACGGGCGCACGCCGACGCAGGTGGTGCTGCGCTGGCACACGCAGTCGGGATTCGTGCCGACGCCCAAGTCCGCCGATCCGGCTCGGCAGGCTGAGAATCTCGATGTTTTTGGGTTCACGCTGGGTGATGATGAGATGGACGCGTTGAATGGGCTGGATCGGCCGGATCCGGGGATGCTCGATGCGGATCGGTGTGGACATTGAGCCGGGGTGCTGACGGGCGTTCTTTGTCGTTAGCGATCCTTAAGAACTAGCTTTCGTGTCAGTCTATTAGCACTGCCCCTGTCGCGGGCAGGACTTACGTTCTGCAGTTTTACAATTCTTCATACTTCAACGACATACTCGGCGGATCAGCCAGACGCACAGGCTACGTTTGTAAGCAGCCTAAGTCGTACCAACCAATCGATTCGCCGGAAGTACAGCCGGCAATGATGAGCAGCCTGAAATACACGCTGCCTGCATCTCCGCCGGAAATGCATCTGGTACTCCGCAAGTAAATTAATAGGTGCCACGTGATATCCAGACCGCCCCTCCTGTTGAGTTCGCCCTGCCGATCGGTGGCCTGGTATGAAATGAAAGCAGTCTTCCTTTCCTTGCTTTTATCGGGCATAACCTTGCTCACGGCATGTGCACCGTTAAAGGTCGACCAGATGTGATCTTTGTTAAGCCGGACGATCTAATCGATGTATTCGGCGAAGTTGATCGATATGTCAATCCGCATGTATCTTCTCGGGAATTTTCTTACAGAAATACTAAAAAAATTAGGGAAACAGAGCGTATTTCAGTTTTATCGCTAATGGATGTCTTTTCAGATTCGGATTTTTCAAAAACAGAGAACGGAAATAAATGATATGGCCGTCGTTGCCGATAGGGGAGCGATTTTTGCCAATATCAGGAGCTACTCGTTTAGTCCGGTAGCAACGGTCATTGGCGGTTCGAGCCGTCCCGTAGTAACACCCCGCAAGCCGAGGCCACATACGGCATTCGGAACGGTTCTGGATTCACTCATCTGCGAACACCACATGGCGATCCATCTAGATCACGTCCGATCTCCCGAGATGCGCGGTCGTCGGCACGGGAGCAAGGGCAGCGTTTCAAGATTCGATGCGAGATCAAGAAAGGAAGCATATTAACGGCAGTAAATCGGTCGTGTTTATTACATCGACTGACGCGCTACTGGGCGACTGCACTCGGTGGGGACAGCCACTGCAGGCGCGTTGATGTGAGTACGCCTAGGTCGGAAAACTGGAAATAACGACTGGGCTGGTTGACTGAAAGGACTAATTCAGGCATCTCATCGGGCGAAATGAATGCGGTAACTCTAAAAGCGGCTCTGCCGATTGGGATTATCAACTGAAAATAGTTTATATATGTTTTTTAGGCAGCCTGCGCGTACCGAAAAAACTTCGGGATTCGGCTGTTCGTTCAATGCTGTCTTTTCGAGGAATAATACCGATGAAAGCCGTAACAACAGCTGCGGTGGTGACTGCCACAGTGGCAAGCAACGTGAGTTTTGCGCAACAAATTGATCCGGCGGAAATGCCGACAGCAATGTCGAGCAGCCTGAAATATGCCCAATCGGCCAACGCACCGATCGCGCCGCCTGTTTATCAGCGGTTGGACGAAGAGGTGAACCAAATCATACACCGACCGAAAACCCCTGTTGAATTCGTCAAGAATCTCAAGTTTATTTTTGATCACGACCTCCTGCTGAACGACGACTTTTATACCGAAGCCAGCTTGAGAGATGCGTTCAACCTGGAAGACACGGGTATCACCAGGACCGATGAAAAAAATGAGGATCGTCGAGTCTCCGTTATATCAAGTCATTTCTTATCGATATTCCCATGGGTGAAGATACCGGGCACGAATAATCTCGTGGCGAGCGCTCAACTGATTGCCGGAAAAACTATTTACAAATCCGGACTGACTACAGCCGGCATAAATTTTGGGTTGCGTGAAGGCGGGCCGGATTTCGATGAGATCACGCGGATATTCCGGGCAACGTTTGTCTATGTCCAAGCTATGCCGTCTCCGCACAGTAGAGTTATTCCCGCAACCGCGCCTCATGGAAATGAGCAATGGAAATACCAGCAGGCTGACGATAAAACAAAAAAACCATCACGATTCATTTTAATCCAGCTGGCGAGCTTTCCAATATCCTTGTTGAATTCGAAGAAAAATAAAAATAAAAAAGGCTGAAATAATGACTGTAACTCTTACGCAAGAAACGCTGAATAAATTAGCCGATGGGTTTGGACTCAATACGGCACAATATAATGCAATCGTGGCAGCTGCGGCCCGTTCCGATTTTTTTTGCGGGTGAACTAAATGCGTTCGGTCACGCCGATCGATGGCAGTTCAAGCAAGGCATTCCTGGCAGTGGAGTTAGCACTGATCCAGGTGACAGGGCAATCACCTTCGATCCTTCATGGAGCGAATCGCCGGACGTTTTCGCCACCACGCTGGCGCATGAACTCGGACACGCCATGCTGCCCGGCGGTACTGGAGACAAGGTTAACGCAACGAATCCAGACCTGGCCATTGCGAACGGACTTTCGGACGAAGGCGTAGCGTTGGTCTCCGAATACATCGTGGCCGCCCAGTTAGGCCTGACTGGCGGGGCGGCCGGGCACATGCACTCCGATGGAAACAGCGTACTCACGCAGCAGCTGAATCAGCTTGTGCTGTCGATGGGAATCAATGTCGACAGTGTGTTATTTGGCTCCGCCGCGGCTCAGAGGCTCGCCGCGCCCGGCTCCGCACCGGTCGATGCAGCGGGCCAGTTCTATGGCACGCTCCACCCGTCCATCGCCCAGTATCTGACCTACACCGAGTACTACGCCGACTGGTGGATCGTCAGTCACTGCGGCATGGATCCGCGGAACGTCGACTGGAACAAGCTCCAGGGGCCAATGATCACGTACACGGAAAACACCGTCAATGGCCAGCTTGTGTGCTCGGTTGATACGAAAGCCGTTCCCTTGTTGAATGGGACATGGCTGATGATCAACGGCGACATATCACTGAATGGCGCCGTTACGACAACCTTGTTCGGCTCCAACGGTCAGCTTACGGAACAGGCGAAGTTCGACTACACGGGTTTCAAAACGCAGGACGTATTTTACGGCTTGAATGGCAAGGCCACGCAGCAGTACAACTTCAACCTGGACAATAGCTATACCGAGTACGATTTCAGCGCCGACGGTTCGCAGACTGCCAGTGTGTACGGCGCGAACGGCCAGATGACCGAATACGCAAAGTTCAACGCGAGCGGCTTCAAGACGCAGGACATCTTTTACGTCAACGGCAAGGCCACGCAGGAATACGACTTCAAGCTCGACAACAGCTACACGAAGTACGACTTCGCCCTGGATGGTTCGCTGACAGCGACGTTGTACGGCGCGAACGGCCAGATGACCGAGTACGCCAAGTTCAACACTAGCGGCTTCAAGACGCAGGACATCTTCTACACTAACGGCAAGGCCACACAGGAATACGACTTCAAGCTCGACAACAGCTACACGAAGTACGACTTCGGTGCCGACGGCTCGCGTTCAACATCTACGGGTCCCAGGTGCAGGATACTTATCTCGGTGCGGATGGAAAGGCTACCAAGTTGCTCGACTTCAATCTGGACGGCAGCTACGCTTCACACGTATTTAACGCCGATTGCTCACAGATCGCGGCGCTGTTTGGCACCAATGGGCAGATTACCGAATACGCAGCCTTTACCGCCAGCGGCTTTAAATCGCAGGATATCTTTTACAATCCAAACGGCACGCCGAAACAGGAGTTCGATTTCAATCTTGACAACAGCTACGTTTCACACACTTTCAGTGGGGCGCAGGAACTGATCGGGGCATTTGGTTCGAACAACATCATCCACGACTACTACCGATACTCATCGAACAGCCTCGCTGAGCACGACTTTTTTGACGGTATCGGTCGTGAGATTGAGGCCGACCGCTATAATTTACTCGGCAATCTGACTGGTTTCACCCAGTTCAAGTACAACAATGACGGCACCTACTTTTCCAACAACTACGATCCGCAGGGTCACTCGACGGGGCAGTCCCAATACACCGGGAACGGAGCCCTTATTCAGCACGACAGTATTTATATCCCCGGCCTAGCCAACACTGGGTGGAGTTTCCAGATCTGATCTAGCTTTATGCGCGCACAGCCGATGGTTTCACAAAGGCCTTCGGCTGGTGCAAGGCGACGTCGCAGCAGGCCACGACAGTCGTACGGATTCGTGCAATGTCGAATCTGTTGCGATGAAAGCAAAGGTCCCGGGCAAAATGCCTCATAACAATGCTCTATGTTCGTGAGAAATGGCGCCTGCCGAAAGGCGCGGTCCGTTGCATCGACTGCATCGTGCGGGCCGGATCGTTGCCATTGGGTGCGACTGCACGGCACCCACGCGTTCACAGTGGAAGCGCCTATCCGCCCAGGGGTTCGGTTGTTGCCAAGGAAACATGGGTAGAGTTCGAAGCGAACCTCAACGGCCGCGTTCCGCTAAGCCAGAACGACGACGATCGAGCGCAGCGCATGCGGGATGTGCGATCGGGCAAGAAAGAAGCATCGCTAGCAGGGAAAAGGCGAGGCAAGTTCACACGAGCGCCAACCAAGCAACCCCTCACCCCGCGCGCCGATAAACAACCACGTCCCCCTCAACCCGCACCGAAACCCGCTCTCCCACGCGCGGCAACCCGTACCCGGTAAGCCTCACACGCACAGCCCGCTCACTCGCCTCAAGCCTGAGTCCCACACTGGCATCGTGCCCAAAAAACGTCACGTCCTCGACAACAGCCCGTAGTCCATCGTCCCTCTCGCCGCCGCGTAAAACGCGAATCTGCTCGGGCCGAATCATCACGTCCACGTCGCCCGTCACCGCACCATCCGGCAACGCCAACCGTCCCATCTCGCAGTCCACTTCGCGACCCATCGCCACGCCCGGGAGCAAGACCGCATCGCCGACAAACGATGCCAGCGCAGCCGTCGCCGGCCGCCGATAAATCGCCTCGGGCGTCGCCGTCTGCACCAGCCGTCCCTGCCACAACACCGCGACCTCGTGGCCCATCGAAAGCGCCTCGGCCTGATCGTGTGTGACGAGCACCGCCGTCGCGCCCGCGGCTTCGAGCGCATTCGCGACGGCCTGCCGCGTTTCGATACGCAACGCGGCATCGAGCGAGGAAAACGGCTCGTCGAGCATGACAAGTGTCGGCGCGGGCGCAAGCGCGCGTGCAAGCGCCACGCGCTGCTGCTGACCGCCGGAAAGGGCCTGCGGCGCGCGATCGCCGAATGAAGCCGGCAGCCCGACGAGTTCCAGCAATTCATCCACGCGATAGCGCGCCCGGCGTTGCGCACGCGGCAAGCCGAAGACGATGTTATCGGCGACCGAAAGATGCGGAAACAGCGCGCCTTCCTGCGGCACATAGCCGATGCGCCGCTGTTCCGACGGAACATGCAGGCCATCGCCCGCGATCCGCCGCCCGTCGATCTCGATCGTGCCCGCGTCGGCGCGCTCGAAGCCGCATAGCAGACGCAACAGCGTGGTCTTGCCGCTGCCGGACGGACCGAGCAGCGCAAGGAGCGAATTGCGCGCCACCGACAAATCGATACCGTGCAGCACCGGATGCCCATCGAACGATTTCGCCAGTCCGCTGACGCGTAGTTCACTCATTGTGTTGTTGTCCAGTCGGTGCCAAGCGCGAACCTAGCACCGCCGATTTGCCGAGCAGCGCGAACAGCAGCCCCGACGCGCCGAGCGAGATGCCGACAAGCAGCGCCGCATACGGCGCGGCGGCGGCAAAAGCGAGGGTGGACGTATCGCTCCAGACTTGCGTCGCGAGCGTGCGCGTGCCGATCGGCGAAAGCAGCAAGGTTGAATTGAGTTCGGTTGCGACCGAAATGAAGACCATCGTGGCCGCCGCGCCGAAACCGGGTCCGGCGAGCGGCAGCAGCACGCGCCGCGTCGTCTCGCGCCAGCTCAGGCCGAGCGAGCGCGCGGTCTCTTCGAGCCGCGGCTGGGCCTGCGTGAAAGCGGCGCGCACGCTGACGAGCGCGAGCGGCATGAACAGGATCGCGTACGCCACGACCAGGAGCGCCGCGCTTTGATAAAGCGGCTGCAACGCATGCACGGCGAGCGAGACGATGGCAAGCGCGACGACGAGGCTCGGCAAGCCCTGCGCGATGAACACGATCCGTTCGAACGACGTCGCGAGGCGGCTCGGAAAGCGCACGAGCAAAAACGCGAGCGGCACGCAGAGCAGGGTCGTCACGATGGCCGCGACGAATCCGTAGCCAAGCGACGCGAGCGTCGAGGAAAGCAGCAGTTCGGGCGAGACCTCGGCGGGCGTCACGGCCGCTGCGCCGCTTTGCGTGAGCCAGAAGCCGATCATGCCGACCGGCACGCCCAGCGTCACGATACTCAAGGCCGCGAACGCCGCGACGATCACCCATCGCCACGGGCCGAGTTCGTAGCGCAACGCGGCGCGGCGCGTGCCGCGATCGATGCGTTCGTAGCGCGCCGCGCCCCGCACGCGCATTTCGAGCGCAAGACACAGCAGACACAACGCGATCAGAAGACACGCGAGCACCGACGCGCCGCTGCTGTCGAAACTCGTGCGGAATTCGGCGTAAATCTGCGTCGTGAAGGTGCGAAAGCCCAGCAGCGTGAACGCGCCGAATTCGGACAACACGCCGAGCGCGACGAGCAGCATTCCGCCGAAGAGCGCTGGCCGCAATTGCGGCAGCACGACGCGAATGAACACCGCGAACCGGCCGCATCCGAGTGAGCGTGCGCTTTCTTCGAGCGCGGGATCCATGTTGCGGAGCGCGGCCGCCACGGGCAGATAGACGAGCGGAAAATACGCGGTGGTGATGACGAGGAGCGCGCCTTCGAAGTCCTGCAGATCGAGGCTCAGCGAGACCCACGCATAACTCGTGATGAACGCGGGCATCGCGAGCGGCGCGACGGTAAGTCCGGCCCAAAGTCGCCGGCCGGGCAGCCGCGTGCGCTCGACGAACCACGCCGTTGCCGTGCCGATCAACGCCGACGCGAGCGTCGCGGCGAGCGTGATTTCGAGCGTATTGACGAGCAGTTCGCCGACCAGCGGCCGGAAGATCAGTTCGACTGCATCGTCCCAGCCGAACATGACCGCGCGATACAGCGTGAAGGCGAGCGGCAGCAACACGAGCAGCGCGGCGAGCGCCGCGCCCGCGAAGAGGCCGCGCGGCGTGCGCTTCCTGCCTGGCGCCGCCGGGCGGCTAGAAGATGCCGCGGCGGCCTTCACGACATCGGACATTTATAGCAGGCCGGCCTGACGCATGAGCTTGGCTGCTTTGCTGTCGTCGCCGAGTTGTTCGACGGTCAGCGCGGGCGGGCTCAACTGATCGAACGGCTTGAGCAGCGGATCGGGCGAGACGCCGGCGCGCAGCGGATATTCATAGCCGATACGGCTCTTCGCCATCAGTTGCTGCGCGCGGTCGCTCACGAGATACGCGAGGAACTGCTGGCCGACGTCCTGATTCTTGCTCGACTTCAGCACGGCCGCGCCCGACACGTTCACGAGCGCGCCGACATCGCCATGACCGAAGTGATAGATCGCGCTGCGCGTCGCGCTGTCGCCGAGTTGCACATGCAGGCGCGCCCAGTAGTAGTTGTTCACCACGCCCGTCGCCACGCCGCCCCGATTGACGGCGGCGACCACGCCTTCGTCGTCGTCGAAAATTTGCGCGTTGGTCTTGAGGCCCTTGAGCCACGTCAGTGCTTCGGCGTCGCCCTTCATCGCGATCACGGCGGAGACCACCGGCAGGAAGTCGCCGTCGCTCGGGGCGATGCCGACGCGGCCCTTCCATTCCGGCTTCGCCAGATCGAGCAGCGAGGCCGGCAATTGCGCGGCATCGAGCTTCTTCGTGTTGTAGACCAGCACGTTTTCACGCGCGACCACGCCGACCCAGTCGCCCTGCGGCGCGTTGTAGCGCGTCGGGATTTCGGCGAGCGTCTTCGGATCGGTTTTCGCCAGCATGCCCTTTTCGGCAAGCAGCATCAGTTCAGGCGAGTTCTCAGTGAAGTAGACATCGGCGGGCGAAGCCGGGCCTTCCGCGACGAGCTGCGCGGCCATCGCCGGGCCTTCGCCGTTGCGCACCTTGACCGAGACGCCGCTTGATTTCTCGAAATCCTTCGCCAGCATATCGACGAGTTGTTCGTGCTGCGCGTTGTAGAGCGTGAGCGTCGCGGCGCTCGAATCGAGCGGCAGCGCGGCGGCCGTGGTCACGACGGCGACGCTGCAAAGCTGCGCGAGAAGGCGCAGCGGCGGGGTGAATCGCGTGTTTTTCATTTGAATGATTCCCTTGAGTCTTCGTGAACGCCCGCTTTTCGCCGGCGTCCGTTTCTTTAAGCCTGGAACAATCCCGCGCCGATGAACGAGCCCTCGGCCGCGCCCGGCGGGCACGCGAACACGCCGCTGCCGATATGCGTCGTGAACTGGTTCATCATGTCGAACTTGGCAAGGCGGTCGTTGATCGGAATGAAGCCCGTGCGCGGATCGCTCTGATGCGCGATGAAGAGCAGCCCGGCGTCATACTCGATTTCCTGACGCCACGGCGGCCAGCGTTCGATATAAAAGTCGGTGCCGTCGTTGTACGAATACGAGCGACGCAAAATTTGCGCGCCGTTGTTCGACGCCTGATTCGAGAGCCGGACGTGCGAGTTGTCGGGAATCTGCGGATTGCCGTCGTGATCGACCGCGTCGAGATCGACCGGATCGAACTCGTTCTCCTTGCCGATCGGCGCGCCGCTGTACTTCTCGCGGCCCATGACCTGCTCCTGGAACCCGCGCTCCATGTTGTCCCAGTGTTCAAGCGTGATGCGGATCCGCCGCACGACCGTGTAGGTCCCGCCATGCATCCAGGGCGCGTCGGGGCCGGTCGCCCAGACGAACTTGTTCATCAGCGGCGCTTGCGAGGTCTGCGGGTTGTTGGTGCCGTCCTTGAAGCCCATCAGGTTGCGCGGCGTCTGCCCGCGCGGACCCGACAGGAAACCGGCCTGTCCCCAGCGCACCTGCGCCGCGCCGTAACCCATGCGCACGAGCTGGCGCACGGCATGAAAGGCGACCTGCGCGTCGTTGGCGCAGGCCTGGATCAGGATGTCGCCGCCGGTTTTCTGCGGGATCAACTGGTCGCCGTTGAAGCGCGGGAGATCGACCAGCGCGGCGGGGCGGCGCTGCGCCACGCCATAGCGGTCTTTGCCCGCCGACGTGAAGACGCCCGGCCCAAACCCGAACGTGATGGTCAGGCCCGCTGCGCCCATGCCGAGCACGTCGGCGGAATCGGGCGCGGATTTGTCGTCGGTGGGAAGCGGCTTGGCCGTTTCACCTCGCGCGAGCCGCGCCGAAGCCTCGGTCCACGCGTGCAGAAGTCCGATGAGATCGTCGCGCTTCTCGGTCACGAGATCGAGCACGGCGATATACGTGTGACTCTGCTGCGGCGTCACGATCCCGCCCTGATGCGTGCCGAAAAACGGCTCGACCACCTGCTGCGGGTCGATGAACGCGGGCGTGTTCTTGACGAGCGCAGCCTTCGCCGTCTGCGCCGCTTGCGCGGCGTGCGCCGTGCCGAGCGTCGCGCCCGCCGCGATGCCGGCCTTCAGAAAGCGCCGGCGCGGTGGATCTTGATCGTGGGTCATGGTGTTGCCTCTTGCCTGTCTCGCCTGTCTTGCCCTTCTTGCCTACTTCGCGAGCACGAGCGTGTTGACATCGTCCTGCACGTAATAGAAACCGTCGCCTTCCGGCGTCATCGCGATACCGAACAGGTCGCCGTTGCCGGGCGGCGACTGCGCCTTGTCGGTATCGATCCAGCGCGCGTAGATCTGCTTGCCCGTCTGCGGGTCGATTTCGACCACCTGACCGTTCAGCGCGTTCGTGACGAGCAAATGACCGTTGGGCGCGGTGACCATCGCGAGCGGCCGATGCAGCAGGCCGTCGGCGGTCAACTGGCGGCCGGTGCCCGCGCTCGTGTCGCGCGTCATCGGTTCGTCGATTTCCGTCACGCGGTTGCCGATTGCATCCGATACATACAGCAGCTTCTGGTCGTTCGAGAGCGCGAGTCCGGTCGGTCCGACGAGGAACACGCCCTTGTCGGCCTGCGCGCCGAAGTTGCTGCCGATCACCGTCTGCTGCTTCACGACGGGCGGCTGACCTTGGGGAACATCGAGGTCGAGACGCAGCACCGTGGCTTGCTTGAACACAGGCGGATTGCCGTCCGCGCCGCCGACACCGAAGCCCGCCATGCTGATGAAGAGCGTCGCGTGGTCGCCGTTGTCGACGACCGCCATGTTGCCCCACGGGTCGTTGATGTTCTCGCCCACAATCGTCGATGCCACCTTGCCGTTCGAATCCAGCACGATCAGGCAGCCCGCGCCCTTCGTGGTGGTCGTGCCGTCGTTGCTCGGCGTGCTGCCGACGATCACCCAGCCCGACTTGAGCATGGTCATCGCCGTGGACAGGCCGATTCCGCCCGGGCATCCCTTGAGATCGCGCGGGACGGTGGCGAACGTGGACATCTGCTTCGTGTCCGGGTGGTAGTTCACGATCGTGCTGCCGGTGCCCTGCAGGTTCGCGGCGTTGTTGAAGTTGCCGATCAGCACATCGCCCTGCTTGATCGTGCCCGCCGACGCCGGCGCGACGACGAGCGCGTAGGGGTTCTGGTCGCCGTTGTCGGGGACCGTGTTGATGAGCGTGGTGTGACGGTGCAGCGTTTCGAGGAAACCCTGCGGCTCCGCGTGCGCCGCGGCACTTCCGAAGAGTGCCGCCAGCGCCGCGATTGCGATTCCTGCCTTGATCTGTTTCATTGAAATAACCCGGTCCGTGCGCTTGACGCGAACGCCGCTCAGAAAGTGATGTTGGTGCGCACGCCGATCACGAACGTATTGCGCAGCGCTTGCGTCGGGTCGTTCGGATTCTGGCCGGCGCCCGCGTTGAACGTGTATTGCATGTCGCCCTGGACGATCCACCACGGCGTGACCTGATACTGGTACGTCGCTTCCAGCATCGTTTCACTGGTGCGCACGCCGTAGGGCGACGGGGTGATCGCGCGGTTGTCGAGGTCGAGGTCGTGAACGTGATTGCCGACCTTGATGTACGCCACGCCGAGGCCGACGCTGTCGTTGTCGCGGCCCGCGAACGGCGCCTTCATCACCACGCCGACGTTCGCGCTCACGCTGACCAGATTGCGGTCGCCCGGCGCGCCCATCACGCGCGCGAACACGCCGACACTGCGCGATTCGTCCGGGTCCGGGCGCCACACCATCTGGTCGGCGACCGCGTAGAAGCTGTAATTGCCGCGATGCGATTGCGGTGCGCCCGCGTTGGCGTTGCTGAGCGAGAGGCCCGATGCGTCGTAACGCTGATCGTCGAAACTGCCGGTGTTGTACCAGAAGCCGACCTTGTAGGTGCCCGGCAAACCGTTCTGCGGCATCCCGACCATATCGCCGTCGGACGGCTGGTTGATCGCGTACTGCAACTCGCCGATCCACAACGCGCCGTTATGCAGGTTGAAGTTCGTGCCGCTCATGTTGTCGGGATTGTTGCCGAGCGGATCGCCGTCGTAGACGCCGGCGAGCGCCGTCAACGTCGGCGTGATCTGTCCGCGAACCCGCGCGCCGAGCGCGGACAGCGGATACGCCGGACCGCCCGACGGCATGTCGTAGGACGGCAGACCCGGCCAGCCGAACATCGTGCCGATGAACGTGGCCGCGTACTGGCTGACCATGAATTCCTGGTCGATACTTTGTTGCCCGACCTTGATATCCACGCGCTTGTTCAGGAACGACTGCTGATACCAGAGTTCCCAGAGACGCGTGGATGCATCGGTCGCGATCCCGCTCGCCGTGTTCAGCGTGCCGAGATTGTGCTCGCTGAGATTGCGGCCGTGGATCTGCAGCATGCTCACGTTGAACGTGCCGCCCGGCAGACTGAACGCCTTTTGCGTATCGACACCCAACGTGACCGTCGTGAGACCGTCGTAGGTCGCGCCTGTTTTCAAACCGCCGCGCACGTTGCCGAGATACTCGGAGGTTTCGGTGGCTTGCAGCGTCACACCGTATTTGCCGAGCCAAGGGCGCACGCCGCCCATGTCGCCGAGCAAGGTGGAGCGTGTCCACACGCCGGTCCACTGGCCGGCCGGTTGCGCCTGAATGTTCAGGTCGGCTTCCGGTGCGTCGGAGGGCGTGGCGTCGGGATTGGCCGATGCGGCGAAGGTCGCAGACGACGCGAGCGCGAGACACGCCACGCTCGTATTGAGCCAAGCGCGATGCCGCGCGGGCCGGCGCCGTTGCGCCGGCGCGGCGAGCGAATGCCCGTGCGATCCGCGAAAAATGAACAGGGCGGGCTTCATCAGAATCCTTTGTTTTTGTCAGCGAACGCATCGTGCGATCGCTTTCTTCTTGAGACTTTCTTCAGACGCGACGGGCAATGTTCATGTCCCACCGGCGATGAAATCGTACTCACGCAAAGTGCCGGGGTCAACACAAATAAGAACGATTCGCATTTGCATTACTGCCTGATTTTTCAATGCTTTCGGAGAGGAAACAAAATGGAGGATGGGCGCGCTTATTCGTCGGGGCGGCGTAAGGTAATTCTGTGGATAGCGCGCTTAAATGATGCGATGGGTGACGGCGAAAACGCCCGCGGACGCGATGCCGCGTAGCCGCTTCCGGCGCGTCCTAGACGAGTTCTCAAACGAGCTTGAGCACCACGCCGTAATTGGACGGCACCGCGATGCCGATCCATTGATCGGACGCAGTGACGGTTATCGGCCCTTGCGTTCCTTCGATCAATTCGGCCCATTGCCCGGCTTGCGGAAACGGCAGCCATATCGTGGCGTTCGTGTCCGAGAAGTTGATCGCGATCAGCACGTCCTCGGCGGCCTGGCCGCCGTTCGGATCGGCGCGCCGCCGGAACGCGATCACGCTCTGCCGCAGATGATCCGGGTCGGCGTAATAGAAGAAAAAGCCGCGGCTCCCGAGCGCGCGAAGCGTGCGGCGCAAGGTGCCCATCTTGCGGTAAAGCCGTACGAGCGCGTGGCCGGCGTCGTCGTAGAAGTATTCCCAATGGAGCGGACGCGCCAGAAGATTGCGCCCGAGTCCGCTGTCCGGAAGGCCCCAGTTTTCCGCGAATTCCTGCCCGTGCCAGAGCATCGGAATGCCTTTGCCGGCATACAGCGCGATGACGAACGGCTGAACCTTGTAATAGCGGCTGCGATCGCCGAAGTGCTGGCCGAGCAAATCGATTTCATTCGACGCGCCGAATTGCGTGATGAAGCGCGGATGATCGTGCGTTTCGACATACTGAAACGGCGCGACCGGAAAGACGTCGCCATTCGACGCGTGCTGGTTGGGATAGCCGAGGAATTCCGGATCCAGTTGATGCGCGAACTGTTCGGCGACGCCGCCGCCATGCGCGATTCCGTTCGCCAGATCCATCATCGCGTTTTGCCATGCGCAACTCGAATACGTTTTCGAGAGGATGCCGATCGGGTCCGGCAGATGTTCGGCGCATTGAATGATGCGGCTTGCGTTATCGGCTTGAAAGCGCGCGATGGTTCGCGAATGCTGATAAGTCTCGTAGACAAGATCCGCGTAGCCTGATCCGGTCGGGCCGTCGTACATGCCCGGCACGAAGTCGTAGCGAAAACCATCGAGGTGATATTCGTCCAGCAAGAACACATTCAACTGGAAAAAGTAGTCGCGCGTGAATTGCTTGCGATAGTCGGTGCCGGCCCAGTCCGCGAAGAATTCGCCTTCGAAGCGCCCGAGCATCGGGTTCGGCTCGCCCGAATCCGCATACACGACGTTGTAGGCGAACTCGGGATGCGTGTGCGCATAAACGGAATCCAGAATCACGGCGATCCCCCGCTGGTGCGCGGCATCGACCAGACGCTTGAGGCCGATCGGGCCGCCCAGACGCTCGTCCGGAGCGAAGTAATCGAGCGGCGTGTAGCCCCATTCCACTTCTTCCTTCACGTTCGACACCGGCATGAGTTCGAGCACGTTCACACCGAGTCCCGCGATGTAATCGAGTTGCAACGCCAGTCCGTCGAAGTTCTCGTTGAACTCGCGCACGTTGACTTCATACACCACCATCCGGTCGATCTCGGGCGTGACGAACGCGGCGTCGGTCCACGCGAACGGTTGCGCGCCGGCGTCGAGCGTGACGACCGAAAGCGTGCCGAGTCCGGTCTCGCGCGCGAACGGGTCGGCGAACCATGCGGCAATCGAATTGCCGTCGCGTCCGATCAATTGATAGCGATACAGATAGCGTCCGTCGCTGCCGAAGTGACTCGGCGCGGGATCGCGATCGACGGGAATCGTGACGGTCCAGAGATCGTTTTCGGAGCCGCCGGTCCAGTTCATCCAGAAACTGCGCGGTTCGATGCCGCGGACGAATTGATCGCTCTCGTGAATTACATGGAGCTTCACCCGGTAGCCTTTGTCGAACGTGATGCCCGGCAAGTAGATGCCGAAACGCACGGTCCACGCGTTCGCCGCTCCGCGCTCGGGATGAGCGCCGACTTCGTCCAGCAGGATCATGGGGACACTCCAGGTCGACGCGTGGACGCATACCGGGACCGAAGCGGTGCGGCGGCGCGGCGCTCGATAAGCAAGACGGTTGTCGTGCGGCGTTTCTTCAAACGCTGCCGCCATGCGCCTGAAGTACCGGCTTACTTTAGGCGATGCGTGCCGTTTGTCCCACTAGACGCAGCGATTGCTTACGTGGAAGCTAGCCGAAATGCGCGAGACAGACACATCGCGATCGCGCGACTCGAGACGCGGACTGGAGACACCATGAGCGCAGGGTTTCAATATCCGTTCCCCACGTCCGCGCGCGGCGCGGCACGCGGCAAAATCGTCAGCGCGCGAGAAGCGGTCCGGTTGATCCGGCCGGGCAACACGCTCGCGACAGGCGGCTTCGTCGGCATCGGGTTCGCGGAAGAAATCGCGATCGCGCTCGAACAATTGTTCCTGGAGTCGAAGGATTCCGCAGCGGATTATCCCCGCGACCTGACGCTCGTGTACGCGGGCGGACAGGGCGACGGCAAGTCGCGCGGGCTGAATCACCTCGCGCACGAGGGTCTGGTGCGGCGGGTGATCGGCGGGCATTGGGGACTCGTGCCCGGTTTGCAGCGTCTCGCGATGGACGGATCGATTGAAGCGTACAACTTGCCGCAAGGCGTGATTTCGCAGTTGTTCCGCGATATCGCCGCGCACCGGCCGGGCCACTTATCGACCGTTGGGCTTGGCACGTTCGTCGATCCGCGTCACGGCGGCGGCAAGCTCAACGCGCGCACGACCGAGGATCTGGTGAGCCTCGTTTCCATCGACGGCGCGGATTGCCTGCTCTACAAGACGCTGCCGATCGACGTGGCGATCGTGCGCGGCACGACGGCCGACGCGAGCGGCAACATCACGATGGAGAAAGAGGCGCTAACGCTCGAAGCGCTCGCGATAGCGATGGCCGCGCGCAATTCCGGCGGTATCGTGATCGCGCAGGTCGAGCGGATCGCGGAAACGAATACGCTCAATCCGCGTCAGGTGAAGATACCCGGAATCATGGTGGATTGCGTGGTTCTGGCGAAGCCCGAGAACCACTGGCAGACGTTCGCCGAGCCGTACAGTGCCGCGTTTTCCAGCGAATTGCGCGTGGCGGCGAGTTCGGTAGCGGGGATGGCGTTGAACGAACGCAAGGTGATCGCCCGACGCGCCGCTTTCGAATTGATGGCGAATAGCGTGGTGAATCTGGGGATCGGCATGCCGGAAGGCATCGCGAGCGTCGCTAACGAGGAGCAGGTGATCGACCTTTTCACGATGACGACCGAGCCGGGCGTGATCGGCGGCATTCCGGCGGGCGGGCTGAATTTCGGCGCGGCGTCCAACACCCAAGCCATCATCGACCAACCCTACCAGTTCGATTTCTACGACGGCGGCGGCCTCGATATCGCGTTTCTCGGTCTGGCGCAGGCCGACCGCGAAGGCAATCTGAACGTCAGCAAGTTCGGGCCGAAACTCGCGGGCGCGGGCGGCTTTATCAACATCAGCCAGAGTGCCAAGAAGGTGGTCTTTGTCGGCACTTTCAACGCGGGAAATCTGGATGTCCTGATTCAGGATGGACGGCTCAAAGTGCTTCGCGAAGGGACGTGCCGGAAGTTCGTGGAGGCGGTCGAGCATCGCACGTTCAGCGGCCGTTATGCGAGCGAGCGCGGCCAGCCGGTGCTGTACATCACCGAGCGCTGCGTGTTTGCGCTGACGCCGGCGGGCCTCGAATTGAGGGAGGTTGCGCCGGGGATCGATGTCGAGCGCGATATCGTCGCGCAGATGAGCTTCATGCCCATCATCAAATCGCCGCCGCGCCTGATGGATGAGCGCATTTTCGTGCCCGGCCCGATGGGATTGCGCAGCGTGTTGCTGCGCCTGAAGCTGAGCGAGCGGTTTAGCTACGATGCCGTGCAGAATATTCTGTTCATCAATTTCGAAGGACACGAAGTTGCGACACTCGACGACGTCGACGCGATCCGCCACGAGGTCGAGGCGAAGCTGGCGGGCCGCGCGGCGCGCCCGCACGCGGTGGTCAATTACGACAATTTTTCGATCCGGCCCGAAGTCCTCGACGATTACTCCGCGATGGTCGCGGCGCTCGTCTCACGCTTCTATGCCGATGTCACGCGCTACACAACCAGCAGTTTCCTGCGCATGAAGTTGGGCGCGGCGCTTCAGCGGCGAAGCGTCGCGCCGTATATCTATGAAAGTCCTGAGGAAGCCGAGGCGCACGAGCGTGCGCGTCTCTGAGATTTGGTTCAACAGATGAATCGCGCGCATCGCGTGTAACTGCTACAACGCCGCGCGATTTTATTCATGGAAGGGCCGAAACAGACGTTCCGCGTCGAGTGGAAATTACTTACGGACGCGCGCCAAGGCCGAAACGCTTTTACCGATCGACCACGAAAAAGCGCCGGCAAATGCCGGCGCTCGCTACTACTTATTCAGTCCCTGCGTTGTCAGGATACCCGGCCGATTTACGGCTGGCTTTTCTTGATCTGTTCCTTGGTGTCGCCAACCTGCTTGCGGACTTCGCCGGCGCCTTGCTGTAGTTGGCCTTTGGCTTCTTGAGCCTTGTCGCCGGTCGCGCTGCCGACGACTTCGTTCAGCTTGCCCTTAACCTTTTCACCAGTTCCCTTGACTTGATCCTTGTTCATCGCAAACCTCCGCTTATCGGGTTGTGTGGGCCAGGTCGGCCGCATCTCATTCAATGCAAAATGCGGGCCTGCCCGTGTTGCGGCGGCGTGCGAATTGTCCCCGAAAGCAGGCGACGCGATTATTCCGCGCATTTTTAGTTACGCGATGTCGATTTCATCGTCTTATGTTCGTCGTCAGTGAAACCCAGGCATTTACAGGTAGCCGACGATGACGCTCAAGCTCTATGCCCATCCGATTTCCGCTTACTCGCAGAAAGTGCTGATCGCGCTTTATGAGAACGGCACGCCATTCGAGTGGCGCATGTTGTCGGAAGACAATCCGGACGCGTTGCGGGAATTCGCGGCGCGATGGCCTATCAGGCGTTTTCCCGTACTCGTGGACGGCGAGCGCACCGTGACCGAGGCGACGATTATCGTCGAGCATCTCGGGCTGTATCACGCGGGGCCGGTGCGGCTCCTGCCTGAGGATCCGCGCGCCGCGATCGAAGTGCGCGGCATGGACCGCTTCTTCGACAACTACATTTCGACGCCGGTGCAAAAGATCGTTTATGACAGCATGCGGCCGGAAGCCGAACGCGACGCGCTCGGTGTCGCCGACGCGCGCGCGATGCTCGACACGGCGTATGCGTGGCTCGACACCACGATGGCGGATCGGCAATGGGCGGCGGGCGATGCGTTCAGTCTCGCCGATTGCGCCGCCGCGCCGTTCCTTTTCTACGCCGACTGGGTGCATCGGATCGATGCCGCGTTTTCGCATGTGATTGCGTTCCGGCAGCGCTTGCTGGCGCGGCCATCGGTTGTCCGGGCGGTCGATGAAGCGCGCCCGTACCGGCCGCTGTTCCCGCTCGGCGCGCCCGATCGCGATTGATTCACTTTCCCAGAAGGAGACTCATCATGCCGCAAGCTCCCGCTCTCACGCCTGCCGCCGAACTCGTCAAGCGCAATGCGTTGAGTTATCCAAACGAAAGCGACGCTTACCGGCGCGCGCGCAATGCGCTGCTTGTCGAGGAAATCGAACTTCGGCGGCATATCGAGCGCGTCGCCGAACAGCGCCGCGCGTTGCCGCCGGGCGGCGAGGTGGTTGCGGATTATCGCTTTCAGGGCGAAGCGGGACCGGCCGATTTCGCCGCGCTCTTCGGCGATAAAGACACGCTCGTCGTCTACAGTTTCATGTTCGGCCCGCAACGCGAACGGCCGTGCCCGATGTGTACGTCGCTCTTGAGCGCGTGGGACGGCGAAGCCGTCGATGTCGGGCAGCGCGTGTCGCTCGCGGTCGTGGCGCGCTCGCCCATCGAGCGTCTCGTCGCGTTCAAGAAGGAGCGCGGCTGGCGCGGCCTCACGCTGTATTCCGACCTCGACGGGCGCTACAGCCGCGACTATCGCGCAATCGGCGAGGGCGAGGGCGAGGGCGAGACCGACGACCCGGCGCTGAACGTCTTCACGCGCCGCGACGGCACGATCCGCCATTTCTACGGCGGTGAGATGACGTTCGCCACCGCCGATCCGGGACAGGATCCGCGCGGCGCACCCGACTTGATGCCGATCTGGACGATTCTCGACATGACACCGGAAGGTCGCGGAACGAACTGGTATCCGAAGCTCGAATACCGGAATTGAGCGTGCTTTCCGACCCGGCGCCGACCCGCGAGGAATCGACGAAGCCGCTAGAATGAAGTCCGCCGTCCGGCCGATGCGTCGGACACTCTTGCGATTTCCTTTCTACGGTTTCCGGAATGATCGATTCGTCTGCTGTGGTGGCTGTTTTCTCCGTGTACGTGGCGGGCGTGATGATCCCCGGCCCGAATTTCGTCGCCGTCGCGCACAAAGCCGCGTCCGGAACACGCTCGGACGCGCTGGCGCTCGTCGCGGGAATTGTCGTGGTCAGCCTGTTCTGGGCCACTTGCGCGATCCTGGGCATCGGGATCGTGTTCGCCGTTTTTCCGTGGCTCGCGCTTGCCGTGAAGATTGCGGGCGCGGCTTATCTGTTCTGGTTCGGCTTGCGCTTGATCGTCAAGGCGCGCGATATAAGCGAAGGCGATGGCGGCATGAATCCGGTGCGCTCGCGGTCCGCGTTTTTACAAGGCGTCGCGACGAATATCTCGAACCCGAAATCCATCGCGTTTTTCGCGGCGATATTCTCGGCCGCCACGCCAGCGCACGTTTCGTTCGAAACATTCTCGGCGATGCTTGGAATGGTCGCGATCACCGCTGGCGGCTGGTACGGTTTTGTTGCGCTGATTTTGTCGCAGGCGACGATGGCCTCGGGCTATCGCCGATTCAAAAAGTGGATTGACCGCGTATGCGGCGTGGCGATTGTCGGTCTGGGCATTCGACAACTGATTCGCTAAGGTTTTGCCAGCATGAAAAAACGGGCGCTTTCGCGCCCGTTTTTCGTGGATCGCCAAGCGCGTTTTAGCGCAGACCACCACCGGCCAGAAGTTGCTCGCCGGTTAGCCAGCGGGCGTCGTCGGAGGCCAGGAACACGGCGATGTCCGCGATATCGCGCGGCTGGCCTAGCCGGCCGAGCGGCGTCTGGGCGACGGTCGCGGTATCGAAATCCGAGCCGATAAAGCCCGCACCCTGCGTACCTTCGGTCACGACCATGCCCGGATTGATGCCGTTCACGCGAATCTGGCGCGGGCCGAGTTCACGCGAAAGCACGCCGGTGATCGCATCGACCGCGCCTTTGGTGCCCGTGTACACGGCGCTGCCGGGCGGCGTGATACGGCTCACGACCGAGCCGATATTGATGATGCTCGCGCCTTCGCTAAGATGCGGCACGGCAGCTTGCGTGGTGAGCAGGAGGCCGAGCACGTTCACGTTGAAGTGGCGGTGAAAATGCGCTTCCGTAATGTCTTCGATATTCGAGAACTCGTACACGCCCGAGTTGTTCACCAGAATGTCGAGGCGTCCATACGTTTCGATCGCGGTATCGATAATGCCTTTCGCGTCCGCAGCTTGCGAGACGTCGCCGCCGACCGCGACGGCTTTCCCGCCTTCCGCCTGAATCGCCGAAACCACGGCGTCGGCGCCCGAGCGGCTGCTCGCATAATTCACGACGACCGACGCGCCTTGTGCCGCGAGCGCCTTCGCAATTGCCGCGCCGATACCTTTCGATGCGCCAGTGACGACGGCGACTTTACCTTTGAGCTTGTCCATGACCGTTTCCTTTGAGTGATGTCGTGTTGAGCGAGGAGCGGCGCCATCGATCAAGCGTCGCGTCCAACACGAGCCAATCTACGCAACCCGGCGCGCGGGAAAAAGGTGCTGAGAACAAACAGACTCAACGGCAAATCCGAATAATCCCCGGAGCAATCTTGTAAGCGAATGCAGAAGACGTCCTGAGCGCTCGCGTCGTGAAGATCAGCCGATGGCCGCGTCGAAGTCGACCGAGATACCGTCGGCGTCGGAATACGACAATCGGATCGCGTGCAATCCTTGTTCGGCGGCCACGCGCACGAGCAACTCGCGCGAAAGCACGGGCAGGATTTGCTGATCGAGCAGACTGTCGATATTGCGCGCGCCGGAATCGGGCAGGCGGCAAGCGCGGACAAGTTCCTCAATCAGCGCGTTGTCGCAGATGAGCGGCACGCCGAATTTCGCGTTGATTCGCCGCGCCACCTTGTCGAGCTTCATTTTCACGATGCGGGCCAGCGCTTCGCTCGATAGCGGCCGGTACACGACGGTCTGAAAACGCGCGAGGAGTGCGGGCTGGAAGTGCGCGACGAGTTGCGGGCGGATGGCTTCCATCAGCGCGCTGCTTGGAACGTCGTCGGCGGCCGGTTCAAGCGCATCTCCTCTCTCGCTCGCGGTATTTTCGGCGAGGTCGGTGACCGCCATGATCTGCTCGCTGCCGAGATTCGACGTCATCAGGATCACGGTGTTCCGGAAATCGACGATGCGTCCTTCGCCATCGCGCATGAAGCCGCGATCGAAGACCTGATAGAACAAGTTCAGCACATCGCGATGCGCCTTCTCGACTTCGTCGAGCAGGGTCACCGAGTACGGACGCTGCCGCACCGCCTCGGTCAGCACGCCGCCCTGTCCATAACCGACATAGCCGGGCGGCGAGCCTTTCAGTTGCGACACCGTGTGCGCTTCCTGATACTCGGACAGATTGATGGTAACGAGCGAGCGCTCGCCGCCGAACATGAGATCCGCGAGCGCACGCGCCGTCTCGGTCTTGCCGACACCGGACGGTCCGACCAGCAAGAACACGCCGAGCGGCGCTTCGTCGGATTTGAGGCCCGCCTTGGCCGCGCGCAAGCTCTTGCCCAGCGCTTCGAGCGCGTCTTCCTGACCGACCACGATCCGTCCGAGCCGCGATTCCAGTTCGAGCAAAGTGGCGAGTTCGTCGGAGAGCAGGCTGCCGACCGGCACGCCCGTCCAGTCCGCGATCACGCCTGCAATCGTGGATTCGTCCACTTCCGCGTGGATCAGCGCGTCCTGGCCGTCGCGCGTCAACGCGTCGTGGGCCCGTTTGATCGACGGGAGCAGGGCGCGCTGGGCCGCTTCGTCCCTGGCTTCGCGCCATTGCGTGCGCCGCGCGAATAGAGTGCGCGCCGCTTCTCTTTGCTCGGCCAACGCCGCTTCGAGTTGATCCAGTTCGAGTTTCAGCACGGCAAGACGCGTGTCGATGGCGGCCAGCCGGTCTTCCGATCTCACCGACGTCGCGCCCTCGTCCTGTGTCAGCGCCGTGCGCTCGACCGCCAGCGCCGCCTGCTCGGCGCGGCGCGTGGTGATGGACACAGGCGTTGCGTCGATGCTCATGTTCACCCGCGCCGCCGCCGTGTCGAGAAGATCGACGGCCTTGTCCGGCAATTGCCGGCCCGTCAGATACCGTCGCGACAAACGCACGGCGGCGACAATGGCCGCGTCGGTAATGTGTACGCCGTGATGCTGCGCGTAGCGATCCTTCAGGCCGCGAAGCATCAAACACGCGCCGGCATCGTCCGGTTCGTCGACCTTGACCATCTGAAAGCGCCGTTCGAGCGCAGCGTCTCGCTCGAAGTATTGCTTGTATTCCGACCACGTCGTCGCGGCAATCGTACGCAGTTCGCCGCGCGCGAGCGCCGGCTTCAGCAGATTGGCCGCATCCGCGCCGCCCGCCGTGTTGCCCGCGCCGATCAGCGTGTGCGCCTCGTCGATGAACAGCAGAATGGGCGTGGCCGATTGCTGCACTGCCTCGATCACGTTCTTCAAGCGCTGCTCGAACTCGCCTTTGACGCCTGCGCCGGCTTGCAGCAGGCCGAGATCCAGCGTGAGAACGCTTACGTCGCGAATGGCCGAGGGCACGTCGCCCTCGACGATCCTGAGCGCCAGCCCTTCGACCAGCGCCGTCTTACCGACGCCCGGCTCGCCGACCAGGATGGGATTATTTTTGCGCCGCCGCGCGAGGATATCGACCATCTGGCGGATTTCCACGTCGCGTCCGAAGACCGGATCGATCTTGCCGTCGCGCGCTTTTTGCGTGATGTCGATGGTGAACCGTTGCAATGCCGCCGATTCGGGCTGGCCCGGCACCGCTGGGCGGTTTTCCTCGTCGCTTGCCGGCGCTTCGGCCGTTTGACCGGGTGCTTCGACCGACACGCGGTCCAGTTCCGGCGTCAATCGCTCGATCTGGACCGAGGAAACCGAGAGCAGCTGCCATGCGCCGGGCGCGCGAAGGAGATGGGGCGTATCGGCGAGTGCTGCGAGCACGTGCGCCGAACGGATTTTCGGCTCGATCCCGGCCGAGGTGTTCTCGAGCGACGCGCGCAGCCACGCGGCTTCGAGCAGCGCGCCGAGGCGTTGCGAAAGCGAAGGCTTCGCGCGCAGTTCGTGCGGCAGCCGGTCGATCGCGGCAAGAAGGCCGTTCCAGATCGCGTCGGTATCGAGTTCGTAACGCCGCACGATGGTGACGAGATCGCCTTCGCCGAGTTCAAGCAGCTTGATCAGCCAATGCTCGATCTCGATTTCGCGATGCGCGCGCGTTTCGCACAGGCTCGCCGCGTCGGCGAGCGCGCGGGCGCAGTGATCGTTCAGGCGGCGCAGGAATGGCGAAAGGTCACGAGCGGTCATGGAGTGGGCGAAGAAAAATTGAAAAACGCACGAACCCGCGTGCTGCGGATTCGTGCGCCCAGCCGATGCGCAAGCGTTCGCGGTATCGGCGACTAAGGCGCTGAAGCGCTTAAGCGCGCTCGTTCCAGCTATCGGTATGGATGATGTTGCCGTCTTTGTACGACCACGTGATCTTCTCGTAGCGCAGTTCGATTTCTTCGAGGTGGTTGTGCTTCTCGTAGGCCGGGTTTTTGATGTCGAGCATCTTGGGCGTCACGGCCACGACCTTGACGTTGTCGAGCATCGTGTTGAAATATTCCTTTTCCTTGCCGGCGTCGTCGATCTTGTACCACTTGAGTTCGATCGACTTGAGCGTCTGGCCGCTCGTCACGGCTTTGTACAGATACGGCGTCGCCGCGTCGGTTTCCTTCGTGAACTTGACGGGCTTGTGTACGCGCGTGCCCGTGAGCTTCCCGGTGTTGTTGTCGGTCGGAATGTTGACGCCATGATCGAACGCGACCACTTCGACACTGCCTTCACGGCCGGTGACGGTGACCGAACCCTTGATGTCCGCGCCGCCGTCGTCCTTGATCCACATGTATGCCGGAATTGCCATTTTTTTCTCCTTCTAGTTGAATGAACAGGCCGTGTGGCCCTTTGGGGTGACACTGTCTTGCTGATCGTCGCGGCAGTCGGGAACGAGCGTGATCTCGACGCGCCGATTCAACGCGCGGCTCGCTTCCGTGTCGTTGCCGGCTTTAGGGCGAGTGTCGCCATAGCCCTGAATGGCGAAGTGCGAGGGCGGGATGCCCGACGCATCCGCGAGCCAGTCGCGCACCGACGCGGCGCGGGCCTCCGACAGCGCGAGATTGCTCGCGCGACTGCCGGATGAGTCCGTGTGTCCCGCGATCAGCACGCGCTTGTCGGGGTGCGCCTTGATCATGTCGAGCGCGCCAACCAGCACGCGGTTCGAGCCCGCACTCAGCACCGCGCGGCCGCTCTGGAAGAGCGACAGGCTGCTGAGTTCGATAGTCGACGGATCGGGCGGCGGCGGTTCGTAACTGGCGATCAGCGCGTTGGCGACCGGCAGCAACGCGGCCCCGCGATAAAAGCCCAAACCGAGTCGCGGCGGCACGCCGATGCGCGCGTAACGGTCGAGTTCGTCGCGATCTCGCTTCACGATCGTCAGCGCGTCGAGCCGCGCTGCATCGTGCGCGGGCTGGATGGCGCGATAGTCCGACATGTGCGCCCTTATCCGCCCGACGAGTTTTTGGTTCTGCCACGCCGATGCCGCGCACGCCGCACAAAAGAACGCCGCGAGCCAGACGAAGCCGTGGGCGAGTGCGCGCGGCAATGTTCGACGCACGGGCTGCGGGGCGATGCCGCGAATCAATGGATCGGGCAGTGGCGCGCGTCCAGGCGTGGCGCTTGCCGGGTTTGACGCGGCCGGCCGTCCGAGTCCGGTCGTCTCCGCGATAAATCTCGCAAGAAGCGTGTCCGGCATGACCGCGCCTTCGAGCGCCGTCACGCCGAATGCGGCGATTTCAACGGGCCGCGCGGCGTTCTGCACGCGGGTGAAGTACGGAAGAACGGCAGTACCGGCCCAACGCGCAAGCGCATCGAGCCGCGCCGCGCGGTAGGCGCGCAATTCGCGGTCGACAGGCACGGCCATGCGGACGTACTGTGTCAGTTGTGACGCGATCACAGCCGGAACAGCGTTGATTTCGAGTTTTCGCGCGCCTGAAATGCCAAACCACGGACAATCGTCGGCGGTAGGGTTCGCTTCGTTTTCGTACACACCGATGCACACCGGCAATGGATAGGCGATAGCGCGCCCTGCCTCACCGATCGCGGCGCGCCACTGCCGGATATTCGCGGCAAGCGTTGCTGCATCGGCTGCATCATTCGCGTCGAGCAGATACGCAAACGCGTCCGGACCCTGGCCGTCACGCCAGCGCTTGAGCGCATCGGCGAGATACATGAGGCGTGCCGGCTCCGCCACGCGAACCCAGATGGCGGTATCCGTGATGCGGACAAGTTCCTTCGCAAGCGCACGACTGACGATCGACTCAGACGCGCCGCCGACTAGTACGAGCGGCGTATTGCGCGCAATATCGGCGGGCAACGTCGCGAGCGCGCCGTCGAGCGCTTGCAGCACAAGGCTCGTGGCTTCGCGCCGGGCGCGCAACCGCCGCGTTGCGATCGCGATTCCGATAGCCGCGGCTACCACCAGACATACGGCGCAGGCCACGTCCCAACCGAACGGCCAGGGCGAAAAGAGGGTGATCCAGACCAGCGATAACGCGGCGATTCCGACGATCATCGTCCGGTGCGGGTACCCGTTCAAGTCTCGTCCCATTAGTTCGCGAGCCGGGCGATAGCAGCGGTCAACCACTGTTCGAGCGCGATATAAACCGCAGCGGCGACGACGCCTGCAATCGCAACCAAGGCGATCGGTGACACGTGGCCGAACCAACGGCGGCGGGCCGGCGCCTCGGCGATCAGCACCGTGCTCGCAATGTCGCGATCAGCGTCGACGCCCAGTTGTTGATCGATCGAACGCACTAGCGTGTCGCGCGCGTCCGCGCCGTTCAGGACGAATTTGCCCGTGAAGCCCAGACCTAGTACCGCGGCAAAGATACTCATCAGGGCAGGCGCTGGCTGAGTGTCGGCCAGCCGCTTCTCGATCCTCTTAATCAGTTCCTCACCCGCGTCGTGGGTGTGAAACTGGCGCACCTGTAACGGCTCGCGTTCCCACGCGTCGCGGTCGGTTCCTTGCAGGCGATGCAACGCCGTTTCGTCCAGCAACGCGCATTGTGCGTACAGCGCGTCCTCGACAACATCCGGCGCGTGGCCTGCGGCATCCAGTTCGTTGCGCAGACGCTCGACTTGTTGATCGCACTTCGAGCGAAACGACGCGAACTCGATTGGCATGGCTTCGTCCGCGAGCGTCGCCACGGTCAGCGCCGTGTCGCGCAACGCAACCGGCAAAAGACTCACGCTGGCACTCATGTTGGCCGCGCCGGGTTCAGTTCTGGCGATGCGCCGGGAGTGAACGCCGTATCGGCATTCCACTGCGGTGTTGCTGTTTTCATCGTGATGGCTCTGTGCGCGGACTACGCCGCTCGCGCCGCGCTCTCCATTGAATGCCCGGCTGCGCGGTGAACGTTGAGTCGCCGCGCTGCCGTACCGCTTTAGTTCTTGGCCTTCGGCATCTGTGAGACGAGCGAAAGGTTCATATCCATTCCTTCAATCTGAAAATGCGGCACGATGAAGAGCTTCACGCGGAAGAAACCGGGGTTGTCCTCGATATCCTCCACGATGACTTTGGCCTCGCGCAGCGGATGTGATGCTTGCAATTCATCGCCGGGGTCGGTCATCTCGGTGACGAGCGTCTTGATCCACGCGTTGAGTTCCAGTTCTAGCAGGCGCCGGTCCTTCGTCGTACCGATGTTCTCGCGCTGGATAAGTTTCAGGTAGTGAGCGATGCGCGAGAGCAGGAAGATGTACGGCAGACGCGCGTTGACCCTGCTGTTCGCGGTCGCTTCCTTGGTGTCGTACAGCGCCGGCCGCTGCGCCGAATGCGCCGAGAAGAAGCAGGCGAAATCGTGATTCTTGTAGTACGACAGCGGAATGAAACCGAGATTGGCGAACTCGAACTCACGCGTTTCCGGAATCAGCACTTCGGTCGGAATCTTTGCCTGATTGCCTGTACCAAGGTCGTAGAGATGGATGGGCAGGTCTGGCACCAGGCCGCCCGCTTGCGGACCGCGAATCTGGACGCACCAGCCGTTATCGGTGAAGCTCTTCACCATGTTGGCCGCAAACGCGAACGACGCGTTGGCCCACAGGTAACGGTCGTGATCCGGACCCTTGACCGCTTCCGTGTAGTTGAACGCGCGCACGGGAACCGTTTCCGGGCCATAAGGAAGACGGGCCAGGAAGCGCGGCAGCGTCAGGCCGATATAGCGCGCGTCGTCGGATTCCCGGAAGCTCTTCCATTTGAGGTATTCGGCGCGATCGAAATAGTTGCCGATGTCGCGAATGCTCGCGACCTCTTCCATGGAGTCCTTGCCGAAGAACTTCGGCGACACGGAGCCGATGAACGGCATGTGCGCGGCGGCCGAAACCTTGGAAATGTTGCGAAGCAGTGCAATGTCCTGCGCGCCACGGTCGAACTCATAGTTCGAGATGATCGAGCCGATCGGCTGGCCGCCCGGGGTGTCGTATTCCTGGATGTACGTATGGAGATAAAGACCGCTTTGAATGATTTCCGGCGTGTCTTCGAAATCCTGTCGCAGCGCGTCCTTCGAGACGTCCAGCACCTCGATCCGGACGTTCTTGCGGAAGTCGGTACGATCGACCAGAAATTTCAGGCCGCGCCATGCCGATTCGATCTGCTGGAACGTATCGTTATGCATGATCGCGTCGAGCTGCGTGCTGATCTGAAGATCGAGTCGCTCCATGTGGAAATCGAGCAGGTTCTTGTCAAGCCGCTCGACTTGCTGCGACGACTCTTTGATCATCTTCAGAAACACGTTCATCGCCTGCGCGACGCGTTCGTCTAGCGACGACTCGGACAGGGAATCGGCGTTCTGGAAGGAGTCGAAGGGGCGCGTTGACGTCACAGGCGTCAAATTGATCTTCTCGCAAAGCGACGCGTACACGCTTTTGCCGGGTGCATCCAGCACGACTGTATCTGCCGCTGCCGACTCGTGGGCACGGGTTTCGTTCTTGGCCATTTGGGCGATTCCTCGAAGGTGGACGGAGCTTATTGAGCGGAAGTGGCGGTCTGGACGATGCCGTTCAGATCAGCGCGCAGACGCTCGGTCATGGCCGGATCCTTGAGGATTTTTTCGAGTTCGCGACGGAACGTGGCGTTGTCGAGAAGGTTCGAGCGCAGATCGCGCAGAAGATTGCGCGCGGCCATCAGGGCACGAAGTTCCGGCACTTTGCTCGCGACGACGTCGGGCCGGAAGTCGTCCATGGACTTGAAGTCGAGGTCGATGGGCAGTTCCGTACCGTCGCCCGCCAGTGTGTTTTCGACCGCGATTTTGGCTTTCGGGTTGTAGTCCGCGAGCACCGAATTGAAGTTGTTCTTGTTGATGTCGACCTTGGCGCGTTCGGCGAGCGCGCGGGAATCCTGGCCGTTGCTGTAGTCGCCCATTACCAGAAGCTTCAGCGGCAGTTCGACCTTCTTCTGCGCACCGCCGGTGTGCAGGTCGAGTTTGATATTGATGCGCGCTTTGGGCACTTCGTTTTGAAAGCTCTCTGCCATCTTCGGTTCCTTCGGTCTTTTAGGTATGGGGGTGATAAAGCTCATCTCGCCCTAATAAGTATCACGGCCAGACAATCCACGAATCTACGAAACTTCCTAGAAATACGGAGTACGAAATATATTTCGACATTTGACAATTCAGTTGAAATCGAGAGGCGCAAAGCGGCTATGTTCGATACTTGTATGCCTTCACGAACCGGCGCGTTTGGCCCGCGGTTTCCATGCGCCGCGCGAAAATTATGCCGTCACCAGACACAGGAGGCGACGATTCAATGTTCGGCAATCTTCTTAACGCACTGTTCGGCACGCGCGCGCCGTCCGATCTCGCCCGTTCGACTCAGTCGTACTGGGAGTCGTGGCTCGCGCCCATCGGCGACGGAGCGGCCGCCGGCTTGGACCCAGGCTACGACGACGATTTCCTGGCGATCAAAGAAGAGGTCGCCAAGCTGTCCGACGTGAACGACAGCCTGATTGTCGACACGGCCGAGCGGCTGCTGAAACACACGGCGAAGGACGCGCGCGTCGCGGTCTACTACATATATGGACGCATGCGCCGCGACGGCGCGGAAGGCGTGGCGGCGGGATTTGAATTGCTGTCGGCATTGATCGACCGTTTTGGTGAGACCTTGTTGCCCGCGCGTGTCGAAACGCGCAAGGTCGCGCTCGAATGGCTTGCTGGCAGCACGTTTGCTGATCGGCTCGACCGTGTGCAAGGGTTATCGGAGGGCTTGCTGGAACGCACGCTGTCGGCGCTCGCGTTGATCAGCAAGCGCACTGCGCTTTGGCCGGAAGCCGCGCGGCCCGAGCTCGATCCGCTGTTTCGCCGTTTCGAAGGACGTGTCGAAGTGCCGCAAGCGTCGGAGCGCGCGCCGCCCGAATCCGCTGCGAGCGCCGCACTTTCCGGATCGGCGTTGCCGCCCGCAACCGAAGTGTCTTCCGCGCGCGAACTGCTAGAGCGCGCGCGTCAGATGGCGCAGTTTCTGCGTTCGGAACCGCAAGGTTATCTGGCGGCATATCGATTGATGCGATGCGTTCGCTGGGACACGCTGACCGAAGTTCCGCCCTGCGACGCAGGCGGGAAGACGCGGCTCGTGCCGCCGCGCGCTGAATTGCGCGCGCAGTTGAAGCGGCTCGTGTTGCAAAAACATTGGCCCGAATTGCTGGATCGCGTCGAAGCGGCCTTCGCTGAGGGCGCGAACCACTTTTGGCTCGACTTGCAGCACTACGCGTTCACCGCGCAGGAGCAGGCGGGCGGCGAGTACGCGCGTGTGCGCGATCTCGTTGCAACCGACTGTGCGCTGATGCTCGAACGGCTGTCCGGTCTGGAACACCTCGGATTCTCCGACGGTTCGCCGTTCGCGGACGACGCCACGCTTGACTGGATCGCCCGATATGCGACGGTGCGCGATATCGAGCGGGGCGAGACGGTTGCGCCGGTCGCGGCGATATCGGCGAACACGGACTGGGCGGAAACCGAGGCGCAGGCAGCGGAGCTTGCCTCGCAGCAAGGGCTCGACGCGGCCTTCACATGGATCCAGCGCCTGCCTGTGCAGGATGGTGAGCGAGAACGCTTCGTGCGGCAACTGGTGATGGCGCGCGTGGCCGAGCGTGCGGATCGTCCGGATATGGCGTTGTATCTGCTTTCGACGCTCGACGCCGACGCCCGGCGGTTCAAGCTCGCGCTCTGGGAGCCGTCGCTGGCGTTCGATGCGAAGCAGCATTTGTCGCGGCTTTTGAAGGTGCGCATGAATCGCAAGGACGCCGATAAACCCGCGCTCGCCCAGCGTATCGAGGCTTTGGCGGGCGAACTGACTACGATCGATCCGGCGCGCGCCGTGATGTTCGTTTAAGGATGGAGTCACGCTGTCTGAGCGAGGCTCGTAAAACGCTTGCTGATATATACGTTGAGCGTGCAGAGATTGAATTTCGTTTGGCTACTTGTTCGGCACGAAGCCTTGACGACTTCGAATCTGCAGAAAAATGCGGGAGATCAAAAGGCCGTCGAATAACCGAATACATGCGTGCGGAAAGTATCTTATCTTGGCTCGTCGCTTAATTTTTGTCCCACACGCTAACTAACGAGGCACGTGCCATGTACTGCATTCAATGCGAACAAACGATGCAAGCCGCGAGCGGCAAGGGCTGCTCCTTTTCGCGAGGCGTATGCGGGAAGACTGCCGAGACGGCCGATCAACAAGACTTGCTGATCGCGGTGCTGCAAGGCGTGTCGGCATGGGCCGTGCGCGCGCGGGCGCTAGACATCGTCGATCCCGCCATCGACGCCTTCGTCCCGCGCGCCTTCTTCGCGACGCTGACCAATGTCAATTTCGATACCCCGCGCATCGTCGGGTATGCGCGCGAGGCGGTGCGTCTGCGTGAAGATATGGCGCGACGCTGCCGCGCGATCGATCCCGCGGCGAGCGTTGCCTTGCCTCAAGCCGCGATCGAACTCGCCGATACGACCGACGAACTGGAATTTCAGGCTGCGGAGTGGGCGCTCAACCGCCATCTCGCAGACGACGGCGAAGACTTGCACGGTCTGCGGCTGCTTGGCCTTTACGGACTCAAGGGCGCTGCCGCCTACATGGAGCACGCGCATGTGCTCGGTCAGCGTGACGAGGCGATCGCCGCCGAGTTCCACGAAAAAATGGTCTGGTTCGCCGGCAGGCAGAGCGACGCGGAAGCGTTGCTCGAACAGACGATGGAAGTGGGCCGGCTCAATTATCGCGTGATGGCAATGCTCGATCGCGGTGAAACTGCGCTGTTCGGAAATCCTGTGCCGAGTGAGGTCAATATCGGTCCGGTCGAGGGAAAGGCCATTCTGATTTCCGGGCATGATCTCAAGGATCTTAAGGCGCTGCTCGAACAAACCGAAGGCACGGGAATCAACGTCTATACCCATGGCGAAATGTTGCCAGCGCACGGTTATCCAGGGCTGAAGCGTCACGCGCATCTGGCGGGCAACTATGGCGGCGCCTGGCATGAGCAGCAACGCGATTTCGCGGCGTTTCCGGGGCCGATCGTGATGACGTCCAACTGCATCGTCGATCCCGCCTTGGGCGACTATGCCGGCCGCATCTATACGCGCAATATCGTCGGTTGGCCGGGCGTGACGCATATCGCCGATGAAGATTTTGCCGAAGTGATCGCACATGCCCTGACGATGCCTGGTTTCACTGAGACCGTAAAGCCGCAGCACATCACGGTGGGCTTCGGCCGCGAAACGTTGCTGGGCGCGGCGGACACCGTGATCGACCTGGTTGCGTCGAAGCAATTGCGCCGTGTGTTTCTGATCGGCGGATGCGATGGCGGGCGGAAGGATCGCGGCTATTACACGGAATTCGCGCAGAAGGTGCCGGACGATTGCGCGGTGCTGACGCTCGGCTGCGGGAAGTTCCGCTTCAACAAACATGATTTCGCGTCGATCGGGCCGTTGCCGCGCTTGATCGACGTGGGGCAATGCAACGATTCCTATTCGGCGATCCAACTGGCACTCGCGCTTGCGGGGAAGCTGGGCTGCGGCGTCAACGATCTGCCGTTGACGCTTGTGGTGTCGTGGTTCGAGCAGAAAGCCATTGTGGTGCTTCTGACGCTGCTCGCGCTCGGCGTGCGAAATGTCTACACCGGTCCGACGGCACCGGCCTTTCTCAGCGGAAACCTGCTGGCTATCCTCGAATCGCGTTTCGGACTGCGTCAGATCGGCGGCGTCGATACCGATCTGGCAACGATGCTCGCGGCGGCTTAAGCGAGTTCCGGCGGGTGGGCGCTTAGCGTTCTCAACGCGTAATGCGTAACCCGCGCGCCGGTCATCCATGAGAAAGAAATTTCCACTCCATCCGGCGCATCCCGAGCGCGTTTGCTGGGGATGCGGCAGCTACTGTCCGGCGGACTCGATGAATTGCGGGAACGGATCGAGCCGCACGCAGCATCCCCTCGAATTGCTCGGCGACGACTGGCTCGATTTCGGGGATTGGGACATCGCGCCGCCCGAAACACCCGCAGCGTCCGCTGAACTCACGTCCAAGACCCAGGCCTAGCCTCGGTCTTACCCACGACCAAAAAGCCACGTCAACGGCATTGTTGAGAATGATTCGCGTTTACGGTACGGTTAGCGTCTACTCAAAACCGACGGAGCCGTGAAATGGCGGAGATGCAGGCCGGGCTGTCCAACGCCCGAATGTCGTGGTCGATACTCAGTGCTGACGCTTCCCGCCGGAACGCGCGTCCTAGAAATCACGAACACGGTTCGCTGCTTGATTTCGCTGTCGCGCATCGGCCGCTTCTGGTTCGGATGGCGCGGGGGATCGTCGGTTGCGGGAGCCGGGCGGAAGACGTGGTTCACGACGTGTTCCTCCAGTTGATCGACTTTTCGGATGCGGAAACGGTGCGGCAGCCGCTCGCCTATGTTTCGCGAATGATCCGCAATGCGTCCATCGACGCGTGCCGCCGCCAAACGCTCGAGAACACGTATCGCGCGGACGCCGACGATGGCCTCGACGTGCCGTCGCCCGAGCGCACGCCCGAGGCGGCGGTGCAGGCGCGCGACACGCTGCGCCATGTCGCCGATGCGCTCGCGCAACTCCCCGCGCGCAGCCGCACGGCGTTCGAAATGGTGCGCCTCGGCGACGAAACGCTGCAAACCACGGCGCGCGCGCTCAACGTCTCGCAAACGCTCGTGCATTTCATGGTGCGCGATGCGGAACGCCATTGCGTCGATTGCCTCGATGCGCGAGATCGCGGGGTCGCGTGTCCCGCGTATTTCAACGGCCGCGCGCGTCGACGGTAAAAAAGCGCGCGCGCCAAGCGTCTAGTCAATACAGACGGCGTTTGCAATTGCATCCCGCCAAACCCTTTTCGACCGAGCCATCAGCCATGAACCCATCCGACACTTCCGACGACGTCGTCTACACGGTCGTCATCAACGACGAAGAACAGTACTCGATCTGGCCGACATTCCGCGCCGTGCCGGCCGGCTGGCGCGAAGCGGGCGTGAGCGGCCCGAAAGCCGAATGTCTCGCGCATATCGAAGCCGTGTGGACCGACATGCGTCCCGCGAGCCTGCGCCGGCACATGGACGCCGCCGCGTCGTAATTCCACGTTTCGGCGCGCTCCAACGCGTCGCCGGACCGTGTCATTTCCGCACGAGGACTTCGAATGACCCAGCTTTCCATCGCGCGCCCGACGCTCGCCGATCTGCGCATCGAACCGGGATTGCCGACCGTCGTCTCGCCGAGAGCGGACGCGGATTTATCGCTGGCGGACGCCGCCGCGCTGCTTCAGACCATCGTTGGCGATACGCTCGAACGCTCGGGCGGCGTGCTCTTCACTGGTTTTCGCGTGCCGTCGATCGAGGCGTTCCAGCATTTCGCCGCTTCGTTCGGGCATCCGTTGATCGGCTATGAATTCGCGTCGACGCCGCGCAGCCAGGTGGAAGGCGCGGTGTACACCTCGACCGAATATCCGCCGCATCGCTCGATTCCGCTGCACAACGAGCAGTCGTACACGCGCGAATGGCCGCTGCGGATCTGGTTCCACTGCGCGCTCGCGGCCCGCTCGGGCGGCGCGACGCCGATTGCCGACAGCCGCGCGATTTATCGCGCGCTCGATCCGACGCTGGTGGCGCGCTTCGAAAAGCGCGAATTGCTTTATGTGCGCAACTTCGGCCAAGGTCTGGATCTGCCGTGGGAACAGGCGTTCGGCTCGGCAGACCCGCGCGAGGTCGAGCGCATTTGCGCGGCGCGCGGGATTGCGTGCGAATGGCGCGAAGGCGAGGACGGCGAACGGCTGCTGCGCACGCAGGAGCGCTGTCAGGCGGTCGCGCGCCATCCGCGCACCGGCGAGCGCGCGTGGTTCAACCAGGCAAATCTCTTTCACCTCTCGGCGCTCGACGAAGACATGCAGGACGCGCTCGTCGATGCCGTCGGGCTGGAAAACGTGCCGCGCAACGTGTTCTACGGCGACGGCGAGCCGCTCGAAACCGAGGCGCTCGCGGAGATTCGCGGTGTGCTCGACCAGCAGCGCGTCGTGTTTCCGTGGCTCACCGGCGACGTGCTGATGCTCGACAATATGCTCACCGCCCACGCGCGCGATCCGTTCGACGGTCCGCGCAAGGTGGTGGTCGCGATGGCGCAAAGCTACAGCGAGGCGAGAGACGGCGAGCGGATGGCGCAGCAATGACGACCACGACGGGCGTGGCGCTCGCCGCCCGCGCGCTGACGGTGGGCTATCGCGATCACATCGTGCTCGACCAGCTCGATCTGACGATTGCGGCGGGCCGCGTGACCGCGCTGTGCGGGCCGAACGGCTGCGGCAAGAGCACGCTTTTGCGCACGCTCGCGGGGTTGCAGCCGGCGTTATCGGGTCATGTCGAAGTGAACGGCGCGCCGCTCGGTTCGTTCCGCCGGCGTGCGCTCGCGCGAACGCTCACGATGCTCGCACAGTTCAACCAGATACCGGCGGGACTGACCGTGCGCGAACTGGTCGCGTATGGACGTTACGCGTATGGCGGCTGGCTGCGCGGGCTGTCGCGCGAGGATCACGCGGCCATCGACGAAGCGCTCGCCGCGAGCGGGCTCGGAGCAGACGCCGCGCGCGATGTCGCCGCGCTCTCGGGCGGCGAGCGTCAACGCGCGTGGATCGCGATGGCGCTGGCGCAACAGGCGCCGATCGTGCTGCTCGACGAACCGACCACCTACCTCGATATTCATCATCAACTCGATATCCTGCGCGAACTGCGGCGTCTGAATCGCGAGCGCGGCCTGACGATCGTGTGGGTGTTGCACGACCTCAACCAGGCCGCCGCCTATAGCGACGACATCGTGCTGATGCGCGCGGGCCGGATCGTGGCGCACGGTGCGCCCGACGCGATGCTCGATCCGCGTCATCTGCACGACACGTTCGGCGTGCCGATGCTCAGGATCGCGCATCCGCAGACCGGCGCGCCGATGTGCGTTCCCGCCTATGAAGGCGACACCGCGCCGGACGCGCTTTCGGCCAGACGCGCGGGAAAGGATCTCGTCGCATGACCACGCTTGCCGCGCGCAAACGCAGACAGGGCAATACGCGCCGTAATCGGCCCGCCGCGGTCGTGGCGAACCGGACGGGCGCGCTGGGCGCGGGTTTCGTCGCGTTGATCGTCGCGATTGCGCTGCTGCGCGTCGCGCCCGATCTGCGCGCGTGGCTCGCGGCGCCCGCCGGTAGCGACGCCGCGCAACTCGCGCATATTTACCTCTTCGATCTCAACCTGCCGCGTATCGTGGCGGCGCTCGTCGCGGGCGGCTGTCTCGCGGTTGCCGGAACGCTGTTTCAGGCGTTGACGCGCAATCCGCTGGCGTCGCCGGATTTGCTCGGCATTACGGGCGGCGCGCAACTCGGCCTCGTCGCCGCGATGATCCTGCCGGAGATTTTCGGCGCGGCCTCCGTGCCGCTGCTGTTCGTCTGCGGTCTTGCGGCGGCGGCCTGTGTCGCGGCGGCGGCGGGCGGCTGGCGGGCGACGCCGCTGCGGCTCGTGCTGGCCGGCAGCGTCTCTATGCTGCTCTTTTCCGCGATCACCACGCTGTTGCTGGCGTTCTTCGAGCAGACCGTCGTCGGCGCGTCGTTATGGGCAAGCGGCAGCCTGTATCAGCCGGGCGCGGCGGGGCTCATGACCGCGCTCGCGTGGCTCGTCGTGCCGCTTGCCGCGCTGCCGTTCGTGCTTCGTCCGCTCAACCCGCTGGCGCTCGGCGACGATGCCGCCGCCGCCGCGGGCGTCCCCGTCGATACGACGCGCCTCGCCGCGATGACAGTCGCCGTCGGCTTTGCGAGCGTCGCGGTGAGCATCGCCGGGCCGTTGTCGTATGTCGGGCTGATCGCGCCGAATCTGCTGCGGCAGGTGCGCGGCGCGAAGGCGTCGAAGCTTGGCGCGCTGGTGCCGCTGTCGGCGCTCGCGGGCGGCGCGCTCGTGTTGCTGACCGACAGCGCCGTGCAATGGCTCGATCTCGACGCGACTTTATCGACGGGCGTCGCGATTGCCTTCGTCGGCACGCCGCTGATGCTCGCGATGATCCGCAGCGGCGCGGCGTGGTCAGGCGTGCTGCACGCGGGCCAGGAGCGCGCCGCCGCGCGCAGTGGCACGCGGCTCGTGCGCGCGCTGGCCGCGCAGCCGTGGCCCGTCATCGCCGCGATCCTGCTTTTGGCGGGCGCGCTCGTGGGAATCGCCGGGGCGTCGGCCGGTCCGGTGTGGCTCGGCGCCAGTCGCTGGATCGCCGCGCTGAACGGTCACGACGACGTCGCGCGGATGCTGCTCGACCTGCGCGCGCCGCGTCTTGTGTGCGCGCTTTTGGCGGGCGCGCTGCTGGCAGCGAGCGGCGTGCTGATGCAGAGCATTGTGCGCAATCCGCTCGCCGGGCCGGAAGTGCTCGGCGTGACGCAAGGCGCGGGGCTGACGACGCTCGTCGTGCTGATGATCTGGCCGCTCGCCGGTCATTCGGCGCTCGCGGGCGCGGCGCTGGTCGGCGGTGGCGTGACGCTCGCACTGACGCTGCTGCTCAACCGGCGACATCAATATGCGCCGCTGGCCGTGGCGTTGACGGGCATCGTGATCGGTACGTTGTGGACGACGCTCTCGCAGTGGCTCATCACGCAGCAGAGCGTGCAGCCGGCGCGGTTTGTCGTGTGGCTGGTGGGCGGCACGTACGGGCGAAGCTGGGGCGAAGTGGCGACGATCCTGCCGTGGTGCGCAGTGGCATTGCCCGTATTCGCACTGCTCGCGCGGCCGCTCGATCTGCTCGCCCTCGGCGACGATCAGGCGAACGCGCTCGGCTTGCCGATCGCCGTGCTGCGTCCGCTCGTGCTGACCGTCGCGACGCTTGCTGCGTGCGCGGCGGTGGCGGCGGTCGGCCCGGTCGGGTTTATCGGGCTGATGGCGCCGCATCTCGCCGCGATGCTCGGCGCGCGGACCCACGGCACGCGTCTCTGGCTCGCGGCCGCGCTCGGGGCTTTGGTGCTCGTGGCGGCGGATATCGCGGCGCGTACGTTGCTCGCGCCGCGCGAGATTCCGGCGGGTGTGCTGACCGCGCTGATCGGCGCGCCGTATCTGCTGGCGCTGCTGGTGATCGAAGCGCGGCGGGACAGGCGGAGCGGACGATGACCGCGCCGCCGCGCGCGCAGTGTTTCGCGGATTTCGCGCCCGAGCCGTTTGCGCCTTATCTCGCGAATGTGTGGCTCGGCGTTCCAGAGGGCACGCCCGACGACAGGGTGATTCCGCTCGCGGCGCTCACCGGCGAGCGTGAGGCATTGCTCCGCGCGATGGTCCGTCATTACGGCGGCGATGCCGAACTGCATGCGCGCGCGCTGCTGTCGCAATGGAGTAAATACTATTTCGGGCTGGCCGCGCCGGCGGGTGTCGTCGCGGCGCGGCTGCTGCGCCGTCCGCTCGATATGTCGCCGGCGCGCACGCAACTCGTGCTGCGCGACGGCATGCCGGCCGCGCTTTACTTTGCCGCCGATGCCCTCCAGCCTCCCGCCAATACCGCCGCGATCCGCTACGCCGGACTCATCGCGCATCTGGACGCGGTGATCGGCATGCTCGGCGCAATGACGCGGATCGCGCCGCGCGTGCTGTGGAGCAACGTCGGCAATTTGCTGGACTATCTGCTCGAACAATGCGCGCTGCTGCCCAGCCACGAGGACACGAACACCGACGCCGCGTGGCTTTTCGGCCCGACCGACGCCGCAGGCGAACCCAATCCGTTGCGAATGCCGATCCGCGACACGACCCCGCGCTCGGCGCTCCTGCCCAACCCGTTCCGCGCGCGCCGCGTGTGTTGCGTGCGCTATGAAATTCCCGGAGAGACGCAACTGTGCGCAAGCTGCCCACTACTATTGACGATGCGCGACGAGGAGCTCGCGCTGCAGGACGCCATCCGCTGAAACGCGCCCTGTGCGTGCTGTGTGCGCTGACTTCGGCGGTATGCGCGAGCGGCGCGGCGCAGGCGGCGACGCCCGTCTGCGGGCCGCTCGGCGCGAATCCGACTGTCTCCCAGTTCAGCCGGGCGATGCCTTCGCATCCGAAGCGCGTCGTCGTGCTCGAATTCATGTTTGCCGAAGATCTGGCCGCGCTCGACATGACGCCGGTCGGTCTCGTCGATCCGGCGTACTACGCGGGCTGGATCGGCTATGACAGCGAGCGGCTCGCGCATGTGCCTGAAGTCGGCACGCGGCAGGAGCCGAGCCTGGAAGCGATTGCCGCGACACGGCCGGATCTGATTATCGGCGTGGGTTATCGGCATGCGCCGATCTTCGACGCGCTCGATCGTATTGCACCGACCGTGCTGTTTCGGTTCAGCCCCGATGTCGGTGAGGGGCGCGGCGACCAGACGCAACTGGACTGGACGCGCACGGTTTTCCGCACGATCGGATGTCTCACCGGACGTAGCGATGCGACCCAAGCGGTGGAAGCGAAACTCGACGCCGGTCTCGCACGCGACGCCCAGCGGCTCGCGCAAGCGGGCCGCACCGGCCAGCAATTCGCGTTGTTGCAGGAACTCGGACTGCCCGACCGATATTGGGCGTATACCGGCAACAGCACGGCGGCGGGCGTCGCGCGGGTACTCGGCGTTAAGTTGTGGCCGAGCGAGCCGACGCGGGAAGGGACGACCTATGTGACTTCGTCGGATTTGCTCAAGAAGCGCGATCTTTCGGTGCTGTTCGTGACGGCCTCGGGCGCGGACGTTCCCGTCGCTTCGAGACTCGATTCGCCCGTGTGGCGCTTCGTCCCGGCGCTGCGCGCGTCGCGCGTGTCGCTGGTCGAGCCGAATATCTGGGGCTTTGGCGGGCCGATGTCGGCGCTGCGTCTCGCCGACATGATCACCGACAAACTCCTGGCGCTGCCGCCCGCGCCGGAAAACTAGCGCGGGCGGAAGGCTTTACCCCTGCGTGCCGTTCGGCGTCTGCATCGCTTTCGTGGCCACCGTCAGCGGCGCGCCGGCACCATGCGTCTCGCTCACGATACTGCCGTTGTCGAGTTTGAGCACGCGGTCGGCGAGCGGGAAGTAGCGGTCGTCGTGCGTGATGACCACCACTGTTTTGCCGCGCGCGCGCAGTTCCGGGAGAAGCTGCTCGTAGAAGACTGCTTTGAACGCGGGGTCCTGATCGGCGGCCCACTCGTCGAAGAGATAAAACGGCCGGTCCTCCAGATACGCGATCACGAGCGCGAGCCGCTTACGCTGCCCGGTCGATAACGCACGCGTCGAGAACGCTCCGTCCACCACCTGAACCTTGTGATCGAGCGCGAGCTTTGCGATCAACGCGTTCGCCCGCGCATCGGCGTGACCGCGCGCCGGGTCGTTCGGATCGACGATACCGAGCAGGCCGTCGAACAGATAAAAATCGTTGAACACCGCCGTAAAGCGCTCGCGATACGCCACGCGCCCGGCTGCATCGACCGGCTTTCCGTCCACTTCGATCACGCCGTCTTCCGGTTCGTAAAGACCCGTCAGCACCTTCGCCAGCGTGGTCTTGCCGCTGCCGTTCCCGCCCACGATAAACACCATCTCGCCCGGCCTGAACGTCAGGTTGACCGGCCCGACGCGGAACATGCGTTCGTCGCGTTCATGAAAATACGAATGCGTGACGCCTGCAAGCGTGAGCGTGCCGAACGGCGCGTGCGAGGCGCTCGCGGCGGGCGGCGGCGCGCTCGCCATGCCGCCGAATTCGGCCATCACCTTTTCGATCCGGTCGAGCGACACGCGCGCGGCGTTGACGGTCGGCAAGTTGTTCAGCAGACCGTCGAGCGGCACGAGCATGAACAGGAACACGATCACGTAGCCCGCGGCGGCGGGTGCATCGGCGCGCACGCCGAGCGTCGGCCAGAACGCCGCCGCGCCGAGGAACACGTAGAACAAGAAGATGATCCAGCCGACCCCGACCGCATACGCACTGAACGCGCGGCGTCGATGGTCGCGCACTTCGCCGATCGCGGAACCCAACTGACCGTCGACGAACTGGCGGGCGCGCGCCTGATGCAGCTTCAGTTCCTTGGCCCCGGCGAACAGTGCGCCGAGATAGCCGAACAGTTTGTCCTGCGACTGGCCGGCGGCTTCGAGCGAGGCGATCGCGCGCTTGTCGCCGGTGTGATAGCCGAACGAGCCGATCACGATGGCGGCGAGTGCGAGCAGGCACACCGGCCACGACAGCCACGCCAGATAGCCGAGGCATCCGAACACGATCGAGCCGTGCATCACGATGTTGGGCAGCGCGAAGAACAGCATCGAGACGTTGGTGGCGTCGTCGGTCAGCACCGACTGCACGGGCGCGGCGCCGATGCGCTCGACATCGAGCAGCTCGGCCGTGGCGACGCGGCGCGCGACGTGTTCGCGCAACTGCGCCATCGTGTCCTGCGAGAGGCGGGCGAACAGCACGCCCGACAGCACACGTGTCGCCAGCGCGATCACCGCGCAGAGCGCGAAGCGCCATGCAAGCGCGCTATCGGCCGACGACGGCTGCGAGAGCGCGCGGTTGAGCGTGGCCACGAGCATCACGCTCGCGATGCCATTCAACACGCACGCGGCGAGCGCCAGCGCGAACGCGCCGCGTGAACGCCTGAGCAGCGCGAGGATCAGGCGCGCGGCCGGTTTGGCGGGCGCGGCGGGATCGTTTGAAGACGGGGCGTCGAAACGCTCGTTGGCAGCGGTCATCGGCAGGAGGTCACGGGTAGGGAGAGAAAAAACGCGGCGCGGGATGCACCTCTTGTCTCTTAGACGGATGGCCGGGCGGAATATTTACCGCGCGATTCGCGCGGCGACACGCCGAATGAAGGAATGCAAAAGAACGGTAAATATTCGCGAGCACGGTTCGTCATCCCAATGAAGCTGCAACTCCTGCGGCCCGCGAAACGGCCACGGCGGCCCGAATCGAAGGATCACACGCTTATGACGAGTTTCCCCACTGCGCTGCATCTGCGCATCCGCGCACTGGCGCTCCACGCACCCGACGCGCCCGCGCTGGCGTTCTCTCACCATGCCGACACACACATGTCGCGCGGTGAACTCGATGCCCGCGCGTCGCATCTTGCCGCGCGGCTGCGGGCGTCGGGCGTGACGACGGAAGTGCGGGTCGGCGTGTGTGTCGAGCGATCGTGCGGGCTGTTCGTCGCATTGCTGGCCGTGCTGAAGGCGGGCGGCGTGTTCCTGCCGCTGGACCCGCGTCATCCGGCCGAGCGGCTCGACTGGATCGCGAAGGACGCGGCGCTTTCGCACGGTATCGTCGATGCGTCCGCCGACGATGCGATGCGCGCTCGCTTCACGCAATGCTTCGAGGTCTCGCGCGATGCCGTGCCGGCGAGCTCGCCAGAGCTGGACGATCGGCCCGTGCATCCGCGCGCGGCGGCCTACATGATCTACACGTCCGGTTCGACCGGCACGCCGAAAGCCGTGGTGGTCGAGCATGGTCCACTTGCCGCACATTGCGATGCGCTCGCCGCCGCGCTGCCGGTTGGGCCGGATGATCGGCTGCTGCATTTTGCGTCGGTGAATTTCGATGCCGCGCACGAATGCTGGCTCGCGCCGCTAGCGATGGGCGCGGATATCGTGATCTCCGGCCCGCCGCCGTTCGCGCCCGAAGCCGCACATGCGTTGATCGTGCGCGAAGGCGTGACGGTCGCGGCGTTCCCGCCCGCGTATCTGCGCGAGTTCGCGGATGTAGCCAAGCGCGCGGGCGTTCCGCCATCGTTGCGCGTGCTCGCGTTCGGTGGCGAAGCGCTGTCGCAACGCGCGTTCGAGTCGATCCGCCGTGTGTTTCCGGCGGTGCGTCTCGTGAACGGATACGGTCCGACCGAAGCGGTGATATCGCCGTTGCTGTGGCCGGTCGCGCCCGGCACGACGCCGCAACTCGCAGGCGGCGACGCGTATGCGGCGCTACCGATCGGAAAGCCGATCGGGCCGCGTGTCGCGCGTATCGACGGTGCGGCGGAGCCGGGCGACGCGGGCGAACTGCTGCTCGGCGGCATTTGCATCGCGCGCGGTTATCACGGACGCGCGGCGCTGACGGCGGAACGCTTCCAGCCGGACGCATCGGGCGAGCCGGGCGCTCGGATCTATCGCACCGGCGACCTTGCGCGAGAACGCGCGGACGGTGCTTACGATTACCTTGGGCGGATCGACGATCAAGTGCAGATTCGCGGCGTGCGCGTCGAGCCGGGAGAGATCGCGGCGTGTCTGCGCGCGCATCCGGCCATCCGCGATGCAGCCGTTCTCGCCGATACCGCCGATGGCCGCACGCAACTGACCGCTTGCATCGTGGCGCTGGACGCGTCGCTTGACAATGCCCTGCTGAAAACCTATCTCGCCGCGCGTTTGCCGGACGCTTGGCAGCCGCATCGTTACCGGCGTTTGAGCAGCTTGCCGTACACGTTGAATGGCAAGCTGGATCGCGACGCGCTGACGAAGTCTCTCGTCGCGGACGCTGCGCCCGCTGAGGATTACGTCGCGCCCGAAAGCGACACGGAGCGCTGGCTGGCCGAATGCTGGCAGCGGATTCTGAATGAACGCGCGCCGCTGGGCCGCACCGATCGCTTCTTCGAACGCGGCGGCGACTCGCTCGCGGCGATGCAGCTTCAAGCTGCGATTCGTCGCGAATGGTGCGTGAACCTGCGTCTCGACACGTTATTCGACGACCCGACGCTCGCCGGGTTGTCCGCGCTGATCGAGTGCAGCGAGCGCGAAGACGCGACACTCGAAATCCGCACGGCGGCGCCGACTCGCGCCGCTTTTGTCGATCGTGCGGCTTCGTTCGCGCAGCAGCGCTTCTGGGTGCTGGCGCAGACGCAGGACGCGGGGTCGGCCTATCACATCGCCGGACATTGGAACATCAGCGGCACGGTTGATGCAGACGCGCTGCAACGCGCGCTCGATCGCGTGATCGAGCGGCACGAAGCGTGGCGCACGACGCTTGTCGAGAACGACGAGGGCGTCGTGGTGCAGCGCATTCACGCGGCGTTGCCGGTGCGGATCGAACGTGTGGATTTACGCGATCATGCAGGCGGCCAACACGCAGCCGACCTGGCCGAACGCCATGCAAGCGCTGCGTTCGATTTGTCGGCGGGACCGTTGTTGCGCGCAACGCTCGTCACGCTCGCCGACGACAGCCACCGACTCATGCTCACCGCGCATCACGCGATCACGGACGGCTGGAGTTCGCGCTGCGTGTTCGACGAACTGGCGACTGCGTACAGCGCGTTCGTGACGGGCCGGGCGCCGGCGCTCCCCGTCTTGCCGATCCAATACGCCGATTACGCGCAGTGGCAGCGCGAACTGATCGCGGGCGGCGAAGGCGTGCGTCAGCTTGGCTACTGGCGCGAGGCACTCCGCGACGCACCCGCGCCGCTCGAATTGCCCTACGACCGCGCGCGGCCCGCCAAGCGCGATCATCGCGGCGCACGCGTCTCGCAGCGGCTCGACGCGCAAACATCGGCCGATGTGCGCGAACTCGCACGGCGCGCGCATACGTCGCCGTTCGCGGTGCTGCTCACCGCGTTCGACGCGTGGCTTTATCGACTGACGGGGGCGACCGATCTGGTGATCGCGGTGCCGGTCGCGCATCGTCAGCGGCCCGAGACTGCGCCGCTCGTCGGGCTGTTTCTGAACACGCTCGCGTTGCGCGCTAAGGTCGATCCGTTGAAGCCGTTTGCGGCGCTCGTGGAGGCGGTGCGCAACGCGTCGCTCGCTGCGTTCACGCATCAGGACGTGCCGTTCGATCAGGTGCTGGACGCCGTGAGGCCGCCCGTGCGTCGCGGCGAGGAATGGCTGCGCGTGAAATTCGCGCAACAGTTCGATACGGCGATCAAAGCGGAATTGCCGGGGGCGTCGGCGGTCGCGACGCCTGGACCGGACCTCGCAGCGCGCTTCGATTTCGCGCTCGATTTCACCGACGACGCTAACGGCATTGAACTCGTGGCCGCTTATGCGCTCGACTGTTTCGATCCGGCGACGGCCGAAGCATGGCTCGCGAGTTTCGCGACGCTCGCGGCCGATGCGGTGCGCGATCCGCAGCAACCGCCCGCGTCGCTCGATTGCGCCGATTGCGCGGCGTATCGCGAGGCGCAACACGGCCGCGCGCTCGATTTCGCCGATCACGACGTGCTCGCGCTTTTCCTGCGGCATGTGAGCGCGACGCCGCATCGCGTGGCGCTCGCCGATGCATCGTCGCAACTGAGCTTCGCCGAACTCGACGACGCATCCAGCCGTGTCGCGTTCGCGTTGCAGCAGCGCGGCGTCGGGGCGGAACAAGCGGTCGTGGTGTGTATCGAACGGTCGGTGCGGTTCGTTGTGGCGCTGCTCGGCGCGCTCAAAACGGGCGCGTATGCCGTGCCGCTCGATCCCGCGATGCCGCGTGATCGGCTCGCCGCCGCAGCCGATGCATGCGGCGCGCGATGGACGTTGGCCGAGCGCGAAAGCGGACCGGACACGCTCGGGAAGACGCACGTGCTCGATATCGACACGCTCGCCGCCTCCGCCGCGCCGTTCGTCGCGCGCGTGAACCCTCTGCCCGAGCAAACCGCGTATCTGATCTTCACGTCGGGATCGACGGGTACGCCGAAAGGCGTCGCCGTCTCGCATCGCGCGTTGGCCGATTACGTGCAAGGCATGCTCGACGAACTCGCGTTCGCGCCCGATGTTTCGATGGCGATGGTCTCGACAGTCGCCGCCGATCTCGGGCACACCACGCTGTTCGGCGCGTTGTGTTCGGGGCGCACGCTGCATCTGCTGCCGGCGCAATGTGCCTTCGATCCCGACCGCTTCGCGCAGGAAATGCGCGCGCGCGAAGTGGGCGTGCTGAAGATCGTGCCGAGCCATCTGCATGCGCTGCTCGACGCGCAGCATCCCGCCGATGTCCTGCCTTCTCACGCGCTTGTGATGGGCGGCGAGATGCTGCCGTGGACGCTGGTCGAGCGGATCGCCGCGCTTAAAGCGGATTGCCGCGTCATCAATCACTATGGTCCGACCGAAGCGACCATCGGCGCGCTGACCTGCGATACGGCTAGTCTCGTGCACGACCAGCAGGGCGTCCCGCTTGGCCGCCCGTTACCGAACGCCTGCGCGCTCGTGCTCGACGCGGTTGGATCGAGCGTTCCGCCCGGTGCGACCGGCGAGCTTTATCTCGGCGGGCCAGGCGTCGCGCGCGGCTATCTCGGCCGCGCCGCCGCGACCGCCGAACGCTTCGTGCCGCATCCGTTCGCGCATGGCGAACGCGTTTATCGGACGGGCGACCGCGTGCGTTTGCGCGCCGATCGTCGGCTGGATTTTCTCGGCCGTCTCGACGATCAAGTGAAGATTCGCGGCTATCGCGTCGAACCGGGCGAAGTGAGCGCGGCGTTGCGCGCGATCGACGGCGTGGCTCAGGCCGAGACGCTTGCGATCGAGCATGAAGGGCGTCTGCGTCTCGCGTCGTTCGTGACGATGCGCGCCGATTGCGCCCGATTGACGGACAGCGCGTTGCGCGACGCGCTTGCCGCTGTGCTGCCCGACTACATGCTGCCTTCTGTGATCGCCGTGCTCGACGCGTTGCCGGTGACGTCGAACGGCAAGATCGACCGCGCCAGGTTGCGGGCGCTGGCCGCCGCGCCCGCGCCGGTCACTTCGACCAGCGATGCGCCGCGCGGCGAGATCGAGGAAGCGCTGGCAGCCGTTTGGGCGGAGGTGCTGAAAGCGCCGCGAGTGGGCCGCGAGGACAACTTCTTCGAACTCGGCGGCGATTCGATTCTCGTATTGCAGGTCATCGCGCGGTCGCGCAAGCGCGGCTTTCGCTTCACGCCGAAGCAGCTATTCGACGGTCCCACGGTCGCACAAATCGCGCGGGTGGCAACTGCGATAAGCGCCGCAGCCGTTGTTGTTCCTGTCGCGAAAAAAGAAGCCGAAGCCACGCTGACGCCCGCGCAAATGCGCTTCTTCGCGCTGGATATTCCGCAGCGCGGGCACTGGAATCAGTCGATCGAATTCGACACGCAGACGCCATTCGATCTCGATGCTTTCGCTCGCGCATTCGATGCGCTGCTCAAGCATCACGACATCTTCCGCCAGCGTTTCGAGCCGTCCGGCGTGCAGGACGCGTGGCGGATGATCGAGGCGGCGCAAGCATTCGACACGTTGCCGCTCGCGGCGGTGTCCGCACACGACGAAGCCGATGCGCTCGCGCAGTTCGACGCGCTCCAACGCACGCTCGATCTGACGCGCGGGCCGCTCGTCTGCGCGCTTGCCGCCGCGTTGCCGGACGGCCGCACGAAGCTGTATCTCGCGATTCATCATGTGATCGTGGATGGCGTGTCGTGGCGCGTGTTGATCGACGATCTCGATAGCGCTTATCGCGCCGCTTGCGAGCGCCGCAGCGTGCGGCTGAGTCGTGCGGGCGCTTCCTCGCAGGCGTGGGCCGCGCGCCTTGCGCTCGCTGCGCGCGAGCCGTTTTCGCCGTTCGCGCACGAAGTGCCGTACTGGAGCGCACTCGCCGCGCCTCATGACGACCTGCCGCTCGATCACCCCGCAGGCGCGGCAACGAATGCGGATGCCGCCGTGATCATGCAGACGCTCGGCGTGGAGGCGACCCGCGCGGCGCTTACCGATGCAAACGCGGCGTTCCGCACGCAGACGGTCGAACTGCTGATCGCGTCGCTGGCGCACGCGCTTGGCGAACAGACGCGTGGTTCCTCCTGCCGTGTAGAACTGGAAGGCCACGGCCGGGAGCCGCTATTCGACGATATCGACGCAAGCCGCACGCTCGGCTGGCTGACGAGTCATTATCCGGTCGCGCTGACGGTTGGTGCAGAACCGTCGCAGACGCTTGTCGCCGTGAAGGACGCGTTGCGCGCAGTGCCGAACAAGGGACTCGGCTTCGGCGTACTGCGCCACTACGGCGACGACGAGACGCGCGCTTCGCTTGCCGCCGTTCCGCGACCGCGCGTGACGTTCAACTACCTCGGTCAGTTCGATACCCTGCGCGATGCCGCATTGACGCCGCGTTTCGGCGGCGCGGGTTGCGAACGCGATCCTGCGGGTCCGCTAGGCAATGCGCTCGCGATTCATGCTTACGTCGATGCTGGCAGCGAGCGCACGCTCAAGTTGCACTGGGTTTATTCCACGCGGCAATTCGATCGCTCGACCGTCGAAGCGCTGGCGCGAGGTTTCGAAACGGCGCTGGCGGATTTGCTCGCGGCATGTGCGGAACGTGTCGCGCAGCGCGGCGGCGGCGCGACGCCCGGCGATTACCCGCTCGCGCGTGACGCAGGGCTGACGCAAGCGGCGCTCGATCGCTTGCCGCAGGACCTGCGCATGATCGACGATATTTATCCGTTGTCGCCGATGCAACAGGGCATCCTGTTTCACTCGCTGCTCGCGCCCGAACAGGCCACTTACGTGAACCAGCTCGTCGCGACGCTGGCTTCGCCGGATGTGCCCCGGCTATGCGCAGCCTTCGAAGCGGCGGTCCCGCGTCACGATATCCTGCGCACGAGTTTCACCGCCGACGAAGCCGCGCCGATGCAGATCGTGCATCGGCAGGCGCGCATGCCGGTTGAAGTACTCGACTGGCGCGAGCATGCCCCGGCCACGCTCGACGAATGGCTCGTCGCCGATCGCGCACGCGGCTTCGATCTAGGAACGCCGCCATTGATGCGTGTCACGCTGATCCGCACGACCGGCGACGAATGGCGGCTCGTCTGGACGCGGCATCATTTGCTGCTCGATGGCTGGAGCACCGCGCGCCTCTTCGCCGACGTGTTGCGCGACTACATCGAACCGCCACGTGCACAGCCGTTCGCCGTTCCGGCCAAGGCGCGTTATCGCGATTTCATCGCGTGGCTCGCGGCGCGCGATATCGACGTGGAGCACGAATTCTGGCGCGGACGTCTCGCGCATCTCGACGAACCGACACGCGTCGCGCAACGCGAGGCGGGTACACACGCCGAGCATCGAACCTGGCGCGCGTCGTTCGACCCCGACGCGATGACCCGCATCACCGAAACGGCGCGCCGCCTGCATGTCACGGTCAACACGCTCGTGCAGGGCGCCTGGGCGCTTGCGTTGCAACGCTTGACGCATCAGCCCACGGTCGCGTTCGGCGCGACCGTGGCGGGCCGTCCAGACGCGTTGCCGGATGTCGATACCGTGCTGGGACTTTTCATCAACACGGTGCCGGTTATTGCCTCGCCCGCGTCGCAGCGCGTGGCATCGGCATGGCTGCGCGAATTGCAAAGCGACAACGCCGCCGCTGCCGAATTCGCGCACACGCCGCTTCCGGATATCCAGCGGCTGGCGCGTCCGAGCGGCGGCGTGCTGTTCGACACGCTCGTCGTTTTCGAGAACTATCCCGTCGATGAAGCGTGGGCCGGACGCGATGAACGGGCGCTAAAAATGCGCGACCTTCGCAATATCGAGGCGACCGATTTCGCGGTCACGCTGGTGATCGAGGCGGGCGCGTCGATGACGATCGACTATGGCTACGACGCGGTGCGCGTCGACGAAGCGCGCGTCGCGGCTTTGCATCGTGCGTTCGCGGCGTGTCTCGATGCGTTTGTCGCGAATCCGGATGCACCGCTCGGCACGATTTCAATTTCAAACGCGGACGATCTTGCCTCCCTCGCGACATACAACGCCACCGCGCGAGACTGGACCGTCGAACAGCAATGGCCGCTGCATCGCCAGTTCGAGCGTGTTGCAAGAGCGACGCCGGATGCCATCGCGCTCGAATGCGCCGATGAAGACGGCAACCGCCGGCAGATGCATTACGGCGAACTCGACGCGCATGCCAACTGCGTGGCCGCCGCATTGCGCGCGTCGGGCGTGCGGCCGGATACGGCCGTGGCGCTGTGCGTTGAGCGCTCGTTCGACATGGTGGTCGCGCTGCTCGGCGTGTTGAAGGCAGGCGCCGCGTATCTGCCCATCGATCCGGATTATCCGGCCGATCGTATCGCGTATGTGCTGAACGACGCGAAGCCGGCGGTCGTGTTGACGCAGGAACATTTGCGCGGGCGGGTTGCATCCGCAGTGCAAGGCGAGCGCGTGCGCATCGTGACGGTTGACGAACTGATGCGCGGCGATGCAGCGTACGAACCGGCTGAGGTCGAGCGCGAACAACTCGCGTATCTGATCTACACGTCCGGTTCGACCGGCAAGCCGAAAGGCGCGGGCAACACGCACGGCGCGCTCGCGAACCGGATCGCGTGGATGCAGGACGCCTACGCGCTCACGCAAGACGACGTGGTGTTGCACAAGACGCCGTTCGGTTTCGATGTCTCCGTGTGGGAGTTCGTGTGGCCGCTCGCCATCGGCGCGAAGCTCGCGATTGCCGCGCCCGGCGATCATCGCGATCCTGCGCGGCTCGTCGCTGCGATCGAGGCTTTTCGCGTCACTACGCTGCATTTTGTACCGTCGATGCTCGCGGCCTTCGTCGCGCATCTCGGCGATTTCAACGCAGCGGCGCGCTGCGCGAGTATCGAGCGGATCGTGGCGAGCGGCGAAGCGCTCGCGCCGGAACTCGTCACGCGCGTGGCGCAATTGCTGCCTAACGCGCGCCTGTACAACCTGTACGGTCCGACCGAGGCCGCAATCGATGTGTCGCACTGGACCTGCACGCCGCGCGACGGCGAGGCCGCGGCGGTGCCGATCGGCCATCCGATCGCGAACCTGCAACTGCATGTGCTCGACAGCGCGCTGCATCCGGTGCCACAAGGCGCAATGGGCGAACTGTATCTCGGCGGCGCGGGACTCGCGCGCGGCTATCTCAGACGACCCGCGCTCACGGCCGAACGATTCGTGCCGGACCCGTTCGTGCCGGGCGCGCGGCTTTATCGAACGGGCGATCTCGCGCGCCGCCGCGCCGATGGTGCGCTCGATTATCTCGGCCGGGTCGATACGCAAGTGAAGCTGCGCGGCCAGCGTATCGAGCCGGGTGAGATAGAAGCGCTGCTGCGTGCAGCGCCGGGCGTGCATGACGCGGTGGTGGTCGTGCGTGACGAGCAATTGATTGGTTACGTGGCGCGCGGTGGCGACGCGACGCTCGATCCCGCCGCGCTGCTTTATACGTTACGCACGCAATTGCCCGCATACATGGTGCCCGCGCATCTGATCGAACTCGATGCGCTGCCGATCACGCCCAACGGCAAGTGCGACCGTAACGCGTTGCCTGCACCGGCGCGCGAGGCGCGTTCGGTGAATGCGCCGCACACCGCGACCGAACACGAACTCGCCATCATCTGGCAGCGGGTGCTTCGTATCGAAACCGAAAATGCATTGGGACGTGACGACGATTTCTTCGCGCTCGGTGGTCATTCGCTGCTCGCGACGCAAGCGAACGCTCAAGTGAATCTTCATTGGTCGCTGACGCTGCCGCTTCGCACGCTCTTCGACGAACGCACGCTGGAACGCGTGGCGGCGTGCATCGACCGCGCGTTGCTCGAACGCGAATCGAACGCCGGACAAGACGCCGCGAGCGCAATCGACGCGCTGCTCGGCGAACTGGAAGCGCAATAAGGACGCACGCATGACGACACAGAAAACCGATCTGCTTTCTTTCGCGACTCGCTTCGCGCAGCTACCCGACGCGCAGCGCAAGGTGTTCATCGACAAACTCGGCGCGGCGGGTATCGACTTTCGTATGCTGCCGATTCCACCTCGCGCGGACCGTACGGCGAGCGTGCCGGCTTCGTTCGCTCAGACGCGGCTCTGGCTGCACGCGCGGATGATCGACGAGCCGGCGGCCTATCACATCACCGAGCGTCTACGGCTCGACGGTACGCTCGACGCAAACGCGTTGCGTCTTTCCTGCGATGCGCTGATTGCGCGTCACGAAGCGTTACGCACGACATTTAGCGAAAGTGCGGATGGTGTGCTGCAAACGGTTCATGCGCCTGCGCGCTGCCGGTGGCATTCGGTGGATCTGAGCGGATTGCCCGCGAGCGAGCGTGAAAAGCGCGCGCGGGAGATCGCGCTGGCCGACGAGGCGCTGCCCTTCGATCTGACGCACGGGCCAATGATGCGCGCGCATCTGATCCGCTTCGATGCAACGACGCACTGGCTCGCGCTGACGACGCATCACATCGTGTCGGACGGCTGGTCGGGCGATGTCGCGCTCGCTGAACTCGCCTCGTTTTATCGCTCGTATGCGAAGAACGAAGCCGTGACGCTCGCTCCGTTGCCGATTCAATACGCCGATTACGCGGCCTGGCAACGCCGCTGGCTCGACGCGGGCGAACGCGAGCGTCAACTGCAATTCTGGCGCGCGCAACTCGATCCAGCCCGCGATGTGCTGATGTTGCCGGACGCCGCATCGCGTCCCGCGCAGCGCAGCGCACGCGCCGCGCGTCACCATTTCCGGCTCGATGCCGCCTTCGCGCAGCGCGTGAAGGCGTTCGCCCATGCGCAGCGCGCGACGCCCTTCGCGGTCTTGCTCGCGACGCTCAACGCGCTCTTCGCGCGTGCTTCCGGCGAGTCGCCTATTCAGATCGGCGTGCCGTCCGCGAATCGCGAGCGCGGCGAAACGGCCGGTCTTATCGGCTTTTTTGTGAACACGTTGACCCTCGCAACGCGTGTCGCCGCGACGGATTCGTTTGCGGCGCTAGTCGATGCAACGCAGCGCGGTCTGGTGGATGTGCAATCGCATCAGGACGTGCCGTTCGAGCAGGTTGTCGAGGCGCTCGGCGTGGTGCGCAGCGCGAGTCATCATCCGCTGTTTCAGGTGATGGCCGCATACGGCGCGCGTCGTCCGCTGCCGCTGCTCGCCGACGTGCGCATGACCGAGTTGCCGTCCGGGACGCCGTTTGCCAAGTTCGACCTGACCTTGAATTTCGAGGAGCGCGACGACGGATCGATCGACGCGGGTCTGATCTATGCGCTCGATTTGTTCGAAGCGGATGCGGCCGAACGGCTCGCTCGCCGCTTCATCGAATTGCTGACGAACGCGCTCGACGCACCCGCTACGCTCGTCGCCGATCTGCAATGGTTGCCCGCTGCGGAGCGCGATCAGCTCGCAGCATGGAATTGCAATCCGCCCGATGAAGACGGCACGTTCACGCCCGTACACGAACGCATCGCGGCGCACGCGCGCGCGCGGCCGGAGGCGCGAGGTGTCGCCGATACGGATCGCTCGCTCACGCGTGGCGAAGTCGATGCGCGCGCGACGCGGCTTGCACAGCGGCTCATCGCGGCGGGCGTGCGTGCCGAAATGCGCGTCGGCGTGGCGCTCGGGCGCTCGGTGGATCTGCTCGTCGGGTTGATTGCCGTGCTGAAATCGGGCGGCGTATTCGTGCCGCTCGACCCGAGCCATCCTCGCGAACGGCTCGCGCAAATCATCGACGACGCGCGGATCGAGCATATCGTCACCGAGCGCGCGAGTCTCGCCGCGCTGCCGGTTTCGGATCACATGCGCGTGTGGCTGATCGGCGATGAAAGTCTCTTCCACGACGACGAAACAAGCGCGGTCGCGCTGCCCGCCGTCGTGCCGACGCAAGCCGCCTATGCAATCTACACGTCCGGTTCGACGGGCAGGCCGAAAGGCGTGATCGTCGATCACGGCTCGTTCGCGCGGCATTGCGCGGCCATCGCGAAGCGCTACGGCGCGAGCGAAAACGATGTGTTCCTGCTGTTCCAGTCGGTCAATTTCGACGGCGCGCACGAAGGCTGGTTCTCGCAATATCTGTCGGGCGCGGCGGTGGCGGTGACCGCCGACACGCTCTGGCCGCCCGCGCTCACGTGCAGGCTGATGGTGCGCGAAGGCGTGACGATGACCTACGTGCCGCCCGGTTGCGCGACCCAGCTTGCGGAATGGGCGCTCGCTCATGGTGCGCCGCCGACGCTCCGTTCGCTGACGGTCGGCGGCGAAGCGACCTCGCGCGAGGCATTCGCGCTGATGCGCCGCGCGTTTCCGAACGCGCGCATCGTCAATGGTTATGGTCCGACCGAAACCGTGATCACGCCGATGCTCTGGATGTTCTACCCGAACGACGATCCCGCCAAGCTGGCCGACAGCGCGTATCTGCCGATCGGTACGCTCGTCGGCGCGCGCACCGCGCATGTGCTCGACGCGCGGCTGAATCCGCTGCCGGTCGGCGTGATCGGCGAGTTGTATCTGGGCGGCGAAGGCGTCGGCGTGGCGCGCGGTTATCTCGACCGGCCTGGGTTGACAGCCGAGCGCTTCGTGCCCGATCCGTTCGGCGTGCCGGGCGCGCGGCTGTATCGAACCGGCGACCTGGTCAAGCGGCGCGCCGATGGCGTGTTCGATTTCATCGGCCGCGTCGATCATCAGGTGAAACTGCGCGGATTGCGGATCGAACTGGGCGAGATCGAAGCACAACTCGCGGCGCACGACGATGTGCGCGAAGCGGTGGCGGTGGTGAACGGGCGTGGCGCGCAAGCGGCGCTCGTCGCGTATGTCGAACTGAACGCGGAAGCGCAGGCACGCGCGCTGCACGGCCATGCCGCCGATGCCGCCGAACTCGACGCGCATCTGCGTCACACGCTGCCCGATTACATGGTGCCGGCGCATATCGTCGTGCTCGACGCTTTGCCGCGCAATGCAAACAGCAAGGTGGATCGCGCGGCGCTGCCGGAGCCGAAGCGCATGCAGCGCGCCTATGAAGCGCCCACTGAAGGAACCGAAGCGACGCTCGCGCAAATCTGGCGCGAGGTGCTCGGTGTCGAGCGTATCGGCCGTGCGGATCACTTTTTCGAGCTCGGCGGCCACTCGCTCGCGGCCGTGCGCGTGGCGACGCGCGTGGCCGAGCGGCTCGCGCGCGACGTGCCGGTTCGCAGTTTGTTCGAAGCGCCGGTCCTGTCGCAATACGCGCAGCGCGTGGTCGCCGCGCCGCATGCGGGCGCGATGGCGGATGCGGCGGGCGTCGTGACCGATCGTACGCTCGCGCCCGATGCGGCTGGTGTGCTGCCGCTCTCTGCCGCGCAACTCGGCCTGTGGTTCCTGTGGCGCGCGCAACCCGACAGCGCCGCGTACAACATTCCCGTTGCATTGCGATTGCGCGGGACGCTCGCGACCGATGCGTTGCGCGAAGCGATCGCTCAGGCCGCGGCGCGTCATCCGGCGCTGCGCACGCGCTTTGTCGATGGCACGAATGGCGTGCCGGGCCAGCGTATCGAGCCGATGGTCGCGGTCCACTTGCCGGTGACCGACCTCACCAATGAGCCGGACGCGAACGCGCGTAGCACGCGGGCCGCATCGCTCACCGACGACGACGCGCTGACGCCGTTCGATCTGCTCGCCGCATCGCCGCTCTGGCGCGCGCGTTTGATTCGTCTCGCCACCGACGATCACGTCCTCTCGCTCGTGGTTCATCACATCGTTTCGGACGGCCATTCCATCGACGTGTGGCTTGACGACATCCGCGCGACCTACGTTGCGCTCGAATCGGGCGCGGCGCCTGGACGCACGGTCCCGACGCCCTCTGATGCGCTTCCGGTGCTGCCTGCGTTGCCGGGTGCCGCGAGCGCCGCGCGTCTCGCGTTCTGGCGCGAGGCGCTCGACGCCGCGCCCGCGAATATCTTGCCGCCGCCCGCGTCGGGCCGCTTTGCCGCGCCGCAGTGGAAGGCAAGCCGGATCGCGTTCGCGCTCGATAAAGCGCTGGTGCGCCGCGCCCGCGCGCTGTCGCTCGACGCGCAGGCAACTCTGCCGATGCTGCTGCACGCCGCACTGAATGTCGCGCTGTATCGGCTGACCGGCGCCGCCGATCAACCCATCGGCGTGCTGGCTTCGACCCGCGAGCTGACCGGTGAAGCCGCGCGCGACGCGCTCGGGCTCTTCATCAATTCGGTGGTGGTGCGCACGCGGCTCGGGCCGCGCGATTCGCCCGCAACGGTCGTGAGCGCCGTGCGCGATGCGGCGCTCGCGGCCTACGCCCACGCGGATACGCCGTTCGCCGATGTCGTGGCCGCGCTCGGCGCGTCGCGCTCGGGGCTTGCCAATCCGCTGTTTCAGGTGATGTTCAACTATTTGCGCCCGGCGGGCGCGGCCGAACGCGAATGGGCGGGACTCGCGCTCGACGCGTTCAACGATGTGCGGCATCGCGTGGTCTTCGAACTGGAACTCGATCTGGTCGAGCATCCCGATGGCCGCGTGACCGGCGCGTTTTCCTACGCGAACGAGCTGGTGGACCGCGTGTTCGTCGAGACGCTCGCGGCCGACTATCTCGCGGTCGTGGCGCATTTCGTCGATACACCGCACGAGACGCTCGGCACAGCGCAGGCGCGCTTCGCGGTCACACCGCATCCTGAACAGCCGCTGGAAAAGCGCGACGCCGCAACAGCCGCGCGACTCGCGCGAATCTGGCGCGATCTGTTCGATGGCCAGACGGTCGCGCACGACGAGAACCTGTTCGAAGCGGGCGCGACATCGTTCGACGTCGTGCGGTTTGTCGACGCGGCGCAGGCTGCGGGATTCTCGCTGTCCATCGCCAACGTGTTCGATACGCCGAACTTCGCGGGCCTCGGCGGGCAACTCTCGGCGCGCGCATCGGCGTGCACGGAGACGCGCGATGCCGGCTGAACGTTCGCGGTTCATTTTTCCCGGACTGCGCGTGCCGCGCGCAGCCGTCATCCAATAAAGGACCTGAGACATGCAGAGAGAACCTGTATTCGATCTGATCGGCGTTGGCTTTGGGCCGTCGAATCTTTCGCTGGCCGTTCGGCTTGCCGAAGAGGCGGGAGCATCGCATCTTGCGCATTGCTTTATCGAACGCCAGCCGGAGTTCGGCTGGCATCGCGGCATGCTGCTGGACGATTGCCGGATGCAGATTTCCTTCCTCAAGGATCTCGTCACACAGCGCGATCCGAAAAGCCGTTTCACGTTCATCAATTATCTGTTCGAGCGAGGACGTCTCAACGATTTCGTCAATTTAAAGAGTTTTTATCCGACGCGAATCGAGTTCCACGACTATTTGCGCTGGGTGGCGGACACGTTCGACGAGCGCGTTCATTACGGACATTCCGTGACCGCGGTCGAACCGGTTTTCGTCGCGGATAACAGCGACGAGATCGGCGCGCTGCGCGTGTTTTCCTGCGATCAGGAAGGCCGCGAATGGCAGCGCGTCACGCGTGCATTGTCGATCGGGATCGGTGGTGCGGCGCAGGTGCCTGAGGCCTTCGAAGCGCTCGGACCGCACAACGTGATTCATTCGTCGCGCTATCTCACGTCGATCGATCACGTCGTGGGCAAGCCTGCCGACGGGCCGCGCAAGCGCGTTGCCGTGATCGGCGCGGGGCAGAGTGCGGCGGAGGTATTCGTCGATCTGTCGCGGCGTTTTCCGCAGGTGGACGCGAGCCTCGTCATTCGTTCGGGCGCGCTCAAGCCCGCCGACGACACGCCCTTCGTGAATGAAATTTTCAGCCCCGCGTTCACCGACGTAATGTATTCGCAGACGCGAGACGCGCGCCGTTCGCTGATCGAGCGCTTTCGCGATACGAACTACGCGGTGGTCGATCGTCCGCTTATCGAACAGATCTACGAGATGCTGTATCTGCAGAACGTCTCCGACGACTCGCGTCATCGGCTGCTTGCGAACACCGGCATCGAAGCCGCCGCGCGCACCGCGAGCGGACAGATCGAATTGACGTTGCGCGACCGGCTTAACGGTCATGCGCGGGCCGAACGTTTCGATGCGATCGTGCTGGCGACGGGTTATCGGCGCGATACGCATATCGCGTTGCTGAATGGACTGTCGCCCCATCTGGATGAAGCGCTGTCCGAGGGCAATGTCGAACGCGACTATCGGCTCTCGACGCCGGATCACTTCAAGCCGCGGATCTATCTTCAGGGCTGCTGCGAAGAGTCGCACGGCTTGTCGGACACGTTATTGTCCGTGCTCGCGCTTCGATCCGATGAAATCGCGGCGTCGCTCGCGGAGCATTCGGCGCGACGTTCTGCCGGGTCGCAACAGAAGAAAGCACACGGCGGCCGCATGGCGTTCGCGGTCTGAAATCGAGCCTGAAATCTAACCTCTATGTCGAAGAAAAAACTCGTCTATATTTTGTCGCTAAGAAACGCCGCAGCCGATCGGGCAGGGCAAGACATCGAGTACAAGGGCGGTCTGCGCTACATGAAGTCGCCGCTTGAATTTCTCGTTGAGCGGCTCGACAATTCCAGTTTGGGCGACACGTATTCGCTCGCGGGCGTGATCTACGACGACGACGAAGAGTCGTCCGCCGACCGTGAAAAGCTGCAGCATTACGGCTTTTCGTGCCAACCGGGCAAGCAGTGGATCCATCCGGCCGCGCTCACCGTACAGGGCAAACGCGTCACCAGTTTGCTACATGCAATTCCTTCGACGTATCGCCGCCTGCCGATTGGCGCGAGCGCGCGTCCTGCGCAAAAGAGCGTATTCGAACGGCATTTGCTCGACAAACTGCTCGCGCTCGAAGCGGATGTCGTGGTGCTCGACGGACTGCTCGTGATCCTCGATGAACTGGTGCGTCCGGGCGCGCGATTTCATCGTCGCATTGCCAATATTCATCCGGGCATTACGCGTCTCGATTCCCCGTACGAACGGCGTGGCGCGTGGGCGACGCTGGATGCGATGTACGGCGCGCGCGGCGAGAAAGTCGTGGACTGGCGCACGATGGAAACGCGGCCGGCGCCGCGTGTCGATATGACGGGTGCGTCGTTCCATTACGTGGACAACGGTATCGATTCCGGCGAGGTGATCTTCGACGTGCTCGATACGCCGATCGACGTCGCGGACACGATCCTCGAATTGCGCTGGAACAATTTCAATCGGAGCCTCTTTCCCGCGCTCGTTGGCGGCCTCGCGACGATGGCCGCGCGCTTCGCGAAAGAGACGGCCTGAATGCTGAACCTACGAAACGCTGGAGACACGATCATGAATACCGGCTTCCATCCTCTCGACATTGCGGATCGCACGCTTGACGTGTGGCGTCCCGATCTCGCGCCGGATGCGTTGTTGCCCGCGCTCGCCGAGCTGTTTTGCGACGATGGACGGCGCACGTCGGCGACGCTCGCGCTTCCGTTGAGTGTCGCCGATGCGTCGGCGGTTCGTGCGTTCACGGAACGCGCTGTCGCCACGGGCGTGATCGACAGCGCTGTGGTCGAAGATGGCGTCATGTTGACGACGACGTCGCGGCAAACGTTTTGGTCGCTGCCGCGTCCGTGGCTGAAGGCGGCCGCGTCGAGCGAGATGCCGTTGCAGTACACGAGCACGCAGGAGCGGCGTCATCCGGTGCGCCCGCCGAACGCGCACGGCACGATTTACGAGCGCTACTTTCCGCAAATCGACATGACGTTGAGCCTGCGCACCGTCGACCCCGAAGCGGACGCCGACGTCTTCAGCGGCTGGATGAACCTCGATCGCGTTGCCGAGTTCTGGGACCAGCGAGGCACCCGCGCCGAGCACGCGGCTTATCTGGCAGAACGGCTCGCGGACCCGCACATGCATCCGATGATCGGCTATTTCGACGACACGCCGTTCGGTTACTTCGAGTTCTATTGGGCGAAGGAAGACCGCATCGCGCCGTTCTACGACGCGGGCGATTTCGACCGTGGGCTGCATCTTTTGATCGGCGATCCGCAGTTCCAGAGCGCAGGAAAACTCAAGGCGTGGTGGAGCGGCGTGCTGCACTACATGTTTATCGACGAGCCTCGCACGCAGCGGCTCGTCGGCGAGCCGCGCGTCGATCATGTGCGTCATATCGCGTACATGCACCGGATGGGATTTCACACGCTGAAGGAATTCGATTTCCCGCACAAACGCGCGGCATTGACAGTGATCGAGCGCGAGAAGTTCTTCAATGACTTCAGGTTCTAGGTACGCTGCGGTTCGCTTGCCGCTAAGCGACACCTGGCCTTCCGATGTGAGCGTATGGCATGTGCGTATGCCCCGCTTGCTGCCGGGTACGCTTCATCTCGATTCGGCGGAGCAACAGCGCGCCGCGCGTTATCGGAGGATGGAAGATCGCGTGAGGTTCGCCGTGACGCGTTCGGCGTTGCGCGAGTTGCTGGGCGTTCGGCTCGGCATCGACCCGCAAGCGGTGCGATTCGCGGTGTCGCACCACGGGCGTCCGGAATTGGCCGATGCGCCCGCGCTGTCGTTCAACGTCTCGCATGCGGGTGAGCATGCGTTGATCGCGATGTCGAATGTGCGGCGGGTCGGCGTGGATATCGAGCGCATCGATGCTGCCGTGGATTGGCGCGCGTTGCTCGACATCGTCTGCACGAAGGAGGAGCAGGACAAGCTCGCGCGCATGCAGTCCACGTTACAGCGTGACGCGTTCTTTCGCTGCTGGACTGCCAAGGAAGCTTTGCTGAAGACGTTAGGCGTGGGCATTATCGACGGCATGGTGGCGCTTGCCGTCGATGGCGAAATGGGCGCGCTAAAGGCGCCGGTTGTCAGCGACACTCGACCCGGCGACGCGCACGGCTTGCAGTTCGACTGGCTGCCTTGGGTCGCCGGATACTCCGCTTGCCTTGCGTTCGGGACGCAGCTAAACGTTGCGCGCTATCAGGCCGCGATCGAATCGAATGAGACTTGCGGCACGCCCCGATGCGCCTCGATCAGCCGATAAACCGCTTCGCCCGGTACCGTTTCGCGAGCGAGCAATTGCTCCGCAATCGCACGCAGAACCGGCTCGTACTCATGCAATAGCGCATAGCATTGTTCGTCGAGTTCCTTCAGCAGAATATTGGCGTGGTCGATGGCATTCTTTAACTGAAGTCCGGCGTATTGGGTCGGCAGCGCTGCAAGGCTGAACAAGTTTCCATCGCGGTTAAAGCCGAATTTCGACACCATGTCCAGTCCGATACGCGATGCCTCCTGCAGATCCTGTGCCGCGCCGCTCGATGCTTCGGAGAGGGCGAGCAGTTCGGCGTTGCGGCCGCCGAGCAGGACCTGAATCTCGTTGCGCATTTCGGTTTCGCGGTAGAGATGCTTGTCGCGCGGTTTGGTGATCAACGCGACGCCGAGCGCGCCGCCGCGCGGCAGAATGGTCACTTCTTCCAGCACGCCGGTGCCGAGCAAGGCGGCGATCAGTCCGTGGCCCGCTTCATGGATCGCGATGCGGGCACGCTCGTCTTCGTCGAGCGCGCGTTCGGCACCGCTTACATCGCCGATCCGCGCAATCTTGATTGCTTCGAGAAAGTGCTGTGACGTCACGCACTTTTCACCCGCCTTGCGTGCCACGAGGCCCGCCTGATTGACGACCATCGCGAGCGTTGCGGGCGAGAGCCCGGTGGTCAGGCGCGCCATCTGCGTGTAGTCGATGTCGTCGGCTTTCGACGTCAGCTTCGCCGCGTAGAAGCGGAAAATTTTCGCGCGGTCTTCGAGGTCGGGCAACCGCACCTGCACGGTACGGTCGAAACGGCCCGGGCGGCGCAAGGCTTCGTCGAGATTGTCCGGATGGTTGGTCGCCGCGACGATGATGACGCCTTCGTTCGACTCGAAACCGTCCATTTCCGCGAGCAACTGATTGATGATCCGGTTGCTCTCGGCTTCGACCGGACCGCTATTCGTATCCGTACGCTTGGCAAGACCGTCGGCTTCGTCGATAAAGATGACCGTCGGTGCATTCTTGCGTGCAAGTTCGAACAGATGCTTGACCTTCTGAATACCGACGCCGTAATACTTCGCGCTGAAGTAGCTTCCGGTGATGGAGATGAAGTTCGCATTGCATTCGCCGGCTAGCGCCTGAGCGAGCCGCGTCTTGCCGACGCCCGGGCCGCCCGCCATCAGAATGCCGCACGGCGCGCGCACGCCCAGCGCGGTAAATTGCGCGGGATCGGTGAGATACGCGCGGATATCCGCGAGCGCCGCCTTGGCTTCGCTGGCACCGATCACGTCGTCGAAGGTCATGTCGGGCGCGCGGCCGAGCAGCTTCGCGCCGCCGGTCATTTCGCGCCGCATGAACCACGCGAGGCCGCCGATCATCAGCAGCGGAAAGAGTACGCTGCACACGTCGCGCGCGTGATCCACGATGCCCGCCCACTTCGCGTTTGCGGAACGGATGTTCGCGTCCGGGAGCCACACGAGTTGATAAGGCGCGCGTTCCTGAGCGTTCGGTTCGCTAAGCAGGAGCGCGTGCGAGAAGGTCGCGTTGTGATCGGTGACGAAATAACGCTGACCGTCCCGCGTCGAAACGAGAATCGCATTCGGACTTACGCCGACTGCAACGATGTTGCCGTCGCGAATGTCGCCGAGCATCTGCGATGCGTCTTTTTCGCGGTGCGTCCAGAGCGTCGTATCGCTTCGCATCCGGCTCGCGACGCCTGTCAATTCCGGCGCGCGTGCGTCGTGCTGCACGTAACGCCAAAGCACGAGCGCCATCAACATCACCACGGCCGCACTCGCTGCACCGATGATGACTTTACGGCGGTGTTTGCCCCAAAACGATTTCTTGCCCGATTTCATCTGTCGCTTCCAAAACAGCCGAATCTCTTTTCGGCCTGATACGTGATAGAGGTCGGCTGAGCGGTGTCGTCGAACGAACAGCGCAAGATCGCGTGCTAAAGCCGAGCGGCGCGGCGCGCGAAATTTCCGATACGTCACGATTATGCTTTGCGCCCCCTGCATTCCAAGCGGCGGAAAAGCGCCTGTTTGCGTGCTAATCCAACGGTTTGAAGCCTTGGCGCCGCGCTAAGGACACGGAAATTTTTCCCGTTTCGCGTGCGCAAACCCTTACCAATTTCCAGAGGAAACCGTCCATTGCCGACACCGCGATTCGAACGATCGTGCGCATAGAATCGTCTCCAGACTGATAAAAAAATGGAGGAGACACATGAAGTACGCACAGGTGGCCGGCATTGCCGGCGGATTGTTGATGGCGACAACCGTTCATGCACAGAGCGCCGGCAATTGGGTGGCGAACGTCGGCTGGTTCCATCTTGCCCCGCAGGTGTCCAGCCAGCCGTTTTCGATCAACGCACTCGGGGCGAGCACGACGTCGGCGGGTTCCGGGGCGACGGTCGAGGGCGCGGATACATTCGGCTTGACCGCAACGTATTTCGTTACCGATCACGTTGCGCTTGAGGCCGTTCTTGGCGTGCCGCCCAAGTTCTCGCTCGACGGCACGGGGACGCTTTCGGGGCTTGGCGAAATGGGCACGGCGTACGAATGGAGTCCGACGCTGTTGCTGAAGTATTACTTCAACGACGCGCAGAGCCGTTTTCGACCGTTCATCGGTGCGGGCGGCGCGTATGTCTGGTATAGCGGCGTGAAATTGAGTTCGGCGATGTCGAGCGGATCGTTTCTGTATTCGCCTGTGTATCGGACCGCGCTCGAAGGCCCGACTACCGCCAAGCTGAGCAGTTCATTCGCGCCGGTCGTTAATGCGGGGTTCGCGTATAACTTCGACAAGCACTGGTCAGCGGGGGTGTCGGTGTCCTACATGTGGATCTCCACGCGCGCTACGCTTACTACGCAGTCCGCTGTTGGGACTGTCAGCAGTACGTCGAAGATCAAGCTTAATCCGATCGTTTCGTTTGTTTCGGTGGGGTATCGGTTTTGATTTGCTGGCGCACGGTGGTTTGGCGCCGTGGGGCGGCTTGAGGGTGGGTGGGTTACACCGTCTGATGTTCGGCCGCTTCTTTTGAACTTGCTTTCGTGTAGGTTTATTAGCACGCCGCTATGCGCGGCAGCAGTCACTTTCTTTGCTGCTGCAAAGAAAGTAACCAAAGAAAGCAGCTTATCCGCCTAAGTGTCCACCTCGAATAACCTTGCGGATAGGCACGCAGGCTGACTATGGCAACTCGTATTCGTTGGTATTGGCACAGCACTTGTCAGGTCCATCCTCGCTGCGCTCGGACGATGGGCGTATTTAACAACCAGCGGTCGGTATGGTTCGCTGGGTTTGTTTTTTTGTTATGCCGTTCCGGCAGGCACTTCGTGCCTGCGGGGGTGGATGAGCGGCTCCACTCTGTCTTGTGGTGCGATGGCCGAATCAGCTTGCGCGCCACTCCCGGTTACGGTTCGTGGTGGACACTTAGACGGACAAGCTGCTTTCTTTGGTTACTTTCTTTGCAGCAGCAAAGAAAGTGACTGCTGCCGCGCACAGCGGCGTGCTAATAAGCCTGCACGAAAGCAAGTTCCCAGAGAGCGCCGGAGCATCAGACGGTTTACCCCGACCACCCTCAAGCCGCCCCACGGCGCCGAATCCCGTGCTTTCTTTGGTTACTTTCCTTGCAGCTAGCCAAAGAAAGTGACTGCTGCCGCGCACAGCGGCGAGCTAATAAACCGACACGAAAGCAAGTTCCCAGAAACCGCCAGACGACCAAAGCGATCAACACCAAGCAACCCGCAACCCGCGCGCTCCACCAACGAAGTTCGGAATCGGAGGCGCACCGCGCAGGCCGCCACCACCGTCCAACAACAGAACCGCCGCATGACGTCAATTTATGGTATCTGTGCAGAACGACTGTAAGCCGTGACGGTGCGCGTCCCTCGGTGCGCGCCGGTTCTGCTGGCGCAAGCGGCCAGCGCCTGCGTCAAACAATCCTATCTCGGGAGCGCTATATGAAACGCCGTCGCTTTACATCGCTTTCCGCCGTTGCGCTGACAATGGCGATCACCGGTTGCAGCACGACCAGCGGTTCAAAAACCGATGCCGCAAGCAAACGTCAGGAAATCGACGCGGGCGTGTCGGCCGCGCTCAACAAGCTCTATGCATCCGTGAAAGGATCCCGCGAACTCGCAGGCAAAGCGCAGGGCATCCTCGTATTTCCGAATGTCCTCGCCGCCGGTCTCGTGATCGGAGGCGAATACGGCGAAGGTTCGCTACAGGCAGCCGGTTCGACCGCAGGCTATTACAGCACCGCGACCGGGTCGTTCGGGCTGCAGATCGGCGCGCAGTCCAAGGCGGTGATCTTCATGTTCATGACCAAGGACGCATTCGATAAATTCCGCGCCAGCAAGGGCTGGACTGCGGGCGTCGACGCCAACGTGGCGCTCGCGAAAATGGGCGCGGACGGGAGTATCGATACCAGCAGCATTTCGGCCCCCGTGCTTGGTTTCGTGCTCAACAACGCTGGACTGATGGCGAATCTTTCGCTGCAAGGTACGAAGGTCAGCAAGCTCGACATCTAATCTGTCCCATTCGGCGATCCATGCCGCTGTGCGCGAACGTCGCGCGCAGCGGGGTCGATTTGTTCATCGCGACGCTAGCGGATAGGTTCGCCGCCGTCTTGCTGCGCTCGAAAGAGGGCGTGGAAAGTGTCGACCACGGCCCCGATCACGGGGCACCTAAGCGTCCCAAAGCGGAAGGCCGTCCGATGAACGTGCGCGGTGAAGTCGTGTTGCCGCTCTATGGGCAGAAGGGCGAACCGCGCGGCGCGTTGCTCGATGACGGCACGTCGTTGCGCGTGCCGCCGCACGCCGCCGCCGAACTGAGTGCGTATCTCGCGCGCGGCGCGCATGTCGAGGCGTGGGAAACGGCGCGAAGACGAAGCACGGCCTGACTATCGACGTGCACGAGATCGCCGAATTGATCGGTGCTGAAAAGGCTTAAGCCGCCACGCTGAATCGCGTCGCGCGCTCGCTGCGCTTCAGCGGCGCGTCGGACGATCCGACGGGCCGTGACGCCGCATGAAAACGTCGATATCGTCGCCGCGACCCGACGTGAACGCGCGAATCAGCACGATACCGATAAAGCTCAAAATTAGAATGACCGCTGGAATCTCCAGGATAGTCTGGTCCATGAAAAGCTCCGAAACGTTGGGTGCCGCCGGTGCGCCCGGGCAAAAACACCCGGGTCCGGTCGGCAGGAGACGTCTTCATGGTAGAGCCGCGTGGCGCGTGCGCCAAACGAGCATTTTTCACGGCTATGTGAGAAATATTGCGCTTACTTCGAGTAGCAACAAAGTAACCGGTTACTGCCGTTCCGGAAACCGCAGCTTAGAGTGATTCCGGCCATAAGAAAGATAAATCACCATGCCGATCACGAGCCACACCACGAGCCGCACCCACGTCACGAGCGGCAATCCCGCCATCAGCAGCAGGCAGAACAGGATGCCGAGAATCGGCACGATCGGCACGCCCGGCACGCGGAACGGCCGCGATGCGCCCGAATCGCTGCGTCGGAGGTAGATCACGGCGCCGCACACGAGGATGAACGCGAACAGCGTGCCGATGCTGACCATCTCGCCCAGCACGTTGATCGGCGTCAGCGCCGCCACAATCGCGACAATGGAGCCGATCATGATCTGGCTCAGGTGCGGCGTCTGAAGGCGCGGATGCACGCGCGCGAACATCCGCGGCAGCAAGCCGTCTTGCGACATCGTGAAGAAGATGCGGCTCTGGCCGTAGAGCAGCACGAGAATCACCGTGGTCAGGCCCGTCAGCGCGCCGATCTTGATGAGGATCGAGAACCAGTTGAGGCCGATTGCATCCACGCCCTTGGCGATCGGGTCCGGCACGTTCAGTTGGGCATACGGCACGAGGCCCGTCAAAACGCCCGCGACCAGAATGTAGAGCACGGTGCAGATCACGAGCGAGCCGAGAATGCCGATCGGCATGTCGCGTTGCGGCTTTTTCGCCTCCTGCGCGGCCGTCGATACCGCGTCGAAGCCGATGAACGCAAAGAACACCACCGCCGAGCCGCGCAAGATTCCGCTCATGCCGAAGTTGCCGAACTCGCCCGTGTTCGCGGGAATGAACGGGTGCCAGTTCGCCGGCTTCACGAAGAACACGCCGAGCGCGATGAACGCCACCACCACGACCAGTTTCACCGCGACCATGATGTTGTTGAGCCTCGCGGACTCCTTGGTGCCGAGCACGAGCATGGTCGTCAGGATCGCGATGATGAGGATGGCCGGGAGATTGATGACGCCTGTCGCCGTCGTGCCGTCCGCGAGTTTGATGACGGTGCCGGGCGCGGCGGCGAGGATCGGCGGAATGTTGATGCCGACGTTATGCAGCAAGCTCACGATATAGCCCGACCAACCCACCGCGACGGTCGCCGCGCCCATCGCGTATTCGAGGATCAAGTCCCAGCCGATGATCCACGCGAAGATCTCGCCCAGCGTCGCGTAGGTGTACGTGTAGCTGCTGCCGCACACCGGCAGCATGGCCGCGAGTTCCGAGTAACACAGGCCGACGAACGCGCACGCGATCCCGCCGAGCACGAAGGACAAGATGATGCTCGGCCCGGCGAACTGTGCGGCCGCCGTGCCGGTCAGCACGAAAATGCCCGCGCCGATGATCGCGCCGATGCCCATCGCCGTGATGCTCGTCGCCCCCAGCGTTTTCGATAACGAGTGCCCGCCCTCCGCGTCGGCGCTTCCCACGATGTCGGCGACGGACTTCCGCGCCATGTAACTGGTGTCGGCCATGATGAGTCGTCCTGTTCAAATGAGTTTTGGACACGGACCGACGCAGCTTGCCTCGGCTCGTGGAGCACGACAAAAGCGACTGTTACCGAAAAGTTGGACAAGCGTTGAGATGAGCGGAGTGCTGAATTCAGTCTATCCCGAATTAAAAGCTTTGTGGATGCATGGGTTCGTGCAAAGGGCGCGCGATGCGTCTGAGGAATGGCGCGAAAAGTGCAGCGCTTAAGCCCGATGGTGCAATGCCGCGTACTGCAGAAGCATGATGGTCTTGCCATCGACGATCTCGCCGCGCGTAATCGCGGCCAGCGCCTCGCTCAACGGCAATTCGATGACTTCGAGATCCTCGCCTTCGGCTTCGACGCCGCCGCCGTGCCCGATGCGTGTCGATGCATCGTAGTGCGCGATGAAAAAATGCAGCTTCTCCGTGACCGATCCCGGACTCATGAACGCCTCGAAAATCTTCGTCACGTCCTGCACGCGATAACCCGTTTCCTCCTCCACCTCGGCGCGGATGCGCGCTTCCGGCGAGGCGTTGTCCAGCAATCCCGCCGCCGCTTCCACCAGCATGCCGTCATGGCCGTTGACGAAGGCCGGCAGGCGAAATTGCCGCGTGAGGACGACGGTCTGCTGCTCGCGGTTGAACAGCAGCACGGTCGCGCCGTTGCCCCGGTCGTAGGTCTCGCGGCTCTGGCGTTGCCAGGTGCCGTCGCGCCGCTGGAAGTCGAAGGTAGTCTTTTTCAGCACGTACCAGTCATCGGACAGCACGGTTGTATCGACGATTCGAACCCGGTCTTTCGTTGCGGCCATGCGCACTCCTGTTGGTGGGAAAAGAGCAATCATGGTATCGTGCATATTCGTGCAATATCAAGAAAAAACGTGCAATCACCATGTTGACCACCCAACGCAAGAAAGCGATTCTCGACCAGCTCGCCCGCGATGGGCAGGTGCTGGCCGCGCCGCTCGCGGTGCTTTTCGGTGTCTCGGAAGATACGGTCCGGCGTGACTTGCGCGAACTCGCGTCCGAGGGTTTGCTGCAACGGGTCCACGGCGGCGCATTGCCCGCGTCGTCTGCCGTCGTGCCGTTCGCCGAGCGGCGCGGACTCGAATCGGCGGGAAAGCGCGCGATCGGCGCGGCGGCCGCGGCAATGATCGGGACCGGCCAGATCGTGATCGTCGACGGCGGGACGACTTCGGCGGAACTCGTCGCGCACATCCCGCGCGCGTTGTCGGCGACGGTCGTCACGCACAGTCCGAGCGTCGCGGTGGCGCTCGCCGATCACCCGAGCATCGACGTGATCGTGATCGGCGGGCGGCTGTACAAGCATTCGATCGTGACGGTCGGCGCGGCAGCTATCGAGGCGATGTCGCATATCCGCGCCGACCTGTATTTCATGGGCGTGACGGGCGTTCACGCGCGCGCCGGCTTGAGCACCGGCGATCTCGAAGAGGCCTATGTCAAGCGCGCGCTCGCCGCGCGCGCAGCGGAAACGGTAGTGCTCGCGTCCACGGACAAGCTCAACGCGGCGTCGGCGTATGCGATCGGCGATATCACGCTGGCGCAGACGATCATCGTCGAGCGCGCGGCCGATATCGCATTGACGCAGCCGCTGGAAGAGGCGGGCGTCGCGATCGTGCGCGCCTGACGAAGGGCGCCATGCCACGCTTTTAACGGTCAGTCCGCAGCGTCACGACCGCCGAAAATCCGCCGCCTTCGCGTCGCGAAAGCCGAAGGCCGCCGCCATGCAGTTTCGCGATCCTGTCGACGATTGCGAGGCCGAGTCCCGTGCCGCCCGGCTGCGCATGTTCCGATCTTCCACGCCGAAAGGGTGCCTTGAGTGCGTCCAGATCGTCGCCGCCCGCGCTTTCCGTTCCGCGATCGGCCACCTCCACATGCACGAAGCCTGCGCCGTCGTCCCACGTCCGCACGGCAAGCCCGACGCGTCCGTACAGCACGGCGTTCTGCATCAGATTCATCAAAATGCGCAGGATGCTGATCGGGCGATACGCGAATGGCGGCAAGTTGCCGAGCGAGACGTCGAACACATGGCCGAGCCCGGCGAAATCGGCGACGAGACTCTCGACCAGCGCGTTCAGGTCGGCCATTTCCGGCACCTCGCGCGTGCCCGCGCCCGCGTAGTCCATGAACTGCTGGAGGATGGCGTCGATCTGGTCGAGGTAATGATCCGTCGATGCCGCGAGCGCCGTGTTTTCCGCCGATGCGCTCGTCATCGCGACCGCGAGACGCAACTTCGTCAGCGGCGTGCGGATGTCGTGCGAGATGCCCGCGAGCATCAGCGAGCGCGTGGCATCGGCGTCGCGCAGCGCCGACAGCATGTCGTTGAACGCGACGCTGACTTGCGCGATCTCCGTCGGGCCGTCCACGCGCAGCGCCTCGGGCGCGTCGCCGGTGCCGAGGCCGCGCGCGGCATCGGCGAGATCGCGCAGCGGCTGGTTGATGTGCCGCTGGATCACATACGCCGCCGCGATGGCGAGCACGCCGAGCGCGAGCGACAGCAGCAACGCCGACGCCATGCCCTGATTATTGGCGGCGTCCGGCACCGGCAGCGCGATCCAGTAGGGCTTGGGGCCGAGATGCGCGCGAATCCACAGCCGCTGTTCGTTCGCAACCGACGATTCCCAACGCACGAGTAACTCGGCGGGCAGCGAGCGCCGCAACGCATCGACGAATACATCGCGCTGATAGGTCCGGTAGAAGTTGCGAAGGCCGGGCGCGGGCGGCGCGGCGTCCGCGCCCGGCGGCAAATCGCGGCTCGCGAGCAGCGGCGCGCCGACGCGCTCGCGCGCCTCGGGCGGCAGCGCGCTCAGAAGCGTATCGAGCGTTTTCACGTAGAGCGCGAAGGTTTCCGCCGCACGCTCGATGCGCGGCCGCTGCACGAAGTGGAGCAGCACGGCGAGCGATCCGGCCTGACCGATCACCGCCAGCACGACAAGCAGCGCGACATTGCGCGCGAAGAGGGAACGCGGCCACGCAAGACGGCCGGCGCGGCTCATGCGTCCGCTTCCGCGACCAGCATGTAGCCCATGCCCCAGACCGTCTTGATGAAACGCGGCTTCGACGGATCGGCTTCGACGATCTGCCGCAGCCGCAGGATCTGCACGTCGATACTCCGGTCCAGCGCGTCGTGATCGCGTCCGCGCGAGCGCGCAATGAGGTTGTCGCGGCTGACCGGCCGGTTCGGCGTCGCGCCGAGCGCGTTGAGCAGCAGCATCTGCGTGGAGTGCATGTCGACCGGTTCGCCCGCGCGGAAAAGCTGTTGGCGCGCGATGTCGAGGCTGTAGTCGCCGAAGCGCAAAGTCTGCGAAGTGGCGACAGGCGCGCCCGACGCCATCTTCTGGCGACGCAGCAGCGCACGCACGCGCGCCACGAGTTCGTTCGGCAGGAAAGGTTTGGCGAGGTAGTCGTCCGCGCCCGTTTCCAGGCCGATCACCTTGTCTACAGGATCGCCTTTGGCCGTGAGGATCAGGATCGGCAAGGTCTGGCCTTCGGCTCTGAGACGCCGGCAGACCGACAGGCCGTCCTCGGGTTCCATCATCAGGTCGAGCACGAGCAGGTCATACGGTTCGCGGTGCAGATAGCGGTCGAGTTGCTTGCTATCGGCGACAACACGTACCTCGAAACCGTGTCCGGTCAGAAACCGCTGCAGCATGTTGCGCAGTTCGGCTTCGTCGTCGAGGACGATGATCTTCGGCAGACGCTCCATCTCCGGTCTCCTTCGAAAAGTGGCGCGCCGCCGCGTTTGGCGGGCCGTTGCCGCAACACGTAGCACGATGGCACGAACTGTTCGTGATCGCTAGTCAGGACGCGCTTTTTGTCGTCGCCGACCAGCGCGCCTGCATCGCCTGCACGGTTTGTCCCCAGAGGAATTCGGCGGCGGGCGAGAGACGCCGCCCGACGCGCCGGACGACCTGGCTGCTGAACTCGCGGGCGATCGGGTGATCGAGTTCCAGCGCGACCAGTTTGCCCGCGTCGAGATATTGCCGCGCCGCGTCCGTCGACATGAACGCGACGCCGAGACCGGCGGCGGCGATGGCCTGCGCCGCCGAAAACAGGTCGCAGCGATACGCGGGCGTCACATTCAGGCGCTCGGCGCGGATGATGGAATCCACATACTGTTGCACGCCGAATCGCGCGGGCATGAAGATCAGCCGATGCTCGCCCAGTTGTTCGAAGCGCACGCGCCGCTCGCCGGCGAGCGCGTGACGCGGACTCACGAGCGCGCAAAACGGCGCGGCGCGGAAGGTCCGCGCGCGCACGGCCGGGTCGCTGCCGCCGCCCGCGCACAAGCCGAGATCGACGTCGTCGTTGCGCACCATCGCGACGATTTCCGCCGTCGCGCCGCTGCGCAGTTCCACCACGATGTCAGGAAACTGAAGGCTGAATTTTTCGAGCACGGTCGCGAGCAGATTCTCGACGAAACCCTCGCCCACGCCAATTCCCAGCCGTCCCCGGCGCAATCCCCGGTAGTCCTCCAGTTGCGCGAGCATTTCGGCGTCGCGCCGATGGCTCTCGCGGAAATGCTCGACCAGACTCAGGCCGATCTCGGTCAGGCTGACACGGCGGCCGTGCCTTTCCAGCAGCGCGACGCCGTGCAGGCGTTCGAGTTGCGCAACCTGACGGCTGATGACGGACGCGTTGATCGAGAGTGCGTCGGCGGCGGCGCGCACGCCGCCGCGCGCGTCGATTTCGTGGAGATAACGCAGGCTGCGGGCGTTCAGCGAGTGGTCGTTCGTCATGACGCAAATGTTGACATTTAAGTCAACATTATCGGTGAAGGAACGTCATTGATAGACGGATTTTGCGGTTAAATACTGAGCTCTTTCCTCGAAACGCACGCGCTCAACGACCATGCCCACTACCCAGGCCTTTTGCAGTCTCGACGACACCCGGGATCTCCGCGACGAACTGAGCGGCATCCGCCATCATCTTCACCAGCATCCGGAACTGGCTTATCAGGAGTTCAAGACCTCCGATTTCGTCGCGAATAGTCTGAAAAGCTGGGGCTTCGATGTGACGCGCGGACTCGGCGGCACGGGCATGGTGGCGACGCTGAAAGCAGGCACGGGAACCCGCGCCGTGGCGGTCCGCGCGGACATGGATGCGTTGCCGATCACCGAGGAAACCGGCTTGCCTTACGCCAGCGCCGAGTCCGGATTGATGCACGCCTGCGGGCACGACGGCCACACGACCATGGCGCTCGGCGCCGCCCGGCATCTCGCGCGCACGCGGCGCTTCGACGGCACGGTGCACCTCGTGTTCCAGCCCGCCGAGGAAATCGGCGCGGATAGCGGCGCGAAACGGATGATCGAAGATGGCTTGTTCGAGCGTTTTCCGTGCGATGCGATTTTCGGTCTTCACAACCATCCCGGCTATCCGGCGGGCACGTTCATGTTCCGCAGCGGCCCGTTCATGGCGGCGTGCGATACGGTCTATCTGACGATCCACGGACGCGGCGGCCATGCGGCGCGCCCGCATCTCGCGATTGATCCGGTCGTGATCGGCGCGGGACTCGTGACGGCGCTCCAGACCGTCGTGGCGCGCAGTGTCGACCCGATGCAGACCGCCGTGGTCACAGTCGGCGCGTTCAACGCGGGTCACGCGGCGAACGTGATTCCCGAGAGCGCGCGCCTTCAGATCAGCGTGCGCTCGTTCGACGCCGGCGTCCGCACGCTGCTGGAAACACGCATCCGCGCGTTGGCGAACGCGCACGCCGACGCACACGGCGCGACGGTCGAGATCGACTACGTGCCGGGTTATCCGGTCGTGGTCAATAGCGAAGCCGAGACGCAATTCGCGTTGCAGGTGGCGCGCGAACTCGTGGGCGACGAGCGGGTAGTCGACCAGTTCGGCCCGATCGCGGGCAGCGAGGACTTTGCCTATTACCTGCAGGAAAAGCCGGGTTGTTTCCTGCGCCTCGGAAATGGCGAAGGTGCGCCGATGCTGCACAACGCGTCCTACGATTTCAACGACGACAACCTGACGGTCGGCGCGGCGTACTGGACGCGGCTGGTCGAGCGGTTTCTCGCGGCGTGAGCGTCGGAACCGCATCGCACAATCAAGCGTCACCCAGTACGTTTCAAGCACAGAAGGGATCAACATGTCCGTCAAGCCTGTCGCTTCACCCGTCGCTGCGCCGCGGCACATGACCGCGTCCGTCTCGCAAACAAGGATCGTGATTGCCGCCGTGATCGGCAATCTGCTCGAATTCTTCGATTTCACCGTCTATAGTTTTTTCGCGCTGACCATCGCGAAGCTGTTCTTTCCGTCGCACGATCCGGTCGTCTCCACGCTGCTGGCGTTGTCCGCGTTCGCGATCGGCTTTGTCGCGCGGCCGGTCGGCGGTTTCGTGCTCGGCCATTACGCCGACAAGCACGGACGCCGCGCCGCGCTCACGCTCACCATCTTCCTGATGGCGGTGGGATCGGCGCTGATCGGCTGCGCGCCGGTCTACGCGACCATCGGTCTGGCCGCGCCCGCGCTCATCATTTTTGCCCGGTTGTTGCAGGGCTTCGCGCAGGGCGGTGAGTTTGGCGCGGCCACCGCGACCTTGCTCGAAACCGGCACGGCCAAAGGCCGCGGCTTTCGCGCAAGCTGGCAACTGGCGAGCCAGGGCGCGGCCGCGCTGCTCGGATCGGGACTCGCCGCCTTGCTGAGTTTCCTGCTGACGAGCGAGCAACTTCTGGACTGGGGATGGCGCGTACCGTTTCTGGCCGGCACGCTCATCATGCCGGTTGGCGTCTATCTGCGGCGGCATATCGTCGAGGAACCGTCGGCCGCCAAGGCCCCGCGTTCGCGTCTCGAACCGGCGCTCGTGCGCAAGTGGTTCCTCACCGTGTTCGCGATCATGGGCATGACGGTCGCGACCTACGTGCTGATGTACTACATCCCGACCTATTCGATCCAGTATCTGAAACTGCCGGCCAAGCTCTCGATGCTCGTGTCGATCGGCGCGGCGCTCGTCTCGCTGACCTTGTGCCCGGTGTGGGGCGCGCTCTCCGACAAGATGCAGCGCCGCAAGCCGCTGACGGTGATCGGGCGCGTCGTGCTGATCGCGTTGCTATATCCGGCGTTCTGGCTGATGAACCAGTTTCCGACGCTGCCGGTGGTGATCAGCCTGATCGTCCTCTTGATGATTTTCTACACGATGGGCTCGGCTCCGGCCTACGCGCTGATGCCAGAGAATTTTCCGAAGCACGTGCGCGCCGGTTATCTCGCGAGCGCCTACGCGGTGGCGGTGTCGGTATTCGGCGGCACCGCGCAACTCGTGGTGGCGTGGCTGATCAAGGTGACGGGCAACACGATGGCGCCGTCGTGGTACATGATCGCGTGCGTGATCATTTCCCTGATCGCAGTCTCGAAACTCGACGAAACCGGCGGGCGCGAACTGGAGTAACGCGTTTGCTCGCTGTTCATCAAGGCCCGCTATAAGCGGGCCTTTCGCGTTTACATCGCGAGCCGTTCCATTTCGCCGAACAACGCTCGCTTCACGGCGCTGTCGAGCCCCGTCCACGCAAGCCCGATCCCGGCGCGCAGATCGGGCAACTCCAGCGGCCGCGCGACCACGTTCGGCGGCAACGCGCGCGCGGCTTCAGCGGCGATCAAGCCGATGCCGAGACCGGCGGCGACGAGCGCGAGCATCGTCGTGAATTCGCCCAGTTCGCCGGCGATGTCGAGCGTCAGTCCCTGACGGCTCAGCGCAAGCAGCATTTCATCGTGGAAGCCGGGCGCGTAGCGGCGCGCCAGCACGAACGCCGGATGCCCGCGCAGATCGGCCGGACGGATCGCGTCCAGCCGCGTGAGCGGATGCGCGTCCGGCAACGCGACGACAAACGGTTCGTCGAACACGAGGCGCGTCTCAAGCCCCGCGTTGACCACCGGCATGCGCACCAGCCCGAAATCGAGCTTGTCGTCGTGGAGCGCGGCGATCTGATCCGGCGTCGGCATGTCCTTCAACTCCAGCACGATGCGCGGATACCGCTCGTGCATCCCGCGAATCAGCGCGGGCAGCAGCTTCGGCAACACGGACGAAACGAACGCGATCCGCAGCGTCCCGATTTCCCCGCGCGCGGACAGCCGCGCGGTTTCTTCGGCGCGCGTGGCCTGATGGAGCGTCGCGCGGGCTTCGGGCAGAAAGAGGCGGCCGGTTTCGCTCAACGCCACCTTATGCCGGTCGCGTTCGAACAAACGCACGCCCAGTTCGTCTTCGAGCCCTTTGATCTGCATACTGAGCGCAGGCTGCACGATGCACAGGCGCTGCGCGGCGCGCCCGAAGTGCAGTTCGTCGGCGAGCGCGACGAACGCGCGCAGATGCTTGAGTTCCATGGCGAGGCGGTTAGCGGTTATCACGAGCCATGATAACAAGGTCACGAAACAACATTGGCGCGATTGTCCCGGGTGCGTTGAAGTACGGAAAACGCCCGCGTCTGGACACTGCGCGGGCACGCATAAAGGAGACAGGCGTGATTGAGTCGCAGACATTGTTCAGTCTTGCAGGACGCCGGGCGCTGATCACCGGCTCGGCACGCGGGATCGGCTTGACGCTGGCGCGCGGGCTGGCGAAGGCGGGCGCGAGTATCGTGATCAACGCTCGCAGCGAGGCGCAAGCCGAAGCGGCTGCGAGGAATCTGCGCGACGAGGGTTTTAGCGCTGACATCGCCGTGTTCGACGTGGCCGACCGCGCAGCGGCGCGCGCCGCGATCGACGAGGCCGAGGCGAATATCGGCGCGATCGATATTCTGATCAATAACGCGGGCATCCAGCGCCGCGCGCCGCTCGAAGATTTCCCCGCCGACGACTGGTCGGAACTCATGCGCGTCAATCTCGACGGCGTGTTTCACGTCTCGCAGGCGCTCGCGCGTCACATGATCGCGCGCGGGCGCGGCAAGATCATCAATATCTGCTCGGTGCAAAGCGAACTGGCGCGCCCGAGCATCGCGCCCTACGCGGCGTCGAAGGGCGCGGTGCGGATGCTGACCAAGGGCATGTGCGCCGAATGGGCGCGCCACGGCATCCAGGCAAATGGACTTGCACCCGGCTATTTCGCGACCGAGTTGAACCGCGCGCTCGTCGACGATGCCGCCTTTTCCGACTGGCTCTGCAAGCGCACGCCAGCGGGCCGCTGGGGCAAGGTCGAGGAATTGTGCGGTGCGGCGGTGTTTCTTGCGTCCGGCGCGTCGGACTTCGTGAACGGGCAGACTTTGTTCGTCGATGGCGGACTGACCAGCGTGGTCTGACGCCGTCAAAAACTAAAACTGGAGACATCGACATGCATTCGTTCGTTCATCGCACGCGCCGTTTGGGCGCGCTCTTGGGTTTCACGCTCACGCTCGCGTCGGTGGCGGGCGGCGCGCAGGCGGCCGACTGGATCGTTTCGGGCAACGACGGTAAATATCAGCGCGTGGAAGGCCGCGACACGTATCCCGCCGATCCGCATCCGGACACGCTGACGCTGCTCGATGCAAGCCATTTCCCGCCCGAAGTGAAGCTGCAAGTGGAGGTGGAGAACGGCATTCAAGGGCCGCCGCAAGCCGTCGCCGTGACGCCCGACGCGAGCGTGGCGCTCGTCGCCGCGCCTACGCGCTACGACCTCGCCGCCAAGCAGTTGCTGCTCGATACGTTCCTGCAGGTCGTGGATCTGAAGGCCGCGCCCGGAACCGCGCCGACACGGCTGGAACTGGGTTGTCATCCGCAAGGCATCGCCATCGACCGGCCCGGCCGCCTTGCGCTCGTGACGTGCGTGGACGGCACCGTGACGCCGGTGGATATCGACGGGAATCGCGTGACGCTCGGCGACAAGCTGAAGATCGCGCAGAAGCGCCTCTCCGGCGTGAGCTTCACGCACGACGGCAAACATGCGCTGGTCGGTTTGCGCGACGAGCAGGGCGTCGCCGTGCTGGACATAACCGACGGCCACTTGACCGACAGCGGCGTGCGTCTTTCGAGCGGCGTCGCGCCGTACACCATCGATGTGTCGAGCGACGGCAAATGGGCCGTGGTGAGCGACGTGGGATTAGCGGGCCTCGCGGGTTACACGGGCAAGCTCGCGGGCGACGCCGACGCCATTACGCTGATCGACGTTTCGCACGAACCGTTCCGCGCCGTTCAGCATGTGAGCGTGCCGTCGCTGCCGGAAGGCGTGGCGATCTCGCCCGATGGCAAATGGATCGGCGTGCAGTCGATGGACGGCTCCAATCTCACGCCCGACAACCCCGGCCGGCGCGCGCGCGGCAAGATCGTGCTGTTCGCGATCCGCAATGGACAAGCCGTGAAGGCCGCCGAAGTCGCGGGTGGCGAAGCGTCGCAAGGCATCGTGTTTGCGGCGGACAGCCGCTATCTGATCGTCCAGTTCAACGTGGAAAAGCAACTCGCGTTCTACGCCGTGGACGGCGGTCATTTGCGCGATACGGGCCGCCGGATCGCGCTCACCGGCGCACCTTCGTCGCTGCGCACGACGCCGCGCTAGGCGCTTCACCGAGGATCTTACCGAAATGCCACATTCGATTCCCACGCTCTGCGGCTCGCTCGCGGGCCAGCCGTTCACCTTCAACGTGCGCGTGCATAACGCGGCGTACCGGACGCTCGGCGTCGACTATACGTTCGTGAGCTTCGGTGTCGAGGACGCCGCGGGCGGCGTCAAGGCGATGCGCACGCTCGGCATTCGCGGCCTGAACGTGACGATGCCGCACAAGCAGGCGGTCATCGCGCATCTCGATGCACTCGACGAAACCGCGCGCGAGATCGGCGCGGTGAACACGATCGATAACCGCGATGGCGTTTTGACCGGCTACAACACCGACTGCATCGGCGCGGTGCGTGCGCTGGAAGAAGCGACGCCGCTCGACGGCCTGCGCATCGCGTTGCTCGGCGCGGGCGGCGCGGCACGGGCGATCGCGTGGGGCACGCGCCGCGCGGGCGCGAAAATCACCGTGTTCAATCGCACGGCGGCGCGCGGCGACGCGCTCGCGCAGGGCTTCGGTCTCGCGTTCGGCGGCACGCCAGCGGAGTTCGATCCCGCCGCCTACGACTGCGTGGTGAACGCGACGGCGGCGGGTTTTCGCGCGCCCGATGCGAGCCCGTTGCGCCCGGACCAACTGGCGGCGCATCTGGTCGTGATGGACGCAGCGTTTATCCCGGTACGCACGAAGCTGATCCGCGATGCCGCCGAACTGGGCTGCCGCACAGTCGATGGAACGCGCATGTTGCTGCATCAGTTCTGCGGTCAAGTGGAGTTGTACACCGGCAAGCCCGCGCCGCTCGACGCGATGAGCGCGGCGCTGCTCGACGAGATCGCGCGCGTCGGATAGCTGACTCACACGAAGCTCAGGCAAAGCGATTCCCGCGATCAGACGGGAACGCGCCTCGGCTCTTTGCTGTGCAAACCAATCGGGGTTTCAGGAGACACCATGAAACACGTTTATCAGGCCGGTCAGCCCGGCAATATCGACGCGATCGCGGCAGACAAGCCAGCGGACGGCGCGGTAACGACCGCCGATCTCTATCGCGCGGCGTGGGCGGCGTCGCTCGGCAGCGCGCTCGAATACTACGATTTCGCGCTGTACAACCTCGCGTCGGCGCTGATTTTCGGGCCGTTGTTCTTCCCTTCCGCCGATCCGAGCATCGGACTTATCGCGAGCTTCGGCGCGTACTTCGTCGGCTTCGCGATCCGGCCTGTCGGCGGGATCGTGTTCGGTGTGCTTGGCGACCGCTACGGACGCAAGTTCGTGCTGATGGCGACCATTCTGCTGATGGGCATTGCAAGCACGCTGATCGGCGCGCTGCCGACCTATGCGACAGCCGGTGTCTGGGCGCCGATCCTGCTGGTCGGCTGCCGTCTGCTGCAAGGCTTCGGCGCGGGTGCGGAACAGGCCGGCGCGGCGGTGTTGATGGCCGAATACGCGCCCGCGAAACGGCGCGGCTATTTCGCCGCGCTGCCGTTCATGGGCGTGCTGCTCGGCACGGTGATGGCGGCGGCGATCTACTTTGCGCTCGTGCGCATGGAGGACACGTCGCCGAGCTGGCTGTGGCGCGTGCCGTTCCTGTTGAGCGTCGTGATTATCGCGGTGGCGATGTGGATCCGGCTCAAGCTGAAAGAGTCGCCGTCGTTCACGAAGCTCGAAGCACGCGATCAGGTCAAGAAGAATCCGCTCGCATCGCTGGTCGCCCATTCGCGGCCGACCTTGCTGAAGGTGATCGGATTGCGGATGGCGGAGAACGGCGGATCGTCGATCTATCAGTCGCTCGCGATCAGCTACATGGCGACCGCGACGGGTCTCAAGGGATCCATCGGCCCGATGGCGCTGTTGCTCGCGGGCGCATCCGGCGCGCTGGTGATTCCGGTGACCGGCCTTCTCAGCGACCGGCTCGGGCGGATTCCGGTGTATCGCGGCTTCGCGATCTATCAGTTGGTGATGGCGTATCCGGTCTGGTGGGTGCTGAGCCACGGCAACGCGACCGCGAGCATCGCCGCGCTCTGCGTCGCGCTGGTCGGCGTGTGGGGCATGTTCGCGACGCAGGGCGCGCTGCTGCCCGAACTTTTCGGCGCGCAGCATCGCTATGCCGGGGTCGCGACGGGGCGGGAGGTATCGGCGGTGATCGCGGGCGGCGTGGCGCCGCTGATCGGCGCGTCGATCATTGCGTGGACCACGAGCCACTGGGGCGGCAAGGAAGGCACGATCCTCTCGTGGATTCCGCTCGCTTCGTATGTCGTGGTGCTGAGTTTGATCGGCGTGGTGACGACGTATTACACGCCCGAGACGCGCGGCCGCGATCTGGACGATCTGCGCGATGCGGCCGATGCGGCCGTCGTCGCCGACGCGCGCGCCTAACTCTTCGGCTTGCGCATCGAGAAGGTGCGCAACTCGGCGTCCTTTCCGCTGCGCCAATCGCGCAGCGTGTCGGGCGCGACCGAGTTGCGGATATAGCGATGCCACACGAACGTGAGGTCGAACAGCAAAATGGCGAGCCACCACAGATAGACGAACATCCCGCCCGCGAGGACCAGCGGCCAGAGCGCGTCGTGCTGCGCGCCCTCGTTCTGGCGCAACGCAAACGCATACCCGATCGCCACGACGACGAAGATCGAACCCAGACCGATCATCAGCCAGCGGCCCCATTTCGGCTCGCGCGGGGCAAGCCAGCCCGACATCGCGATAATGGCTGCCGCCGCGATGCAGATAAATTCGCTCGGCGTCGGATGAGGCGAGCCAGCCGCCGTCGCGCGAGAAAGCGGGCCGGCCAGGAACTCGGCGGCGCCGTCGGGCAGCAATTCGACCGTGATAAACGCGCCCGCGATGAAGATCACGAGCGCAAGGACGGTCCAGCCCGGACGGCGTCGGTTGGCAAGGCGCGGCAAGCGTCCGCATACCGTCGCGCTGGCAAGCAGGGTCGCGAGCGCGACGACGCAGAGCGTGGTTTGCGTAATCGGTCCGCCTTGCTCCTTGAAGAACGTGATGATGCCCTTGAACATCGCGTACACGGCGGCGAGATGCAACGCGAAACACAAGAGGTACGGGATCGCGAGACTCGCGACACTGGCGATCAGTTTTGTCTTCGGCGGCCTGATTTTTTTCTCTGCGTAAGCCGGCCGGTCCGCGAACACGACGTTGCTGACGAAGTGCTCGAAGACTTGCCGGTCGTTCCAGTAACCGATATGCGCCGCGCCCGGCAGGATATATCGGCTGAATCCGTAATCGTGCTGCATTTCGAAGTCGAAAGCCGTGCACTCGTGGTCGCTGAGATACTGGCGCGCGGTGTCGAGCTGAAAGCCGATCGGGTCGCCGAAGTCGTAATAGTTGCGCCACTGGATTCGCGACGGCAATACGCGGTTCTTGCCGTTTGTCGACGCGGTCGTGACCGAGCCGTCAGGCTGCAATTGCGTTTTCAGCGTGCCTTTGGCCGGCCAGAGCGCCGACCAGAGCAGCAAATGTTTGTCGATGGGAGAGCCGAACGTCATGAATCCCCTGACGTTCTTGATCCAGTCGTAGTTCGCCGTGCGGCCGTGCTCGACGGCAACCGTGGTGTCCACCGGAGCGCCGAGCGCCTGCAGCATCGCGACAAAACTGACCACCGTCCCTTCGCTGTGCGCGACGATGTAGATTTCTGCATCGTCGGTGCCGGCCTGTTTCAGTATTTGCGTCATCGCGTCGTGAAAGCGATTCACGATCGTCTTGCGATAGCCCTGAAATTCAGCCACCAGTTGCACGTCGCCGACATAGTCGGTCAGGATCGGCGCCAGGTCGAACTTGAAGAGGCCCGCCTTACCGACGATCCACAAGAGGTTCTGCATGACGGCCACCGCTTCGACGATCTCCTCCACCACGCCCGCCGTGAGATTGAAATCCACATCGTCGAGTTGCCGCGGCTCTGATTTCACCGTGCTGTTGTAAAGCGCCTGCGCATGACCGACGATCGTTTTGCCCCACGCCTTGCTTTCCTCCAGCGTGTCGCCTTGCGTGACCACGCCCCTCGGCACGTCTGCCCAGTAGACCTCGGCGAAGCCGATTCCCTTCAGCGGATGGTCCTTTTCGACCGCGAGTTCGCGGAAGCTGACTTCGCCCACCTCACCGATATTGAAAAACCCCAGCGGCATGATCGGCAGCGGCGGGTCGGACAAGCTGCCCAGACGACGCACGACGGAACGGATGGTGGCGCTGCGCTGCTGATTGCCGACACCATGAATCGCAACGATGATCTTTTTCTTCGGCGCGGCGGCCGGGGAATCTGTCGTGACCATGACCTCGGGCCTCGTCGGCTGCGTGCTTGGGTCGGATGTGAGAGCGAGCGTCCGCGCTCGCTTGATGGTTAATCAAAGGCGAGAAAAGCGCGGATGTAAAGGCGATAATTCGCGCAACGCAAGACGGACCCGGCGCGCGGACAATGCCGTCGCGCCGGGCGCGCGCCTTAACTGCCGAGCTTGTTCGGATCGCGCCACGCGCGCTCGAACGGCAGACGCCATGCACGCGGCGCGACCAGTTGATGAATCGCGTTCGGCCCCCACGAACCGGGCGCGTAAAAGCGAACCGGCGGCGGCGATTCGATCAGCGCGGTGGACACCTGCCACAGCCGCTCGATCCCTTCCGCCGTGGTGAAGAGCGTGCGGTCGCCGCGCATCGCGTCGAGAATCAAACGCTCGTAGGCTTCGAGCACATCGCCGATCAACCCAGTGTCCCGCATCGCGAACTGCAGGCTGAGTTTGTCGAGCCGCATGCCGGGACCGGGACGCTTGCCATAGAACGAGAGCGACATCTTCGATGCATCCGCGAGATCGAAGGTCAAGTGGTCCGGGCCTTGCGATCCCACGCCGGAACCCGCCGGAAACATGCTCTTCGGCGGTTCGCGAAAGGCGATCGAGATGATCCGCTGTCCTTCGGCGAGGCGCTTGCCGGTGCGCAGATAGAACGGCACGCCCGCCCATCGCCAGTTGTCGATCGAGCATTTCAGCGCGATGAACGTCTCGGTTTCCGATTCGGGGCTGACGCCTTCCTCGGCGCGATAGCCGGTGTATTGGCCGCGCACCACGTCGGTCGGCTGGATCGGCACCATGCTGCGAAAAACCTTGTTCTTTTCCTCGCTGATGGGCGAAGGTTCGAGCGACGTCGGCGGCTCCATCGCCATGAACGCCAGAATCTGGAACAGGTGCGTGACCACCATGTCGCGGAACGCGCCGGTCTGCTCGTAGAAACCCGCGCGCTTGCCGAGCCCTAGCGTTTCCGGCACGTCGATCTGCACGTGATCGATAAAGTTGCGGTTCCAGATGGGCTCGAACAAGCCGTTGGCGAAACGGAACGCCAGAATGTTCTGCGCCGGTTCCTTGCCGAGAAAATGGTCGATACGGAAAATCTGCTCTTCGTCGAACACCTCGTGGAGCTTCGCGTTCAGCGACACCGACGAAGCAAGGTTCGTCCCGAACGGCTTTTCCATGATGATGCGCGAACGCTCGACCAGTCCCGCTTCCCTCAGCATCTGGACAGCCGACAGCGCGGCGCTCGGCGGCACGCTCAAGTAATGCAGACGCCGGCACTCGCTGCCGAAGGTCGCCTCGGCATTCTCGACGGCCGCTCTCAGCGCGCCCGCGCCAGCGGCGAGCGACAGGTAATCGAGGTGGGACGCGAAGTCATCCCATTCTTTTTCCGTGATCTTGCGCGAGGAAAACTCGTCGAGCGCTTCGCGCGCGGAACGCCGGAACGTGTCGAGGTCGATGTCGTCGAGTGCGACCGCGATGATCCGGCAGCCCGGAATGAAGCCCGCGTTCGACAGATGAAAAAGACCCGGCAGGAGTTTTCGCCGGGCGAGGTCGCCGGTGGCGCCGAACAGGACAACGACTTGCGGGAACTGCGGACCGACTCCGGGAGCTATCTTTGCCATCGCGACCGTCCTTCCTGAGTTGAATGCCTGCGTTGCAGATGTCCGCCGAAACGACGCTAGCGCCTGACGAACCTGAGCGTCATCCGGTCGGATTCGCCGATCGCCGCGTAGCGCGCGCGGTCGGTATCGCCGCCCTTGTAGGTCGGCGGAAGCGACCACACGCCATGGGGATAATTCTTCGTGTCGAGCGGGTTCGCGTTGACTTCGCTCGTCGCGGCGAGTGCGAAGCCGGCTTGTTGCGCGTGCTCGATCACGAATGCCTCGGTCACGTAACCCGTGTCGATCATCTGCTGAAGAGAGGTGCCGGGCGCCGCGCGATGTTCTTCGACGCCGAGCGAGCCGCCCGGTTTCAGCGCGGCGTAGAAGGCGCGCAAGTTGGCGTCGAGCTGGCCGTCCTTGATCCAGTTGTGGATATTGCGAAACGTGAGGATGCGGTCGAACCGCCCTTGCGAGTCGAATCCCTCGAAGCGTCCGTCGCGCAAGGTGCCGATCGCGACCGGTCCGTAGACATCCGGTGCGCCTGCGAGCTTGGCGCGGTAGGCGGTATCGGTCGGGGCGTCTTCGGCGGCCAGGTCGGCCAGTGGGCTTGCGTACTGCGCCTCGGCAAGATGGCCGCGCTCACGCAGATACGGCGCGAGAATATCGGTGTACCAGCCGCCGCCGGGCGCGATTTCCAGCACCGTTTGAGTCGGGCGGATGTCGAGGAACTGTAGGGTTTCGAGCGGATGGCGATAAACATCGCGCGCCCGCGCTTTCTCGCTGCGCTGCGTTCCGGCGATAGCGGACGTTAGCGCGGCGGTGTCCGCGGCGGACGGCGGCGTCGGCTGCGGCGCGGTCATGCAGCCCGCGAGCGCAATTGCGAGAATGCCCGCGACGCGGATCGCAAGCTTCGGCCGCTTGCGTAGCGGTCGCGGGCAATCGGGAAAACGGTCGATCAAGAGAGCCTCCGGGCCGCCGGGCGGAAATTGGCGCACGAGCATGATAACCGGCTAAATGCCGTGGAAATTTTTCCGCGTGACCGGAAAATTTCCGGCCGGTGTCGATTCCGGCGGGCGGAGTTCGTCGTATCGGCAGGGCGGCCACGTCGCGCGGCCCGCAGTCGGTCAGCCAATGGAGAACGTTCATGGACTATGTCGAGGGTTTTGTCGTCGCGGTGCGCACGGAGGATCGGGAAAGCTATGTGCGCCATGCCGGGGCGGCGGCGGTGGTATTCAAGGAGCACGGCGCGTCGAGGGTGGTCGAGTGCTGGGGCGACGATGTGCCCGAAGGAAAGTTGACTTCGTTTCCGATGGCCGTGAAGCGCAAGGACGACGAAACCGTGGTGTTTTCATGGGTCGTCTGGCCGTCGCGGCAAGCGCGCGACGAGGGGATGAAAGCGGTCATGGAAGACCCGAGGTTGCAGCCGGAAACGAATCCGATGCCTTTCGACGGCACGCGGCTGATCTACGGCGGATTCGAGGTGATCGTGGATGCCTGAAGGCACACATGCGGCTCACATGCGGGCTCACTTGCGGGCTCACTTGGAGGCTCACATGAGGGCTCGCGTCGCAAAAGCAGGGCATGATGGCGCCTGTGCGCCCGCGCGTGCTCGCTTGGGCCATTGCGCGGCGCCTTGAACCTCACCGGATCCCTTATGAAAGCTCATTCCGACGAACTCGGCGTGTTCGTCGCCGTCGTCGAATCGGGTTCGATCACCGCTGCCTCGCAGCAACTTGATCTCGCGCCCTCGGCGGTGAGCCGAACCTTGTCGCGGCTCGAAGAAAAACTCGGCGCGACGCTCATCAACCGCACCACGCGGCGGATGAACCTGACCGAGGAAGGCAGCTTTTTCTTCGAGCAGGCGAAGGACATCCTGCAACGGATGGAAGCGCTTGAAGAGCGCCTCGTGTCGCGCCAGCAACGGCCCGCGGGACGGTTGCGCATCAATGCCGCGACGCCGTTCATGCTGCATGCGATCGTGCCGCATATCGACGCCTTCCGGGCGCAGTTTCCCGAAATCGAACTGCAACTGAACACGAACGAACTGAACATCGATCTGCTCGCCGAGAGCACGGATATCGCCATTCGGATCGGCCCGCTCAGCGACTCGACGCTGCACGCGCGCTCGCTCGGGGCGAGCGCGCTCAACGTGCTGGCAAGTCCCGGCTATCTCGCGAAGCACGGCGCGCCGGAAACGGTCGACGCGCTCGCATCGCATACGCTGCTCGGCTTTACCGAGCCGGAAGCGCTGAATGCGTGGCCGTTGCGCCACGACGGCGGCGAGTCATGGCCGATCCGGCCCGACCTCGCCGCGTCGAGCGGAGAGACGATCCGGCAATTGGCGCTCGCGGATCAGGGCATCGCGTGCCTCGCGGGGTTCATGACGGCGGGGGATATCGAAAGCGGGCGGCTTGTGCCGGTTCTGACGGCGCGGCTCGTCCCGCATTTGCAGCCGATCCGCGCCGTCTATTACCGCAACAGCACGCTCGCATCCCGAATCCAGTGCTTTCTTGACTTCATGGAAGCGCGCCTGAAATGACGCAACCGGGCGTCGCGACACGAAAAAGCCCGCCGACGTGCAGGATTACGCCGCCAAAATGGCGCACTTTGCGCCGGCTTGCACGAAAAAGCCCCTACACTAAGGCGATCCAGGGCGCTGGTTTGGCATCGAAATTGCGTGCTGCCGGTGTTTGATCGTTGAAAAGGGGGAGCAATCGTGGCAAATGAAAAGATGCTGGTGCAGATGTCGGAAGGACAAGGATTTATTGCGGCGCTCGACCAGAGCGGTGGCTCGACGCCCGGCGCCCTGAAGCAGTACGGCATTCCGGAAAGTGCCTACGACGGCGACGCCGCGATGTTCCGTCTGATGCACGAAATGCGCGTGCGGATCATTTCCGCGCCCGCGTTCAACGGCGAGAAGATCATCGGTGCAATTCTGTTCGAGGCCACGATGGACGGGCAGGCGCAAGGCAAGCCGGTGCCGGCTTTCCTTTGGGAAGACCGTGGCGTGGTGCCGTTCCTGAAGGTCGATAAAGGGCTTGAAACCGAGGCCGACGGCGTGCAACTCATGAAGCCGATTCCCGGCCTCGACGCGTTGCTATCGCGCGCGGTGACGCTCGGCATCTTCGGGACGAAGATGCGTTCGGTGATCAAACTGGCGTCGAAGGAAGGCATTGCGGCGGTCGCCAAGCAGCAGTTCGAACTGGGCGCGCAGATCGTGGCGGCCGGACTGGTGCCGATTCTCGAACCCGAAGTATCGATCAAGAGCCCGGATAAGGCTGGAGCGGAAGCCATCCTGCGCGACGAACTGCTCAAGGGTTTGGACGCGCTCCCGGAAAGCAGCCGCGTGATGCTCAAGCTGACCATTCCCGATGTCGCCGATTTTTATCGTCCGCTGATCGAGCATCCGCGCGTGGTCCGCGTGGTCGCGCTGTCGGGCGGTTATACGCGGGCCGACGCGTGCGAGCGTCTCTCGCACAATCACGGCATGATCGCGAGCTTCTCGCGCGCGCTGATCAACGAGCTGAAAGAGCCGATGAGCGACAGCGAATTCGACAAAACGCTGGCAACGTCGATCGACGAAATCTATCAGGCGTCGGTGGATAAAGTCTGAAGTTTCTAACCGACGCGCGCCCGCTGCCAGGCGAGGATCGCGTCGGCGGTCCATTGAGGATCGTCGTGCGGAAGATCGTGGCCCGCCCACGGATGGGTCGCGTGCGCTGCCTGCCAGCGCGCGGCGACGCGGGTGGAACAGCGCGGGTCCACGAGCGCATCGGCCTGTGACGAAAGCAGCAGCGCCGGACAGCGCGGCGGCGCGGCATCGGCGGTGAAGCGCGCCGCCGCCCACAACTGACGCAGCGCATTGCGCGCGCTCACAGGCGCGCCCGCGCGTATCGCGCGCCACTGAATGAGATCGTCCGACAGCGTATCGACGCGATTGCAGGTCAGTTCGTGGATCAACCCTTCGCATCGCATCCGCTCGGTCCACGAAGCGGCCACGCGTGCGAGATTCGGCCACGCCGACGGCCGCAGCCGCTCGGTCACGGCGCAAAACGGACGCATGCTGGTGTTGATGAGCACGAGCGCGTCGATCTCTTCAGGATGGCGCTGCGCCCAATCGGTCGCGACCATGCCGCCGAGCGACATCGCGAGCAGCCGGTACGGCGGTTGCAGATTCAGCCCGAGCGCCTTGTCACGCAACCACGCCGTCATTTCCCGGACGTTTTCCGGACTCCGCACGTTCGCTTCGCAGCCGTTGCCGGGCAGGTCGATGCAAACGACGCCGGTCGCGTCGTAGTCCGAGAACGTCGCGCGGAATCGCTCCGGGAATTCGCCCCAGTGACGTTGTTCCCGCGTGAGGCCGCGCAAAAGGATCCAGTGGCTCATCGCGACGGCTGGCGATGCCAGTGTTCCATGGCGCGCAGGTGGATCGCGCCGCGCTGGTCGCCTTGCGGCAGCCAGCGCGGCGAGGCGAACGCGGCGCGGGTCAAGAAATCGAGGAAATGGGTATGGCGACGCAGCACGCGTTCGACGCGATGCGCTTTCACTGGATTGAACATGCCGAGCCGCGAAAACAGTTGGCTCGGGTTCTTCCGGATCCAGCGCCATGAGCCGAGTTCAAGCGTCATCGGCAGGAAGATGTTGGGTGCGCGGGCTTGATCGTAGGCACAGTCCCAAAGATCGCCGTGCAGCAGATACTGGTGGCTTTGCGGCTCGAACGCATAGCCGTGATGCGGATGCGACTGCTCGAACATCGTCTTGAGCTGGAACATTTCCGGAAGATGCGGCATCGGCTCGCGACTCTTCGCGTAGGGAAACCAGATGCTGTCGTCCCAGCCATAGCCCGAATGACAGTCGAGCGCGAGACTGAGCGGCCGCGTCAGCAGTTCGTCTTTCACCACTTGCAGAAGGGCGGCGCTTTCCGCTTCGAGCGGCCCGCGTCCCGAGCCGCGATACCACGGCAGCCACGGGCCGACACGCTGGCCGCCCGCGAGAAAGGGCACGCGGCCGGTCGCGCTTTGCGGCGCGTTGCGCATCAGGTCGACGCCGTTCGGGTTCGAACGCGTCTTCGCCCACATGCCGCCCGGATTGACGATCGGCATGAATACGAGGCGCACCGAACGCAGTTGCTCGTCGAGCAGTTCGTCCCATTCGAGACGCGAGAGGAGCGAGCGCATGTAATCGAGGATCAACTGCGTGCCGATCCTCTCAAGCCCATGCACGCCGCCGAAGAAGCCGATGGTGGGCGCTTGCGGATCGGTCGAGCCGATCGAGGCGGTGATCACCGGAAAGGTCGCGGCTCCAGCGCGGACTTCGCAGACCGTTCGCGTGCGGAAATGCCGCGCGCCCGCGTTGAGGATGGCGTCGAGTTGATCGAGTTCGGCAAAGCGCGTCGATGTCTCGCGAGAGGCAATCCTTATCGTACTCATGGAACGCGCCCCTCGTTTGCGTTTGGCGTATCGGTTGGCTAACTGGCGTTGCCGCCTCGCGGCATCGCGTTACCCTTTCACCGGCCGGCCGGTCTTGACCGCTTCGAGCCCGCCGACCACGCCGAGCAGATTCTTGACCGTCGCGTTTTCGAGCATCACGAGACCCGCGCGCAGCAGCTCGCTCTTCTTGATATGCACGCCATTGGCGAGACATTTCTGCTTGAGCGTGGCGATGCGCGCGTAGTCGGACTTCGGCATCGTGAAGCTGTCGCGGACCACTTTTTCCTTCTTCGCGCGCGTGCTTTTATCGGCGGACGGACGGGCGCTCTTGGCTGCTTTGGCCGGCGCGGCGCTGGCCGCCAGGTCTTCCACCACCGTCTTTTTGGTGCGCGCAGGACGCGGTGCATCGACCGGTTTCGGATCGAGCGCTGCACCGACGGCGACGCTCGCCTTCGTTTTTCGTGCGGGAACGGCAGATTCCGCGTTTGCGGCGTCCGTGGTTTTAGGCGCTTGGGGAATCGGCGCGGCTTTCCTGGCGGCGGTGGCGGCGGATTTTGCCTGAGCTTTGGTCGTCAT